>CAMAQR010000001.1 GCA_945860375.1 Pseudorhodobacter antarcticus
AAGCGAGAGCCACCGACGCAGAGAAAGGTCAGGATTGTGTAGATCATCGGCACCGAGCGCGGGATCGGAAGGCCCCCCAATTGCGCCGTCACCGCCAAGGCAAGCCCGGAAAGCACCGACCCCAGCATGATCGTGGCCAAAGCCCGCACCGCAATGTATCGGATGACCGCGCGGTAAAATCCCAACCGGATGAACATGTAAATCGTAAATGGCACGACGGGTAAAAGCACCTGCCACACCTTTGGGTCAGCCAGAAAACCAAAGTGATCCAGCCGCAGCCACATCGAAACCAAAAAGACCACGCAAAGCACGACAACATCGACAACCACTTGAAGCACCCGTTTGCGGGCGCGGCTCAAGCCGAGCAAGCGCATAATGAACGGACTCATGGCATATCCTTTAAATTGTTTGTAATGGCCTGCCAGAAACCACTGATCTAAACAAAAAAGCTAAGAAAATGTCAACGCATCCTCGGCAATATTGCATAAATTTTGCCGCAGGCCACCTGTCAAAAGACCAAATATGGGCGGATTTTGGCCAGCCTGTGAACCTGGGCCGGGTTACACCCCCCTTTTTGCGTCAAACCGCCCGGTCATCACCGCGCGCAGACCCAAGAGGGCTTTAACCGCTGCCGGATAAATCCTTCGCCTTGCGGCGGTGCGCTCCAACGGCCCCGCTTTTGATGCAAAAAGGCGAGGGCAAGCGATGAACAAAGCAATTACCGAAGGTTTGGTGCTGATGCCGCCGGCATTTGCGGCGGGACTGAACCTGTGGTCGCGTGAAGATGGGCGTCCCGGGCAAGGGTCTTATGACGCGCAGCCGAATGCGGCCTATGTGCCGTCGGATCAGGATTTCGGCGGCTGTCTGGAATTGCAAAAGACCAGTGCCACGCAAAAACTGCGCTGCTTTCAGCAGATTCCGATCCAGCCGGGCCTCTATCTGCGCGTCACCGCCAAGGTCAAGGCGATCAGCGGTGCGCTGCCTTCCGTGCGCATCGCGGCTTGGGCTGGCAGCAGCACGGGCACCAACGTCACCTCAGCCGCGCAGTCCGGGCCTGCCGTGCCCTTGACCGCCTATGGCACTGTGGTGACGGTGTCGGCGATCATCGGGTCGGGCAATCGCCAAGGCGTCAACATGGTCTGGGGCACTGCCCCCGTTTACGGCCATTTCGGGCTGGACCTGACCGGAGCGACCGGGGGCGTGGTGCGGATCGAGGACATCGTGATCGAGGACATCACCGCGGTCTTTCACGCCGATATGTTTGATTGGGTGGATGTGCGGGACTTTGGCGCGGTGGGCGACGGCGTCACCGATGACCGCGCCGCCTTTGACGCCGCCGATACCGCCGCTTTGGGCAAGACAGTGGTGGTGTCGCCGGGCAATTATTTCATCGGGTCACACCTGACCTTTGAGAACCCGGTCAAGTTTGAGGGCACAATCACCATGCCCGACGCGCAACGTCTGGCCTGCACCCGCAACTACAACCTTGATACCTATGCCGCCGCCTTTGGGTCCGAACTGCTGGGCTTCAAGAAGGCGTTGCAGGCGTTGTTCTACTTCACCGATCATGTGTCGCTGGATCTGAACGGGCGGCGGGTGGAGTTGACCGAACCGATCGATGTCGCCGCCTTGGCCGGGCTGACCACTTTCACCCAGCGCCGCCTGCTGTCGCATGGCCAGTTCACCATCACCCCCGGCGCGGCGTGGGCAACCCAATCGGCAACGTCCGTGGCCACATATAACCCGGCCCAGCCGACCACGCTGACGGGGGTGGTCAACGTGGCCGCCATTCCGGTGGGGGCAAGGATCAGCGGCAGCGGTGTCGGGCGCGAGGTTTACGTCAGATCCAAGAACATCGGCGCGGGCACGGTGCAATTGAGCCAACCGCTGTGGGGCGGCGCAGGCACCCGCAGCTATACTTTCCAGCGCTACAAATACATGCTGGATTTCTCGGGGTTCAGCGACCTGACCAAGTTTGAAATCACCGCAATCGAGTTTTTGTGCAACAACAGCGCCAGCGGGGTGAACCTGCCTGTCGCGGGCAAGCTGTTCCGCTTTGCCGATTGCACCTTCAACTCGCCCAAGGACCGCGCCATCACGTCGACGGGTGCGGGTTGTCAGGGCATGAACATTGAAAGCTGTCAGTTCCAGTCCTGGGAATTTGACCTGCGCAACCAAGACCGGGTGACGGTGGGATTCAACGTCAATGCCAATGACAGCAAGATCCGCAACAACCGCGCCGCCTATTTTGCGCATTTCGGGGTTTTGGGCGGTGGCAGCCATATCATGCTGGGCAACCACATCTTTGCCGAAGACAACGAAACGCTGGGCCTGCGCCGCGCCGGTCTGGTGTTCACCACCCGCAACGTGCGCGGCTTTATCGTCGGCAACTACATCGACAACTGCTATATCGAACTGTCGAACGAACATGACGAGGAGCCCGATTTCATCTCGGGCTACAGCTTTGGCGGGCTGACCATCACCGGGAACCTGTTCCTTGTGTCCAATGCAGCCGCCAGTTTCTGCTTTCTGGTGGTGGCCCCCAAAGGCACCGGGCATTCGCTTTCCGGCCTGTCGGTCGCCAACAACGTCTTTCGCAACAGCACGGCCAGCATCGACCGGGTGGAAATGCTGGACACCAGCGTGGCGACGCTGAACTTTGGCAGTTTCCGCAATGTGACGTTCGAGGGCAACAGCTTCAACGGCGTCACGCAGGCCACCGTCAACCCGCTGTTCATCGAGCACAACCAGAACACCGCCGCCGACACTTGGGTGGTGAACGGGGCGGCCTATCTGCCGTTTGGCGGGCGGGCGCGGAACGTGTCCGGGCTGGTGGCCGAAGGCGCGATCACCAACGCCAGCAATGCAGCCCAGTTCGTGATACCCTATGTACAGGTGGAACAAGGGGCGGGGCTGAATTTGGTCAATGTGAAATGGCCGGCTTTGGTGAAGGGCCGGGTGCATCTGACCATCCGCTGCGACAATCCGTTGTAAGCCGACCTAAGCCAGATCAACCGCTGTAAACCTGTAGGCCCGCGCAAAACCCGCATTCAGCAGGGCTGACTGCGGCAACAACCGGACAAAGGCGAAATCCGCGAAATCGACATAAAGGGCCGCCTTCGGGTGGCCCTTCAGCCAATGCGCGCGCAGGGCCGCGCGACCGGGATCATCCGCCGCCACAAACTGCGCCACCGCGCGCAACATCAGGCGCGGATGCGTCAGCGGATCACCTTTGTCCGCCCCCTCGCCCAGCATCATCGCGCACTGCGGACAGGCCCGCAACGCCGCCACATGCGGCGCAAGGGCAGAGATCAGCGTCACCGGAACGCGGCCCGCATCCAGCCCAAAGGCGATGCGGCTGATGCCCGGCGCACCCGTTTCGGGGTCGATCCACGCCAGCGCCGCATGGGTCGCCTTCGCCATCATCTGCCGCGCCATCGCTCGCGCGGCATCATCGGCTGCGGCTACAGGGTCGGGTTTTGCATCGGTCATCGCTTGGCCTTGGGTTGACAGCCCGCTGCTGCGGGCGTTGACTGCATTTATCCTGATCAGGCAAGAATTATGCCAGAAAATAGCCCATCTTACCTGTCGGAATTCCGCCCCAAATTGGTGTCGCAATGGCGTGAAGGCTATGCGCTGCGCGACCTGCAAGCCGATGCCTTGGCCGGCCTGACCGTTGCCATCGTCGCCCTGCCGCTGTCAATGGCCATCGCGATCGCCAGCGGCGTTGGCCCCGAACGCGGGCTGTTCACCACCATCATCGGTGGATTTCTGGTGTCGGCGCTGGGAGGATCGCGGTTTCAAGTTGGCGGACCCGCAGGCGCGTTCATCGTGCTGGTGTCGGCCTGCGTGATGCAGATTGGCGTCGCGGGGCTGATCCTTGCGACCTTCTTGTCAGGCGCGATGCTGATCGGCTTGGCACTGCTGCGGGCGGGCACTTACATCCGCTACATCCCCTATCCGGTGACGGTGGGCTTTACTGCCGGCATCGCGGTGGTCATTTTTGCAGCGCAGATCAAGGACCTGTTCGGCCTGACCCTGCCCGGCGCAGAGCCCGCCGAAATCCTGGCCAAGCTGGAAACCCTGTGGGGCTTGCGGGCCACGCTGAACCCCGCGGCCCTTGCCGTGGCGCTTGGCACCATCGCGCTGATCACGGGCATCAAACGGCTGGCCCCGGCGCTGCCGAACCTGCTGATCGCCGTGACCGCAGCCGCCTTCGCCGTTGCCGCCCTGAACCTGCCCGTCGAGACGATTTTCGGGCGCTTTGGCACCTTGCCGCGCACGCCGCCCGCCCCCAGCTTGCCCGTCTTCAACACAGAATTGATCGCCGCCGTTTTGCCTTGGGCCTTCAGCTTTACCCTGCTTGGCGCGATTGAATCGCTGTTGTCGGCAGTGGTGGCCGATGGCATGTCGGGCCGCCGTCACCGTCCCAATGCCGAGTTGCTGGCGCAGGGCGTGGCGAATATGGCGGCGGCGCTGTTTGGCGGATTTTGCGTCACCGGCACCATCGCGCGCACCGCCACCAACGTGCGTGCGGGGTCGCGGGGTCCGGTGTCGGGCATGCTGCATGCCGTATTCGTGCTGCTGTTCATGCTGATCGCTGCCCCCTTGGCTGGTTTCATTCCGCTGGCCGCACTGGCCGCCGTGCTGGCCGTGGTGGCGTGGAATATGATCGAGCGCGAGGCGGCATGGCACCTGATCCGCACTTCTCGCGCCGATGCGGTGGTGTTGTTGGCCACCTTTGGGCTGGTGGTGTTCCGCGATCTGACCGAAGGCATCGTGGTTGGTTTTGCCCTTGGCGGGCTGGTGTTCATCCGGCGCATGTCCGACAGCGCCAGCGTTGACACGCCCACACGCTCTGCCCCCGCCGACTGTGCCGTTTATCATTTGCACGGGCCATATTTCTTCGGCGCTGCCGCCAAGTTGGGCGAAGAATTGGACAACATTGCCGACAACCCCCGCGCTTTGGTGCTGGATCTGGAGGATGTCCCCTTCATCGACAGCACCGGCGCGCGGTCTTTTGAACTTATGGTCCGCAAAATCGCCCGCGCCGGGGGCGTGATCTACCTGACCGGCACCCGTCCCGAAGTGGCGCAGGCCCTGCGCAAAGCCGGGGTGACGGAACCACATGCGCTGTACCTGCCCGATATGGACGCGGTGGATGCCGCGCGGGCCAAAACGAGATAGTTCGCTTGCGGTGAGTTTACGCGCAAAGCGGCCCAAGCGGTCTGGAGTCTTCTCGCTCAGCGCGACAAAGTGCGGACACCAGATGACGGGTCAAAGCACAGAAGTAACCTTGACCGTGGCCAAAGACTGTCCGTTCAACAGCACCGCAAATCACAGCCCCAAAAATGGGTCCTCGGGATAGCCTACCCCGGTCATGTAGAGCCCATCCGGCGGCGACACCGGCCCACAGGCGGTGCGGTCTGCAGCCAGTAACGCCACCTTCACATCGCCGGGCGTCCAGGCCCCCGTCCCCACCCGCTCCAGCGTGCCGACGATCGACCGCACCTGATTGTGCAGGAAACTGCGCGCGCGCAGGGTGAAGCGGTATTCGACACCCAACGGATAGGGCACCTGCACAATCGACACCTCATCCAGCGTTTTCACCGGACTTGCGGCTTGGCAATAGGTGGATCGGAACGTGGTGAAATCGTGCTTGCCCAGCAAATGCACCGCGGCTTCCTGCATCGCCGCCAGATCAAGCGGGGAATGCACCCGCCATACCCTTCCCCTGTCATGCGTCGCCGGCGCACGCCGGGCCACCAGCCGGAACAGATAGCGCCGCTCACGGGCCGAAAACCGCGCGTGAAAATCAGCCGCCACCGGCACCACCGCCAGCACCGACACCGGATGCGGGCGCAGATGCGCGTTCAGCGCCGAGGCCAGCCGGAACGGATCCCACTCTTTGGCCAGATCGCAATGCGCCACCTGCCCCGTTGCATGCACACCCGAATCCGTGCGCCCGGCCGCCGCAATTGTGTGCGGCCCCGGCTCCAGCCGCGCAAGCGCGGCCTCGATCGCGCCCTGCACGGTCAACTGGCCCGCAGCTTGCCGTTGCCAACCATTGAACGGGCCGCCGTCATATTCTATCAGCATTGCATATCTGGGCATGCCTTTCGTTACCCAATCTGTGCGCGCCTGTCCACCAGCCCCCTACCCAATCCAGCCTCGTCTGCCTATGTTGGCCGCAATCACAAGGGGCGCAGCGGTGTTTTCTGCCATAACCGACGGGGTTTCCCGGCAAATCGAAGGGGCGCTGGCCTCGGTGTCGGGCGCGTTCTTTGAACCCGTGGTGCGATTGGGCGTCACCGGCCTGTCGCGCGCGGGCAAGACCGTGTTCATCACCGGACTGGTCGCCAACCTCCTGGACCGTGGCCGGATGCAGCAATTGCGGGCGCAAGCCGAGGGCCGGATCGAGGCCGTGCACCTGCAACCGCAGCCCGATGTCACCCTGCCACGCTTTGCGTTTGAGGACCATCTGGCGGCGCTGACCGGGGATGATCCGCGCTGGCCTGCCTCCACCCGCGCCATATCGGAACTGCGGCTGTCGTTCCGCTGCCGTCCGGCCGGGTTCTTTGGCAGCCTGTCTGGCCCCCGCACCGTGCATCTGGACATCGTCGATTACCCCGGCGAGTGGCTGCTGGACCTTGCCCTGCTGGACAAATCCTACGCCGAATGGTCCGAGGCGACGCTGGACCGCATCGCCAAGCGCCCCGAGGCCAAGGATTTCATGGCCACTGCCCGCGCCGAGGATGGCGCGTTGCGGCTGGACGAGGCCCGCGCGCAGTCGCTTGCGGCCAGTTTTACCGCCTATCTGACCGCCGCCCGCGCCGCGGGCTGGTCCGATTGCACGCCGGGGCGGTTCTTGTTGCCCGGAGATCTTGCGGGCAGCCCGGTGCTGACCTTTGCGCCTTTGCCGAAACCCGCAACCACCGCCCGCAACTCTCTGTGGCGCGAGATGGAGCGGCGCTATGACGGCTATAAATCCCGCGTGGTGCAGCCGTTCTTCCGCGATCATTTCGCCCGCATTGACCGTCAGGTTGTGCTGGTCGATGTGTTGGGGGCCATCCACCAAGGCCCGCGCGCAGTGGAGGATTTGCGCCGCACCATGGCCGAGGTGCTTTCGGCCTTTCGTCCCGGTCGCAATGGCTGGCTGACGGGTCTGCTGGGCGGCAAGCGGGTCGAGAAAATCCTGTTCGCCGCCACCAAGGCCGACCATCTGCACCACTCCCAGCACCCCGCCCTGACCGGGATCATCGAGGCGATGCTGCGCGACGCCAAATCCCGCGCCGATTTTGCCGGGGCGGACACGATGGCGCTGTCGCTGGCCAGCCTGCGCGCCACGGTAGAGGAAACGCTGACCCGCGACGGCCAGACCCTGAACGCGGTGCGCGGGCGTCTGCCATCGGGCAAACAGGCGGCGATGTTTCCCGGATTGTTGCCCACCGATCCTGCAAGGCTGCTGTCCCCCGCCCGTGAGGGGGCGGAAAAATGGCTGGACGCCGATTACGCCCTGATGGGGTTTGCTCCCGCCCGGCTGACCCTGAAACCCGGGGAAGGCCCGCCGCACATCCGGCTGGACCGCGCCGCCGAATTTCTGATCGGGGACCGGTTGTGACCCGAAGCCCGACGGAAAGCCTCACATCCTGCGTCCACCGCAAGCCCGATCTGACCGGAGATACCCTGTGACCGAAGAATCCCCCCGCGGTCCTGGCCCGATGCTGCTGGAATACGACACCGATGATGCTGCCGATCCGGGGGCAGCACCGCCGGTGCCCGATACGCTGCCACAGGCGCACGCCTTGCACACTCTGGCACGGCTGGCGGGGCGCAAACGCTCGCCCTTCGCCCGCTTTGCGCTGTGGGTGTTTGGCAGCCTGTTCACGCTGGTGCTGTCGGTTTCGGCCTGGACCTTTGTGACCGGGCTCTTTGCCGCCAACAGCATTCTGGGCTGGATTGCCTTTGTGCTGTTCGTGCTGGCGCTGCTGGTTGTGTCGGTCATGGCCCTGCGCGAGTTGGCCTCCTTTGCCCGTATGGCGAAACTGGACCGCTTGCGCGACCGCGCCATCAAGGCCCGCGCTGCTGCCGATCTGACCGAGGCGCGCGCGGTGGTGACGGCACTGACCAACCTCTATGCAGGCCGCGCCGATGTGGCTTGGGGGGCGGCGCGGCTGGCCGAACGCCTGCCCGAGGTGTTTGACGCCGACGCCCTGCTGTCGCTGGCCGAAACCGAACTGCTGGCGCCCTTGGACCGTGCGGCCTTGGCCGAGGTCGAGGCCGCCGCGCGTCAGGTGGCCACGGTGACGGCCTTTGTGCCGATGGCCTTGGCCGATGTGGCGACGGCGCTTTATTCCAACCTGAAACTGATCCGTCGCTTGGCCGAGATTTACGGCGGCCGCTCGGGCAGCTTTGGCAGCCTGCGCCTGATGCGCCGGGTGGTGTCGGCGCTGCTGGGCGCAGGGGCGATTGCGCTGGCCGATGATCTGATCGGATCGGTGGCGTCGGGTGGCATCCTTGCCAAACTGTCGCGCCGCTTTGGCGAAGGCGTGGTCAATGGCGCGCTGACCGCCCGTGTGGGGCTGGCCGCAATGGAGTTGTCACGGCCTCTGCCCTTTGTGGCCTTGCCGAAACCTGGCACCAGCGCCACCACGACACGGGCGCTGGCCGGTTTGTTCGGACGGTCAGAAGCAAAGGTGCCGGGTGGGTGATCCACCCACCGTCCGGCAATGTGGGTGAACCACCCACCCACTGCCGAATCCCCTCTAAAACCCAACCTCGCACCGCGCGATCAGGGCCGCCAGCATGGCCTGACATCGCGCCATCTGTTCCACTGAAACATATTCATCCGGCTTGTGCCCCTGCGCCATCGAGCCCGGCCCGCAGATCACCGTGGGGATGCCAAGACGCGCGTCAAACAGCCCGCCTTCGGTGCCAAAGGCCACCTTGATCGTGCCATTCGCCCCGGTCAGTCCCTTGACGAAATTCACCACCGCCGCATCCGAAGGCGTGCCAAGACCCGGATAATCCCACAGCCGTTCGATCACAATCGCGGCCTCGGGGAACTCGGCGCGCAGGGGCGCCACAATGGCCTCTGCCCCGGCCCGCAATTCGGCGATCAAGGCATCAGTGTCTTCCCCCGCCAGTGACCGGATTTCAAAATCCACCACCGCCCGGTTCGGCACGATATTCACCTGCACGCCACCGTTCAGCTTGCCCACATGCAGCGTCGAATAGGGCACGTCGTAATCGCCATCCCGCAAGCCCAGCGCCGCCACCCGCGCCTGCACCGCCCGCACCACGCCCACGAAATCCGCCGCCAGATGCAGCGCGTTCAGCGCCATCGGGGCCAATGCCGAATGCCCTTCGCGCCCCATGCAGATTGCCCGAAGCGCGATCTTGCCCTTGTGTCCCGTCGCCACCTGCATGCCCGTGGGTTCCCCCACAATGCAAAACCGGGGCCGCACCGGGGCCGCGTCCAGCATGTCAATCAGACTGCGCACCCCCATGCAGCCGATTTCTTCGTCATAAGACAGCGCCAGATGCAACGGCACCGCCAAGGGCCTGCGCGCGGCGTCCAGCATCGCGGCAATGGCGCAGGCGACAAAGCCCTTCATATCCGCAGCCCCGCGCCCGTAATAGCGCCCGTCCTTTTCGGTCAGGGCAAAGGGCGGCACAGTCCATGCTTGACCTTCAACCGGCACCACATCGGTATGCCCCGACAGCATCACCCCGCCCACACCCAGAGGCCCCACGGTTGCGTAAAGATTGGCTTTGCCGCCAGCCGCATCCGGGAGCAGCACCGCCTCAATCCCGGCATCGGCCAACAGCCTTTGCACATAGGTCATCAAGCCAAGGTTCGGCTGGGAGCTGACCGTGTCAAATCCCATCAGCTTTTCGAGTATTGCCCGCATCACTGCCTCCTGTTGATGCTCTTGCTAGCCCGAACCACGTCCCCGCGAAACCCCGTCGTGACGCTATTTGTCATGCGATACCCCCTTCCCAAGTTGCAAACGGGCTGGCAAATTCAGGGTATGACCCCCAACGGGGCCGATCACAGGATTGGATTTATCATGACGCTTAATTTCCTGCTTCCTGCCCTTGCCACCACGGCCTTCGCGGCCTTTGCCCTGCCCGCCCTTGCCGAAGGCACCACTGCCGATCCGGCCAAAGGGCCGAACCTGAACTCGGCCGCCACCGGCACCAAGGGCGGCGTTGCGACCATGGCTTTGGCGCAAGACCTTTACACGCTGGGCATGTCGACCAAGGACGCGCTGACTGTGCTGACGGCGGCCAAACTCGCCGGGTCGGTGGATGTGAAAGAGGTGGAACAGAAGAAGGAAACCAAGGGCGACGCTCTGGCCGATCAGGCCGACGGCGTCGATGCCCCGGTGGACGCGGCCACCATGATGGCGGCCGCCAAGGAACTGGCGGGCGAAGATGAAGTGATCGCCGGGCTGATCGAAGATGCCATGGCCGAAGGCGCACGCGGCCGGGTTGGCGGTGCGTCATCGACGCTGTCGCGCCTGCCCGCCGGGCAGTCCGATACCTGGGAGATCCCCTTTTACGGCGACAGCTATGCCGAAGTGGCCGTGTTGGGCGATGGCGACGCCAACCTTGACGTGTTGGTCACTGACGAAAATGGCAATACGATCTGCTATGACGTCAGCTGGTCCGACAAGATCTATTGCGACTTTGTGCCCAGTTGGAACGGCTACTTCTATGTCACCGTCCAGAACAACGGCGGTTCCCGCAACAGCTATTACCTGATGACCAATTGAGCATTGCAAACAGGGCCCGGATCAACCGTCCGGGCCTTGCCTTCAGGATGCGCGCTGGCGGCAACGCAGGCCGCTGTCGGGGGATGACTGAGCCCAGAAGATGGCCACGGCCTTGCTCTGCCTGACCCCCGCGCTTCTTACGAAGATTTGCCTTCATCTTGACCCAGACACTCAAAGCAGCGCTTGGTCCTCACGAGGCCGCCCGCAAAGTGGCGCGACCCGTCACGGGGTTTCGGCAATCACCTTCTCCAGCCAAGGCAGGAAATTCGACACCCGCGTGTAGGCTGAAAACAACGCCGTTTCCTCACAGCCCTCCCCATTGGCCGCCGTCAGCCCCCAACTGACCACACCGGCTTGCACATAGCTGCCGTCCTCCAACGCCACCACCAAAGGCCCGCCGCTGTCGCCGGAACAAGCCGTCTTGCCGCCCTCAAAGCTGCCCGAGCACAGCATGTTTTCACTCATCGGGGCCGGGGCTTTGGCGATCAGGGCCTCCCACATCGCATAGGCCTCGGTCTCATTGATGGACAAGACCTCGGTCGCATAAGCAAACCCTTCCACAGCGGTTTCAGCGCGGGCTTCCAACATGGTCCGGTTGCACAAATCCCTGTCCATCATCTGGATTTCAGTTTGATGCAGAGACTCAGGATGCGCCCCACCCTCGACCAACCCCCAGCCTGTGACCATGGTCACAATCCCCGGCTGATCCAACTGATCGCCAAACTCGGCATCTGGCACCTGAATGGTGGCATAGGGCACCTTCGGGGCGCGGGTCAGCTTGAGCAGGGCGATGTCATGGTCAAAAGCGGTGCCAAGGTAATCGGGATGCCGGAAAACGCCCGCCACTTCCACCAGTTCGCCCTGACCGGGCGCAATCGTATTGGAACCCACAAACACCGCCAGCGCGGCAGGGTCAAGATCGGCCCAATCCCCCGCATCGTCCTGCATGTGGACACAATGCGCGGCCGTCAGCACCCATCTGTCCAGCACCAGCGTGCCGCCGCAGAACTGCCCCTCCGGTCCCAGCGGCGCACCGTTCATCATCAGCGCCACTTGCCAAGGCCAGGCCCCTTCGGCCGCCAATCGCCCGCCGATCACCTTGCCACCCGCCACCGCCTTGGCCGCAAAAGCCGCCTTCGCACCGCTTTTTGCCCAGGCATAGGGCGAGGGCAGGTTCCGGGTGAAATCCGGCGTCTCGGCCCCCGCCATGCCGGAGCCTGCCAACAACAAAACCAACACTTTCAGCATCGCATTCTCCTAACCACGGGGCAGCACCCGCACGGCCTGCCGGATCATCATCACTGCGGGCAGTTTGTTGGAAAACCCGCGCATCACACCGTCACCGCGCATCCTGTCTTCAAACCAGCCTTCCACCGGGGCGGCCACCCCCGCAAACGCCCGCCCCATCGCCGGGTCGGCCAGTCGTGTCAGGTCAACCCGGTCGGCATCCGGGTCAACCGGAACCGCCAGCAGCATCACCTCGTCCATCCCGATCGAGTCTGGGTCAATCTGCATGCCAGCCCGGGCGCTTTCACCCGGAGCCAGCCGGTTGGACAGGCCCCGGCGCGGCCAGACCCCCGCCACCGAGAAATCCGCACCAAAGTACAGCACCGAAACGTCCAGATCCTTGCCCGAACTGTTGCGAAGGGTCAGCCAAAGCTGGTCGCAGGGCTGCACCCCCGCGCCCGGATCAACGGCTTCGGCGACGGCGGCCACGCCGCAAGCCTGGCCTTGAACCGTCGCCGCCTTGCGTTGCCAAGTCACCTCCAGCGCGGGCTTGCCGGTCAGACTGCGCCCCGCCACCGCCGCAAAAAGCTGCCGCAGGCGCAGCGCATGGCCTGCCGCCTCCCGCACCCGCGCCAAGGCTTGCGCATGGGTTTCGCCCGGCTCCAGCACCACGCGCGGGCTGGACCCCGCGCCATAGGGGTCCAAAACACCATCCGCCCCGGCCAAAGCCAAATCGCCCCCGGTCAACACCGGCACCAGATCGCCGCCAGCCTCTCCCGGCCCCAAAACGCGCAGCCAAGCGGCATGATCGCCCGGCTTTGCCACCACCGCTGCGGCCAATCGCAACGGCAGCGCCGGGGCCGGAGCCGTCACCTCGATCCATTGCGCCTCCACTGGCATCGCCCCCAATACCCGCGCCACCCGCGCCGAAACCACCCCCAACTGCGTAGCCCCCAAGGCATCGCCACCTGCAGGCTGTGCATAAAACGCCACTTCGGCCCCTTCGGCCAACCCCTGCAAAAGCCCGGCCTGCACCACCCCGCCCGACAGCGCAAACCGCTGTGGCCCGGATTGTCCGAACACCGACTGGCCAAACACCGCCGCCTGCAACAACGGCCCCTCACCACCCGGTTGCTGCGGGACGGGGCCTTGCAGCATCGCCGCCGACGTCGCGGTCAGAACCTGCGCCCAAGACGCGCCGGGGGTCGTGCGCAGCACCTCGGCCAAGGCCAAAGTGAACGCCCCATGCCACAAACCATCCGTGCCCACCGGCACCTCAAACGAGCGCTGATCCGACTGTGACGAGTAAAGGAACACGAAATCCCCGCTCAACTCTGGCCCCGCAAGCCCCGGCCCCGCTAGCCCCGACACAGCCTCGCCCGGAATGCCCAAGGCATCGGCTCCCAAACCCCGCGCCACCCCCACCCCGCCCACGGCCCGAAAGCCGGTGTCGGAATGGCAAGCGTCGATCAGCCCCACCACCTGCACCCCGCGCGTCAAAAGGCCCTGCGCCCAGACCTGCAATTCGTCATCCAGAATCGCGTTCTCCACTGCGCCGATGCTGCCCTTCCAGCCCGAAGCATCCGAGGGCAGCAGGATTTCATCCCAACCACCGCCCTCATCGCCACTGGCATCCGGGGCCTGCCCGCCATGGCCGGAAAAGTAGAACACCACCGTGTCGCCCGCCACCGACCGCGCCGCCACCGCGTCCAGAGCCGCCATGATCCCGGCGCGGTCCGGCTCTGCCCCGCCCAACGCCAAGGTCACGATCTGCGGTGCTGCCACCCCGCGCGCCACCAGCACTTCGGCCATAAGACCCACATCCGCGCCCGGCCCTTTCAGATCGGCATCAAGCAGTGGGTAATCCGACACGCCCACCAGAACCGCGCGCACTTCAGCCTGCACCGGCCCCCAAAAGCCCGCAGCCACCAAAAAGAAAGGCAATATCCAGCGCATCATTCCTCCATGATACCCCCAAGCCCGGACAGAGCAAGTCGCACAGCCCAGATGACCGCAGATGTCATCCTGTGGACCAATCCTTGTCAGGGCAGCCCTGAACCATCGATCCAAAACGATGCCGACACGCGGCGCACCGAGGCCAGCAACCCCGGCGCGCCCCAACGCGTCGCCCGTTCAGTTCCCCACAGGTGCGATCCGCCGCCCACCCGCCGCGATTCCCCGCGCAATGCGGGCGTCCACATCGTTGCCCTCCAGCGACGCGAGGAACCCGTTGAACTCTGGCGTGGCCTTGGTCGCCAGCCGGCCAGCCTCAATCACCAGATCAACGTCGCTGGTTTTCAACTTCAACCGCGTTGGCACTTTGTTCAACTCGGCCCGCATGCCCGGCGACACGCCCTCAAAACTGGCCTGCCCGATGAACATCTTCAGATCGCTGCAATCCCAACCGTCCAAAGAGCCCCGCAACCGACGCACCTCGGACGGTGCCAAGGCACAGCGCCATTCCACCAGTTCCGCCTCCCACAGCCGCAACTCGCCGCGCATCGCGTCATAACCGGACCGGGTCGCCGCAGACATCGACGCGGTGGCGATGGACATGCCAAGACCAATCCCCCCCGGCCCCTGAACCTTCTGCGTCCAGTTGTAATCCGCCTCCACCCCAGCATTGGCGACCAGAAACAGCATCCGCTTCATCCGCACCGCCTCTTCCGGCGTCATCGGGGCATAGGGAGCCTGTGCCCGCGCGCGCTCTACCGCCAGACCCGTGGTGCCGAAGTTGTCCGTGATGCCGCCATCCAGCAGCTTGACGAACTTCACCTCATCGGGGTTGCCATAGCTTTCCAGCGCGCGGGCCTGCGCCTTCATCGCCGCCGTCGCCTCGGGGTTGTTGCGCGCGGCGGTCAGCCAGTCGGGTTCGACATAATCGCACTTGCCCTGATGCGCCTGCAACACCACCGGGCTGAACACCAAAGGAAACGCCGCCGATGCCGCGACCGCCTCGGACACCGGCATTTTCGACAGATCGGAACACAAAGCGTCAAAGGTTTCAGGCGAAAACAGGAAGGGCGTGTTGTTCGCCATATCCGTCGCATTGATCCAGGTCTTGATCTTGGAGCGCGCCCGCAGATCGCCAAAGGTGGCCTGTTTGTACAGAACTTCGTCCAGATAGCGCGCAAAGGTGTTGCGCCCATTGGCCCCGCCCGACAGTCCCTTCACCAAAGTCAGCGGGTTGAGCGCTGAATTGGCCATGTATTTCTCGGCGTTGGTGATCAGGTAAGTCTCGCGAAAGCCGTCGAGGCCCCGCGGCCCCCAAAGCCCGAACTGCGCCGCCGTCACCGACCCGCCCGACACCCCCGACACCAGCCGCACAGTGTCGAGCAAGCCGTCCTTGGTCCCCGTCAGCGCACCTTGCGCCCGCAATTCCTCCAGCATGCCATAGGCAAAGGCGCTGGCCCGCATGCCGCCGCCCGAAAACGCCAACCCGACATACAATTCACCCGCCCCGATGCTTTCTGGCGTCACCTCGACCAGACTGGCATTCGCGCCCCGCAACGGCTGGTTGATCGGTTTGTTCCACGCCGCGCAACTGGCCAGAAGGGTCATGCAGAACATCAGCTTCTTCATGGAATCAGGCCTGCCATTAGGAATCTGGCGCCAGCTTAGGCCAGCCGATTTCCAGCACAAACCCCCTTTCGACCGCAGGCAGCATCAGTTTTGCCCCATGACGCGCGGCAATCGCCCGCACCAAGGCCAAACCAAGGCCATGGCCGTTGATGCCCCGGTCCTTGTCGCGGTCTGCCCGCACAAAGCGTTCAAACGCTTCGGCCTTTATCTCCACAGGCAGGCCCGGCCCGGTATCGGCCACGCACAGCAGGTGATGGCCGGGGGTTTCGGCCAAAGTCAGCGTCAACGCATCCCCCGCCGCGCAATACTTGATCGCATTGTCCAACAGGTTCGCCAGCATTTGCGCAATCAGATTGCGATCCCCAAGCACCCGCAGACCGGGGGCGACTTGCAGGTTCGAAATCAGCCCCCTGTCCTCGGCCACTGGCTCATAAAGCGCCCAAACCTCGGCCGCCACCGCCGACAGATCGACGGGCACCAGACCGCCGCCGGACCCCTGATCGGCTTCCGCCCGCGAAATATCCAGCAGCGAGTCAAACACCCGGATCGCCGCCCGCATCTCGCCCTTCAACTCGGCGGCCAGTTCCGGTTGGCCTTCGATCCGCGCCAGTTTCTGCGCCATCCGGTTCAAGGGCGTGCGCAATTCATGCGCAATGGTGTCCGAAAGCCGATGCGTGGCGCGGTTCAGGTTTTCGATCCGGTCCAGCATGCCGTGGACATGGGTTTCCAGCAGGCCAAACTCGTCGGAGGCCCGCGGCCCCGGCAACCGCGCCGCCAGATCGCCCGCAGCCACCCGATCGGCCAGCGCATTCACCCGGCCAATTCGCGCCATCACCGACCGCGCCGCAAGACCGCCGACCACCGCCCCCGCCAACAACAACGCCAGCCCCAAGGCCGCCATACCGTGCCGCAGACTGACAAGCGTCGCATCCACGGGTGCCAAAGACCGCGCCACCAGCAAGGGAAATCCCCCCGGCAAAGTGCGCGCCACCGCCAGCCAGCGCCCGTCGCCTTGCCGAAATTCTGCCGCCCCCGCGACCGCAAAACCCTCACCTTGCGCTTGCAGCCCCTTGGGCCAGGCCGCAACTGTGCCCGCCAGAACCACGCCCTTGCGGTCCAGCAACAGCACCATCTCGCCGCTGTTCTGCGCCGCCGCCCGATACTCGATCGCCTGCCGCAGCGCGATGATCCGGCGCTGTTCATAAAGCGCCGCGAACCCGTCCAGATCGGCGGACAGCAAGGCCCGTGACGCCTCCATCATCCGCGCCTCGACCAGCCGATACTGCAACCCCATCGCCAGCAAAGACAAAGCCGCAATCGCCACCGCCATCACCGCCGCCAGCCGCAAGGTGGCAAAAGGCAGGGTTAAGGCAAAGGTCGGGCCAGCCCTCATGCGCCGCCCAAGGGGGCAAAGACATAACCCTCGCCCCGCGCCGTCTGAATGGCCATTGACCCCGCATCCTCCAGCTTGCGGCGCAGACGGCCCACATGCACATCAACGACATTGGTGCCGGGATCAAAATGCAGGTTCCAAACGTTGGCCAACAACTGCATCCGCGTCACCACCTGCCCCGCGTTCTGGGCGAAATAGGTGATCAGCTCAAACTCCTTCGGGCTGACGGCCACATGCGCCCGGCTGACATGCACCGTCCGCGCCTTCATGCGGATTTCCAGTGCGCCAAAGGCCAGCAGGTCATTGTCCGTCACCTGCACCGTGCTGCGGCGCAACAGCGCGCGCAAACGCGCCCGCAACTCTTCGGGTTCAAAGGGCTTCGGCAGATAATCATCCGCGCCCTTCTCCAGCCCCTCCACCCGGTTGGCCGCCCGGCCCAAGGCTGACAGCACCAGGATCATCCCGCGCGCCCCCCCGGCCCGCATCTGCGCCATCGCCTCGACCCCGTCACCACCGGGCAACATGCGGTCCAGCACAATCACCTTGAAATCGCCGCCAGATGCCGCAATCCCTTCGGCCAACGTGCCGACGACCACAGGTTCACACGCCAGCCCCCGCACTTCGGCTGCCACGGCGGCGGCGGTTTCGCTATCATCCTCAACAATCAGGATGCGGTCCATATTCAAATCCCCTTTTTTGCCAATGTCAGAACACCTCTGCGTCCGGGTCAAGCACATTCGCGCCCCCCACCGGCCGCAGGGTTTTGCCCGTGGCCCAAGGGTCAATCATCACATGCCGCGTCGCCCCCTCCGTGCCCTGCACCAACAACAGCAGCGGTGCGGTGATCTGCAGCGCGCCCAAGTCGCCGGGAATTCTTCCGTTCACCTTCAAAATCTCGTCGCCCGCCGCCAACCCGGCCAAAAGCGCGGGCGAAGCGTCACCGACCGCCACCACCAGCGCGCCCTGCACCGTCACCCCCAGATCCCCCAAACCATAGCTGGCCACGCGCAAGGCCGACCCCGACACCTCGCGCAGAACCTCAAGCTCTGGCACCGCCAGATCGACCGAGATCATCACCATCGACCCCGCCCGCCAGATCGCCAGATCGGTGGCACCCGCGCCTTGCGCCGCCTCCAGCGCAAAGGCCAGATCGCCCACGTCGCCCAAGGCCACCCCGTCCGCCGCCAGCACCACATCGCCCGCCGCCAACCCCGCCGCATCGGCCAGACCGCCGGCCCGCACCCGGTCCACCAACAGCCCGCCGACAGCAAGGCCCAGCGCCTGCGCCACCTGCAGGTCCACAGCCATCGCCACCATGCCCAGCTTCGGCGGCGGCGGCAAAGTCTCGTCCACCAACCCCTGCACAATGCGCACCAGATCGGCCGCCGCAATGGCATAGGCGATGCCCACGAACATCCGGCTGCCATCGGCAATCTGACTGTTCATCCCCACCAGCGCCCCCGCGCTGTCCACCAAAGGACCGCCCGAAGATCCGGGATTCACCGCCGCGTCATGCTGCAGCATGCGGATCGGCACCGCCGGTTCCACCTGTCGTGCAAGGGCCGAGATCCGGCCTTCAGTCACCGAAAACGCGATGCCCAAAGGGGCCCCCAGTGCCCAGACCTCTGCCCCAAGCCGGGGTGCATCGGTCAAAGGCGTCAACCCGGCACGCCCCGGCTTCACCGAAATCACCGCAACATCGCGCACAGGATCTCGCGCGATCACTTGCGCAATCTCTTGGCGCCCCACCGCATCCGTCAGCCGGACCTCGGCCGCATCTCCAACCACATGGGCGTTCGTCACCGCCAACCCACCCGCGCCCCACAGAAACGCCGACCCCAAAAAGCGATCCTCGGCATCCGCCGTGTGCACCGTGAAAACAGTTTTCATCGCTTCTTCCAACGGCACCTCTGCCTTGACCGGGCCAACCATCACCACCGTGACCAGCACCACCAAAGCCGCTGCTGCCTCGGCCAGAATGCGCCGGGGACGCAGGATGAAAAGGACAGACGGAGCAGACATCATGAACCTCATGTGATTTCCCAAGATCAGGCTACGCCGGAGTGCCAAGACCGTCCCGTGACAAAGCCTGTCATGCAAAAAACACTGGTTTACAGGCGTGCGGGGCGGGTTCATCTTTGGCCTGACACTATTTAGGCCCAAAGGATTCACCCATGCGCTTGCCCCTTGCCGCCCTGTTGATCACCCTTTCCTTACCGGCCACCGCAGAACCGCTGTCACCCGTGAAAACCGCCGAACTGTCGGCGCGGCTTTACGCGGCGGGTCTGGACCTGAGCGACCCGCTGCTGATCCTGTCTGCCGC
Organism: Pseudorhodobacter antarcticus; assembly: GCA_945860375.1. The sequence goes on from CAMAQR010000001.1 coordinate 19,307, forward strand.
CAAACTGCGCAAGTCCTTGGGCCTCACCGCGACCCCCCGCCTGCCCGAAGGTGGCATGGCCGACAGCGACGCGCCGCTGTCATGGCAGGACATGCTGGCCTCTGCCACCGAACTGGCGGACGACGACGAAACCCTGCTGGGCCTGATCGACGACGTGCAGGCCGAAAGCAGCAAGGGCGTGTCCTCGGGCCCGGTCTACAACATCGGCACTCTGAAGAACGGCGGCAAGGATGCCTATCCGGCGGTGGAGTTTGTCGGCGGCGAATATGCCGAGGTCTATGTCGAGGCAAAGGGGCCCACCGACCTCAACCTGACCATCTACGACGCGCAGGGCCGTCTGGTGTGCAGCGACACCGACGCCAGCCACATCGCCTATTGCGGCTGGCGGCCTGCCGATACCGGCAACTTCACCATGAAGGTGGAAAACCAAGGCCCCCAAGGCGCGAAATACGCGCTGATGACGAATTAGGAGGTCATGATGCTGCGCGGTATCCTGCTGACATCGGCCTTGGTTTTGATCGCTGTGCCCGCCTTGGCGCGGGAGAATTACGCGCTGCTGATCGGGGCCAGCACCTATCCGAACCTTGCGGAAAAATACTGGCTCAAAGGCCCCGCCAATGATGTGCGACTGGTGCAGACCTATCTCACCACCGCCGCGCCTGTGCCTTTCACGCCGCAGAATGTCACCCTGCTGGCCGATGGCGTCGAGGGTGCCGCAGCGCCCACCCTGTCGGGCATCCGCAGCGCCATGGCCGACCTGACCGCCCGCGTGCAGCCCGGCGATTTCGTCTATCTGCACTTCTCGGGTCACGGCACCCAGGAACCCGCCGCCAACCCCGACAGTGAACTTGATGGTCTGGACGAGGTGTTTTTGCCCGCCGACGTCGGCCCATGGAACGACGAGACCGGAGCCGTCGCAAACGCGCTGGTCGATGATGAGATCGGCACGATGATCGACGCCCTGCGCGCCAAAGGCGCCGATGTCTGGGCGGTGTTTGACAGCTGCCATTCCGGCACCGTCACCCGTGGCGCCCCCGATGACGACGATGTGCGCCTGCGCCAATTGCCCCCCGATGCCTTGGGTATCCCGGAAACCGCCACCAGCCGCAGTCTCGAAAATCCCCAAACCGCCCCCGAAGCGCCCTTCGATGCCGGGGCCGCGACAGGCAGCTTTGTCGCCTTCTTCGCCGCCCAGACCAATGAGGTGACGCCCGAGAAAAACCTGCCCAAAGGCAAGCCGGGCCGCGTGCCGCAGGGCGTGTTCACCTACACCCTGTTTCAAGTGCTGGCCGAGTACCCCCAAGCCACCTATGGCCAGATCGGCCAAGAGGTGCTGCGCAGTTATGCCACCAAGAAACTCGCCAACACGACGCCGATGTTTCAGGGCGATCTGGACCGGGTGGCGTTCTCCGGCACCAAGGGCGCGCGCGTGGCACAGTGGATGGCGACGGTGGCCGATGGCACATTCACCATCCCCGCCGGATCGCTGCACGGGCTGACGACGGGCGCAACTCTGGCCGTGATGGCCCGCGCCACCGACACGAATGATGCAGCACTGGCCCATGTCAATCTGACCCATGTTGATACCTTCACCGCGAGTGGTACTGTCACCGCGGACAAACCGCTGCCCGAAAAGCTGCCCAAGGGCTTGCTCTTGCGCAAGATCGGCGCGGATGTCGATTTCACCCTGACCATTGCTTTGCCTGAAACGGGCACCGCCGCCGCGACCGCGTTGGCCGCCGCGCAACAGGCGCTGTCAACCGCCGCCGGTCCCCGCCTTGTCTTTGTGCCCGCCGGGGCCGAAGCCGATCTGCGGCTTGCCGTGCTGCCAGACAGCCCGCGCCCGGATGCGCTTTGGGTGCTGCCCGCCACCGGGTTGGCCGGTGATCTGACCACCACGCCTTCGGTCGGCACGGCGGACAAAGATGCCGGCGCACTGGCCGAAACCTTGGCCGACACCCTGACCACCATGGCCCGCGCCCTCAACCTGCAACGCTTGGGGGCTGCGGTCGGGTCGGGCGATCTGGATGTCAGTGTCGAACTGCGCACCGGGCCGAACAAGAACGCCCTGACCACACTGCCCGCCTCGTCGGTGCCACGGCTGATCCCGGACGATCAGGTGCATATTCTGGCGCAAAATCACATGGATCAGCCGGTCGACGTGAACGTCCTTTACATCGCTGCCGATTATTCGATCAGCCATTGGTTCTCTGGCCGCCTCAATCCCGGCGACACGCTGAAAGAAGGCCTGTTCAAGATCAGCGACGATGTGCTGGGTGCCGAACGCATGGTCGTGGTGCTGACCCCGGCCAAACCGCAAACCCCGGTCGAAGACCTGTCATTTCTGGCGCAGGACAGTCTGGTTCTGTCGCGGGGAGTGCGCGGCCCCGGCCTGACTTCGGCGCTGGAAGAGGCGGGATTTGGCACCACCACCCGCAGCGCCACCGCCTTGGATGGCGACCAGACAACCGGCCCCGCACCGGGCATCGTGCAGTTGGAACTGCGGACAGTGCCTGCGAACTGACCGGCCCCCGCGTTCATCTTGGTTCAACTATCCCCGCCGGAGGCTCCTGACGTGATCACAGAAGCCTCCGGCGGGGATAGTTGAACCAAGATGAAAGGCAAAACGCGGCAAGGTTTCCCCTGCCGCGTTTTCAGGCCTTGCCGCACTGCTCAGAGGATTTCCGACATCTTCACCACGCGGCCCTCGGCCACCGATTTCAAGGCGGCATCGGCCAAAGCCAAGGCGATCAGCCCATCTTCGCCCGTCGGTTCTGCGCGGCCCTTGCCTCCCATCGCCGCGATGAACTGCGCGATTTCGGCGGCGTAAGCGTCAAGATAACGGGTCATGAAGAAGTCGTGCAGCGGCGGGCGGGTGTAGCCCGCAGCCGTGGCGACCTCAATCGACACCGGGCGCTGGTTTTCCGCCGAAACGGCCCCCAGCGAGCCATGCACTTCGACGCGCTGGTCATAGCCATAGGTGGCGCGGCGCGAGTTGGAAATCATCGCCTGCTTGCCGCTGGCGGTTTTCAACAGCACCTGCACCGAGTCGAAATCCCCCGCCACACCAATCGCCGGATCAACCAGCACCGCCGCTGTGGCTATGACTTCGGCAATCTCTTCGCCCAGCATGAACCGCGCCATGTCGAAATCATGGATCGTCATGTCGCGGAAGATCCCACCCGAGCGTTTGATGTACTCCACCGGCGGTGCGCCCGGATCGCGGGAGGTGATCACGACCATCTCAACCGCGCCAATGGTGCCGCGGTCGATCTCGGCACGCACCGCCCGGAAATGCGGATCAAAGCGGCGGTTGAAGCCGACCATCAACGTGCCTTTATGGGCGCGCACAACCTCAAGGCAGGACTTCACGCGGGCCAGCGACAGATCAATCGGCTTTTCGCAAAACACGGCCTTACCGGCCTTCACAAACGCCTCGATCAGATCGGCGTGGGTGTCGGTCGGGGTGCAGATCACCACCGCATCAATGTCTTTGGCGGCCAGAATCGCTTCGATCGAGCGCACCTCGCAGCCGTATTGATCGGCAATCGCCTGCGCCGCCGGGGCCATTGCATCGGCCACCGCCACAAGCCGTGCGCCCGCATCCCCATTGATCGCGCGCGCATGCACTTTTCCGATGCGACCCGCACCCAAAAGCCCGAATTTGACCGTCATGTCGTACCCTTTCTTTGGCATAAGCCCCTCGAAACCGGCCCCAAGCCATCGGTGAAACCGTTGCCGCTGCCAGTTGCCATCTGTTGCACCGCGACGCAAGCACGCAACGATAAGACCGCCACGGAAAACCGCAAGACGGTCCCTGATCTGCGGCGCGGCATTGACCGGCCCTTGCAAACGGGTGGCGCGCCAGAATCGCGCCTATTCCTGCGACCGCAGCACCTGCGCCGGGCGTCCTGCCAAGGGCCGCAGCACAAAGATCAGGCTGGCCAGCAAGGTCGCCCCGATGCCACCCAACACAATCGCCAAGGCCGACCCCGCTTCGAAGGCGTAATCGGCCTCCATCACAAAGGTCATCACCGCCCAGCCCGCCAAGCCCCCCGCAACAATCGCTACAATCCCCGCCGCCGCCCCCATCAGCGCCGCCCGCAAGGCAAAGCTGACCAGAATGCGCCCGCGCGACGCGCCCAGCACTTTCAGCACCGCCGCCTCATAGACCCGCGCCCGTTCGCCCGAGGCCGCAGCCCCGATCAACACGACAAACCCGGTGATCAGCGTCGCCATCGCCGCCAAAGTGGTGGCCTGCGCAATCGCGCCCAGCGCCTCTGTCACCCGGCCAATCGCAGCCTTGACGCCGATTGCCGTGATGTTGGGATAGGCCTGCGCCAGGTCGCGCAGGATGCCCGCCTCGGCGGTGCCTTCCGAATAAACCGTCGCGATAAAGGAATGCGGCGCGCCCGCCACCGCCGCTGCGTTCAGGGTCAGCACAAAGCCCATCCCGGCATTGGAGAAATCCACCGTGCGAAACGAGGTGATCTCGGCCTCAATATCCCGGCCCAGAATGTTCAGCGTCAGCCGATCGCCCAGTTTCAGCCCCATCTCTTCGGCCTCTTCCGCCGCGAAAGACATCTGCGGCGGGCCGTCATAGCCCAAGGGCCACCACGTCCCTGCCGTCACCTTGGCGTTGTCCGGTTTGGCATCGGCATAGGTCACGCCGCGGTCCCCGCGCACGACCCAATGGTCGCCTGCCACCTTGCGCGCGTCTAAACCATTGATCTTGCTGACAACCCCGCGCAACATCGGCGCGGATTCAACTGAGGACACCGCCGGATTGGCGGCCAGCTTTGCGCGGAACCCGTCAATCTGATCGGGTTGAATATCGACAAAGAAGTAGGACGGCGCGCGCGCAGGCAGGTCGCGTTCAATCGAGGCGCGCAGGTTGGCGTCAATCTGCCCCACCGCCGCCAGCACCGAAAGGCCCAACCCCAGCGCCAGCACCACCTGCATGGTTTCCGCCCGTGGCGCACCAATCGACGCCAGCGCCAGCCGCAACGCCACCCGGCCCCGCAACGCCTTGCTGCGCGCCACCCGCCGCGCCAGCCGCGCCAAGCCCCAAGCCGACAGCGCCAGCACCAACAACGCCGCCACCACGCCGCCCGCCGTGCCCAAAGCCAAAGTCGCGGTGCCCGACAAATACACCGCGCCGCCAATCAACAGTCCCGCCAAAACCAGCAATGCCACCCCATAGCGCTTGCGCGGCCAGCCACCGGCCAACCCGCCCCGGTAAAGCGCCGCCGCCCGCACGCCTTCGCTGCGCGCCAAAGGCCATAGCGCAAACAGGAACGCCGAAATCACACCGTAAAACGCCGCCTCTGCCACCGGGCGCGGGTAGAATCCCACCTGTGCCGGGAATGGCAAAGCCGCCTCAATCGGACCCGCCAGCGCAATCGGCAGTCCGACCCCCAACAACAGGCCCAGCCCAACCCCGATCGCCACCAGCACTGCAATCTGCAACAGATAAGCTTGGAATATCAGCCCCCCCGTCGCCCCCAAAGTGCGCAGGGTGGCGATGGTGGAAATCTTCGCCTCAAGATAGGACCGCACCGCCGCCGCCACGCCGACGCCGCCCACGGCCAGCCCCGCCAGACCGACCAGCACCAGAAACGCACCGATGCGTTCGACAAAACGTTCCACGCCGGGGGCCGCGCGGCGGCTGTCGCTCCACCGCAAACCAGTGCCACCGAACCGCGCCTCGGCCTGCACCTCCAGTGCCGCCAGATCGGCCCCATCAGGCAGATCCATGCGGTAAGAGCTGTCAAACAACGTGCCCGGCTCCAACAGCCCCGCCTGCGCCAAATCTGCCGTCCGCACCATCGTGCGCGGGGCCAGAGCGAAACCGCCGGTGGCCGAATCCGGTTCGCGCAGCAGTCGCGCTGTCAGCACAAACTCCTGCACCCCCAGTTTGAACCGCCCACCCAAGGCCAACCCCAACTGATCGGCCAGAACCCCGTCCATCACCGCTCCGGGCAACCCATCCACAGCGGCAAGAACCGCCGGGAATGTCCCAGCTTCGACGTCAACAGACCCCAGCAGCGGATAAGCGTCATCCACCGCCTTGACCTGCGTCAACACATGCTGATCGCCCACCACCGCCATGGACCGGAAATCAACGATTTCAGACACCTGCGTCGAAATCTCCGCCAGATAAGCCCGCTCTTCCGCGCTTGCAAAGCGATAGGTGAACTCCACCTGCGCGTCACCGCCCAGCAACACCGCACCCTGATCGGTCAGCCCGGCCCCGATGGCCGAGCGCACCATGCCGACGCCCGCAATGGCCGCTACGCCCAGCGACAGGCAGGCCAGAAACACCGCGAACCCGCGCAAGCCGCCGCGCAACTCACGCCGCGCAATGCGCCACGAAAGACCCAAACTCACACCGCACCCCCGTCAATGCGGCCATCAACCAGCCGCACCACCCGGTCGCAGCGCGCCGCCAGTTCCGGCGCATGCGTCACCAGCACCAAAGTTGCGCCGTGCCGGTCGCGCAGCCCGAAGATCAGTTCCATGATCGCAGCCCCGTTCACCTGATCCAGATTGCCCGTCGGCTCATCCGCCAGCAGAATCGCCGGGCGCGGGGCCACAGCGCGCGCCAAGGCCACCCGTTGCTGCTCCCCTCCCGACATCTGCGCCGGGTAATGATGACGGCGCGGGCCAAGGCCCACCGCCTCCAACTCCGCCTCGGCGCGGTCAAAGGCGTCGGGCAGCCCGTCAATCTCCATCGGAATCGCGACGTTCTCCAGCGCGGTCATGGTGGGGATCAGGTGAAACGACTGAAACACCACCCCCATCCGCCCGCGCCGGAACCGCGCCAGCCCGTCCTCGTCCATCGCGCCGAGTTCCGACCCCAACGCCAGAACCGACCCCCGGCTGGCCCGTTCCAGCCCACCCATCAGCATCAGTAACGAAGATTTGCCCGACCCGGAGGGGCCAACCAGCCCAAGGCTCTCGCCTTGGCGCACATCCAGCGATATGCCCTTCAAGATATCCACCGGCCCGGCATTGCCCGCCAATGTCAGCCACACATCTTTCAACGCCAGAACGGTTTGGGTCATTATGGTCTTCCTGCTGTCTTCCCTCAGATATGCGCCGCCTGTGGCCCTGCGCAACGGCGCGCTGGCATTTATTCTTTCAACCACGCCGCTGCTTGCCGAACCTTTGACGCTGGTGGCCTTTGGCGACAGCCTGACGGCGGGCTACGGCCTGCCGCCCGAGCAAGGCTTTGTGCCGCAACTGCAGGCATGGCTGACGGCCCAGGGCGAAGATGTCACAGTGGTCAACGCAGGCGTGTCCGGTGACACCACGGCGGGCGGCGTGTCGCGGCTGGAATGGACGCTGACGCCAGAGGTTGACGCGATGATCGTGACGCTGGGCGGCAACGACCTTTTGCGCGGCATTGATCCGGCCACCAGCCGCGCCAATCTGGACACCATCGTGCAGACCGCCACCGATGCAAGCCTGCCCGTGCTGCTGGTCGGCATGCAAGCGCCGGGCAATTACGGGCCGGATTACAAAGCCAGCTTTGACGCCATCTATCCCGACCTGTCGGCCACCTATGAAACCCTGCTGGCGCCGTCCTTCTTCGCCGCCCTGACCAATGGCGCGCAAGACCCACTGGCCGCGGCAGCCTTCATGCAACCCGACGGCATCCACCCGAATGCTGAAGGTGTCGCCAAAATCGTCGCCCAACTTGGCCCGCAAGTGCGCGACCTGCTGACTTTGGCCCGCGAGTAGCAAGCCTTCCAAACTGCGGCAAATTTGACTAAAATTTGTTTCATCTTGGCTTAAATATCCATTCTTCTGTCCAGCCCGGCGTTCGGCATACCCGACCCGTCACGGGCGCGGTCAACCACCGACCCACAAGCGCGCTGCATCGCAAACCGCGATCCCCTCTTGTGCCACCGCCACCATTCGGCACACTGCCCCAAATGACCGGAGCGCCCATGTCCCTTCTGACCGATCTTGCCGCCGCCCTTGGCCCCGCCCATGTCCTGCAAGGCGCGGATATGGCGCGTTATAGCACCGACTGGACCGGCCACTACACCGCCGCGCCCTTGGCCGTCGTCCGCCCCGCCAGCACCGCCGAAGTGGCACAGGTGATGCAAATCGCCGCCGCCCATAACATTGCCGTCATTCCCAGCGCAGGCCGCACCGGCCTTGTCGGCGGGGTGATGACCACGGGCGGGCTGATGCTGTCGGTCGAACGGCTGAACCAGATCCACGCCGTCAGCCCGGCCACCCGCACCGCAGTGGTTGGTGCGGGCGTCATTCTGTCCACCCTGCACGACGCGGCCGAGGCGCAAAGCCTGTACTTCCCGCTGTGGTTTGGCGCGCGCGGATCGGCGATGATCGGGGGCGTTCTGTCCACCAATGCGGGCGGGTCGAACGTGCTGCGCTATGGCTCCACCCGCGCGCTGTGTCTGGGGCTGGAGGTGGTTTTGCCCGATGGCCGCATCCTTGATCTGATGAGCCAACTGCACAAGGACAACTCGGGCTATGATCTGAAAAATCTTTTCATCGGGGCCGAAGGCACCTTGGGCGTCATCACCGCTGCCGTGATGAAACTGGTCCCCCGCCCCCGCGCCTATGCCACCGCCACGCTTGCGCTGCGATCCTTGCCCGATGCGCTGATCTTGTTGAACCGCTTGCAAGAGGCATCCGGCAACGCGGTCGAGGCGTTTGAATACATGCCCGACACCTATATGCAAAGGCTGGCCGAAGCGCGGCCAGACATTCGCCAGCCCTTCACCCCGCGCCAGGCCGTCAACATCCTTGTCGAACTGGGCGCCACCGCCCCCCGCGATGCCACGCCCGACGCCGAAGGCCGCATTCCCATCGTGACCCTGCTGGAAACCGTGCTGGCGCAGATGATGGCCGCAGGCATGGTCTTGGACGGTGAGGTTGCCCAGACCGAAGCCCAACGCCGCACCATGTGGGAACGCCGCGAGCTGGCCGCTGAAATCACCTTTGCCCGCACCCCGGCAATCGACACCGATGTGGCGCTGCCGCTGGACAAGGTGGCTGATTTTCTTGACCAAATCCACGCCCGCCTGCCCGCACTGGATGCCGGGGCGGACACCTTGTCGGTCGCGCATCTTGGCGATGGCAACGTGCATTTCACCGTCTTTCCCAGCCGCGACGACCCCGTCCTGCACGACGCCGCTGTTTCTGCGGTTGAGGATGTGGTGCAGGATCTTGGCGGTTCCTTCTCGGCCGAACACGGCGTTGGCCTGTCCAAACGCAACTCGATGGCCCGTCGCAAAGACCCGGTGGCGCTGGACGTGATGCGCGCCCTGAAGGCGGCGCTGGACCCACAGAACCGCCTGAATCCGGGCAAGATCCTGCCCTGAGCAAAGGACCAGTCTGCAGCATCGCAGGCGCAGGAGGGAAGACGGCCACGCCATCAAGCAAGGCCCCGGCCACCGCCGTCGCACCATCCCTGGCAGCCCCTCAATTTGATGCGCTGCGGAACACCTGCCCACCACGTGGCACCGCCCACCGACGGCCCCACGCGCCATCGGCACAGGGAGAGGCGGCTCTCAAACCGTCCCGGTGATCGGCGCGGCGGTCTTGCTGACCGGGGCGGCAGGCCTGTATCTGGTCGGCCACCAAGCGGCGCAAGACGGATGAACACCGCTTCAAACCATGCCATTGGCAAAAACCAGTCAAAACGCCAGCGCGATGACAGCTCCCATAGGGTTGATCGCACCGACCACCGCTAAAATTTGGCTTCTTCTTGGCGCCGATACCCAAGCCGGAATTCCCGGCTTCCGCTGAGCCGGAGGCACTTGCTTGCCCCCAACCCGCCGCGTCAAGCAAAAAAACCCGGCCCTGCCCGCTCCAGCAACTCATCCGCCAAGGCCCGGCCCAAATCGGCCCCATTCGCCACCGCGCCGCGGATGTCCCCTGCAATCACCAGACCGCCATCTGGCCGCAAAATTTCACCGCGCAGCCAAAGCTGATCGCCCTGCAGCACCGCAAGCCCGGCAATCGGCGTCTCACAAGATCCATCCAGCCGCGCCAGAAACGCCCGCTCGGCAGCCAATTGTTGCCCCGTGGGACCGTGATGAATGGCCGCCAGCATCGCCATGGCGCGCGCATCCTGCGCGCGCCGCTCGACGCCAATCGCGCCCTGCGCCACAGCGGGCAGCATTTCGGTCACTTCAATCGGGCGCGCCACCTGCGCCATGCCCAACCGGTTCAGCCCCGCCATCGCCAGAAACGTGGCCGCCGCCACGCCATCGGCCAATTTCTTCATCCGCGTCTGCACATTGCCGCGAAACTCGACCAGACGCAGGTCAGGCCGCCGATGCGCCAACTGCGCCCGACGCCGCAAAGACGAAGACCCAACCACCGCCCCCTGCGGCAGATCCGCGATGCCCGCCACCTGCCCCACAAAGCCATCGCGCACATCCTCACGCGGCAGATAGCAGTCCAGCGTCAGCCCCTCGGGCTGCACCGTCGGCATGTCCTTCATCGAATGCACGGCAATATCAATGTCGCCCGCCAGCAGCGCCTCTTCGATCTCACGGGTGAACAGGCCCTTGCCGCCGACCTCTTTCAGCGCCCGGTCCAACACCACATCGCCCGTGACCTTGATCACCACGATCTCAAACGCCGCTTCGGGCAGATCCTGCGCCACCATCAGGCAGCGCCGCACCTCGCACGCCTGCCATAGGGCCAAGGGCGAGCCTCGAGTGCCGATCTTGAAGGGTTGGGCGGGGGTGGGCATTGCATATGTCATGGCCCATGACTTACCCGCGACACTTGCACCTTTCAACTGCCAAGACCTTGACATCACGCCAGTCAAGACCGACCCATGCGCCAACTGCTACAACCGGAGGCCTGACATGACCAAAACCATCCTGCGCGCCCTTGCTGGGGAAACCTTGCCCACCCCGCCAATCTGGATGATGCGTCAGGCGGGGCGCTATCTGCCCGAATACCGCGCCACCCGCGCGCAGGCCGGGGATTTCCTGAAACTGTGCTACAACCCCGATCTGGCCGCCGAGGTTTCTTTGCAACCGATCCGCCGTTACGGCTTTGACGCCGCCATCCTCTTTGCCGATATTCTGCTGCTGCCCCAAGCGCTTGGCGCCGATCTGTGGTTTGAAACCGGCGAAGGACCGCGCCTGTCGACCATCACCTCGATGGCGGGCGTGAAGGCGCTGCGCAACAAAGACGCCATCCACGATACCCTGCAGCCCATCTACGAAACCGTCAAGATCCTGTCCCGCGAACTGCCCGCCCAAACCACCCTGATCGGCTTTGCCGGCGCGCCTTGGACCGTCGCCACCTATATGATCGCCGGGCGCGGCACCAAGGATCAAGCCCCCGCCCATGCCCTCAAATCCACCGATCGCGCCACGTTTTCCGCCCTGATCGACGTGATCACCGAGGCCACCATCGACTATCTGTCGATGCAGGTCCAAGCCGGGGCCGAGGTGGTCAAGCTGTTCGACTCTTGGGCAGGCAGCCTGAAAGGTCAGGATTTCCAAGACTTTGCGGTAAAACCCACCGCCCGCATCATCAGCGCGCTGAAGGCCAGACACCCCGGCCTGCCCACCATCGCCTTCCCCCGTGAAGCAGGCCAAGGCTATGTCGGTTTCGCAGCCGCCACCGGGGCCGATTGCGTTGCCGTCGACAATTCGGTGACGCCGGAATGGGCCGCCGACCACGTCCAATCCACCGGCTGCGTCCAAGGCAATCTTGCGCCGCACCACATGGTGACCGGCGGCGCGGATCTGATCGCCGCCACCCGCCGTGTGGTGCAGGCCTTCCAGAATGGCCCCCACATCTTCAACCTCGGCCATGGCATCACCCCCGACGCCAACCCCGACAATGTCACCCTGATGATCGAAACCGTCCGGGGCGGTGCGTGACCCAAGCCAAGATGGATATTTGAACCAAGATGAAATCGCTCCCGTTCGCATTTCATCTTGGCCCAAATATCCCGCGGAGCGTTCAGCCTTTCCCGCCAAAACCAGGTCACAGATATTGACATACCGCCCCTCCGGCGCAAATCTGCCGCAACAATCGGAGAGCCATCGTGCAGTGGAATAACGTTCTGGCAACCCGCACCGCGCGGATGAAAGCTTCGGAAATCCGGGAACTGCTGAAACTGCTCGACCAACCCGACATCATCTCTTTCGCTGGTGGCACCCCCGATCCGGCCCTGTTCCCGACCGAGGCCTTCCGCGATGCCTTCACCGCCGCCCTGACCGGTGACAAGGCGGGCGCCGCCCTGCAATATTCGGTGTCCGAAGGCCACCGCCCCCTGCGCGACTGGATCGCCGCTGAAATGGCCAAGATCGGCGTGCCCTGCGGCGCGGAAAACATCCTGATCACCTCCGGCTCCCAGCAAGCGCTGGATTACTTGGGAAAACTGATGATCTCGCCGGGGGATACCGTTCTTGTCGGCTGGCCCACCTACCTTGGCGCCTTGGGGGCGTTCAACGCCTATGAACCCTGCTATGACCGCCTCGACCCCTCCACCAACCGCCCCGCCGCCGATTTCGCCGCGCAAGCCGCAGCGAAAGGCCGCGTGAAATTCGCCTATCTGTCGGTCGATTTCGCCAATCCCACAGGCGAAACCCTTGCCCGCTCTGCCCGCTTGTCTGTCATCGATCTGGCCGACCAACTCGACATCGCCATTGTCGAGGACGCCGCCTATCAAACCCTGCGCTACGATGGCGAAGAAGTCCCCCCAATCCTAGCGCTTGAAATCGCCCGCAAGGGCAGCATCGAAAACTGCCGCACCCTTTACTGCGGCAGCTTTTCCAAATCCCTCGCCCCCGGCCTGCGCGTTGGCTGGGTCTGCGGAGCCACCGAACTCATCTCGCGCCTTGTGCTGATGAAACAAGCCGCCGATCTGCATTCCGCCACCACCAACCAGATCGTCACCCACCACGTCGCCTCTGCCCTGTTTGACGCCCATGTCGCCAGGCTGCGCCAATCCTACAAAGCGCGCCGCGATCATCTGCTGATCGCCCTCGCGCGGGAGATGCCCCAAGGCATCACCTGGACCACACCCGAAGGCGGCATGTTCGTCTGGCTGACCCTGCCCGAAACCATGGACGGTGCCGACCTTTTGGCGCAATCGCTGCAAACCGAACGTGTGGCCTTCGTCCCCGGCCGCGCCTTCTTTGCCGATGGGTCCAACGGCAACACCATCCGGCTGTCGTTTTCCTGCGCCAACGAACAAGCCATAGATGAGGGCATGAAGCGTCTGGGCCGCCTGATCCGCAGCCAGCCATGAGCTATCTTTGGGTCGTCGCGGCGCTGATCGCATCGGCGGGCCAAGTCGCGCGCAACGCGGCCCAAACCGGCCTGACCCAGACCATCGGCACGCTGGGCGCGACTCAGGTGCGGTTCCTCTTTGGCCTGCCGTTCGCGTTGCTGTTCCTGCCGATGGTCATGGCCGCCACCGGCGAATCCCTGCCCGCCCTGACGCAGCACAGCGCCGCTTTCATCGCCGTCGGCGCTGTCGCCCAAATCGCCGCCACCGCCCTGATGCTGGTCACCATGAAGTCGCGCAGCTTTGCCGTCACCACCGCTTGGCTGAAAACCGAGCCGGTGATCGTCGCCCTGACCGCCGCCTTGGTGCTGGGCGATCCACTGACCGCCATGGCCCTGCTGGCGATCCTGATCGCCGTCATCGGCGTGGTGCTGTTGTCCGTCAAACCCGGCGTGCCGATGTGGCGCGAGGCTGGCCCCGCCTTGACCGGAATCGCCTCCGGTGCGCTGTTCGGGGCTTCGGCGGTCGGCTTTCGCGGCGGCATCATCGGGCTGGAGGAGGGCAGCTTTCTGATCCGCGCCACCGCCATGCTTGCCCTGAACCTGTCGTTGCAAACCGCGCTGCTGACAGTCTGGCTGCTGGCCTTCAACCGCCCCGCGCTGACCGCATCGTTCCGGGTCTGGCGCGCATCGCTGTGGGTCGGGTTCGTCGGGGCCAGTGCGTCGCTGTTCTGGTTCATCGGCTTTTCACTGACGTCCGCCGCCAATGTCCGCACCTTGGCACTGGTCGAAGTGCTGATGGCTTTGGGCGTCGCGCGCTATGTTTTCGGCCAGAAAATCACCGCCCGTCAGATGGTCGGCATGGCGGTGATGCTGGTCGGCGTGGCGCTGCTGTTGCGCAGTCAGGCCTGAAGCGGATTGCCTGCAACGCCTCAGACTGAAGGCAATCCGACACAGGAGCCGCCTGTGACTGTTGCGGTTGCCTTCACCCCGTCAGAACCGATTCATCGCAACATGCACCAAGCCAAATCCTGAACCGCCCGCCCGCTGCGTCGGGACGCAAAAAAGACGCCTGCGGGACGGGAAAAGGACGGCAAAACCACGCTGAATTGCGGTCAATACCACTTGGCAATCGGCGGCAGGCTCATCAGCACCGCGTTGGCGTCGTGGCCGCTTTCCAGCCCGAATTTGGTGCCCCGGTCGTAAACCAGATTGTATTCGGCATACAGGCCACGGTGGATCAACTGCGCCTCACGGTCGGCCTCAGTCCACGCCGTAGCGACCCGTTTCTCGGTTAACGGCACAAAGGCCGGAAGGAAGGTGCGGCCCACCTCTTTGGTGAAGGCAAAATCGGCATCCCAATCGCCCGTGTTCAGATCATCGTAGAAAATCCCACCCACGCCGCGCGCCCGGCCCCGGTGCGGCACAAAGAAATACTCATCGGCCCAAGGCTTGAATTTGCCATAGTAATCAGGGCTATGCGCGTCACAGGCGATTTGCATCTGGCCGTGGAAATGCGCGGTGTCTTCGGCATATTCAAGGCAAGGATTGAGGTCGGCGCCACCACCAAACCACCATGCATGCGGGGTCCAGAACATCCGGGTGTTCATATGCACCGCCGGGCAATGGGGGTTAACCATATGCGCCACAAGGCTGATCCCGGCGGCCCAGAAACGCGGGTCAGAGTCCATTCCCGGCACCCCACGCGCCGCCATCGCCTTTTGCGCGCGATCGCCCAGAACGCCATGCACTTCGGATACATTGACGCCGATTTTCTCAAAAACCCGGCCCCCGCGCATGACAGACATCCACCCACCGCCCCCATCGGCACGGATGGTCGGCGTCACCTCAAACCGGCCCGGCACACCCTGACCGTGGCTGTCCTCAAGCCCCTCAAAAGACGTCACAATCTGGTCACGCAACACCCGAAACCAAGCGGCAGCCTGTGCCTTTTTCTGTGTGAAATCTTCGCTCATACCCGCCCCTTTTGTCCTGCGTCGTTAACCGCTGTTCTGGCATATCAAGCCCGATGGACTATAGTAAAGCAAGGTTTCCCCTTGTGTGAGTCGGCCATGAAACGCCTCCTTTTGCCCACCGTTCTGATCCTGTCCGCCTGCGGCACCCCGCAAGAGCAGTGCATCGGTGCCGCCACCCGTGACATCCGCGTCGTGGACCGCCTGATTGCCGAGACGCAAGGCAACCTGACGCGCGGCTATGGCTATGAAAACGTTACGGTTTATATCACCGAATGGCAGAATTGCACCCCCGCGTCCACGCCAGAAAATCCCGAACCAAAGCCGCGGATGTGTCTGGAAAACAGGCCGCAAACCGCCCGCCAACCCGTAGCGCTTGACCTTGCGGCCGAGAAAGCCAAGCTGATCGGATTGAAGCAAAAGCGCGCCCAACAGGCCAAAGCCGCCGAAAGCGCCATTAACCAATGCAAGGCGCAGTACCCGGAATAGTTAATGCGCTGGCGCGCTGACCGCATCGACAAGACTGCGCCCGCCGTCCACCGTCAAGATTTGCCCCGTCATGAACGCCGAGGCGTCAGAGGCCAAATACTGAACCGTTTCAACAAGTTCCGATGCAGGCGCAATCGTCCCCAAAGGCGTGCCCTGCTCGATGATGCTGCGATACTCCGGTTCTTCCTTCAGCGCGTTTTGCAGACTGGCGCTTAACACCGACCCGATCGCCACCGCGTTCACCCGGATGCCCTTGGGCGCCAAAGCCACCGCCAGTGACCGCGTCATCTGATCCACCGCCGCACAGGCGATCGAATAGCCTAGCAGGCAGTGCTGCGTCCGCTGCGACGCAATCGAGGAAAGGTTAATGATGCAGCCCGCTGCCGACGCGCTTTCCGGGTTGGCATCTGCCTGCAAAATCATGCGCTTGGCGGTCATCTGGCTCAGCCGCAGGCTGGTCATCAGGTTTTGTTCCAGCAATTCCTCAACCGCGTCATCGCCCACCTTCAGCGGATCCGACACCTTCATCGCCCGCGAGGCATTCACCAGAATATCCACCCGGTCAAAGGCGTCCATCGTGGCCGACAGCAGATTGGCCATCGTCAGCTTTTCGCGCAGATCGCCGACGAACATCCGCACCGAACCCTCCGCCCGAGCCGCCTCGCCGACCTCTGCCTCAAGGCGGGCTTCGTCGATGTCGGCACACATCACGTTCGCACCCCGGTCCATGAAATGCCGCGCAATGGCAAGGCCAATGCCATTGGCCGCCCCGGTGACGATGGCGGTTTTGCCTGCGATGGAAAAGGACATTCAGCGCTCCAATCAGGGCCGGGTGCGGATCGGATAGCGGGCGCAGGTGACGCGGAACGTACCGTCACCGCCGACATCTTCGACCTCACGGAACAACGTGATCAACGTGGCGTGATAAGGCAAATGCCGGTTTGCCACCAGCCAAAGCACGCCATTTGGGGCCAAACCGCGCTGTGCGGCCTTCAAAAACGCCATTCCAAGCCCCGGATCGGCATCGCGCCCGGCGTGGAAGGGTGGGTTCATCACCACCGCATCCCACAGTTTCGGGGCGCGAAACGTGGTGGCATCGGCCCAGTGAAACCGCGCGCGCGGGTCGCTGATATTGACGCGGGCGCAGTCAAGCGCCACCCTGTCCGCCTCGACCAGATCGACCTCTTTGACCCCGTCCCGCGCCAAAATCGCCCGTGACAAATAGCCCCAACCCGCGCCCAGATCACCGATCCGGTTGGGCAGTTTTGCGGGCAGGGCGGCGGCCAACAGCACCGAACCCCGGTCGGGGCCATCAGCGGAAAACACCCCCGGCATGGTCTGAAAGCCACCCTCAACCTGCGACGCCACGGCCTGCCAATCGGCAGGTGCAGGGGCCGCTGGCATGACGAAGGCTTTGCCATGCGCCTTGGAAAACGCCTGACCGTCGAACAACCCGGCCGCCCGGCACTGCTTCAAGATCGCATCGACACCGTCGGTTTTTTGCCCGTCGATCATCACGGGGCCACCCGGAGTGACCTCGGCCATGGCGCGCGCAATCAGTCCCAAAGCCTCGGCCTTTGACCGGGGCAGGCAGACAATTGCCGCCGCGAAGGGCGCGTCACCCGTTAACACATGGCCCTGCGCGGCAAAGTAATCATGGTCCGGTTTGAACCCTGTCACAACGCGCACCCGGTCTTTCGGCAAGGCCGCAAGATCATCGCCCAAGCGGGGTTGATACACCGCAACCGTGCCCGCATCGGGCACCACCAACGCGCCGGTTTCCAGCGCCATTTCCAAACGTGCAGATCGCATGATCGCCGCAACCGCGGCCAATTCCTTCTAAGGTGCCGATATCAGGCTGTTCTTTTTCTACCCTGCGTCAGCGGGCTATTCTTTTTCCATCGTGCATTGCAGCGGATGCTGATGGCGACGGGCAAAATCCATCACCTGCGCCACTTTGGTTTCGGCAATTTCATAGGAAAACACCCCCACCACAGCCAACCCCTTTTTGTGCACCGTCAGCATGATCTCAAATGACTGGGCGTGGTTGAGGCCGAAGAACCGCTCCAGCACATGTACCACGAATTCCATCGGCGTGTAATCGTCGTTCAAAAGCATGACCTTATACAGCGGCGGACGCTCAGAGCGGGCCTTGGTTTTGGTCAGGATCGACGTGTCGTCCCCGGGGCCCGAGGCTTTGTCCGACATGACGGCTGCATTAAACGGCACGGGGCGGCTCCAGTGGATTCGCGGGTTTCGGTGACATAAGTCCAATATAGCGGTTTTCTGGCTTGCGAAAAGGCCCCCGCCCCATGGATGCTGGGCTTAGGGGGAAACCATGATCACCACCATCGGATTCGACGCAGATGACACGCTTTGGCAGAACGAAGCGTTTTTTCGGTTAACGCAGGACCACTTTGCCACGCTTTTGGCCGATTACGCAGAGGCCGACCACCTGCAGGACCGTTTGTTGGAAGCCGAACGGCGCAATCTGGGGCATTATGGGTTCGGCGTGAAGGGTTTTACCCTGTCGATGATCGAAACCGCGATTGATGTCACCGAAGGCCGGGTTTCTGCATCGGTGATTGCCGAAATCATGGCCGCAGGGCGTGAGATGCTGTCACATCCGATAGATCTTTTACCCCATGCGGAACAATCGGTCAGGGCCTTGGCTGCCACATATCGCGTGCTGCTGATCACCAAGGGCGACCTTCTGGATCAGGAGCGCAAACTGGCGCAGTCGGGGCTTGGCGATCTGTTTCATGGCGTGGAAATCGTGTCGGACAAAACCTCGGCGGTCTATGCCACGATTTTTGCGCGGCACGGGGCAGCTCCGGCGGCTGCGATGATGGTTGGCAACTCGCTCAAATCCGACGTGCTGCCGGCGATTGCCGCGGGCAGTTGGGGCGTTCATGTTCCGCATGGGAAGACCTGGGCCTTGGAACATGCCGAACCGCCGCTGGGAAACGCGCGGTTTCACAGCTTGCCCGATCTGGGGGCCCTGCCCGATCTTGTGTCCCGATTGGGTAGCACCCACAACACCTAGGGGCACTCGCCGATTTGGGCAGACAGGCCGCAACTTCAGGACAAGCCGAAAACCCTTTGAAATTAAGGGGTTTTCCTGAATCACCCTTCGTGCTAGCTTCTTCTCAGCAGAAAAAAGCCCCCGACGAATGAGGGGTAACGAGGCAGGCAGTATGGGCAGACAGGTGGCATCCCTTTTGGGGCAGTATGTCCGGAGTTTTCTATTCCTGACGGCGTGTACGCTGATCGCGGTCTGGTCTGGCCCGCAAGAATCGCGCGCGGCCCCCTATGCCGCGTTTGTGATGGACGCGCGCACCGGCGAGACGCTGTATTCCGAAAACGCCACCACCCGGCTTCACCCGGCCTCGCTGACGAAAATGATGACCCTCTACATCGCGTTTGAGGAAATTGAGCGTGGCAATCTGTCGCTTGATACCATGATCACCGTGACCAAGAATGCCGCCGCACAGCCGCCCTCACGGCTTGGCCTGAAAGCGGGGCAGAAGATTCAATTGCGCTATCTGATCCGGGCGGCGGCGGTGAAATCGGCCAATGATGCGGCGCAGGCGATTGGCGACCACATCGGTGGCAATCAGGAAAAATTCGCGGCCCGAATGACCCGCACCGCCAAAGCGATTGGCATGAAGAACACCACCTTCAAGAACGCCAACGGTTTGACGGCGAAGGGACATTTGTCGACCGCGCAGGATATGTCGGTGCTGGGCCGCCATCTGTTTTACGATTTTCCCCAATATTACAACATCTTCTCACGCCGGACCACCGATGCGGGCATGGCCGAAGTGGCCAACACCAACCGCCGTTTTCTGGACGCCTACAAGGGCGCGGATGGCATCAAGACCGGCTATACCGAACCGGCGGGCTTCAACCTGACGGCATCGGCAGAGCGTGGCAATGTGCGCATCATCGCCACGGTGTTTGGCGGCAAATCCACCGCCGACCGCAACGCCAAGGTCAGCGATCTGCTGGATCTGGGTTTTCGCAAAGCCCCCAGCAACGCCAATGAATCCCCCCCCGTCACGCCGCAATACCAAAACGCCGATGACGAGTTGATCGCTTCGGCCGAAGAGGCTGACGCCTTGCCGGAAGTGGAGGGCGGTGCGGCCAAGACCCTGCGCGTGGTGATGACACTGAAAACCTCGCCGCGCCCGGTTTTGCGCCCGGCTGACACCGACGCAGTGCAGACCGCCGGTGCCACCGAAGAGGCGGTCGCCGCCATGGTCGATGGCATTGCCGGGGCGCTGGCAGAGGCTGCGGGCGCAGAACCCGTGCCGGAGTCGCTGCAGGTTCAACAGTTGGCATTGGCCGATGGTTCGGTACAGGTTTCAGGCATTGAGAGTCTGTTGGCGCAACCGACCGAGATGCTGGCCGCAATGGAACCAGAGGCAAAGGTACTGTCGATCACCGCCACACCTGCAAACCTGCGGGCGGTCAAGCTGATCTCAACCCCGCGCCCGTCAAAGCGCAAAGCGCCGATCTATGACGAGGTTCTGATCGCCGAAGCCGACCAAGCCAGCGATCTGGCCGAAGTGGTGACGCGCGTGTCCACCTCGGGCAACAAGCATTGGGGCATCAATGTCGGCCGTTTCAACAGCCATGGCGAGGCGGAACGGGTGTTGCTGAAAACCCAGTTGGTGGAAAGCGCCACGCTGGCCACCAGCCTGCGCAAGATCGTTCAGAAAAGCGGCGGTTATGACGCAAACTTTCTGGGCCTGGGTCAGGAAGAGGCCGATCTGGCCTGCCGTCGCTTGCAGGCGCGCGGCGTGCAATGCTTTACGATGGGGCCATAACATGGGGTTGGTGATCCCGGCACCCGCCTGCCCCAGCGTCGCCGTCGAAGCTTCCTCTGACCGCTTTGCGGTGCGCCGCATCTTCTGCGTCGGCCGCAACTACGCCGAACATGCGCGCGAAATGGGCCATGACCCAAACGCCGAACCGCCGTTCTTTTTCACCAAACCCGCCGATGCGGTGGTGGACAGCGGTGCGACCATCCCCTACCCGACAGCCACCGCCGATCTGCACCACGAGGCGGAACTGGTGGTGGCTTTGGGCATGGGTGGCGCGGAGGTGACCGAAGCGCAGGCGCTGACACTGATCTGGGGCTATGCCACCGGCAACGACCTGACCCGCCGCGATTTGCAAACCGCAGCCAAGGCCGCGCGCCGCCCGTGGGATATGTCGAAGGGCTTTGACCAATCGGCCGTGGTCGGCGCAATTCGTCCCGTGGCGATGGGCGCGCCCGAAGGCCGCATCCAATGCCGGGTGGACGGGGTGCTCACTCAGGATGCCGATCTGGCCGAGATGATCTGGCCCGTGCCTGCGATCCTTGCGCATCTGTCGCGGCTGGTGGCGTTGCGGCCGGGCGATCTGATCTTCACTGGAACGCCAGCGGGGGTGGGTCCGATTGCGCGCGGGCAAAGCTGTGAAGTGCGGATCGACGGCTTGGCCCCGGCGCTTGTTCACATCGTTTGAAGCCCATTGAGCGCGTGCCGCGCGTTCTTTTGAGACGCCCGCGCGGCCAAGGGCCGCTTGTCGTCGCGAAGAGCCTCCGGCGGGGATATTGAGACCAAGGTGAACGCGGACCTCAGGTGCGGGGTGCGGCAGCGCGGCGCAGGCGGTCGTTGATGGCGCGGCCGAGGCCGGTTTCGGGGATCGGGGCAATGGCGATTTTGCCTTGGGGTCCGGCCATGGCATCCGCCTGACGCAGCATGTGGAAGAGGTTCGCGGCGGCCTCAATCAGATCGCCATTGAGGGACAGGTTCAGATCGGCAGCACCGGGGCCGAAGCCCAGACTGACCTCATCCGGCAGCGGTGCCGCTGCGTTCAGCCGGACCGCAGCGCCGGGCGCGTAATGCGAGGCCAACTGTCCGGGGGCGTTGGGTTTTTGGGCATTTCCCCCGGCGGGCAGCGGGCCGAGCAGTGCCTCCAGCAACTCGGTTGCCACGCCACCGGGGCGCAGCAGAGTTGGGGTGTCTGCCAGTCCCAGAATGGTGCTTTCCACCCCCACCGCGCACTTGCCTCCGTCCAGAACAGCGGCGATGCGGCCCGATAATCCCGCCAGCACATGATCCACGCGGGTGGGCGACACGCGGCCCGAGGGGTTGGCCGACGGGGCCGCGAGGGGGCCGCCAAAGGCGCGCAGCAAGGCCTGCGCCACGGGATGAGCGGGGACACGAATTGCCACAGTTTCAAGGTCCGCTGTGACCAGGGGCGACAGGCCAGCGTCCCGCAATGGCAGCACCAGCGTCAGCGGGCCGGGCCAGAAAGCTGCCGCGATTGTCAGCGCCCGGTCGTCAAACACTGCAAATTCCTGCGCTGCTGCAAGGTCGGGCACATGCACGATCAGCGGGTTGAACCTTGGCCGCGCCTTCGCCTCAAAGATCCGCGCCACAGCAACATCGGATCGCGCATCGCCGCCAAGACCGTAGACCGTCTCGGTTGGAAAGGCGACAAGCCCCTGCGCGCCCAATATATGGGCGGCGCGGGCAAGGCCTTTTGGCGTGGGCAACAGGGTTTCGGTGTCTATCATCTTTGTGACGCAGCGTAGGGCTTGATGCAGGGACAGGCTGGTCTAACATCGTACAGGCAAAGCCACTATCCCCGATCCCCGCTTTTGCCAAGCCGTCGGAGTGTTTCATGTCCTACCGCGCCCCTTTGTCTGACTTCCGCCTGCTGCTCGATGTGGTGGGGTTTGATCAGGTGGCCGCGACAGACCTCTTCGCTGAGGCCAGTCCCGACACGGTGGAGGCGATTTTGACCGAGGCTGCGCGTCTGTGCGAAACCACGCTTGCGCCGTTGAACCGCAGCGGTGACAAACATCCGGCGCGGTTGGAAAATGGCGTGGTGCGGACCTCGCCGGGCTTTGCCGAGGGCTACCGCGCGATTGCCGAAGGCGGCTGGGTCGGCATGGCGGCAAACCGGCATCATGGCGGCATGGGGCTGCCGATGGCCGTGGCCGCTTGCGTCAATGACATGATGGGGTCTGCCTGTCTGGCCTTGCAGTTGAACCCGTTGATGACCCAAGGGCAGATTGAAGCCTTGGAGCATCACGCCAGCAACGCCTTGAAATCGCTGTATATCCCCAAGCTGATCAGTGGCGAATGGTGCGGCACCATGAACCTGACCGAACCGCAGGCGGGGTCTGATGTGGGGGCCTTGCGCACTCGGGCGGAACCCTTGGGCGATGGCACTTATGCCATCACCGGGCAGAAGATTTATATCACTTGGGCCGACAACGACTTTTCCGCCAATGTCTGCCATCTGGTGCTGGCCCGCCTGCCCGATGGGGCCGAGGGCACGCGGGGCATCAGCCTGTTCATGGTGCCGAAGCTGATCCCGGATGCGAATGGCAATCCGGGCCAGCGCAACGCTTTGAACGTGGTGTCGTTGGAGCATAAGCTGGGCCTGCACGGATCACCGACCGCTGTGATGCAATATGACGGCGCGCAGGGCTGGCTGGTGGGGGCGCCGCAAAAAGGCATGGCTGCGATGTTCACCATGATGAACAATGCGCGGCTGGGGGTGGGGATGCAGGGCGTCGCGGTGGCCGAGGCTGCGACGCAACAGGCGCTGCTGTATGCCATGGACCGCAAGCAGGGCAAGACGCCGCTGGGTGCAGGGGCGATCATCGATCATGCCGATGTCCGCCGCATGCTGGCACAGATGAAGGCGGAAACCTTTGCCGCCCGCGCCATCGGTCTGGCTTGTGCTGTGGCGATTGACATGGGCCGCGCGACCGCGTCGGCGGACTGGCAGGCGCGGGCGGCTTTTCTGACGCCCATCGCCAAGGCTTATGGCACCGATGTCGGCTGCGAGGTGGCGCATATGGGTGTGCAGGTGCATGGCGGCATGGGCTTTATCGAGGACACCGGAGCAGCTCAGTTTTCCCGCGATGTGCGGGTGACGGCGATTTATGAAGGCACCAACGGCATTCAGGCCATGGACCTTGTGGGCCGCAAGATGATGGATAGTGGCGACGCGGCTTTTCGTCTGATCGACGAGGTGCAGGCGGATGCCGAAGGTGCCCGCGCTGTGCACCCCGATCTGGCAGGGGCGGTCTGGACCGCCGCCGAGGCCCTGCGCGAGGCGACCGAAGCCTTGCTGACGGCGGAAACAAACGACCGTTACGGCGGCGCGGTGCCCTATCTGCGCGCCTTTGCGCGGGTGTTGGGCGGGCATTTCCACCTGAAGGCAGCGTTGGCCGATGCGGCCCGCGCACCCTTGGCGCGGTTCATGGTCTTGCGGCTGTTGCCGGAACACATGGCGCTTTTGGCGCAGGTGCGCGAGGGGTCGGCGGGGCTTTACGCTTTGACGCCGGATATGCTGTCGGCGTGACCAACGCCATTCACCACCCATGGCAAACGCCCCCGATCGAGGGGCAGGCCATTGAAATCGCACCGCATGTCCTGTGGATGCGGCTGCCGTTGCCGATGGCACTGGACCATGTCAACGTCTATGCTTTGGACGATGGCGATGGTTGGACCCTTATTGATACCGGCATGGCCAGCCGCAAGACCAAAGCCATCTGGCAAGCGTTGATCGACAGGCCTTTGCGCGCCAAACCCATCCGCCGACTGATCGTGACCCATCATCACCCCGACCATATCGGCCTTGCGGGTTGGTTCCAATCTGTGGGGGTTGAGCTTGTCACCACCCGCACCGCCTGGCTGTTTGCGCGGATGCTGGTGTTGGACGAACAGTCGCTGCCGACGCCCGAGGCGATGACCTTTTATCAACGCGCGGGGGCCTCGCCCGAGTTGCGCGCCCAAAAGGCAGCCGAACGCCCGTTCAACTTTTGCGACGTCGTGGCCCCGATGCCGCCGGGTTTCACCAAGATTGACGAAGGCGATATCCTTGTTGCCGGACAACGCCGCTGGCGGGTGCGGCTGGGTCAGGGCCATGCGCCCGATCATGCCATGCTGTGGAGCCTCGATGACAACCTGATCATCGGCGGCGACCAACTGCTGCCGGGCATTTCCGCCAACATCGGCGTCTACCCGACCGAACCGCAGGCCGACCCTCTGGCCGATTGGCTGCACAGCACCCAGGCGCTGCAAGCCTTTGCCACCGATGCGCAACTGGTGCTGCCGGGTCACAAACTGCCCTTCACCGGGTTGCCGTTCCGGCTGATCGAGATGGCAGAGAATCACCGTTCTGCGCTTGCCCGCCTGCGCGCCCTTCTGGCCACTCCCCACACCGCTGCCCAATGTTTTCCCGCGCTGTTCCGGCGGGGTATTGGTCCCGACCTGTTCGGTCTGGCGCTGGTCGAGGCGGTGGCGCATCTGAACTATCTCTTGAAGCGCGGGCAGGTTTCGCGTTCCCTGTCTGACGCAGGGGCCTGGCTGTGGCTGGCCCAACCGGAGTGACCATGTCAAACGACGATCTGAACGCCGCCGTAAAGGCCGCCGCCCGAATGCCCCCTTCCCCCGGCCTTGCCACCGATGCCGAGGCGCTGCTGGGCGCGTTGCCGCCCCAAACCGCGCCCGCCGAGAAAAGCCCCGCCGAATGGGCCTATGAGCGGATCGTGCACTACATCCGCAACTTTGAATCTCAGCTGGATGCCAGCCAAGAGGTGGCGATGGGCTTTGCCGGGTCTGACGCCGGGGTGTTGAAAATCGAAGGTCTGGGGTTTTATGCGCCGGACCTGCTGACGTTTTATGGCCGTGACGAGGATGGCATGAAAACCCAACTGATCCAGCACATCGCGCAGCTGTCGGTGATGCTGCGCGCCGTGCCAAAAGCCGCCCCCGAAGCGCCGCCGCGCCGCATCGGCTTTCATCTGTCTGCCGGATGGGTGGGGGGTGAGGCCGGGGACGGGTCTGCCTGACCGGCCACCCCATGCCGCAGCGGACACATGTGTTCAGACATCCGCTTGTGCCCCCGTGACAGCCCGCTAAACTTCGGGTATTGGCAAGGCAACGCGACAAGATAAAGGAACGCTATCATGGCCGATCACAAACAAGGCAGCATGGATGTCCGGGTGCAGGAAAAGACCTTCGCAGGTTTCATCCGCATGTCGATCTGGGGCGCGGGCATTTCGATTGCCGTTCTGATCATCATGGCGCTGGCTGGCGCCTGAACCGGAACAAAACATTTCATTTGGCGGGAAAATTGATGTCACTGAAAGCTTTGGCGCTTCTGGCGCTTGTCGCCCTCGGTGCCTGTAGCACCGCCGAACCGACTTGGGCCCCTGACGCGACGGTGGCGCAAGCACGCTTTGTGGCCGAAGCACCGCGCAGCATCACGCTTTACACCGTCATCAGCAACCGCAGCGACAGTGGCGCGCATTCCGGTCTTTTGATCAACGCGTCAGAACAAGTGCTGTTCGATCCCGCCGGATCGTGGTCGCACCCCCGCATACCCGAGCGGAACGATGTGCATTTCGGCATCACCCCCAAGATGGTGTCCTATTACATCGACTACCACGCCCGCGAAACCTTTCGCGTGATCGAACAGAAAATCATCGTCTCGCCCGAAGTGGCCGAATTGGTGCGCCAGCGCGCATTGGCCTATGGCGCAGTGCCCAAGGCACAATGTTCCAACTCGATTTCCAATGTGTTGGACGGGGTTCCGGGGTTTGAAGGGCTGCAAAGCACCTGGTTCCCCAAAAAGCTGTCGGAATCCTTTGGCGCCCTGTCGGGGGTCACCTCGCGCACCATCACCGACGATGATGCCGACAGCAACCATGGTGTGCTGATCCTGCAATCCAAGGCCGAAATCGCCGCAGCTGATCTGGCCGCCCAAACCGCGGCGCAGTAGCCGTCACAGCGGCATTGGCACGCCGGACAGCGTAACCGCGCCCGCGACAACCGCCGCGATCGGGTTGCGGGCGATCAGGCCCACCGCCAAATCCGTTCCCACCGCCAACAGACGCGCAGGGTGGGTCTGCCCCCCGGTTTTGGCCGTCCACAGGACCGCCGGGGCCACCGCGCCGGCTGCAGCGCCGCCAGCGTGTAGCGCAGCGCACGCGTCAGCCGCCCCGGCAAGGCCCGGTTGCCCAGGCCGCCCAGACATGAAAACCTAACCGCATCGGTGCCAAGGCCCAGCCGACAGGATGCCCCGGGCCCCGGATGGTCTTTACGACGGATGCGGAACGGCTTAGGCCTTTCGCAACCAAGACGGAAGGCAGGCGGTGCGGATTTTCGGGATCATTCTGGCGGGGGGTGCGGGCCGTCGCATGGGCGGGGTCGACAAGGCGTTGCTGCGGCTGGCAGGGCAAAGCCTGCTGGGCCATGCCATCGGCCGTCTGGAACCGCAGGTGGAACAACTGGCGATTTCGGCCAACGGCGATGCCACGCGGTTCGCAGGGTTTGGCCTGCCCGTTCTGCCCGATGCCACGCCCTTGGGGCCGCTGTCGGGCGTGTTGGCCGCGCTGCACTGGGCGGCGCCGTTGGGGGCAACGGCCGTTGTCACCGCCGCCGTGGACAGCCCGTTCTTTCCGGGCGATCTGACCCCGCGCCTGTGCCTCGCCGCCGAATCGGCGCGCGAGGGCCTGGCGATCGCCCATGCGGCCAAGGATCACCCGACCTTTGCGCTGTGGCCCGTGACGATTGCTCCGGCGCTGGCGGCTTTCCTGCACTCCGGGGCCAAAGCCCGTGTGCTGGATTTCGCCCAAGCCCACCACGCCGCCCGTGCGCAATTCCCGGATGAGGCCGCGTTTGACAACCTCAACAGCCCGGAAGATCTGGCCCGCGCCGCAAGCCAGTTGGGGGCGGCATGAAAGTATATGGTGTCATCGGCTGGAAAAATTCCGGCAAGACCAGCCTGATGGAGCGTTTGGTGGCCGATATCACCGCACGCGGTTTCACGGTGTCCACTGTCAAACACGTGCATCATGACGTCGATCTGGATCAGCCCGGCAAAGACAGCCACCGCCACCGGGCGGCTGGCGCCTCCGAGGTGGTGCTGGCATCTGCCCACCGCTTTGCCATCTTGCGCGAACATCGCGGCCCTGAACCAGAACTGCCACAGGTTCTGGCCCGTATGGCCCCGGTCGATCTGGTGCTGGTTGAGGGATACAAACGCGACGCCCACGCCAAAATCGAAGTGTTCCGGCGCGAGGCGGGCCATGATCTGATCCAGCCCCATGACCCTTTGGTTCGGGCTGTGGCCACCGATGCCGATCTTGGCGCGCTGCCCGTGCCAGTGCTGGACCTGAACGACACGGTGGCGATAGCAGATTTCATTCTACAAGAGGTGGGATTGCAGCCCCGCCACGCACCGCCTTTGCCCGGAACGTTTGACACTGTGATCATCGTGGACTGGTCGGCGCGTGCGGCACTTTCCCCGGCGAAACCCTCCAAGGATGCGATCTGGATCGGCGTTCACGATATCAAAGGCGGCGCGGAATACTATTGCCGCAGCCGCGCACAGGCTGAAGCAAAGCTGACCGCGATCCTCGACGCGCAGGCAGCCCTTGGACACCGCGTGCTCTGTGGCTTTGATTTCCCGATGGGTTATCCGGCCGGCTTTGCCAAACGGCTGACCGGACGCGATACGGCCCGCGCGGTCTGGCAATGGCTGGCCACCCATATCACCGATGATGCCGAAAATACGACCAACCGACTGGCCATTGGCGGCCAGATCAACGCGCAGTTTCACCCCATGTCAGGGCCGTTCTGGGGCCGCCCGCAGGGGCAGGACATCGCGCATCTGCCCTTCACCAAAGCGATTGATTACCAGCGGCTTGGCCTGTCCGAGCGCCGCGCAGTGGAACGTCTTTTGCCCAGCGCCAGCCCGGTCTGGCAATTGATGGGGGCGGGGTCGGTGGGGTCACAGGCGCTGACGGGACTGCCAATGATCCACCGCATCGCACAGCGTCCCGGCTGCAAGGTCTGGCCTTTTGACGACACCGACGCCGCGCTGGTTCTGGCCGAGGTTTACCCGTCCATCCTCACTTCCGCCGTGGCGCGCGGCGTTGCCGCCACCGCAGAGCCCAAGGCGCAGATTGCCGATCAGTGGCAGGTGCGACTGCTGGCGCAGGCATTGTTCCGCCTGTCCCTGAGCGGCGATCTGGCACCGTTGCTTGATACCCCGGCCATTGCCCGCGAAGAAGGTTGGATTCTAGGCGCAGGCCATCAGGCCGCGCTTTTGGCGGCGTTGTGACCATCACCCTGCACCACGGCATTCCCCCGGCTTTGCTGGCCGATGCGGCTGCC
The DNA here is from genome assembly GCA_945860375.1 of Pseudorhodobacter antarcticus. The sequence goes on from CAMAQR010000001.1 coordinate 48,216, forward strand.
CTCTATTGGCAGGCCTTTGGCGGCAAACTGGGGCAGGTGATGGGGCCGCAGCCATTGGCCCTGCGTTACCTGGCCCGCGCCATACAATGCGATCACGCCATTGTGGCGCTGAACGCAAGCGGTGCGTTGCTGGGATTGGCGGGTTTCAAAACCCCGGCGGGCAGTTTTGCCGGCGGCACCACCGCAGACATGCGCGCGGTTTACGGTACGGCAGGCATGGCATGGCGCATGCCCTTGCTCTGGGGGCTGGGGCGCGAGGTCGACAATGACCGTTTTTTGCTGGACGGCATTTGTGTCACCCCCACCGCGCGCGGCATCGGGATCGGGTCTGCCCTGATGGCCGCGATCTGTGACGAGGGCCGTGCCCGCGGCTACGCCCATGTGCGGCTGGACGTCATCGACACCAACAGACGCGCCCGCGCCTTGTATGAACGCCTTGGATTTGCAGTTGAAAAGACCGACGACATCGGCCTGTTGCGCTTTGTCTTCGGCTTTCGGCGCAGCCATACGATGGTCAAGCCGCTTTAATCAAACGTCCCGGTCACGCGGCCAAACAGCATGAACGCGCGCGCTGTCCGGGTGTCGGCCAGATCGGACAGTTCGGCATCCGTCGCGATCTTTTCGAACTCGGAAAAGGTGCGGTCAAAAGTGCGCAGAAAATGGTGCGCCGCGTCGCGGAACACCGGATCCTCGCGCATCCGCCCCGCCGTCAGCGCCAGCGACGAGCGATCCCGCACGCCGCCCAGTGGCGCGATGCCTCTGCCCCGCTCACCGCCTGCAAAGCGCCGCCATATCTCGGCGCGCGCACGGTCGGGCTTCAGATCGTCCACATAGATGCCCTCCTGCGACAGCAGGGTCAGCACGTCTTGGGCTGCGCGGATCAGTTTGGCGATGTTGCGATCCTCCAGCGCCAGCCGCAGCGAACGAAAGCCTTCACGGTCGTCCGGGCTTTCGGGAAATTGCAGCGCGCGGATGAAATCAGCCACTGGCAGTGGCGCGCGCAGATCATCGGCCGGGGTGCCCAGCGCCAGACCCGGCTGTTCGGCCTCGGGCTGCGGCACCGGGACGGCCAGCGCGGCCTTGCGGTCCGCCGATGGCACCGTCAGCCCGGAATCCCGACGCGAGGTGAAACTGGCCAGCGCAGTTTCGGTCTGTTTGGTCGCCGCCGCAATTTCGTTCAGCCGCCGCTCGACCGACGGTTTCGCGCCGCCTGCCTGCTGGTTGCTGACATAGGCCTGACGCATCGCGTCCACCGTCGCCTGCAACCGCGCGGCCTCGACCCGCAGACTGCGCACCGACCGCAGGGTCGTCACCGCCGCCCAGATCAGCGCCAATGGCAAGAACACCACCAGCAACGTCAAAACCAGCCCCAAAGCCCCGGCATCCTGCGGCCCGGTGTAGATATAGGCTGCCACCGCAAACACCCAGACAAGGCACAGCAACCCGGCAACCACTTCGGTGGCCGTCGGCTTGGTATCGCCATCGCTGCGGGCGTAAAGCCCCAGATCGCGGCGCTTTTCTTCAGGCTCGGTCATCTTTGTGTCCCAAAGGGTCGGGCGAAACGATCAGGCGAACTTGATCGACACGATCTCATAACTGCGCTGGCCACCCGGTGTTTTCACCTCCACCGAATCGCCTTCGTCCTTGCCGATCAGCGCGCGGGCAAGCGGAGAACGGATGTTCAGCAGGTTGCGTTCGATATCCGCTTCGGACTCGCCAACAATCTGATACGTTTTCTGCTCGTCGCTGTCGATGTCCACCAGAACCACGGTCGCACCAAATTTTATGGTGCCCGAAAGTTTGGACACGTCTATCACTTCGGCCAGCGAAATGATCGCCTCCAGCTCTTTGACGCGGCCTTCGATGAAGCTCTGCTTTTCGCGGGCCGCATGGTACTCGGCGTTTTCAGACAGGTCGCCATGCTCGCGCGCCTCGGCAATGGCGCGGATCACGGCAGGCCGTTCCACCGACTTCAGCACTTTCAGCTCTCCATCCAGCGCGGTGAAGCCCGCACGCGTCATCGGAATCTTTTCCATCGGCCTTCTCACGCAAATAATAAGGTCACGGTCCGGGTTGGACCATGACCGCATGCCATTCAGACCTGCAACAGACCCGACCGCCCGTCAGATTGCAAGAGGGCATGGCGGGAATAAGCGCCAGCCTGTCGCCCGAGGGAAAGAATATTGCTTTAGTGCCGCCATTTACCTGATGGATGTTGCGTCGCAGTTGACCCCGCCTGCACCTTGGGGCAACAACGCCTTCAACGTATTGTCCGGCCGAAAGGAACACCGATGTCACAGCAAATCACCCGCGAAGCTATGGAATATGACGTTGTCATCGTCGGCGCGGGGCCTGCTGGTCTGTCGGCTGCCATCCGGCTGAAGCAACTGGACAGCAATTTGTCGGTGGTGGTGCTGGAAAAAGGCTCAGAGGTGGGCGCGCATATCCTGTCGGGCGCGGTGCTGGACATCAGTGGCCTTGACGCGCTGATCCCCGATTGGGCCGCGCGCGGTGCGCCGATCAAGACGCAGGTGGTCAGCGATAACTTTTATATCCTTGGCCCAGCCGGGCAAATGCGCATCCCGAACTTCCCGATGCCGCCCCTGATGAACAACCATGGCAACTACATCGTGTCGATGGCCAATGTCTGCCGCTGGATGGCCGAGCAGGCCGAGGCGCTGGGGGTCGAGATTTTCCCCGGCATGGCCTGTTCGGAACTGGTTTACGGCGATGCAGGCGAAGTGCGTGGCGTGGTGGCGGGCGAATTTGGCAAGCTTGCCGATGGCACGCCGGGGCCAAATTATGAACCCGGCATGGCCCTGATGGGGGCATACGTCTTCCTGTCAGAAGGCGTGCGCGGGTCTTTGGCCAAGGAAGTGATTGCCAAATACGATCTGTCCAAGGGCCATTGCCCGCAGAAATTCGGGCTTGGCATGAAGGAAATCTGGCAGATTGACCCGGCCAAGCACAAGCTGGGCACCGTCACCCACACCATGGGCTGGCCCTTGGGTGGCAATGCCGGGGGTGGCAGCTTTATCTACCACCTTGAGAACAATCAGGTTTACGTCGGATTTGTAGTTCACCTCAACTACAAGAACCCGCATCTCTACCCCTACATGGAATTTCAGCGCTTCAAGCATCACCCGATGGTGGCGGAATTGCTCAAGGGTGGCAAACGCGTGGCCTACGGCGCCCGCGCGATTTCCGAAGGCGGCTGGCAGTCGATCCCGAAGATGGTCGCCCCCGGTGTGGCGTTGCTCGGCTGTTCGGCGGGCCTTGTGAACGTGCCCCGCATCAAGGGCAACCACAACGCCATGCTGTCCGGCATTGCGGCGGCAGAAGCGGCGGCGCAGGCAATTGCCGCCGGGCGCGGCGGTGACGAGCTGACCAGCTATGAAACCCAGGTGCGCGGCGGCCCCATCGGGGCCGATCTGAAAAAGGTGCGCAACGTCAAACCTCTGTGGTCGAAATTCGGTCTTGTCGCCTCCTTGCTGCTGGGTGGGGCGGACATGTGGGCCAATACCTTGGGCTTCACCATTCTGGGCACGCTGAAACATGGCAAGAACGACGCCGAGGCCACGGAACTTGCCAAGGATCACAAGCCGATTGATTACCCAAAACCCGATGGCGTGCTGTCGTTTGACCGTCTGACCAACGTCGCATTTTCGGCCACCAACCATGACGAAAACCAGCCCGCCCATCTGAAACTGCGTGATCCGTCGATCCCGATCCTTGTGAACCTGCCGCAATACGCCGAACCCGCGCAGCGCTATTGTCCGGCAGGGGTTTACGAGGTGGTAACCGAACAAGGCAAAGACCCGCGCTTTGTGATCAACTTTCAGAACTGCGTGCATTGCAAGACCTGTGACATCAAGGACCCGTCGCAAAACATCGTCTGGACCACACCAATGGGCGGCGGCGGGCCAAACTACCCGAACATGTGACCTCACTCGAAACTGTGATCTGACAAACCCTGTCATATGGGCATAGTTATGCGGGCCGGGGGCGACAAACCCCCGGCCCGCATTGCGTTTGTACAGGTGCAGCACTAGTTTCGCACCAATGCCCAACAGGAGCCGCCCCGGATGCCCATTCGCCTGACGACCCGCAGCCTGGCCCTTCTGGCGCTGACCACTCTGCTGCCGCCGCAACTGGCCATGGCGCAGGATGCCGGGGCCTATCTGGCCGCACAGGTGGCGGCAAGCGAGGCCGACTACCGCGCCGCAGCCGCTTGGTTCGCCCGCGCCATGCTGGCCGATGCGACCAACCCCGGCCTGCTGGAAGGCGCTGTGATGGCCAACTTCGGCATTGGTGAGATGGGTCTGGCCGCCGACGCCGCCCGTCGCCTGATGGCCACGGGGGCGAAAAGCCAAAGCGCCTATATCGCGCAGGTCGCCGATCTGGCGAAAGCACAGGATTACGAGGGCATTCTCGCTTTGGCCGCCGCTGGCAATTCGGCGGGCGCGTTGCTGGATGATCTGGTCAGCGCCTGGGCCAAGCTGGGCCTTGGCCGCATGTCGGAATCGCTTGAAACCTATGACAAAATCGCCGCCACCAAGGGGCTGGAGGCGTTTGGTCTGTATCACAAGGCGCTGGCCTTGGCTTCGGCAGGTGACTTTGAGGGGGCCGACGACATCCTGTCGGGCCGTGCTGCCGGCCCCTTGGTGGTGATGCGGCGCGGGGCGATTGCGCATGTGCAGATCCTCAGCCAACTGGAGCGCAACCCCGATGCCATCGCCCTGCTGGATCGCAACTTTGCCCCCGGCAGTGACCTGCAGGTCGATGACTTGCGCCGCCGTCTCGACGCTGGGGAACCCTTGCCCTTCGACGTGACCCGCACCGCCACCGATGGCATCGCCGAAGTGTTTTTCACCATGGCCTCTGCCTTGAACGGTGAGGCGGACGATGGTTACACCATGATCTACGCCCGCGTCGCCGCCCACCTGCGCCCCGATCACACCGAGGCGGTGCTGATGACGGCGGGCCTCTTGGAACAGCAGGGTCAGCATGATCTGGCCACCGAGGTTTACGCCAAAATCGCCCCCACCGATCCGGCCTTCCACTTTGCCGAACTGGGCCGCGCCGACGCCACTTATGCCGCCGGGCGCAAAGAGGCGGCGATTGAAATCCTGCAAGGGTTGGCACGCAGCCATGGCAATCTGCTGACAGTGCAGGTGGCTTTGGGTGACGGTCTGCGCCGCGAAGAACGCTTTGCCGATGCGCAAAAAGCCTATGACGCCGCGATTGCGATGATCCCCACCCCCGGCCCGCAGCATTGGGCGCTGTTTTACAGCCGGGGCATCTGTCTGGAACGGCTTGGCAATTTTGACGCCGCCGAAATCGACATGCGCCGCGCGCTGGAGTTGGAACCGAACCAGCCGCAAGTGCTCAACTACCTTGGTTACAGCTTTGTCGATCGCGGTGAGAATCTGGACGAGGCCCTGTCGATGATCCAAAGCGCCGTGGCAAGGCAACCGGAATCGGGCTATATTCTCGACAGCCTGGCTTGGGCCTACTACCGTCTTGGCCGCTTTGACGAGGCCTTGGTGCCGATGGAGCAGGCGTCCTTGCTGGAACCCGTCGACCCTGTTGTCACCGACCATCTGGGCGATGTGTACTGGGCCGTGGGCCGCACGCGTGAGGCCGAATTCCAATGGCACCGGGCATTGTCGTTTGAACCCATCGAAAAAGACGCCGCCCGCATTCGGTTGAAGCTGGAAAAGGGCCTTGATGCCGTGCTGGCGACCGAAGGGGCCGCGCCCTTGAAACCCGTTGATGCGGCGGCGAATGACTGAACTTGCGGCGGCCAAGATCAACCTGTGCCTGCATGTCACCGGACAGCGGAGCGATGGGTATCATCTTCTCGACAGTCTGGTGGTGTTCGCGGGCGTGGGCGACCGGCTGACCTTCACGGCGGCGGATGATCTGCGCCTGACCATCGGCGGGCCCCAAGCCGCCAACCTGCCCGCCAGCGATGACAACCTGATCCTGCGCGCCGCCCGTGCCTTTGGCTTTGGGCGCGGTGTGCAGATACATCTGGAAAAGCACCTGCCCATCGCCTCTGGCATCGGGGGTGGTTCTGCCGATGCCGCCGCCACTTTGCGGGGCCTGTCGCGGCTGTGGGGCCTACCCCTGCCCGATGCCGCCACAGTTCTGGCCTTGGGGGCCGATGTGCCCGTTTGCCTGTTGGGCAACCCGCTGCGAATGCAAGGTGTGGGCGATGTGCTGACGCCCCTGCCCCCGCTGCCGCTTGCGCATCTGGTGTTGGTCAACCCCGGCGTGGCGGTGCCCACCCCCACCGTCTTCCGCGCCCTTGCCAACAAAAGCAATCCGCCCCTGCCCGCCATGCCGCGCTATGCCAGCCTGCCCGATTTCGCCGTCTGGCTGACCGCGCAACGCAATGATCTGGAACCGCCCGCTATCGCGCTGGCCCCACAGATCGCCAGCGCCAAGGCGGTGCTGGCCGCGCAACCGGGGTGTCACCTCGCTCGCATGTCAGGATCGGGTGCCACCTGCTTTGGCTTGTTCGCCACGGCAGAACTGGCCGAAGCCGCCGCCCAAACCATTGCCCGCGCCCAGCCTGACTGGTGGGTGCAGTCAGGCCCGATGCTCAGTTGATCCGCGCCACCACATAGGCCGCCAGATCCGACAGCATGTCCCGCAACGGATGGTCCGGCAGCACCGCCAAAGCGTCTTGCGCCGTTGCTGCCCAAGCCAGCGCATCGGCCCGCGCCGCCCCCATCGCGCCGTGCCGCGCCATGATCGCCATTGCTTGCTCCAGATCGCCTTCGGCCTGCTGGCCCTTTTCGATCACCCGCACCCAGAACGCGCGCTCGGCCTCATCGGCCAAAGCCACCGCCTTGATCACCGGCAGCGTCAGCTTGCGTTCGCGGAAATCATCGCCCACGTTCTTGCCAATCGCCGCCGCCGACCCGCCGTAGTCCAGCAAATCATCAACGATCTGAAACGCCACACCCAAGGCATCGCCATAGGTGAACAGCGCCGCGACCTGCGCATCCGCAGCGCCAGCGATCACCGCCCCGGCCTCGGTCGCCGCCGAAAACAGCGCCGCCGTCTTGCCGCGCACCACTTGCAGATAGATGTCCTCGGTGGTCGCCAGATCCTGCGCTGCGGTCAGTTGCAGCACCTCACCCTCGGCAATCGTCGCAGAAGCATTGGCCAGAATGTCCAGCACCCGCAAAGACCCCGGCTCCACCATCAACTGAAACGCCCGCGCGAACAGGTAATCGCCCACCAAAACGCTGGATTTATTGTCCCACAGCAGGTTCGCCGTGGGCCGACCCCGCCGCCGTTTGCTTTCATCAACCACATCGTCATGCAGTAGGGTCGCGGTGTGAATGAACTCCACCGTCGCCGCCAGATGCACATGATAGGGGCCGCCATAGCCACAGAGCCGCGCCGCAGCCAAGGTCAACATCGGGCGCAGCCGCTTGCCGCCAGCCTCGACCAAATGCGCCGTCACCTGCGGGATGCGAGGGGCGTGCTTGCTGGCCATCCGCTCGCGGATCAAGGCGTTGACCGCATCCATATCCCCGGCCAGATAGTCCGCCAGCCGATCATGTGGTTTCTGCGCGATTTCGTCCAAACCCATCCCCAACCCTTTTGCCATCAAACGGCCTCGACTTTGGGGCGCCGCCCCGCGTAAACCCATAGCATGAAGCTTTTGCTGCGCACCAACGATCCCACCGTGATCGCCTTTGCCCAAGCCCTGCTTGAAGGCGAGGGTATAGACAGCTTTGTGATGGACGTCCACATGAGCGCGCTGGAAGGTGGCCTTGGCATCTTGCCGCGCCGCCTGATGGTGGCCGACCGCGATCACTTCATGGCGCGGGCGATCATGGCCGATGTCGGCATCCCGGACGGGCTGTGATGGACGATTTGACGCATGATGCCTTTTTGTGCGGCAAGTTGCACCTGTGGCAACCGCGCATAGGCTACCGTGCCGCCACCGATCCGGTCCTGCTGGCAGCCGCCTGCCCGGCCCTGCCCGGCCAGACCGTGCTGGATATGGGCTGCGGCGCCGGGGCGGCAGCGTTGTGCCTTGCCACCCGCGTGCCGGATCTGCGGCTGTTCGGGCTGGAAGTGCAACCCGATTACGCAGCCCTTGCCCGCCGCAATGCCGCCGAAAACGGCATCGCAATGCAAGTTGAATGTGGCGATCTGGCCGATATGCCGCGTGCGCTGCGCATCGGGTTTGACCACGTCATCGCCAACCCGCCCTACTATCCGCGCGGCGGCACCCCATCCCCCAACACGGGCCGTGACACTGCCCTTCGCGCGGAAATTCCGTTGGGTCAATGGGTTAAGGCAGCCACCCCCCGCATTGCCCCAGGTGGATGGCTGACCCTGATTTGCGGCGCCGATGGCCTGCCAGAGGTGCTGGCCGCGATGGAAACGAGACTCGGTTCTGCCGCCGTCTTGCCCTTGGCCCCGCGGGCCGGCCGCCCCGCCCTGCGCATCCTGTTGCGCGCGCGCAAAACCGGACGCGCTGCGTTTCGCCTGCTGCCGCCCTTTGTCATCCACCAAGGCCCCGCCCATGACGGCGACCGCGAAAGCTATACCCAACGCGCCAACGAAATCCTGCGCAAAGGCGGCAGCTTGTCGGACGAATTCCGCTGATTTGACGAAGATAGCCCGATGGCCCTTGTGAAGATTTGGTGACAGCCGGGTAAAACTGTGGTGCACTCAATCCATCGGACCGATCAAATGGAGAATTTGCATGACCGTCGCTTCCCATATCGTCGAACTGAAAAAGAAGCACGAACACTTGTCGGACGTGGTCGAAAAAGCGCAACGCGCCCCGGCCATCGATGACCTGCACATTGCAGACCTGAAAAAGCAAAAACTGCGCCTGAAAGAGGAAATCAACCGTCTGGGCGGCCACTAGGCTCGTTTGGCGCTGGCGCGTGCCGCCAGCGCCGCTCCCCCTGCGATGAAGGCCGCCGCGATGGCGATGGTGACGCTGGGCTCGGTGATACCAGCCGCAACAAGGGCCAGTGTGGACAACAAGGGTGCTGCATAAGATGCCACTCCCAAAAGCTGAATGTCGCCCTTTTTCATCCCGATATCCCAAGTGAAAAACGCCGCCCCCACCGGGCCAATGCCAAGTGCCAGCACCGAAAGCCAGCCCAGCGCGCCCTGCGGCCAAACCGTTTGCTCGGTCAGCAGATGCGCCACCACCGAAAGCGCCGCCGTGGCCAGACAAAACACCGTGACGCTTTCGGTCGGCACAGTCCCCAACCGTCGCGACAGCACCGAATAAGCGGCCCAAGTGACGGCACAGGCAAAAGCCAGCAGCAGCCCCAAAGCCGACCCTTCGGCTTCACTGCCGCGCGCCACCACAATCAAAGCCGCGCCGCCAAAGGCAATCAACGCGCCCAGAATGTGCATCAGTGTCAGTTTTTCACCCGGCAAAAACCCGGAAAGCAGCACGATGAACAGCGGCCACAGATAGGCGATCAACCCGGTTTCAGCCGTGGGTGCCAGCCGGAATGCCGTGAAATACAAAAAATGATATCCGAAAAGCCCAACCGTGCCAAAGGCATAGACCCGCCAAGACACCGCTCGCAACACGCCCAGCCCAGCGCCCGTCATGGTCCACGCCAGCCCAATCGCGCCGCCAATCCCAAAGCACAGCGCGTTCAGCAAAAACGGCGGCACCGGGGCCGACCCGATGGTGAACAGCGCCAGCAGCGACCACATCAGAACGGCGGTGAACCCGATTGCGGTCGCCTTGGCCCGCGTCATGGCAACGGCAAGCCGCGCCGACGTTTCGTGATGCCCTTTTCTGCCAAGGCCTGCAGATACAGCGGACGGAAATCGGGGTTCAGCAGACCCCTGTGTTCCGCCCGCTGGAAGTTGCCCTGCAAAGGGCTCGGGTTCAGTTCGTTGATGATCGCCCCGCGATCGGTCAGCGCAATATCTGCGCCGATCACCCCATGCTGCGCAAACATCGCATGCGCTTTCCCTGCCAGTTCCAGCACCCGCGCCATGTCGGGCAAAATCACATCCACCAACGGCACCCCGGTGACGGGCGAGATGTCCACGGTGGTGCCCCCCAAGTGATCCGCGAAATGCGCCCGGACGATACGCCCCGTTGCCATATCCAAAGAGGCGACTGTATTGGCCGCACCAGTGCCCAAATCATCCGCCATCGCGCCTTTGCCCGGCAAGCGCAGCATCGCGTAAAGCGGAACCGCCGCTCCGTTCAACCACAAAGTCATCACCCGGACAGAGGCAATCGCCGGGCCGGACAACCGTTCGATTTCGGGATGCGGAAGAAGAAGTTCTTGAAAGATATAGCCATTGCTGAATGCTGCCACAATCTCTTGCGCGAGGTCCAGCGCCGCCACCCGCCGCCCGTCGCCCAACTCCACCTGATCGCCCTGCGCCGCAACAATCGACACCGCACCGACGCTGCGCGATCCCACCATCGGCTTGCCAAACACCGGCAAATGGCCGGGCATCAACAGATAGGCGGCAATTTCGGCAGCATCGCGCAAAACCGGCCAGGGTCCGGGTGCGCCTTGCGCCACATGGACCGCGCGAATCTCGGGGGTCGGCAGCCCGGAGCGTTCCAGCACCATTGCCATTTTGACCTTGTCGTTGAGCAATGCGCCCAAGCCCTGCGATTGGGCAACCAAGGCCTTGTTCAGCGCTTTGACCGCACGGGCGCCGACAAAACAGTCGCGGTCAGCCTCCGACAACTCGCCCCGATGCAACCCGTACATAAAGTAGTCGTCCGGCAGCAATTTTTGCCGTCCAATCAATCGCTTGATGATATCAAAGCCAATGCGCCAGCGGCTGATCCCGCGCTTTTTCGCCGCCCAAGCCAAGGCCTGCGCCAAGGGCACATGCCGGTCCGGCAGCTTCTGGATGAGGATGGGTGATGACGCCATGATTGCCCCGCTTTGGTCAAACTCTAGGCAAGGCGCAAGCGAAAATCCAAGGAAAACGGCGCGGAAGGTTGCCCAACCGCGCCGTCGTTGCACAAGCGCTGGCTTAGACCACGAACTGCCCGCCGTTGGCCGACAGGGTGGCACCCGTGATAAAGCCCGCTTCATCCGCCGCCAGAAACACCACGCAGCGCGCGATTTCCTCGGGTTCGCCCAGACGGCCCACCGGAATCAGCGGTATGATCCGTTCATTCAGCACTTTTTCATCAATCGCGCGCACCATGTCGGTGCCAATATAACCGGGGCAAATCGCGTTCACGGTGATGCCCGCGCGCGCGCCCTCAGCCGCCAAGGCTTTGGTAAAGCCCAGATCGCCCGACTTCGCTGCAGAATAGTTCACCTGCCCCGCCTGTCCTTTTTGCCCGTTGATCGAGGAAATGTTGATCACCCGGCCAAACTTGCGGTCGCGCATGCCAGTCCACAGCGGATGGGTCATGTTGAAAAGACCGGTCAGGTTGGTGTCGATGACTTCTTTCCACTGGCCGGGGGTCATCTTGTGGAACATCGAATCGCGGGTGATGCCGGCGTTGTTGACCAGCACTGAAACGGGGCCCAGTTCAGCCTCGACTTGCGCGATGCCCGCGACGCAGGCGTCATAATCGGCCACCGACCATTTGAAGGTGACAATCCCCGTCGCCGCCGTAAAGGCCGCCGCCGCATCGTCATTGCCTGCATAATTCGCGGCCACCGTGTAGCCTGCCGCCTTCAGCGCCACCGAAATGGCAGCGCCAATGCCGCGCGACCCACCTGTCACCAGTGCAACCTTCGCCATCTTCTCGTCCTCCTAGATTCATTCCCTTGAAATCTTATTACCTAAATGCAGGAAGAGGCACAATAATATTGCGCCCCTTCCTTTCAATTTAGTGCAAAATGTCGCCAGCGATCAGGCGCGCTCAATGCACATCGCCACGCCCATGCCGCCGCCGATGCACAGGGTTGCCAGACCTTTCTTCGCGCCCGAACGGCCCATCTCGTGGATCAGCGTGTTCAGGATGCGCGCGCCCGAAGCGCCAATCGGGTGGCCAATCGCAATTGCGCCGCCGTTGACGTTGACCTTGCTGGTGTCCCAGCCCATGTCTTTGTTCACCGCACAGGCCTGCGCCGCGAACGCCTCGTTCGCTTCGATCAGGTCCAGATCGGCGGCTTTCCAGCCAGCCTTGTCCAGCGCTTTGCGGCTTGCGAAAATCGGGCCGACGCCCATGATCGACGGGTCCAGACCGGCGGTTGCATAGGATGCAATCCGCGCCAGCGGGGTCAAACCGCGCTTGGCCGCATCGGCTTCGGACATCAGCAGAACGCCCGCAGCACCATCGTTCAGGCCAGAGGCGTTGCCTGCCGTCACCGAACCCGCCTTGTCAAACGCCGGACGCAGCTTTTGCATCGACTCCAAGGTTGCACCGTGGCGGATGTATTCGTCCTGATCGACCACCACATCGCCCTTGCGGGTCTTGATGGTGAACGCGATGATCTCATCGCGGAACTTGCCCGCCTTTTGCGCGGCTTCGGCCTTGTTCTGGCTGGCCACAGCGAACTCGTCCTGCATTTCGCGCGAAATATGCCACTGGTTGGCGACGTTTTCTGCCGTGATCCCCATGTGATAGCCGTTGAACGCGTCCCACAACCCGTCACGGATCATGCTGTCGACCAAGTTCATATCGCCCATCTTCTGCCCGGCGCGCAGGTGTGCGACATGCGGCGACAGCGACATGCTTTCCTGACCACCGGCCAGAACAATATTCGAATCACCCAGTTGCACATGCATCGCGCCCAAAGCGACCGCGCGCAGACCCGAACCGCAAACCTGGTTCAGCGACCAAGCCGACGCTTCCTTGGCAAGTCCTGCCCGGATATGCGCCTGACGGGCCGGGTTCTGGCCTTGGCCAGCGGTCAGCACCTGACCCAAAATGGTTTCGGCCACTTCGGCCTTGTCGATGCCTGCACGGGCGATCACGCCCTCAATCATCGCGGCACCCAGTTCATGCGCCGGGGTTGACGCAAACGCGCCGTTAAAGCTGCCCACAGCGGTTCGCCCCGCCGCAACGATTACAACATTGGTCATGTTTTGCGCCCTCTCCCAATCAAAACCCATGCGCAACTTGTGCTGCGCCGCTCTGCAGCATGCCGTAGGCGCGCACCGATTGAAAAGCAAGTTTTCCAAGCAGGCCGCATTGACGCAGGGGCAATTTCAGGCGGTTTTCCGCAATTCCGCCCCTTCAAAATTGGGTTTCATGGTCGGCGCGCCAAAGAGATAGCCTTGCAGACAATCCACCCCCATGGACCGCAGGGTTTCCGCCTCGGCCACCGTTTCAACGGCTTCGGCGACGGTGAACAGGTGAAAATGCTTGCCAATCGACAAAAGCGCCGCTGTCAGCGCCTGATTGTCGGCATCACGGTCGATGCCGCGCACGAATTGACCATCTATCTTCAGGATATCAAAGAAAAAGTCCTTGAAATAGCGGATGGCGGTATATCCCGAACCAAAATCATCCAAGGCAAAAGCGATGCCTTCACGTTGCAAATCGTCCATGAAGGCCACCACGATTTCCGGCACCAGCATGGCCGAACTTTCGGTGATCTCCAGAATCAGCCGCTCACCAATTGTGGGCGATACCGACAACCCTTGTCGCAGCAGCCGGGTCCAGCGCGGATAGCCGATGGACCGCGCCGACATGTTGATCGAGAGGCGCAAACCCGGATGCCGGGCCAAAGCCGCCATCCCCATTTCCAGCGCGGCACAGTCAATTTCCCGACCCATCTCATGGCTTTCGACGGCACTCATGAAATCCTTGGCGGGAATCACCCGGCCGCCCGGGTCCAGCACCCGGATCAGACCCTCGTGAAACGCCAACCGGTCGGTGTCGCGCGTCAGCACCACCGGCTGATAGGCCAGCCGCAGCCGCTGGGTGTCAATTGCCGTCCGCACCATCGACATGGTTGCGCGATCCCCCTCCCGGATGGCAACACCCAACGGGCTGCCCAAGCCCGCCAGCCCTTCGATCCGCGGCTTTTTGCGCTCCGGCATCATAGCGCCACCTCCTTGTCCTATGCCCGGCGGCCCCTGCCTGACTGCGAACAAACTGTGGCCATAAGAGTTAAGGGCGGGTAAATGTTAGAATTGGAACCATCGAAGGCCCCGCCATGGAAACCCAAAAGCGCTGCCTTTGGTGCGGCACAGATCCGTTGTATGTCGCTTACCATGATACGGAATGGGGCCGCCCCGAACACGACAGCCGCAGGCTGTGGGAATGTCTGGTTCTCGAAGGTTTTCAGGCCGGGTTGAACTGGATCACCATCTTGCGCAAACGCGAGTCGTTTCGCGCGGCCTTTGCAGGCTTTGACCCTGAAATCATTGCACAATGGGGCGAACCCGAAGTGCTGCGCCTGCTGGCCGACACCGGCATCATCCGCCATCGCGGCAAGATAGAGGCCACCATTTCCGGCGCCCGCGCCTATCTGCGGATAGAGGCGCAGCAGGGGTTTTCCAAGTACCTGTGGGATCAGGTGAACGGGGTGACACCAACCGACCACCTGCAAAATATGGGTCAGCCGCCAAACCAGACCCCTGCGTCTGTCGCGATGTCAAAATCGCTCAAATCCGAAGGGTTCAAGTTTTGCGGTCCGACGATCACCTACGCCTTCATGCAGGCGGTGGGGATGGTGAATGACCATGTGGTCAGTTGTGACTGGCATCGAAGGATGAAAGCCAATGATGGGTGACAAACCCACCCTGCCCCGATCCCGTCAGGGCGGGGTTCACCCGGCAATCATCGCCCGCAACACTGCCTGAGCTGCGGCCGAATCCCATTCCGCGTCGCCGATCAGCCGTGCCACTTCCTGGCCTTCCGGGTTCAGAATCACCGTCACCGGCAGGCCCAGCACCCCCATGGCCCGCGCAAGTTCCGATTTCGGATCGCGCAGCACCGGCAGGTTGACCACGCCCGCTTCGGCATAAAACTTCTCGATCTGGACCACCGCGTTGCGCCCCGTCGCCACCGGCACCACGGCGATTTCGGGCAGCGCCTGTGCCAGCCGGTCCAGCGACGGCATTTCCGCCCGGCAGGGCGCGCACCATGTCGCCCAGAAATTCAGCACCACCCATTTGCCCTTGTACTCGGCCAGCGAACGCGGGGCCTCGGCACCGTCCAGCAGCATGACATCAGGCAAGGCCACGGGTTCCGACAGAGACAACTTCTTCATGTCACCGATCAGCAGCCCCTCAAGCCCGCCCGCATTTGCGGAAAAAGCAAAGGCCGTATACAGAACCACCAACAGCATCTTGCGCATCATGTCGAAGGCCCTTCCATGACCAAACCCGAAAATTCCGCCAACCAGATGTGGGGCGGACGCTTTGCCTCTGGTCCTGATGCGATCATGACCGCCATCAATGCCTCTATCGGCTTTGACAAACGACTTTACGCGCAAGACATCGCAGGCTCTCGCGCCCATGCCGCCATGTTGGCTGCGACGGGTATCCTGAGTTCTAGTGACGCAGAGGCCATCGGGGAAGGCCTGCTCACGGTGTTGTCAGAGATCGAGTCCGGGAATTTCGTCTTTTCCACCGCTCTGGAAGACATCCATATGAATGTCGAAAGCCGCCTGAAGGACATCATCGGTGCGCCTGCGGGCCGTTTGCACACGGCGCGGTCGCGCAATGATCAGGTCGCCGTCGATTTCCGGCTGTGGGTGCGCGATCAATGCGACGCCGCAATCATGGGCCTGAATGCGCTGATGAAAGCGTTTCTGGCGCAGGCCGAGCAGGGAACCGATTGGGTGATGCCCGGCTTCACCCATCTGCAAACCGCCCAACCGGTGACTTGGGGCCACCACATGCTGGCCTATGTCGAGATGCTGGCCCGCGACAAATCCCGCTTTGAAGACGCCCGCCGCCGGATGAACGAATGCCCGCTGGGGGCCGCAGCCTTGGCCGGAACCTCGTTCCCCATCGACCGCCACATGACCGCCAAAGCGCTTGGCTTCGACCGCCCCACCGCCAACAGCCTCGATTCCGTCTCCGACCGCGACTTCGCGCTCGAATTCCTAAGCGCCTCCAGCATCTGCGCCATGCACCTGTCGCGTTTCGCAGAAGAACTGGTGATCTGGTCCTCGGCGCAATTCCGTTTCGTCAAACTGTCCGACAAATGGACCACCGGCAGCAGCATCATGCCGCAAAAGAAAAACCCCGACGCCGCAGAACTTCTGCGCGCAAAACTGGGGCGGATCTTGGGGGCAACCGTCGCTCTGTTCACCATCATGAAGGGTCTGGCGCTGACCTATTCCAAGGACATGCAGGAAGACAAAGAACAGGTCTTTGACGCCGCCGACACCCTGATGCTGGCCTTGGCGGCGATGACCGGCATGGTCGGCGACATGACGGCCAACCGCGATGTGCTGGCCGCATCCGCCGCCAGCGGCTTTTCCACCGCCACCGATCTTGCCGATTGGCTGGTGCGCGCCCTGAACCTGCCGTTCCGCGACGCGCATCACGTCACCGGAACGCTGGTCGCCCTGGCCGAATCCAAGGGCTGCGACCTGCCGGACCTGTCGATCACCGAGATGAAGTCGGTCCACGACGGCATCACCCAAGAGGTTTACTCTGTGCTGGGCGTTGAAAACTCGGTGCGCAGCCGCATGTCCTACGGCGGAACCTCGCCCACCCGTGTGGCCGAGCATGTGGCGCGTTGGAAAATCTTGTTAGGTTAAGGCAGCCTAGGAGGGTCAATGCCCCATGTTGCCCGCATTCTGCTTTGCGCCATTCTGCTTGTCACCGCCTGCCACATGTCGCCTGCTTTGACGAACCGAGGCCTCACGCTGACACATCGTTACTAAAGGACCACCATGAAGCCGCTCTTGATCCTTGCCTTGCTGACCCTCACTGCCTGCGGTGCCGATGGTGCCCCGGAAAGCCCCGAGCCCGGCGTTTCTGTGTCCGGTAAGGTCAGCATCGGCATCAGCAGCGCGCCCAAGACCGAATAAACGGCAAACCCGGCCCGCCCGAATTGCGAAGCCCTCCGCATCTGCTATAGCTGCGGGACTGTTCACAAAAGGTGCTGCCGCATGGACCATTTTCTCTATAAATCCGGCAGCCTGCATGCCGAGGATGTGGCGATTTCCGAAATCGCGGCAACGGTCGGCACACCGTTCTATTGCTATTCCGCCGCCACCCTGACCCGGCATTACAACCTGTTCACCGAAGCGCTGTCACCGCTGCCGCATCTGGTGTGCTTTGCGATCAAATCACTGTCGAACATCGCCGTGCTGAAATTGCTGGGCGATCTGGGCGCAGGGATGGATGTGGTGTCGGGTGGCGAATACCGCCGCGCGCTTGCCGCAGGCGTGCCCGGTTCGCGCATCGTGTTTTCCGGCGTGGGCAAGACGCGTGATGAAATGCGGCTGGCGCTGTCGGGCGGCATTCGCCAGTTCAACGTCGAATCCGAACCCGAACTGCGGGCTTTGTCCGAGGTGGCCACTGCGATGGGCCTTGTCGCCCCGATCACCATCCGGGTGAACCCGGACGTCGACGCCCGCACCCATGAGAAAATCGCGACGGGCAAGAAAGACAACAAATTCGGCATCCCGATTGACCGCGCTTCTGCCGTTTACGCCGAGGCAGCGGCCCTGCCCGGCCTGCAGGTCATCGGCATCGACGTGCACATCGGCAGCCAGTTGACCGAACTTGAACCGTTTGAACAAGCCTATCTGAAGGTTGCCGACCTGACGACGCGTCTGCGCTCCGAAGGCCACACCATCACCCGTCTTGATCTGGGCGGCGGTCTGGGCATCCCTTACACCCGCTCGAACGAGGCCCCGCCCCTGCCGATGGACTACGGCGCGTTGATCAAGCGCACGGTCGGCCATCTGGGCTGCGAGATTGAAATCGAACCCGGCCGCCTGATTTCCGGCAACGCAGGCATTCTGGTGTCCAAGGTGATCTATGTGAAAGAGGGGCAATCCCGCGATTTCCTGATCCTTGACGCCGCGATGAACGACCTTGTGCGCCCGTCGATGTACGGCGCCCATCACGACATTGACCCGGTGATCGAACCCGCCCCCGCCACCGAACCCCACAACTATGACGTGGTCGGACCAGTCTGTGAAACCGGCGACACCTTTGCCAAGGCCCGCCCGCTGCCGCCCTTGAACGAGGGCGATCTGGTCGCTTTCCGCTCGGCCGGGGCCTATGGCGCGGTGATGGCATCGGAATACAACACCCGGCCCCTGATCCCCGAGGTGCTGGTGCGGGGTGATCAATTCGCCGTCATTCGCGCCCGTCCGACCTTTGAAGATATCCTGAACCGCGATACCATCCCCACATGGTTGTGAACTGGCCGAGGGTATGACCGCCACAGCAGACCGCGCCTTGAAACGGATAGAGACGCCACTTCGGCTGACTCTGCTCGGCCTATGGGCCGAACGGCTGACCCTTGCGTTCTGGCCGTTGTGGACCATCACCATCGCAGCAATCGCCGCTGCCGCCTTTGGGGTGCAAGACCTCCTGCCGCTGGAGGCCGCATGGGCCGGGATGGTCGCAACCGTGCTGGCGCTGGTCTGGGCCACGACCCACGGTCTGCGCGCGTTCCGACGCCCCAGCCGCACCGAGGCCTTGGTCCGCCTAGATGCCCGCCTGCCCGGCCAACCCATCGCGGCGCTGCTGGACAGCCAAGCCATCGGGGCCAACGACCCGGCCTCGCAAGCCGTCTGGGCGGCCCACCGCGCCCGCATGGCCGCCCGCGCCAGCGCCGCCCGCGCCGTGGAACCCAACCTGAAACTGGCGTCGCGCGATCCCTATGCCCTGCGGTATGTCGCCCTGACCGCGCTGGTGATGGCCCTGATGTTCGGCTCGCTGTGGCGGATCACCTCTGTCGCGGGTCTGGCACCGGGGGCCGCAGCCGCCGCCGCTGGCCCTGCGTGGGAAGGTTGGGCGCAACCGCCGCTTTATACTGGCAAACCAACGCTTTACCTCAATGACCAAACCGCCGAGGCGCTGACGCTGCCCACCGGCACTCGCCTGCAGATCCGCCTTTACGGCGAGGCGGGCGCGTTGATCCTGTCCGAAACGGTGTCAGGCCGCACCGATCCTGCCGCCGCGTCGCAGCCCAACCACGACTTTCTGATCACCAAATCCGGCACCCTGTCGATCGAAGGCAGGGGTGGGCGTGACTGGAAAATCATCGCCACCCCCGACAAAGCCCCCACCGTCACCCCCGAGGCCAGCATCGGGCGCGAAGCCGATGGGCGCTTCAAACAGGCCTACACCGCAAGCGACGATTACGGCGTCACCAAGGGCCAGGTCATCATCGCGCTGGACCTTGCCGCCGTGGACCGCCGCTTTGGCCTGACGATCGAACCCGAGGCGACAGACCCCGTCACGCTGGACCTTTCGCTGCCCGTCAAAGGCAAGCGCGACGCGATCAAATCGACCTTCATCGACGATCTGTCGCAGCATGTCTTCTCCAACCTTCCGGTCACGCTGACCTATTCGGTGACCGACGCCGCCGCGCAAACCGGCACCGCCGCGCCGATCAAAGTCACTCTGCCGGGTCGCCGTTTCTTCGACCCCCTCGCCGCTGCCCTGATCGAGATGCGCCGCGATCTGCTTTGGAACCGCGCCAATGCCCCGCGCGCCGTGCAAATCCTCAAGGCAATCACCCACAAGCCCGAGGGCTTCATCCGCAACGAACGCGCCTATCTGCGCCTGCGCGTTGCCCTGAAACGGCTGGAGGCCGAGGCCGCCACCCTGCCCACCGCCGCCCGCGATGAGATTGCCGAAGAGCTGTGGCAGGTGGCGCTGCTGGTCGAAGAGGGCGATCTGGCGTCGGCGCAAGAACGCCTGCGCCGCGCCCAGGATCGTCTGGACGAGGCCATCCGTCGCGGCGCCTCGCCCGAAGAAATTCAGGAACTGATGGACGAAATGCGGTCCGCGCTGGACAATTACATGCGCGAAATGGCCGAGGAATCGCAGCGCAAAGGTGATCCGCAAACCTCTGAAAACGGGCCGTCGATCGAGATGTCGCAAGATCAGCTGCAGCAGATGCTGGACAAGCTGCAACAGCTGATGGAAGAGGGCAAGACCGCCGAAGCCGCTGAACTGATGGAACAATTGCGCCAGTTCATGGAAAACATGCAGGTGACGCAGGGCGAAGGCACTGGCAAAGGCGGCCCCGGCCAGCAGGCAATGAAAGACCTGGGCGAAACGCTGCGCAATCAACAAAAGCTGTCGGATGATGCGTTCCGCGATCTGCAAGACGGGCAGGAAGGCAATCAGGGCGAACAGCCCGGCGAAGGTGAGCCGCAAGGTAAGGGCGAGGACGGCAAATCGCTGGCCGAACGTCAGCAGGACTTGCGCGATCGTCTGGAAGGCCTGAACAAGAACGGCAAACTGCCCGGCAAGGGCAGCGAACAGGGCGACGCGGGCCAGCAAGAGCTTGACCGCGCAGGCCGCGCCATGGACGACGCCGAACAGGCGCTGCGCGACGGCAACCTGCCCGAGGCGCTGGACAAACAGGCCGAGGCGATGGACGCCATGCGCGAAGGCATCAAAGACTTCGGCGCAGCGCTGGCGCAGGAAAATCAACGCGACGGCGAACCGGGGCAGCGGCAGGCCGAAGGACAGGAACAGCGCGATGGCAGCCGTGATCCTTTGGGCCGCAACACGGGCGAATCCTCTCGGATCGGGTCGGACAAGAACCTGTTGCAGGGCGAAGATGTGTATCGGCGCGCCCAGGAACTGCTGGACGAGATCCGCAAACGCTCGGGCGAACAAGCTCGCCCGGAAGGTGAGCGCGATTATCTGAAACGGCTGCTGGACCTGTTTTAGGCGCCGTCAAAACCCGCCACGTCGCCCCGGATTTGATCCGGCACGACGCGGTGCTTGGTGGCACAGATCAGACGGCCCCGCCCGAAACACCGCGCAACCAGCCAATGGCGGATTTCATCAGCCCGTCCAGAAGCAGCCGGGCATGGTCGACGCTGGCGACATAAGTCTCCATCGCAGCCGCAGCCCCTGGAATTTGCTGCGCAATCCGCGGGGCCATCACATAGACCGTCACCAGAACAATCGCCAAGATCAGCATCAGCACAAAGCCGGAACGGAAACTGCCATTGGCTTTGGCAGCGGCCATGGTGTCGGCCACCGCCGCCGCATCGCCAGACCGCTTTTCGCTGCTGGCGCGCAGGGAAGAGTTGATTTCTTCAATCGCGGGCAGCATTTCACGCCGGGTCTGCGGGCGTGCCATCGGGGGCGGGGCGATCTCAGCCTCGCCCCCCTTCATCCGCGCAATCCGCTGCGCCACTGAATTCGGCTGTGGGGCCAGACCCATTTCGGTCTGCGTTTCGATCACTTGCGGCGCATCCCCCCGGCGCGCCGCCGTCTCACGATCCGCCTCTTCGCGCAGCACCGCCAACACGCTTTCGTCTATGCCCCGCCGCGCCAATTTTTCTGGCACAACGGCAGGCGGCGACACGGGTGCCGGCGCATCATAAAGCGCCTCTTCGGCCTCCAACTCGGCCTCAATTTCGGGGGGCAGTTGAAACCAGGCGTGGCCGCAATTGGAACATTGCACGTCACGACCGTTGTCTGGGATAACAGAGGCATCCACCTCGTATTCCGCATCGCAGTTGGGGCAAAGTAGACGCATATTCATCACGGTCCAGTTCGTTGGTCGCAGCACCACGCGGCCATTCTTAAACCACTTGTAGCAATGATAGAAACGTTCTGAAAGCCTTTGTGGTGAATGTTGCTGCACAGCCAATTGAATCCGCCGCGCCCATGGGTGATGGTGGCGCAAATGATCTGGACACTTAAGGAAACCGCCCGGTGATCGCCTTTGACAATGTCGCCTACAATTACGGCGGGGGCGAGCTTTTGTCCGACATCTCGCTGCGCCTTGCTCCGGGTTCGTTTCATTTTCTGACCGGGCCGTCCGGGGCTGGCAAATCCACCTTCCTGAAACTGTGCTACGCCGAGTTGATGCCCACTGCAGGCCATCTCACCTTGTTTGACCGCGCGGTGCGCAGCCTGTCGCGCGATGACATTGCCCTGACCCGCCGCCGTATCGGGGTCGTGCATCAGGACTGTCAGTTTCTGGATCACCTGCCGCTCGCCGCCAACGTCGCCTTGCCGCTGACCGTTGCCGGTCGCCATGGCGAGGCGCGCGACATGACCGATCTGCTGGGCTGGGTCGGTCTTGGCCATCTGGCCGACGCCCTGCCGCCGTCCTTGTCTGGGGGGGAACGCCAACGCGCCGCCCTCGCCCGCGCCGTGATCATGGGGCCGGACGTCATCCTCGCCGATGAACCCACCGGCAATCTGGATTGGGAGATGTCTTTGCGCCTGCTGACCTTGCTGGTCGAGTTGAACCGCATGGGCAAGACCGTGTTGATCGCCACCCATGATCTGAACCTGATCCGTCAGGCCAAATCGCAACTGGCCGCCCGCGTGCTGCGCATCTCGAAACGCCGCATTCAACTGGCGGGGGCGGATTTGTGAACCCGCTTTCCCTGCTCAAACCTGACCGCCATGCCGACCGTGTCGTGCCGCCTTCGGGCCACACCGCTTGGCTCACGTCCTTCACCGCCGCCGCCATGGCCTTCCTTGCCGTCTTTGCGCTGGCCCTGTCCATCGCCGCCGGCCGCTTGGCCGACCGTTGGTCCGACGCGCTGGAGCGCACTGCCACCGTCCGCCTGTCCGCCCCCGAAGATCAGCTTGATCTGCAAACGCAGGCCATCCTGAACGTGCTGGCCACCACCCCCGGCATCGCCTCCGCCCGCGCCATGACCGACGACGAACAACGCGCCCTGCTGGAGCCTTGGTTCGGACCCGATCTGCCCGTCGACGCTTTGCCCCTGCCGCGCCTGATCGAACTGACCGAGGACGCAACCGGCTACGACGCCGAAGGCCTGCGCCAACGCCTGTCCGCCGAGGCACCCGGCGCGGTGCTGGACGATCACACCCGCTGGCGCCGCCCGCTGGCCGTGGCCGCGCAGCGCCTGCGCCTGCTGGGCCTGTTGTCCATCGGCCTGATCGCCACCGCCACCGCCGCAATGATCACTCTGGCCGCCAATTCCGCTTTGTCCGCCAATGCCCAAGTCATCAAGGTGCTGCGGCTGGTCGGCGCGCGCGACAGCTACATCGCCCGCGCCTTTGTGCGCCGCTTTACCCTGCGCGCCCTGACCGGGGCCGCCGTCGGCACCGTGCTGGGCATGATCGGCGTGGCCTTGTTGCCCTCGACCGACAGCGCAGGCGGCTTCCTCACCGGGCTCGGCTTCCAAGGCGCAGGCTGGGTGCTGCCACTGACATTGCCACCGCTGACCGCCCTTGTGGCCTTCGCCGCCACCCGCGCCAGCGCCTTTCGCAAACTAAGGGAACTCACCTGATGCGCTATGCAATGCAATGGCTTCGCTCACTGTTGTTCGTGGCGCAAATGTATGTGGCCATCGTGGTGATCATGCTGGCTTATACACCGCTGGCGCTGTTTGACCGCAGCGCGTCGCTGCGCTGGATCCAGCTTTACGCCAGATGGGTGCGCTTCACCGCCCGCGTCATGGTTGGCCTGCACACCGAAGTGCGCGGCACCATTCCCGCCGACGCCGCGCTGATCGCATCCAAACACCAATCCATGCTGGATTCCGTGATCCTTGTCGCGGTCCTGCCCGCCCCGCGCTTCATCATGAAAAAGCAGTTGGCGTGGATTCCGGTGGCGGGTTGGCACGGTTTGCGCGCGGGCTTTGTGGCCGTTGATCGCGGCAAACGTGGCTCTGCCATCAAGAAAATGCTGGCCGACGTGCAGGCAGGCAGCGCCGGGCCGGGCCAGATGATCATCTACCCGCAAGGTACCCGCACGGCGCCGGGCATATACCTGCCCTACAAAAAGGGCACCGCTGCGCTATACGCACAGTTGGAACAGCCTTGCATTCCAGTCGCCACCAACGTCGGTGTGTTCTGGCCACGCCACGGCATCTACCGCAAACCGGGCACCGCCGTGATCGAATTTCTGCCCGCCATTCCGCCGGGCCTACCCAGCGACGCCTTCATGGCGCAACTGGAAACCGTGGTCGAAACCGCATCCAATCGCCTGATGCGCGAGGCAGGGTTCAATTCCTGATGGCCACAACGCCCGCCACCATCGCCCATATCATCGACACGCTGTCCGGCCTGCCGCTGACCAGTCGCAAGATGTTTGGCGAATACGCGCTTTATGCGGGCGGCGTCGTGGTGGCCTTTGTCTGCGATGACACCCTGTTCATCAAACCCACCCCCGGCGCGCTGGCGATGCTGCCCGATGCCGAACGCGGCCCGGCCTATCCCGGCAGCAAGGACTATATCATCGGGTCAGAGGCTTTGGACGACCCCGATCTCTGTATCCGCGCCCTGCGCGCCGTGGCGGCCGATGCCCCGCCGACCAAGCCCCGGAAATCAAAGGTGAAATGATGCAAGCGATCACCAATCTGGAAACCCTGAACGCGCTTTATGGCACCCCCGCCACGCCCGCCATGGCCAAGGTTGCCCGGCACCTGACCCCCGCCTACCGCGCCTTCCTTGACCGCGCCCGGTTCTGCATCCTGACCACTGTGGGGCCAGAGGGCACCGACGGCAGCCCGCGCGGCGATGAAGGTCCGGTGGTGACCGTGCTGGATGCACAAACCGTCGCCCTGCCCGACTGGAAGGGCAATGAGCGGATCGACAGCCTTCGCAACATCATCCGCGATGGCCGGGTGTCGCTGTATTTCCTGATCCCCGGATCAACGACCTCGTTGCGCCTCAACGGCACCGCCCGCCTGACCGCCGACGCCACCTTGCGCGCACAGTTTGACCGGGGCGGCGTGCAGCCCCGCTCGGTCATCGTGATCCAGATCGCCGAGGTTTATTCCCAATGCGCCCGCGCCATCCAACGTTCGGCACTCTGGACCGCTGGCGATCAATCGGCAGGCCTGCCCACAGCGGGCCAGATGCTGCAAGATGCAAGCCACGGTGCGATTGACGGGGCCACCTATGACAGCGAACGCGCCACCCGCGCCCATCTGGGCATGTGGTGAACCGCTAAAACTTACCTAAAATTTGCTTTCATCTTGGCTCAAATATCCACCGGGATGATGAGCGATCAAAAACCTTCCTCGGGAAGGTTTTCGCGAAGAACGCCCGGCCCGTGGCTGGGCTGGGGGGCGTGCCCCCAAGTGCGCCGGGGAAAACGCTAACAAAACATTAAGATCGCAACCCCAACCCATTGATTTCAAACACAATCAAAAAGGTCTCAACTCGGGACCGGCCAAAATCAGGCTGCCAGCCCCTTGGCCCCCATGTCCAGAAACTTCTGCCGCCGATCCTTGATCAACGCCTCGGGCTTCTTGCCCGACAGTTCTTTCAGCATGACCTCAATCGCCTTACCGACCGCCTCGATCGTCTCTTTCCGCCCCCGCTGCGCGCCGCCCATGGGTTCCTTCACGATCCGATCAATCACACCCAAAGCCTGCAAATCCTGCGCCGTCAACCGCAACGCCTCGGCCGCCTCACGCATTTTCTCGGCGTCCTTCCACAGGATCGACGCACATCCCTCGGGAGAGATCACCGAGTAAACCGAATGCTCCAGCATCGCGATCCGATTGGCCGTGGCAAAGGCCACCGCACCACCCGACCCGCCCTCACCGATGATGACCGAAATCAGTGGCACGCCAATCTGCAAACATTTCGCCGTTGACCGCGCAATTGCCTCGGCCTGCCCCCGCTCTTCCGCGCCCTTGCCCGGATAGGCGCCGGGGGTGTCGATCAGCGTGATCACCGGCAGGCGAAAACGGTCGGCCAGATCCATCAACCGCACCGCCTTGCGATAGCCCTCGGGCCGCGCCATTCCAAAATTGCGCTCGATCCGCGACTTGGTGTCGTTGCCCTTTTCATGCCCGATCACCACCACCGGTGTGTCGTTGAACCGCGCCAACCCACCCATCACGGCGTGGTCGTCGGCAAAGCCGCGATCCCCGGCCAAAGCTGTGTAATCCGAGAACAACGCCTCAATGTAATCCTTGGAATGCGGCCGATCCTGATGCCGGGCCACCTGACATTTCCGCCAGGGGGTCAGGTCTTTGTACATATCTTTCAACATCTGGTCCGCTTTGCGGTCCAACTGCTCGGCTTCACGCGTCACATCCATCCCGGAATTGCTCCGCGCCATCGCGCGCAGCTCTTCTGCCTTGCCTTCAATTTCGGCCAGCGGCTTTTCGAATTCCAGATAGTTCATCAAGGCACTCCCTAAGCGGACCGCTTTCTATATGGCCGCAGCCCGGCCAAGATGCAACTGAGCAAGATTTGAAGCGGCGACCAAAGGCACGCAGGCCCTATAAACAGCACAGCCCCGTGGCCGGGCCACGGGGCGTGCATCCTCCCAAGGATGCGACGTCGGGCCTCCTCTCCCTTCGTCGCGCGGGTATCTTTTGGCAAGCTTGGCTTCCCTCACGTCACTTTTGTCCAAGGACGGCGCGCGAGTCAACTCTGTCTGAACGAGGCTGAAACCTTAGGCAAAGGCGATCATCTCTGCCTGTTTCACGATCACTTCAGCCTGTTTGATCGAGGCGATATCGACGAGACGGCCCTTGAACACTGTCGCCCCTTCGCCGCGCGCTTTGGCGGCATCCATCGCGGCCAGAATCTCGCGCGCCTCGGCCACGGCGGTCTCTGACGGGGTGAAGACTTCGTTCGACAGCGCCACTTGCTTGGGATGGATCGCCCATTTTCCAACCATGCCCAAAGTGGCCGACCGCCGGGCTTGCGCGCGAAAGCCCTCATCATCAGAAAAATCACCGAACGGGCCATCGACGGGCAGAACACCATGGGTTCGGCAAGCCGCGACAATCGCCACCTGCGCCCAATGCCAAGGGTCCGACCAATGCCGCACTCCGTCGCGCAGCATGTAGTAGTTTTCCTGCGTGCCACCGATGCCGGTGGTCTGCATGCCCATGCTGGCTGCGAAATCGGCAGCCCCCAGCGACATCGCCTGCAAGCGCGGCGAACTGGCGGCGATTTCCTCGACATGCGCGATACCGGCAGCCGATTCGATGATCACCTCAAAGCCGATTGGTATGGTGCGACCTTTGGCGCGTTCAATCGCCGTGACCAGCGCATCCACCGCATAGACATCCGCCGCGCAGCCAACCTTTGGGATCATGATCAGATCCAGCCGGTCGCCCGCCTGTTCCAGCAGGTCCACCACGTCGCGATACCAATAGGGCGTGTCCAAGCCGTTGATCCGCACCGACAGGGTTTTCTTGCCCCAATCCACCGTGTTGATCGCAGAAATGACATTGGCGCGGGCCTGATCCTTGTCGGACGGGGCCACCGAATCCTCCAGATCAAGGTTGACCACATCCGCCTGCGACGCCGCCATCTTTTCGAACAAGGCGGGGCGCGAACCGGGGCCGAACAATTGGCAGCGGTTGGGGCGGGCAGGAGGGGCGGGTTGCAAACGGAACGACATGAAGCCTCGCAATGATGTTTCGCAAACTGTCGTGGGTGGGTTAGATTATTGCGCCCTTGTCGGCAAGGGCAATTCGCAAGCGCAGCAAATCTTGCCGCATCGCCGCAAGCAGATCGAATGACCGCGACAGCACCGCAGTTTTCGCCGAACCATTGCCCAGCAGAAAGAGGCCGCCATGATCACAGTCACCCCCGATACCTTTGCCCTTGCGCAAACCTTCACCATCTCTCGCGGGTCCAAAACCCATGCGCATGTGCTGACGGTGCGGGTGAGGCGGAATGGAGTCACGGGTTGGGGTGAATGCGTGCCCTATCCGCGCTATGGCGACAGTCTGGAATCTGTCACGGCGCAAATTGCCGCCCTGCCCGGGGGTATCAGCCGTGAGGCCTTGCAGACCGCCCTGCCAGCCGGGGCCGCGCGCAACGCGGTGGATGCGGCGCTGTGGGATCTTGCGGCCAAGGCGGCGGGGCTGCGGGTCTGGCAACTCGCGGGCCTCCCTGAGCCGCGCCCGGTGCCAGTGGCTTACACACTGTCGCTGAACACGCCCGATGTGATGCGGACCGAGGCCGCAAAGCATGCCCACCGGCCCATTCTGAAGATCAAACTGGGCACGCCCGACGACATGCCTCGACTGGAGGCGGTACGCCAAGGCGCGCCAGAATCCACCCTGATCATCGACGCCAATGAGGGTTGGACACCCGAGGTTTACACCGACCTTGCGCCGCATCTGATCCGGTTGGGGGTGGCCTTGGTAGAGCAACCACTGCCACAGGGGGCAGATGACATGCTGTCAGAAATCGCACGGCCCTTGCCGGTTTGTGCCGACGAATCCGCCCATGATGCCGGGTCTTTGGCTGCGTTGAGGGGCAAATACGATGTGGTGAACCTGAAGCTGGACAAGACCGGCGGGCTGACCGAGGCTCTGCGCGCGCGCGATGAGGCGCGGCGTCTGGGCTTTGGGGTGATGGTCGGCTGTATGGTGGGCAGCTCGCTCGCCATGGCTCCGGCGGTGCTGATTGCACAAGGAACGGCCTTCTGCGATCTTGACGGCCCGCTTTTGTTTGCCCAAGACCGCGACACCCCGCTGCATTATGATGATGCAGGGGTGCATCCTTCCACCACCCAACTTTGGGGATAAGTCATGACCCGCACCGTCTATCTGAACGGCAACTACCTGCCCGAAGCCGAAGCCCATGTGTCAATTTTTGACCGGGGCTTCCTGATGGCTGATGGCGTTTATGAAGTGACTTCGGTGCTGGGGGGCAAACTGATCGACTTTGGCGGCCATTGCGCGCGGCTGGGACGGTCTTTGGCCGAGCTGGAAATGGCGGCACCCTGCAGCGATGACGAATTGCTGGTGATCCACCGGGAACTGGTGCGGCTGAATGATCTCACCGATGGCATGATCTACCTGCAAGTCACCCGTGGCAATCCGGGCGACCGCGATTTCGCTTATCCGCCTGCCGATACCAAGCCAACTTTGGTGCTGTTCACGCAAGCGAAGCCCGGACTTGCCGACAATCCGCAGGCAAAAACCGGCTGGAAGGTGATTTCGGTCGATGACATCCGCTGGGGCCGCCGCGACATCAAGACGGTGCAGCTGCTCTACCCGTCGATGGCCAAGATGATGGCGAAAAAAGCCGGGGTGGACGACAGCTGGCTGGTTCAGGACGGCATGGTGACTGAGGGCACCTCAAACAACGCCTATATCATCAAGGACAACAAGATCATCACGCGGCAGCTGTCGTCGGACATTCTGCATGGGATCACCCGCGTCGCGGTGTTGCGCTTTGCGGCCGAGGCGCAGATGGAGGTCGAAGAGCGCAGCTTTTCCGTCGCCGAGGCGCAAAAGGCGGATGAGGCATTTGTCACCTCGGCCAGCGCCTTTGTGATGCCGGTGGTGGAAATTGACGGCGCGGCGATCGGCACCGGCAAGCCGGGCCATGTGGTGACGCGCCTGCGCGAGATTTATCTGGAAGAGATGCGCAAAGCCGCGATCTGACGCAAAAGGCGCGCAACCGGGGTCGCGCCCCCTTTTGACTTTCGCGGGTCGTTCCGGCCAATCCGGGGCGTCTGCGCAACCGCAGAGACCGCCCGGGGCGAGAAAGGCTTGATCTGCGCGCAGCTTCGGGCAAAAATCCCGCCAATGGTGGGCCAGTTTGGGAATGTCGAGTAAGCAACAATAGTCTTTTCCGGCGTATTGCCTCAGCGTATGGTTTTGAACATTGGCAGCAGGGCCCGGAAAAAGCCACTGGCGCTCTGAAGGATCAGACGACCCGGCCAACTTTTTCTTATTGGGACTCCACCGACCTCAGCAAGATCGCCGCCTTCCGCGCCGCTTGGGCGTCACTTCTGCCCAACCACAAAGTCCTGAACGACGCTGATGTGATTTTGCTGATTGAACGGCATTTCCCGGAGTGTCCCGAATATGCCGAAACCTATCCAGCGATTGGCATCGCAGCTGCCAAATCCGATATCGCGCGCTACCTCGCGCTTTACGAGATGGATTGCCAATCGGCCAGTCCGGCCAAGACCTTTTGCAGAATCGGCGCAAGCCGGGCGGCCCACTGCGCCTGTTGTATTTCGGTGCTGATCAGATCATTTCGCAATTCAATCAAGGTGTTCAGCCGCCCCTTTTGCAAAGCGTGCCGATCAATCGCATCACCGGGCAGATGACCTGCGTAGGGTTCATTGTCACCGATGCACAGGTCAACTTCATCTTGCAGGCGTGCAATCAACGGGCGTGACAGTCTTTCGTCCAAGTGGCTGTACAGCACCCCCACATGCCACGGACGCGGCGCGCGACCTTTCAGGCAAGGCGTGAAGGAATGAATGGCCAAAATCACCGTGTCGGGCCGGCGCGCAGCCATCTGCGCATAGGCATCGTGGTAGGGACGATACAACGTGTCCAACCGCCGCTGCACCTCGGCGGGTGAAACGCCTCGATTTGCGGGTATGATGGTGCCATCATAAAGCTGCATCACCAGCGTCGGGTCTTGCTCTGCGCGGTTTGGGTCAACCACCAAGCGGCTGAAGTTGGAGCAGATCACCGGGCTGTTCAGCGCCGCACCCAAAGCGCGGGTCAAACCGGCGGCCCCGATATCCCAAGCGATGTGGCGCGCCATATCCGCCGCAGCCATGCCCAAAGTGCCACCCAAATCTTCGGGCACGCGGTTGCTGGCGTGATCACAGGTCACAAGCCAAGGGCCGGGGCGATCCTGACCTTCGATGAGATAGGCGGCGATTTGGGACATCTGTGGCATCCGTCGGCTGTGGCAAAACCGGGCAGAGCGCCTAATTCTGCATCATGCCCAGGGAAGCAGGGCGCATTTGTGCCAGTCTTTTCCCACTGGTATCAAAAGGACAACATCTAATCTGCGTGTCGCCGGAAACCGCAGTTGCCCCGCGCGGCAGTTTGGGCCATAACACGCCCGGCCCACCACGAATAATGAACGCGACGAAAAGGAACAAGGCATGAGACGCCTTCGGAACGTAAAGATCGTGGCCACTTTGGGCCCGGCTTCCAGTGACTACAAAATGATCCGTGCGCTGTTTGAGGCGGGGGCAGATGTGTTCCGGCTGAACATGAGCCATGGCTCCCATGCCGAGCAGGCCGCGCGCCATGCCATCATCCGCCAGATTGAGGTCGATACCGGCCGCCCGATCGCCATTCTGGCCGATCTTCAGGGCCCCAAGCTGCGCGTTGGCGTGTTTGCCAATCCGGCGGGCGAAGAACTGGCCGAGGGCGCGGATTTCCGCATGGACCTGTCGGCCGAGCCCGGCACAGCCGCGCGCGTGCAACTGCCACACCCCGAGATTTTTGCAGCCCTTGAACCGGGTGCCAGCCTGCTGGTCAACGATGGCAAAATCCGCGTGCGGGTCAAGGATTGCGGCAAAGATTATGCCAATTGTGTCGTCGAAGTTGGTGGCACCATTTCCAACCGCAAGGGTGTGAACGTGCCCGACGTGGTGCTGCCCTTGGCGGCCCTGTCGGCCAAGGATCGCGAAGATCTGGAATTTGCTTGTGAGTTGGGTGTCGATTGGCTGGCTTTGTCCTTCGTCCAACGCCCCGAAGACGTGATCGAGGCCCGCCACCTTGCCAAAGGCCGCGCTTCAATCATGTCAAAGATCGAAAAGCCAGCCGCCGTGAAGGCCTATGACGCCATTCTTGCGGTGTCCGATGGCATCATGGTTGCCCGTGGCGATCTGGGCGTGGAACTGCCGGTGACTTCCGTGCCGCCGATCCAGAAACGTCTGGTGCGCGGCGCGCGGGCTGCCGCCAAGCCTGTGATCGTGGCGACACAAATGCTGGAATCGATGATCGAATCGCCGGTGCCGACGCGGGCAGAAGTGTCGGATGTTGCGACTGCGATTTATGAAGGTGCGGATGCAGTGATGCTGTCTGCCGAATCCGCTGCCGGCAAGTACCCCATCGAAGCCGTGACCACGATGAACAATGTGGCGCTTTCGGTGGAAAAAGACCCGACCTATCGTCAGGTGATCGAAGCCTCCCGCGTGGTGCACCGCGAAACCATCGCCGATGGCATCGTGTCCGCCGCGCGCGAAATCGCCGAGGCCACCAATATCAGGGCCATCGCCTGTTTCTCGCAGACCGGTACCACCGCCTCGCTGGTGGCGCGGGAACGTCCGCGGGTGCCCATCATGGCACTGACACCGCTTATGTCCACGGCGCGACGCATGTCGCTGACCTGGGGCCTGCATTGCGCCATCACTGAACCGCAAGGCCGGTTCAAGGGCGCCGTTCTGGCGGCGGTAAAAGTTGCGCGCGACGATGGCTTTGCCACCGAAGAAGACATGATCGTCGTCACCGCCGGTGTGCCGTTCAACGTCAAAGGCACCACCAATATTCTGCGAGTCGCTCCTTGCGACGAGCGGTTGATTTCTTACGGTGAGCCAGAGTAATCTGCCCAAACAAGTGGGGTGACCGTGCATGACAACAGATATGATGCTTGTTCTTGGCCTCGTTATCTGTGCCCTGTCACTCCCCTCGTTGCTTTCTGCTTTTTCTGAAGGCCGTGCGCCGCGCGCAGGTGCGGTGTTGCTGCTGGTCGGCGGCCTCTTGCTGGTGATGGCGCTGACGCAGAAGCCATCCGGCTATACCTTTGCCGAAATTCCGCATGTGTTTGTCAGGGTCATCGCCGGGTTCCTGAACTAGGGCTTGCACCTTCGCCCGCGCCCCCCTATAGCGACCACTCGAATACCCCGCAGTGCTGGCCAACGTGGCATGCCAAGCACCGCCTGAAACCATGGAGATGGAAATGCCCAAGATGAAGACCAAGTCGGCGGCGAAGAAGCGTTTCAGCTTCACGGCCTCCGGTCGGGTGAAAGCCGGCGTCGCCGGCAAACGCCACGGCATGATCAAACGTACGACGAAATTCATTCGCGACGCGTCCGGCACCATGTTGCTGAGCCCGTCCGACGCGAAGATCGTCAAGAAATACATGCCCTACGACCGGTAAGGAGAGCAACCGATGTCCCGCGTTAAATCCGGCGTTGTAACGCACGCCCGTCACCGCAAGGTGATCAAGAAGGCGGCTGGCTATTACGCCGCCCGCTCCACGAACTTTCGCACAGCAACGCAGGCCGTTGATAAGGCCCAGCAGTATGCGACGCGCGACCGTAAGAACCGCAAGCGCAACTTCCGCGCCTTGTGGATCCAACGGATCAACGCCGCCGTGCGTCTGTTCGATATCGAATTCACCTACTCGCGCTTCATCAACGGCCTGAACCTGGCCGGGATCGAAGTGGACCGCAAGGTTTTGGCCGATCTGGCCGTGCATGAGCCTGAGGCGTTCAACGCCATCGCAGCGCAGGCCAAGGCAGCTTTGGCGTAAGCCTGACGACATGACCGGAAAAGCCCTGCCCTTCGTGGTGGGGCTTTTTCTTTTGGTGGTCCCGCTTGCAAATCCAACCCTTGCCCGCTAGCACAAACCCCGCAGGAATACCGGAGAGTGCCATGGACGCCGCAGACACGCTGAAGGCCAAATATCTGACCGCCATTGCCAATGTGGCAGACGAGGCTGGCCTTGAAGATCTGCGCGTGGCGGCTTTGGGCAAGAAGGGCGAAATTTCTGTCCTCATGGCCGGTCTGGGCAAGATGGAACCAGATCAGCGCAAGGTCATGGGCGCCATGCTCAACGTGCTGAAGGACGAAATCGACGCCGCTTTGCGCGCCAAGAAGGCGGCTTTGGGCGATGCCGCGTTGAACGAGCGCCTGCGCTCGGAATGGCTGGACGTCACGATGCCCGCGCGCCCGCGCCGTCAGGGCACCATTCATCCGGTCAGCCAAGTGATGGAAGAACTGACTGCCATTTTCGCCGACATGGGTTTCGCGGTGGCCGAAGGGCCGCAGGTGGAATCTGATTGGTACAATTTTGACGCCTTGAACATCCCACCGGAACACCCGGCGCGGCAGGAACATGACACGTTCTTCATGAACCGCGCTGACGGCGACGACCGCCCCCCGCATGTGCTGCGCACCCACACCAGCCCGGTGCAGATCCGCGCCATGACCGAACAGGGCGCGCCGATCCGGGTGATTGCCCCCGGTCGCGTCTACCGTATGGATATGGACCAGACGCATACCCCAATGTTCCATCAGGTTGAGGGTCTGGCGATTGATCGCGATATCAGCATGGCCAATCTGAAATGGGTGCTCGAGGAATTCTGCCGGGCGTTTTTTGAAGTGCCTTCAGTCGAACTGCGGTTCCGCGCCTCTCACTTTCCCTTTACCGAACCTTCTGCCGAGGTGGATATTCGTTGTTCTTGGGAAGGCGGTCAGCTGAAGATCGGTCAGGGCGACAAGTGGATGGAGATTCTGGGCTCGGGCATGGTGCATCCCAAGGTGCTGAAAGCCGCGGGCGTCAATCCCGATGAATGGCAGGGCTTTGCCTTTGGCATGGGGATCGACCGGATTGCTATGCTGAAATACGGCATCCCCGACCTGCGGGCATTTTTCGAGTCTGACCTGCGTTGGCTGAAGCACTACGGCTTTGCAGCGCTGGACATGCCGGATCTGGCGGGCGGTCTTTCAACGTAAGGCAGGACTTAACCAGCCTGTTTGCGATCCAGTCAACCAGCCGCGCCCGATGCCAAAATCTGCGCGGCCTGAACAAACTGCTGCGCGACCATGATGAACAACATCAAGGTCAATCCCAGCAAGACGCAAAGGCGGCCTACATTCAGGCGCTTTCGGCCCTTGGGTATGTCAAACATGGGGTCCATCATATGTGACTCGATACACCATCGGAACGCGCAGAATGTGGCGAAAGCCCTGCTGAACTGGCGACAACCCGTTTCCAATTGCGAAACCGCCGCTGGGCGTCTTTCCCTTTGCCGCCCGATGCGCTACTCCCGCAAGCGACAATTCCCGAAGGGCCGCGCCATGAAATTCACCCTGTCTTGGTTGAAAGATCACCTTGAAACCTCTGCCCCGCTGGAGGACATCCTTTATGCCCTCACCGACCTTGGGCTTGAGGTTGAAGAAGTGGTCAATCCGCTGGCAAAACTCGCGCCCTTCACCATTGCCAAAGTGTTGCACGCCGAGAAACACCCCGATGCCGACAAGCTGCGCGTCTGCCGGGTCCTGACGGATGAAGGTGAAAAGCAGATCGTTTGCGGCGCGCCCAATGCCCGCGAAGGCATCATCGTGGTGCTGTGCAAACCGGGAGATTATGTTCCGGGCATCGACGTAACCCTTGGCATCGGCAAAATCCGTGGCGTTGAATCGCATGGCATGATGGCGTCGGAGCGCGAGTTGGAGCTTTCGGACGAACACAACGGCATCATCGAACTGCCGTCGGGTGAGGTTGGGCAGAAATTTGTCGATTGGCTGACCACGAACCGTCCCGGCGTCGCCGACCCGATGATCCACGTCAAGATTACCCCGAACCGCCCCGACGCCTTGGGCGTGCGTGGCGTCGCACGCGATCTGGCGGCGCGTGGCTTGGGCGCGTTGAAGCCTTTGCCGATCCCGGTGATCAAAGGCGGCTTTGCCAGCCCGGTTCAGGTGGAAATCTCGGCCGATCTGAGGGCCAAAGGCTGCCCACATTTTGCAGGCCGTACCATCCGCGGTGTGACCAACGGCCCCTCGCCCGACTGGTTGGCTAACCGGCTCAAGGCCATCGGTCTGCGTCCAATCTCAGCCTTGGTCGATATCACCAACTATTTCACCTATGGCCTGAACCGCCCGCTGCACGTCTTTGACGCGGCCAAGGTCCAAGGCAAACTGCGCATTCACGCGGCGGTTGGTGGTGAGACCTTCGCCGCGTTGGACGGCAAGACCTACACTCTGCGCCTTGGCCAGATGCTGATTTCGGATGATCTGGGCGTGGAATCTCTGGCCGGGATCATGGGCGGTGAGGCGGCAGGCTGCACACCGGAAACCACTGATGTTTTCCTTGAATCCGCTTGGTGGGACCCGATCACCGTGGCCACCACGGGCCGTGCGCTGAAAATCAACTCGGACGCCCGCTATCGGTTTGAACGCGGCGTTGATCCGGCTTTCACCCTGCCGGGTCTGGATCTGGCGACCCAGATGATCCTCGATCTCTGCGGCGGCGAAGCTTCGGATGTCGCGCAGGACGGTGCCGCTATCGACACAACACGCGCCTATCGTCTGAACCCCGCCCGCGTGATCAGCCTTGTCGGCATGGACATCCCGGAGGGCGAGCAGCGCAAGACACTAGAATCGCTGGGTTTCACCCTGACCGGCGATATGGCGACGCCACCAACATGGCGCCCGGACATTCTTGGCGAGGCCGATTTGGTCGAAGAGGTTGCGCGCGTGGCCTCGTTAACCAAACTGCAAGGCAGGCCGTTGATCCGCAGTCTGCCAGGTGTGCCGCGCCCGATTCTGACCCCGCTGCAGACCCGCGAGCGGCGTGCCCGCCGCACCCTGGCGGCTTTGGGCTACAACGAATGCGTCACCTACAGCTTCATCGACCACTCTGCCGCCGCGCTGTTCGGTGGCGGGGCCGATGCGGTGCGCGTGGACAATCCGATTTCGTCAGAAATGACCCACCTGCGCCCCGACCTGCTGCCCGGCCTGCTGCGCGCCGCTGCACGCAATCAGGCACGCGGCTTCATGGACATGGCTTTGTTCGAGGTTGGCCCAGCCTTTGGCGGCGGTGAACCCGGTGAGCAGCACCTGCAAGCCGCCGGCCTTCTGATCGGTGCGACCGCGCCGCGCGACCCCCACGCCAGCCGCCGCGCCGTTGATGTGTTCGACGCCAAAGCCGACGCCGAGGCGCTTCTCGCCGCAATTGGGGCGCCGTCGCGGGTGCAGATCAGCCGCAAAGTGGCAGGCTGGTGGCATCCCGGGCGATCAGGTGTGATCGGCTTGGGCCCAAACATGATGGCGACATTCGGCGAGGTTCACCCAAGGATTCTGGCCGCCCTTGATGTGAAAGGCCCGGCAGTGGCTTTCACGATCCTGATCCAGAATGTGCCGATGCCAAAGGTAAAAACCCCGACCAAACCGGCACTTACCCTGTCAGACTTGCAGGCAGTTGACCGTGATTTCGCTTTTGTCGTGGACAAATCGGTTGAAGCGTTGACAGCGGTGAACGCCGTAGTAGGTGCGGACAAATTGCTGATCGAAAGCGTGCGACTGTTCGACCAGTTCACCGGGGACAAGGCCGAAACGCAAATGGGGGCTGGCAAAAAGTCCATCGCCTTGACGGTGCGTTTGCAGCCAACCGAAAAGACGCTGACAGAGGCGGATATCGAGGCGGTTTCAGCCAAAATCATCGACAAAGTCAGCAAAGCCACAGGCGGCATGCTGCGCAGCTAAATGAACCATGGCCCCTGCTGGGGCCATGGATCCGGTCAGGGCTTGGGCTTTTTGGTCCAAGTCCTCAGCCGCGCACCAAAGCGCCCAAGCGCACCCTTTGCCGACCCGGCAGCGGCGTCTGCGCGCGCCTCTACATCATCCCAGGTTTCGCCGACGTCGGCAACGACAGGCTCAACCGAACGCTCCCAAAACTGCTGCCACATCCGCCGCAGCATGAAGACGCCGAAGGCCAACGCCAGCAAGACAACGATGTTCACGTAGGGAATGATGCGCACATCTGGCCCGGCAACTTCTTTTACCGAAACCGCGTTTGGGTAAATCGACAAGAACGGAAACCTCCAGCCATAATGGGTCACGGACACCCATTTAGGTGTCACTTGGGTTGATTTCAGATTTCCCGCCTCAGCCTGCAAATTAGAACTGTCATATTTAAAATAAGGTGGCCAAACCCAGCCCGTGTCTTCATTTCGATAAACGATAACCGTACCATCGTCAAAAGCAGCATCGACAAAGCGGATATCCCGCGTGGTCGCACTTTCCGCTGTACCCGTATCAGGCGAGGCATAGGCCCAGGAATTTTCATTGCCAACTGTCGTCATGCGATTATAGGTGTTGGTGATCCTCACAATATCATGCTGTGGCAGCGTGTAATGCAGAAACCCTCCGACCAGCAAGATTGCAAGGATCCGAAAGGTCCACTTCAGAAATTTCCACATCGCCATTCTCCTACTGATAGTTCACAAGATAGACAGTCACCGCCACAACGACCATCGGCACAATATACACCAGCCAGATCAGTTTACGCCGCAAACCCCGCTGATAGTCGATCATCCCGGCTTTGATATACTCATCCCGATCGCCTTCTATACCTCCAGCATCGAACTTCTTCTCAAGATTTTCCCGACGCACCGATTGTGAGTAAAGAGATACGAGAATGTATATGACGCTCAGACCTAAAAAGCCGAAGACAATCAAGCGTATAATTGCGATCATTTGCGGTCTCCACTGACTGAACCCCAAGGGCCAACGACGTCGATCAAATCCCGCGCAGGCTTTGGTGCCGGTTGGGCCCGAGTGTCCATTGATGGCTCTGGCCCAAACAGGGCCTCGCGCGCGCCCTGTGCGTCAACTTTGTACTCGCGCTCCAGAAAGTCGGCAACATAGCGACGCTTTCTTTCTGACCAAGATGCGTAAGATGTGTAGAACAACTCTTTGTGCATTATGAACAACTGCCGCACATCCATGGGAGCCAATTCTGACAGCAACATATTGACCAAGTCGCGTTGTGGCCCAGCAGCGGCTCTGTGGGTGTAAAAATATGCCCGGTGCTCCGAAGTGATGCGCGGCCAATCACCCGCGCCTTCAACCCAACGCAGCAGAGCAGAAAGACCCAGAAACTCATCTGGAAGACCATCGCCAAGCCGATAAGCAATCTTCCGCAATTCAGTACGGCGCGCATCGCCAATTTCCAAGTTGAGGGAATCTGCAGCCTCGACAAGAATGAAGTCCATTTTCTGTCGCAGAACGCCAGCCGCATCCATGCCGCGCGCTTGCACAATTGGCTCCACCAGGCCATTGCGCTCCAACCATTCGGCAATCTGATTGCGCTGTGAAATGTCCATGACCGGTGAGATTGCAAGTTTACCAAGACTGTCGCGCGGTCGTGAAGAAACAACTGCTGGGAGTTTAACATCACGAAAAACATAGACCCCACCAAAAAGAGAGGTCCAATAGCTAAGCTGCTCAAACCGCATGGAAGGCAAGTGGATTGACACGCGCGTGACATCCCCAGTCTTTTTCGCCAATTCAATCATCTCAGCAATCATGACATCGTCGCACCAACCATCCGGCTCTGCGCGAAACCGATCTATGAGCTTTGCCAGTTTGTCGGCATCTGCAACATGGCCACCGATTGTGTCCGCCTCGACCATTATCTGTCTTATATCCAACAGTTTAGCCGGTATTGAGACCTCATAGACAGAATTTTGCAGTTCACCGGCAACCGCGTCACGCGCCGTCAGAGCGAACAGCTGGCTTTCATTGACCTCGATAAACTGTTGAAGAATTCCCCGCGCCGTTGAGAATTTCATGTTCAACAGTGGCGCTGATTTCTGGCTGGTTGTGAGAAGAATAAACTGACGATTGCATCCATTTGGGTTCAGATACAGAATATCGTCCAGTTCATCCCCTATTTCTGGCGAATATCCAGAAATATCAACATGGAAGTTTGAAAGAGCGGTCACCTTACCCGTCAGATGTTTCAGAGCCCTGTTATACCTTTCAACCAGCTGCGGAGAAGATACCTCGACCAGGTTGCCAAACATCAGGCCCTTTTCGATCAGACGCTTCACTTCTTGTTCTCCAGATACCGGCGTTTGGCTTCCTCTTGGCGACCAAAATCACGCACCATCGTTTCGATGGCCACTTCGTCAGATTTGTCGGCATATCTGAATTCACTGTCCGCATAGCGGTTGATTTCCTGCACCACCATGTCGACAGAGATGGACTTCATCAGACCTTTGATCATCAGAAGTTTTTCATCATATCCCTTGAATAAGAACAGATCTGGATTTTCCATCCATTCATCTGGGAGCTCAAAATCCATGGCACGAACTTTGACCGCGTCCGTGATGTTCTTGATGGCGCGCCCCGTGAACCGTTCGTCTGCCTTCTGAATGGCCTTCAGATAGGTGCCAAGCTTGGCCAGCGTGTCCAACCTCCCCAAATCTTGGGAAACCTGATCCCACACCTTGAGCAATCCTTCTTCATGTGGCTTGGCATAGCCTTCAAAGCTGGCCGAAACCGCCTTTTTGATTTCCTGTGCAGCAAAGAGATTGTGCTCTCCCATCGGGATCGCATGACCTTTCCCCAAAAGCAGCGCCAAGATGTCGATATAATCTTCGCGGCTTTGGGGGCCATCAACCAAGAACCGTGCCCCGGCGCGCTGGCGCAGAGCATCATCCACATTTTCAGGATAGTTCGAGAACATGCCAAATGTGCAGTTCCCTCGAACCACCGTATTGGCCCCTGCAAACGCGCCCATGAAAACTGCCGTGACCTCCTGTTGCCCCGCAGACGACTGGCGATCCCCCCGCTTGCCCGCCACCTGATCAATGTCATCAATCGTTCCAAAGCCAATGATGGCAGGGTCAATTACATTGTCTATGAACGCTTTGGCATTTTGACCGGATTTGCCTTGATAACTGTCGATCTGGTCAATTGAGAAGTTCTGATAGCGAAAAGGATAGCCCGCGACCTTGCAATAGCCGTCAAGCAGACCAGCCATCATTTGGATCAACGTGGTCTTGCCAGTTCCCGGCTTGCCATCCCCCATAAACGTAAAGATAAAGCCGCCCAGTTCCGCAAACGGGTTCAGCTTCCTGTCAAAATCATAAGCCATGAGCATTTTCGCCAACCGCAAACTTTGGTATTTTGCGATATGGTTGCCAACAACGTCGGTTGGCTTTTTGAACTGCATCGTCAAAGCGCCGCCTTTGGACGCGCGGGCGGGCTTGAACCCGGCGATGGCCAGATTGTCCGCCTCTACCCGCCACGCGCCCGAGGTAAACGCGTCCAACCGTGGCGCTGTTTGAGCACGCTGGGCCACCCGCTGCATCAGAGCTTCGCAAAAGGCAGCAATTGCGGCGATCAAACGGGGCTCATCCGTCGCAATCATGCCGATATCCTGATCCAGTTCCCACAAGGCACCCTGCAACGCGAGGGGGGCATTGTCGGTCAAAACCTCCTCGATCGCACCAACCTCAACCGTCATTGTTCCCAGTTGCGGAGCCAGCAGAAATGCGGTGGCACTGGCAAAAACAAACAGAGACAAAAGAGCCTCCGCTGCCAAGAGTTCCGTGAACTCGGAGCGCCTTGCTTCGGGCAGGCGCCCCTCCAGATTGCCCTTCTTCAGCTCAGCCAGCCCGGATTGGGCGGCAAATGTTTCCGCCATTGCCAGCGCAATCGCCACCCCGCGCCGCAGCGCTTGCAAGGCGCTGGCCTGCGTGGGTGACACCAATCCATCACCCAACCCTTCGACACGCTCTATCAACCGCACACCGCCCGGCCGCGCCGTGGACCGCGTCGCCATGCCCGGAACGGTAGAACGGAACCGGGGCCGCGTTCCAATTCCGGGCGAGCGCTCAACCAAAGCCACATCGACAGCTTTGGCAAGCCGCGGCGCGTGATCGAACCCGGTCAGCAGACCCAAAGCCGCTTCATACTGCGCCTTGATTGTGTCTTCCCGCAGTTCCATCGTGTCGCGCCCAGACGTCATTTTGGCCCCCTTACAGTTTGTCTGAGATCGGGCATTTCGCCAGATCACCGCCACAATTCAACGGCTTGCCCGATCCTTTGGGTGCAATGCTGTCGGTGTGAACGCAATAGGGCACCGCCACCCGGCGCGGCGCGAATTCTTTTGCGCCGGGGTAATGTGCGTTGCTACGTTCGACCTTCATTTCGGTGCGGTAAAACTGACATTTCGTCATTGGACTGTCCTTTTGTTAGGCCGGAATGATCCGGCCGTCTGTTCCCACGACAAATTTGCGCAAGTCGCGAAAGCCGGGCGGGTTCAGTTCTGCCAGAACCTGATAGGG
The DNA here is from genome assembly GCA_945860375.1 of Pseudorhodobacter antarcticus. Next base: position 90,061 of record CAMAQR010000001.1, read on the forward strand.
CGTCTCGGGCAAGATCACCATGCGTTCCGTCTTGCTGGCTCCGGTTTCGGCGCCTTGGAACGGGTCCAGCCGGAAGATTTGCTGCGGACGCATCGAAAACCAGCCGTCCTTGATGTCTTCTTCGCGGTCGGAAATCAGATCCTCGACCGTCCAGACCAAGGCCCAATCGCTGCCGTCCGGGGCCTGCGCATTGGCCAGCACCTCTGAGATCGGCCCCGATTGCAGGGTGAAATCGTGGCTGTACATCGGGCCAAGGGTGATCCGGCGCAGGCGTTTGGGGTGGGTTTCGGGGAAATCCTTGTCAAACCCCTGCGCAATCGTCAGCAATTTCAAACCGTTGAGTGACTGCGCCATCAGATGTGCCTGCACCATCGGCCAGCGCCGATCATCATTCGGCAGCGCCTTCTTGCCGCTGTCTTCAACATCCAGCAAATAGACCACCGGAAGGTTGGCTTGTGCGTCATAGACCGCCCAGTGCACCAGATAGTGGCGGCGGTCGTTGCCGTTGTAGCTGACATCCTCGATCCACTGGCAATCGGGATCATTGCGTGCCCAGAACAGGCCACCCTGCGCCAACGTCTCATAATAAAGCCGCTGCGACAGCGCGAATTGCAACTGCACCGGCACGGTCAGATCACGCACGATCTGGCGCACCATACGGTCTTTCAACTCGGCCTCGGCGGCCATGCCGCCCAGATGTCTGGTGACTTGGGCGGCGTCCAGCGCCATCACCATCAATTCCTGCGCCACTGGAAAGCCGGATTCGTGGCGGTCAAAGGTGAGCTTGGGTGAGCCTTCCGCCCGCCCGGTCATCAAGTACTTGTGGGACAGCGCCTTGAACGTCGCCGTCAGCGCCGTCAGATAGCGCCCCAGGGTCCGCGCCTCGGTCCGCGTCAGACGGCCCTCGGCCTCGACTTCACCTGCCACCCGCAACAGATGCCCGGTGATGCGTTCGAACTTGGCAAAATAGCGCCGCGCGACGAGGGTGTCGCACAGCTCCATATGGTCGTTGGTCAGTTGGTCTTTGATGGAACTATCCGACATTGTTCGCCCCATCTTGAGCGGCTGCATAAACCTTCGTTACCTTTCGGTAGACCCATCCATATGGCCCGCTTGGTGGCGCATTCTTGAGGAACCTATCGTTCGCCATAACCTGGCCAACCCAGCTGCCAAAACGCAACCCGGTCAGAAACTGAATCAACTCCGCGTATTTCCAAAATACGAAATACCCGAATGCTCCAATATACCAAATAGTTACAACGCTGAATGCCACCCACAACGGCCAGAGCAGAATATACCCGGCAAGCTTGGTCAGCTGTAGCCAAGTTTGATCGTGGTGCCCACGTTGCGCGATCACTACAATAACTACGGCAATGGGTCCCATCAACGCGGCGTAGACAAAAGATGCCCACGCCCAATATCGTGTCCTAGCACTCATTCCCCATACGCATTCTTGTCGTGCTTCTCGACAATCTTGGCAAAGCGCCGGGCAAAGCGTTCATCGGCCTTGGCTTTCTGCTCCAGCACCGCGCGGGCGAAGACCATGTGCTGCTCATGGCTTTCCAGCATGTCGGCCATCTTGTCATTGGTGGCCGCCCCAATCGCCGCCATCGCCGCCTGCGCCTCTTGGTCGGTTTTGACGCCGATTTCATTGATCCGGTGGGCCACATCCTGCTGTTGCGCGGTCTTCAGACTGCTGGTCAGCGCGTCATACAGTACCACGCGCTGCTTGGTGTCCGTCTGCAGTTTATTGATCAAAACCAACTGGGTAGCCGCCTGATTGGTCAGGCTGTCCACCCAGGTCTTGCCCTTTTCGATATAGCGCTCCAGCGTCTGCGATTTTGCCAAATGCACCTGCTCGTCCTGCACCAGCGCGTTGTAGCGCCCATTCAGCCCGGCCAGTTCGGTTTCCAGTTTCGTCCGCGCCGCTGCATCCTGTTCGACCGATATCTTGTTTTCCAGCTCAATGATTTTCGGATCCATGGCCGAAATTTCGGCCCGCACCGATTCCAGATCGCCCACTGTCACCTCGCGTTCGGTCAGGGTGCTGCCAAGGTTCACCTCGACTTTGGTTTTCTGAGTGTTCAGCAAATCCAACTGACCCTGCAACAGCCGCACGATGATGTCGGACTTGGAAATCAGATCCTGCAACTTGCTGTCAATCGACGCCGTGCGCATCCGCTCTTGCCGCATCGACTCCGATTTGGCGTCCGAGAAAATGCCGATGAACGATTCCATCCCGGTTTTCGACCGCATCTCATCGAAGTCCTTGGAGAACCCCGCCGTCACGTCATCCAAGCCCATGATCAGTTCGGCGATGTTGGCGTTCATCAGGTCGGTGTGCTGATGCACATCCTCCAAGGTGGCATTTTCGATGTCGACCGCCACCTCGCCCGCGTCCAGCTTGGACCGCGCGGCCTCAATCTTGCCGGTGATCTCGGAAATCTTCGCCTGCGCTGCGGCCACCTGAGCCTGGCTTTCCTTGATCTGCGTGTCGAAATCGGCCATTGGACCCTCCGTTAGAATGACTTGCCTTGATATAGGCATGTTAATTGACATTACATCTACAGGGCAATAAAATAGTTCCCCGCATCGGACCCCTGCGGGACTCTGCCCCTATGACCGATGCAGCCATCCTTGCCCAAGTATCGGCCCGTCGCCAAGCGCTTATTGACCTGACCCAAAACCTTATCCGCATCCCAACGCTGAATCCATCGGGCGCGCCTGTTCCCACCTTCGGTGATGATCTGGCTGCGCGGTTGGAATCGCTCGGGTTCGTCACCCAATTCGTCCGCACCCATGGGCCCGCTGGCAATACCAACGCCTCCCCGCGCGGGAATCTGATTGCGCGGATTGAAAACGGGCCGGTGACGCTTTGCATGTCAACAGCCATCAAGACGCGGTCAAGGTGGGCCATGGCCGAACCCGCGAACCGTTTGGGTGCACGTTGGAAGGGGGCCGGATTTACGGCCGCGGGGCCTGCGATGTGAAGGGTGGATCAACCGGCTGCATCGAGCTTTTCACCATGGCGGACGAGGAGTCGGGCGGCTACCACAGTGTCGCCCACCTTGCCGAACACCATCATTTCGCGCCGGCCGGCCATGTCATCATCCCCAACCCCGTGCACAAGGGCCGCATCTGTTCGGGCCACCGCGGAATGTGGTGGGCCAGGTTGGCAACTCATGGCCGCAGTGCCGGTGATGCCCGAAGGCGCGCGCCAATCCACGCTGAAAACCACCTCCGTCCACGGCGGCGCGGCGGATCTTTCCCCCAAAGACGCCTCCCTGCCACGCCTGCGGGGTAGACCGCTGCCGCATCGTGATTGACCCGCGCCCTATGATTGAAAAGGGTGCGGCGGCGGTCAAACGGGCAATCACCGACGTGGCAACCCGCGCCCGTGACGCACCGATTGCCCGCTCTGACGCCGCAGCCATCGACCGAGTTCTGGCCTAAGCGGCGGATTATGGCGTCTTGCTTGGCACTTATGACCAAGAACCCATCGCCCCGCATCGGGCGGCTTCAAAACTGAATCGCCTTTGGGCCGGGTTTGCTGCATTTGGCGACCAGTCCGATGCATGGATTGACGTTCAGGACATGGAGGCCAGCGCCAAGAGGATGGCCTTGCTGCTGCAAGATCTGCTGGCCTGATTCACATTGGTCCAAATATCCCGGGGGTCCGGGGGCAGGCCCCCGGTATTTGCCGCTAAACCGGAATATTGTCGATCAGACGCACGCCGTCCAGCCAAGCTGCGGCCAGCATCCGGCGCGGTCTTTGGATGTCATCCGAGGGCATCAATGTTTCGGCATCACGCAGTTCGATGTACTCCACCCGCTCGAAACCCGCATGTCGCAGCTTTTCGGCAGCTTCGCGGATCGCCATTCGGTCAGACTGGCCTGCACGTATATCGATGGCGGCACTGCTGATTGCGGCAAAAAGCACGCCGGCAATCGCGCGTCCCTGCGACGTCAGGCGGATGTTGCGCGACGACATGGCCAGTCCATCGGACTCACGGATGGTTTCGCAGCCAACAATGGTGATGGGCAGGTTAAGATCACGCACCAAGCGCAAAACGACCTGCAACTGCTGCCAGTCTTTTTGACCGAAATAGCCTCGGTCGGCCATGGTCATGCCGAAAAGCTTTGTCACCACGGTTGCCACACCGTCGAAATGGCCCGGTCGCATCCGGCCTTCCAAAGGCTCCGACACCCCGCCAACCGAAACGGTGGAGCTGAAGCCTTCAGGATACACCGCTTCCGGCGAGGGCGCGAAAATCAAGTCGGCCCCGACCGTCCGCAACAGTGACGCATCGGCCGCTTCCGTGCGGGGATATTTCTTCAGATCATCGGGGTTGTTGAACTGCTTGGGGTTGACAAAAATCGTCACGATCACCCGATCACAGTCCTTTTTCGCGGCGCGGGCCAGCGACAAATGCCCTTCATGCAGCGCGCCCATGGTCGGAACCACGCCAACACTCTGCCCCAGAGCCTTCCATGCGCGCACTTGTGCGCGCAGGTCCGCCACCCGCCGGATGATCAGTGTCAAGACTTCGGCCCCTTCGCCAGCACATCGGCAAAGCCATGCTCGGGCCTTGGGAATGTGCGATTGCGGACTTCGGCGGCGTAATCGGCAATTGCAGCGTCGGCGGTTGCGCCCAATTCGGCGTAGCGTTTGACAAATTTGGGCCGGAACTCGGTGAAAAGGCCCAGCATGTCATCGACCACCAGCACTTGGCCATCACATTGCGCACCCGCGCCAATACCGATCGTCGGGATTTCCAGTCCTTGCGTGATCCGCGCTGCAAGCCCGACCGGCACCTTTTCCAACACCACCGCAAAAGCCCCCGCCGCCTCTACCGCGCGGGCATCGGCCATCACGCCCTCGGCCTCATCATCGCGGCCCACCACTTTGTAACCACCAAGCGTGTTCACCGATTGCGGCGTCAGCCCGATGTGCGCCATCACCGGCACGCCGCGCTTGGTCAGGAACGCGATGGTCTCGGCCATATGCACGCCACCCTCCAGCTTTACGCAGGGGGCACCAGTTTCGGCCATCAGCCGCGCCGCGTTGCGGTAGGCTTGCTGTGGGCTTTCTTCATAGCTGCCAAAGGGCATGTCAATGATCGGCATCGCGCGGGTCAAACCGCGCACCACCGACCGCCCGTGCAGGATCATCATCTCCATCGTCACTCCAAGCGTGCTTGGCATGCCGTGCAGCACCATTCCAACCGAATCGCCGACCAGCGCCATGTCGCAATGGGGATCGACCAGTCTCGCCATCGGGGTTGTGTAGGCGGTCAGCACCACAAGCGGCAGCTGACCTTTGCGCGCCCGGATGTCAGGGGGCAAAACCGCGCGAACGGGGGAGGTTGCGCTCATGATAGGCTCCGTGGATGATCGACCTGCACAGTATATGGGCACAGCTTTGCCGCAACAGCAAGATTCTTACGCCGCGTTGCAGCGCTCGCTTGCCACCAAACAGGAGACTGCCATGCCACAACTTCTGCGCGTCGACCAAAGCGCCGTCCCGGCTGAAATCACCCGGCCAGACCCGACAAAGGTTTTGTCAGGCGATCCGGTACATACAACCTGGAACATTGAGGACAGCGACGGGCTTTACTGTGGCTTGTGGCAATCCACCCCCGGAAAGTGGCGGGTGTCCTATGCCGAGTGGGAGTATGTCTACATCCATTCCGGCCATTCGATCCTGACCGATCAAATGGGAACGGCCACCCCCTTGCGTGCGGGTGACCGTTTCATCATTCGCCCCGGGTTTGAAGGCACTTGGGACGTGCTTGAAACAACCCTGAAAGACTATGTGATCCGCAGTTAGCTGGCGTCTGCCACCTCGGCCACAGGCAGCGGCGGGCAATCTGCCGCGCCGATCCCCTTGCGTTTGCAGGCCGAAAGCCGCTTTTTGTCAGCTTTCACGGCCTCTTTGGCGGCCTTTTCGGCGGCCAAAGCGTCGGCTTCGACCCTCGCGGCCTCTTCGGCGATGATCGCGGCAGCGTCCACTTCCTTTTGCGCAATGTTCTCAGGCGTCTCTGGCACGGCTCGACCATAGGCGTCGTCCATATAGGGGCCTTCGATGGCAAGGCTTTCCTCCAGCGCGCGCACCTTCACGCGGGTGCCCATGTCGACACGGTCGTACAATTCGATGGCGTCCTGATTGAACAACCGGATGCAGCCCGCCGAAGTGGCATGACCGATCGTTTCGTTCTGGATGGTGCCGTGAATGCGGAACATCGAGTCGCGGCCCCCCCGGTACAGATACAAGGCCCGCGCGCCCAAGGGATTGTCCAAACCGCCAGCCCTACCGCCAGCGTATTCGGCGTAAAGATCAGGACGTGTCCGCACCATATTCGCGGTCGGCTGCCAGGACGGCCACTTCTCCTTGCGCCCAATCACCCCATTGCCGCGGAACGACAGACCTTCCCGGCCCACCGCGATGCCGTACCGCATGGCACGGCCGTTTTCCAAAACGTGGTACAGCTTGCGCGAGAACGTATCGACGACAATGGTTCCGGGGGCCTCGTCGCCCTTGTAGTCCACCTCCGTGCGCGCGCGGTCTTCGGCCAGAAGATGCGCTTCCACCGGCTGGATGAAAAAGCCTTCATCTTCGACCCCTTCGTAACCCGGAACCACTTGTGGCGGGGCATCGCTTTGTTTTGGCGCACCGCAGGCGGCAAGCGCGGACAGCGCCAGAACGGAAAGCAGGCGAAGGGCGTAATTGGTCACGGTTCAGACTCGACGGTTGGAAAAGTTCAGGGAACCTAGCGCCAGCCCTGCCCTATCCGTCAAGCCCCACTGAAAAAGTTGAAAAAAGAAAAGCTGCAGGCGTTGTGCCAATGCGGCTTTTGATGCCCAAATATAGCACAGGCCGCGACGTAACGATCAATTCAGCGTTATCCTTGGCCGGCAGGCAGATCCCGAAATGAGCGGTCGATGCGGCTGTTGCGAATCGCAAAAAGAGTCGGGCCAAAATTCCGTGTCCCCCAGACAGCCCGTCCTTCAGTGGGTGTTGCGGTCAGCCCACCACGTTGAAATCAGGCCCATAAGGATATTTGGTAACGTTCTCGTTTCCGTCTTCGGTAATGAACAAAATGTCATGCTCGCGGTAGCCGCCTGCCCCCGGTTGCGCTTGGGGGATTGTCAGCATCGGCTCCATCGAGATCACCATGCCGGGCTCCAACACCGTGTCGATGTCTTCGCGCAGTTCCAGCCCCGCCTCACGTCCGTAATAGTGGCTGAGAACGCCGAAAGAGTGGCCGTAGCCAAAGGTGCGGTATTGCAGAACCTGATGCTCTTCGAAGAACGTGTTCAGCTTTTGCGTCACCTCGGCACAGGATGCACCCGGTTTCAGAAGGCTGATGCCATATTCATGGGCGGCCACGTTGATGTCCCAAATCCGGCGGCTGGCAGTGTCAACTTCGCCCACAAACATCGTGCGCTCCAGCGCGGTGTAATAGCCGCTGATCATCGGAAAGGTGTTCAGGCTTAGAATGTCGCCATGCCGCAATTTGCGGCTGGTAACTGGATTATGCGCGCCATCAGTGTTGATGCCAGACTGAAACCAAACCCAGGTGTCACGATATTCAGCATCCGGGAAGCGTTTTGCAATTTCCAGCTCCATCGCGTCACGCCCCGCCATGGCGATGTCAATTTCGCGCGCACCTTGTTTTACGGCCTCACGAATGGCAAAGCCGCCCACATCGGCCACCGCTGCGCCGTGCCGGATCAGTTCCAATTCCGCAGCCGATTTCATCATTCGCTGCTCCATGGTGCCGCGCGAGATGTCGACTCCACGCTTCGGCTTCAGGAAATGGTTCAGCTTTTCCGATTGCACCAGCGTCAGATGATCTGCCTCGCAGCCGATCACCCGGCCTTCTCCCACCACTGACAGGATCGCGCGCCAGTAATTATCGCGCTGCCAGTCGGTGTATGTGATGTTGTCGCCATGACTGCGCCGCCAAGGCTGCCCCGCGTCGATGCCTGCCGAAATCGTAACACTTTGCGTCGGTGTGACCACCAAGCCATAAGGCCGACCAAACGAACAGAAAAGGAAGCCCGAGTAATAGGCAATGTTGTGCATCGAGGTGAAAACGCAGGCCTCTATCCCGTGGACTTCCATCAACTCGCGCAAATCGACAAGTCGATCTGCATATTCTTCGGCGGCGAATGGCAGAACCCGGTCGCCTTGGTGAAAACGATATTGTTGCGGACGTTCCGTCATAGCTGACCTCGTGCTTGGGATCTGGTTCCATCACCCGAACCCCGCAAGGTCCCCGCGTCAGGACGAAAACAGGTTTCGCGGCGACGCCATCGCCGCGCCTGAGCGTTTGAATAGCGGTGGCCCGGTGTGCTGTCTATGGGTCTGTCGCGGGCAGGACGCTTGATTTCAAGTGCCCCGCCCGTGGCCTTAAACCGCCTTACCCACAAAATCCGCCGCCGAGTGGCGCTCCGGCACCTGTTCCGCCTCTTCCCCCCAGTTGCGGTTCACCAACCGCCCCCGCTTCACCCCCGGGCGCGCGTCAAGCTTTTCCGCCCAGGCAGTGACATTCCTATAGGACTGCACATCCAGAAATTCGGCCGCATTATAAGCGCGGCCCAGAACCAGCCCACCATACCACGGCCAGATCGCCATATCGGCAATGGAATACGAGTCTCCAGCGACATATGGCACCTCTGCCAAACGACGATCCAGCACGTCCAGTTGGCGTTTGGTTTCCATCGCGTAGCGGTTGATCGGGTATTCAAACTTTTCCGGCGCATAGGCGTAGAAATGGCCAAAACCACCACCCACGAAGGGCGCAGACCCCATTTGCCAGAACAGCCAATTCATCACCTCGGTCCGCTCTGGCCCGCTGGCGGGCAGGAAGGCACCGAACTTGTCCGCCAGATGCACCAGCATCGACCCGGATTCGAACAGCCGCAGCGGCGCGGCGCCCGTCAGGTCCAGCAGTGCCGGGATCTTGGAATTTGGGTTCACATCAACAAAGCCAGAGCCAAATTGATCGCCCTTGCCGATGTTGATCAGCCAAGCATCATATTCTGCATCAAACCCCGCCTCCAGCAACTCTTCAAACAGGATCGACACTTTCTGACCATTTGGCGTTGCCAGTGAATACAGCTGAAATTTGTGCTGTCCGACCGGCAAAACCTTGTCATGCGTCGGTCCGGCGATGGGCCGATTGATGTTTGCGAACTGGCCCCCGTTGGCGGCGTCCCAGGTCCAGACCTTGGGCGGAACGTATGGCGTTGTGGTCATCGGCACATCCTTTTGGGGCGGCTTGCCCCGGCTGGCAAACAGCTAAGCATGAATTTGTCGCCCTGCAATGCCCTACCCTTGCACAGGCGGCGCGCGCGCCCATGTTATAGCTGCACAAGCTAGGAGAATAACATGCGCTGCCCCGTGGATAACGAAACTTTGGTGATGGCCGACCGCAACGGAGTGGAGATCGACTACTGCCCGAAATGCCGGGGGGTCTGGCTGGACCGAGGCGAGTTGGACAAGATCATTGAACGCGGAAGTCCCGCGCCCACCGCGACGCCAGCGCGTGAGGCGGCCCCGGTCTACCAGCCCGAACCGGCCCGTGCCGCCACGACCGGCCGCGAAGAGCCGCGTCGCCGTCGCGACGAAGACGATGATGACGACCGCCGCCACCCAAAAAAGCGTCGCGAAAGCTTTCTCAGCGATTTGTTTGATTTCTAAGGCCAAAGCCTAACCCGCCAAGACCAAAGAATCCTTGGTCTGGAAGGATGAGAACGGCCATGCCCCCGGCTCATCCACCAGACCATGCCGTACCGGGTCCATCTGACAGGCACGCATGTGCCTGTCATAATCTGCAGCACTGGTCAAAGGCCGCGCCCAAAAGCGCGGTTGCCAGATCGGGCGGCCCTTGGCAAAACGCGCCTTGATCAGCCGCCAGCGGGCGGCGTGATCAGCGTCGGGCAGGGTCCAGATCGCATGAAGATGGTCAGGAAGCACCACCCAAGCATCGATCTGGAACGGCCTTTCCATTCGCGTCACCCGCACTGCGTGACGCAATCGCTCGACCTCAAGGATCAGCAGATCCGCCCCCGGCTGCCGCAGCGAAACCGTGAAAAAAATCGGGCAATGGGACGGGGCGGGTGGGCTGAGATGTTCCATGCCCACACGCTGGCACGGATTGCGTTAACGCCGCGTTACCAAGACCTAAACCGAACGTGTGATCCCGCCATCCACACGCAAATTCTGCCCAGTGATGTAGCCCGCTGCGTCAGATGCCAGAAAGCTGACCGTGCCCGCGATTTCTTCAACCTGGCCATAGCGACCCATGGGGATGCGGGCGCGGAACTCTTCCTTCTCGGGCAAGCTGTTGATAAATCCGGGTAAAACGTTATTCATGCGGATGCCTTGAGGCGCATATTTGTCTGCATACAGCTTGGTGAATGCCGCCAAACCAGCCCGCGCCACACCTGATGTGGGAAAGGCCGGATCGGGCTCGAACGTGGCAAAAGTGGTGATGTTGATGATCGAACCACCCGTTCCTTGCGTCTCGAATATGGGCGTCACCAAGCGAATCGGGCGCACGGCTGACAGGAAATAGATATCAATGCCCTGATGCCAACCCTCATCCGTAATGTCGAGCAACGCCGCGCGCGGACCGTGCCCGGCGGAATTCACCAGCACATCTATGCGCCCGAACCTTGCCATTGTGGCATCAACAAGTCGCGCGACATCGTCGTTGTTCTGGTTCGATCCGGTCACACCAACGCCGCCCAATTCGGCAGCCAATGCTTCGCCCTTTCCTGAAGATGACAGGATCGCCACCGCGAACCCATCCGCCGCCAAACGCCGCGCCGCAGCCGCCCCCATGCCTGAGCCACCCGCCGTAATCACCGCTACTTTTTGCATCTCAATCCCCCTGTTGGCCCAACTTTCCGGTTGCAGGCCGCGATTCGCAAAGCAAGACCGACACCGGCTGAACCAGAGGTCCAACATAAGCCCGGTCAACCTTGCCGACAAACTTTACCTGTTCACCACCCGCTGGTCATAGCGCATCGTGGGCCAATTCAATGGCCCTGACCCAGTGGGGGTCAAGGTGTTGGGTGACTTTGTTTGGCATGGTCATCCTGATGCTGATGATTTTTTCATGGGACTGAACGGCGCGTCGATCACTGACCTGCCCGAGGGATCGGCCGCCCTGCATCCCGGTGAAATCTTTGTGGTGCCAAAAGGCATGCAACACCGCCCACGCGCAGCCATCGAAACCCACTTGCCACGGATCGAAGCCACCGGCATCCCCAACACAAGCGACCTTGCCACTGCAGTCCCAAAAGTCACGATCTGACTCAAATCAAGCCAGTGCCCCGCGTTTTGCATGAGCCCAGCAGGGGGCACTGGACCCGTCGGTCAAAACTGCGTTGCCGCATCCCCTACCATCGCCCCAGAGCCGCTTCATCTTCGTCCCGAGCCGCAACCCATTCCGCGCCATCCGGCCCCAGTTCTTTCTTCCAGAACGGCGCGCGGGATTTCAGGTAGTCCATCAGATATTCGGCCGCCGCAAAGGCGTCGGCCCGATGCCGCGCGGCAGTGGCAACCATCATGATCGGCTCCCCCCCGGTCAATCGACCATAGCGATGGATCACAAGGGCATCGACCAAGGTCCAACGCGCAACCGCCTGCGCCAAGATCGCGGCGATCGCAGCTTCAGTCATGCCCGGATAATGCTCGATCTCCATTGCGGCCAAGGTGCCGCCATTGTCGCGCACCAACCCGGTGAAGGTTACGACCGCCCCTGCCCCGCCGACAGCAGCGGCAAAGGCGTTGGACTCCGCCCCCAGATCAAACGGCTCTGGCTGCACAGAAAGCCGCATCCTAGCCCCCGGTCATGGGCGGAAAGAAAGCCACCTCGCGCACCCCGTCCAAGGACGCATCAAAGGATGAAAGCTGTTGATCCAGTGCCACCCGTAATGAGGCCAGATCAGAAAACGCCAGCGCATAGCGCTCTTCGCGCGCCGACAGTTCTGCAATCAAGTCCGCAACGGTGGCGGCCTGCGTGTCGATCCGCTCTCGCGGCAGCCCGATGCGTTCGCGCACCCAGGCAAAGTAAAGAACGTCAATCATGGTCATCCCGCAGGAATGGCAGTGATTTGTTGAAATAATCCAACCCCGTCAATGCCGTCAGCACCGCGGCAATCCACATCAGCGCCAAGCCGGCATAACCCGCCACACTGGCGCAATCGCTTTTGCCGCAGGCGCGGATCGGATCGGCAAGGCCTGCCGAAACCGCTTCGGAATACTGCGCAGGCGTCATGCCCTGCATGGCGACGCCGTTCAGATACTCCAACCCGGTGCCTAGAAACAGCACAGCAATCGCCACCATCTGCGCCGTGGTCTTCCACTTGGCCAGTTTGGTCACTTTCAGCAGACCCGCCTTGGCACCCAAAAATTCACGCAGACCAGATACAAACACTTCGCGAAACATGATTATGGTGGCCGGCAGGATCAGCCACGGGTTCATGCCGGAATAGCCGGTCAGCACCATGATCGCGATCACCACCATCGCCTTGTCGGCAATCGGGTCCATCATGGTGCCGAATTTGCTTTCCTGCTTCCACAGCCGGGCCAGATAGCCGTCAAACCAATCGGTAATGGCAGCGCCCACAAACAGGGTCAGCGCGAACCAATCCGCCCAAGGCCGGTGAAAATACAAGAACATCAAAGCGACGCCTGGCGCAGCCAGAAGGCGGATCACAGTCAGCGTGTTGGGAATGGACCATCTCATGGCCACAGTCGTACCCCATCGGTGCAGGCGGGTGAAGCACGATTTCAAGTGTCGCCACAGCTAGGCTTCGGGCACCGGAGCCCAGATTACGTCATCAATCCGTGGGGCTCCGGTGGCCAGCATCACCACCCGGTCGAACCCCATCGCGCAACCGCTGGCCGCCGGCATCAGCGCCAGCGCGGCCAGAAAATCCTCGTCCACTGGATAGCTTTCGCCATAAACGCGGGCCTTTTCGTCCATCTCAAGCGCAAAGCGGCAGCGCTGTTCGTCGGGGTTGGTCAACTCGCCAAAGCCATTGGCCAATTCTACGCCGCAAGCGTAGACCTCAAACCGTTCCGCAACGCGCGCATCGCCCGGATGTTTGCGCGCCAAAGCCGCCTCTGCCGCCGGATACTCATCCAGAATGGTGATCCGACCCATCCCCAAATGGGGTTCGACCCGTTCACCCAACACCCGGGACAGCATATCCGACCAAGTGTCGTCAACAGCCACCCGCAAGCCAACACGGCGCAGTTCCGCCGCCAGGATTGCCGCATCCGGTTCGCCATCCGCGTCAATGCTCGACAGCAAATCCACCCCGGCATAGCGCATGAACGCCTGTGCCACGCTCAGCCGTTCCGGTTCCAGATACGGATCACAAACCTTGTCGCGAAACCGCAACCCCGCGCCGCCCACATTTGCTGCCAGTCGGCAAAACGCCACGACATCCGTCATCAGCACATCGTAGCCCTCACCCACCCGATACCATTCCAGCATGGTAAATTCAGGCGAGTGTAACGCGCCCCGTTCCCGGTTGCGCCAGACATGGGCAAACGCGGCGATCCGCACCTCTCCCGCGGCCAACAGCTTTTTCATCGCAAATTCAGGGCTGGTGTGCAGATACATCGGCCGCCCCACCCCGTCATTGCCGATCGCCTGCGTGGCAAACCCGTGCAAATGTGCTTCATTGCCGGGGCTGGTTGCCAAAGCCGAAGGGTCCACCTCAACAAACTCCCGCTCGGCCAACCACCCCCGCAACCCGGCCTGAATCCGGTTGCGCGCCAGCAGCACCTCACGCCGGTCCGCGTGACGCACCGGGTTCCACCACGCCATTTTCATATTTTCGGCTTTCATCTGGAGATTCCCCGGCAAATAGTCTATTGCGACCCGATTATGCCGCGCCCCTTATCCTTGGGGCCACCCAAGAACAAGGAACTACGCTGTGAAAGTCATCGCCTCCTCCCTGCGCAAAGGCAATGTCGTCGAGATGGACGGCAAACTTTACGCGGTTCTCAAAGCCGAGAACTTCCACCCCGGCAAAGGGACGCCCACGACTTCGGTCGACATGCGCCGGATTTCCGACGGGGTGAAGGTGGCCGAACGCTGGCGCACCACCGAAATGGTGGAAAAGGCCAATGTGGACGAACGCGAGTATGACTTCCTTTACGAAGACACCGAAGGCTTCCACTTCATGGAACCGACCACCTACGAACAATTCGCCGTGCATCCCGATGTGGTCGGCGACGACAAGGCGTTTTTGTCCGATGGTATCAAGGTTTACCTGAAAACCTATGACGGCATTGCGATTGCGTTGGAACTGCCGCAACGTGTGACGGTGGAAGTCACCGAGACGGAGCCTGTGGTCAAAGGCCAGACCGCCTCGTCGTCCTATAAACCCGCAATTTGTTCAAACGGCATTCGCGTGATGGTGCCGCCGCACATTGGCCCGGGCACCCGTATTGTGATCAATACCGAAGATTACGCCTACTACGGTCGCGCTCAAGATTGATTGCTACCGCTAACGCAGCCCCGCCTTGGCACCAGCCGGGGCGGGTTTTGTTTTGGCGGCCTGATTCTTTTGCCACCCCCTCTTGATTATTCGGCCAAATAGGCGCATGTATATCGGGCGAAAAACGATATCTATCGAAAAATCTGTCTCCTCTGGGCTTCAGTACTCGATTCTTACGTGACTGAGCCAAGCCATAGCACTCCGCGTATGGCACACCAAACTTAGGAGATCTCACGATGGCTAATGGCACCGTGAAGTGGTTTAACGCAACCAAGGGCTTCGGCTTCATCGCACCGGCAAACGGCAACAAGGACGTTTTCGTCCACGTTTCCGCAATGGAACGCGCTGGCATCCGTCAGTTGAACGACGGTCAGGCAGTGACCTTCGACATCGAAGCTGGCCGTGATGGCCGCGAGTCGGCGATCAACCTCGCACTGGCATAATGCGAGGGGCTGAATAAGCCCATCGCAAGAAATTTGAAACGGGGGCAGCGCAAGCTGTCCCCGTTTTGCATCTGGCTCTGCCACATCAAAAAGCCCCAGGTTTCTCCGGGGCTTTTTGATCAATTCAGACTGTGGCTTGCCTCAGTGTTTCCAAGTTTCCGGCGGGAGGTCTGGAGCAAGTATCTGATTCGCAAATACTTTGTGTGGTGTGGAACCCTCCAGCGTCCGCAACAAGGCCGCCTCAGGCCGCCAAAGCGTCCACTTCTGCCTCGCCCTTGGCCACCGCGGCTTCAGCCCCAAAGGCCATGGCATCAGCGGCAACAAATTGCACATCAGTGATACCAAAAAAGCCCAGCATGTGGCGCACATACCCCGAAGCAAAGTCAATCTCGGACCCGATCTTGGTGCCATCCGACGTGAACGCCACAATCGCGCGCTTGCCGGTCAACAGCCCAACCGGCCCGGTTTCGGTGTAGTTGAAGGTCTCACCTTTGCGGGCCAACTGATCAATCCAAGATTTCAGCTGCGCGGGAACGCCAAAGTTATAAACCGGCAGCGCGATGACCAGCACATCAGCGGCGTTCACTTCGGCCAGATAGGCGTCTGCAGTCGCAGCAATTGTCTTTTGGGCGTCGTTGCGCACTTCGGCAGGCGAGAAAACCGCGCCCAGCCAGTTGCCATCGATCTGTGGCACGCCACCCGACAGATCTCTTGTGACAACATTTGCACCGGGATGAGCGGCCAAAAGGCGCGCGATGATCCGGTCGGTCAGCTTGCGAGACACAGCAGCCGGGCCTTTGATTGATGATTCAATGCGGAGAATGTTTGTCATAGCTTTGGTCCTGTCAGTGATTCGATTGTTCCTTAAATGGTTCAGCGATCACCTGTGCGCAATTTCTATAGCCGCACCAGATGTGTGCGAAAATGCGACAGCTAGGGGCACATCCGTCGCTTGATGGGGGTGAAGAACACCGGGCCCTTCAGCTCTTGGCGCTGAAATAATCGCTGATCACTTTTGCCATTGCCTCGGAAATTCCAGCAACAGCCAACAAGTCCGGCACTCCGGCCCGCGCCACGGCTTTGGCCGAGCCGAAATGCGCCAAAAGCGCGCGTTTGCGTGTGGCACCCACGCCGGGAATATCGTCCAACGGCGTGATTGAAACCTGCTTTGCACGCTTGGCCCGGTGCGCGCCATTGGCCCAGCGATGGGCCTCATCCCGCAAACGCTGGATGAAATACAGCACCGGATCATTGCGCGGCAGGGCCATCACCGGCATGCCAGTGCGGTAGAATTCCTCTTTGCCCGCATCGCGGTCGATGCCTTTGGCCACCCCGACCATGGCGATGTCATCCACACCCAATTCGGCCAAAATCCCAGCCACCGCCGAAACCTGCCCCGCGCCACCATCAATCAGCAAGAGGTCCGGCCAGCTGCCCGAGGTGCGGCCGGGGTCTTCTTTCAGCAGCCGCTCAAAGCGCCGAGTCATCACTTCGCGCATCATGCCAAAATCGTCGCTGTTCTTGCCCGCGTCAGATTTGATGTTGAATTTGCGATATTGCGACTTCAGGAAGCCCTCCGCGCCGGCGACGATCATGCCGCCCACGGCGTCCGACCCCTGAATATGCGCGTTGTCGTAAACCTCAATCCGCGTTGGCGGGGCGTCCAGATCAAAGGTCTCGGCCAGACCCGCCAGCAGCTTGTTCTGGGTTGAGCTTTCCGACATCTTGCGCGCCAGGCTTTCGCGGGCATTGCGCGCGGCGTTTTCAACCAGTTCCGCCTTTTCACCCCGCTGCGGCACCGCCAATTCGACACGGCGGCCTGCGCGCTCGGACAGCAAATCGACCAACAGATCCGCATTCTCAACCGGGTGCGACAACAAGATCAGCCGCGGTGGCTCCTTATCATCGTAGAATTGCGCCACGAACGCCTCAAGGATTTCGGCCTCGTCCGCGCCCGCGCCAGTGCGTGGATAAAAGTCGCGATTGCCCCAGGACTGATTGGCGCGGATGAAAAACACCTGCACGCAAGCCTGCCCGCTGTCCAGATACAGTGCAATCACATCCGCCTCGGGCACCGATGCCGGGTTGATGCCTTGGCTTTGCTGTACTTGCGTCAGTGCCTTGATGCGGTCACGCAGTGCCGCAGCGCGTTCAAACTCCATCGCCTCGGATGCTACGGCCATTTCCGCCGCCAGATTGGCCTGCACCGCCGTGGTTTTGCCTTGCAAGAACCGCTCTGCGTCAGCCACCAATGTCGCATATCCTGGGCCATCTATGCGACCTGTGCACGGAGCGGCGCAGCGTTTGATCTGGTATTGCAAGCAGGGACGGGTGCGGGATTCAAACATCGCATCCGTGCAATTGCGCAGCAAAAACACCTTTTGCAACTGATTCAAGGTCCGGTTCACCGCGCCTGCCGACGCAAATGGCCCGAAATAGCTCCCCTTTTCGCTGCGCTTCCCCCTGTGTTTTTTCAGTTGCGGAAACGCATGTTCCCGCGAGATCAGGATATTGGGGAAAGATTTATCATCCCTTAACAGCACATTGTAGCGCGGCTTCAATTGCTTGATCAGGTTCTGCTCCAGCAGCAGAGCCTCAAGTTCGGTCCGCGTGGACAGGAACATCATCGAGCAGGTTTCCGAGATCATCCGCGCGATGCGCCCAGAATGCCCCGAAATCCGCGCATAATTCGACACCCGCGCGCGCAGATTGCGCGCTTTGCCAACGTAAAGCACCTCTGACGCCGCGTTCAGCATGCGGTAAACGCCGGGACTGCCGTCCAGCGTTTTCAGGTAATCCTGAATAAGGTCATGTCCTGTCAGATTGATCTCGGTCATGCAGAAATACCGGCTCCAGATTCATTGATTCTTCAAGTCTGCTGCAACGATCCCCAAATCGGGGCAAGAGCAAATCTATCCACGCATTCTGTGGATAACATTGCGGAAAAGATTTCGGAACGGCCCAATTCTCCTTGTTTTTAGCCCCAATCTTGCGTTTGCCTAAATTTTAAGCTTTTTTTTGCAAACCACTGAAAAGAATAAAGAAATTTTCTTTCCCTAGTCAAATCACTGATAAGTCAGAACATTTTGTAACGGGTATGTGAAGGCAATGCCAAAAGTGGACAACTTGACGCTGAGTCTTCGCAAAGACTCACTCGACACCGATGACATCGGGCGTTTGCCATGCCAGATGTTGCCCACCATCCACCGCGATCATCTGGCCAGTGACACCGGGCGAATCGAGGAAAAAACCCAGAGCCGCCGTGATATCGGCGGGATTCGCTCCACGTTTCAGTATCGTTGCGGCACGTTGTCGCGCGAAATGGCTGTCACTTTGCCGCCCACCCTGCAGGGTTGGCCCCGGCCCAATCGCGTTCACCCGCACGTTGGGCGCCAAAGCCTGTGCCGCCGTTTGGGTCAGCGCCCATAGCCCCATTTTGGCCAAAGTATAGCTCATGAATTCGGGCGTCAGTTTGTGCACGCGCTGGTCGATCATGTTCACCACCAGCCCGCGCGCCACTGGTTCACCCACTGCATCCATGCCCAACACTGGCACCTGCGCCGCAAAGCCTTGGGTCAGGACGAACGGCGCGCGCAGATTGCTTTCCATGTGGCGATCCCAGCTTTTGCGGGTCGCAGTCTGCAAGGTATCATATTCAAAGATCGACGCGTTGTTGACCAGAACGGTCAGCGGCCCACCAAGACCTTGCACCGCCATCGCGATCAGCTTTTCGACCTGACTTTCGATCAGCAAATCAGCTCGCAACGACACCGCGCGGCGACCCATCGCGTTGATCTCGGCCACCGTCGCCTCTGCCTCTTTGCGCGACGATGCAAAATGCACGGCAACATCATAGCCCCGACCTGCCAGGTACAGGGCCATCGCCCGGCCCAGCCGCTTACCAGCCCCCGTCACCAAAGCCCGCATCTTCAACCCTTTTTACAACCACAGCCTGCCACGCCGATCACATAGCGCCCACAGCGCGGGCAACGAGCCACTTTGGCACGACCAAAGCGTTTTTTCACCGAACGCCCGACAGAACCGGGGGACAGCGCGTTGCCGATCATGGCGATCGCCAGCATGACCAACAAAAATACGATAACGCCCTTGACCATTCTACAACCCGTAACGCGCCCAAAGCGCCCGGTCCTCTACCGCCGAAAACGTGTCCTCTGCAATGGCCAACCCGAACCGTGATAACAAGCTGTGGCGTTGACCGAGCCGCGCCAGCCGAACTTTATCACCGTGCAGGGACTTCATTTTTGGCACCAGATGCGCCAGCCCGTCCGCCAAACCCATATCAACCGCGCCTTGCCCCACCCAAATGTCGGCGTTGAACAGGTCAGCGTCCGCCAACCGATTGCCCCGCCGCGCCTTCACATGGGCGATGAACGCCTGATGAATGGGGTCTTGCAGCGCGCGCAGGCGGTCCACATCTTCGGCCTTTTGCGGCAGAAACGGGTCAGCGAAGCTTTTCGACCGTCCCGCAGTCACCACCCGCCGTTCAATTCCCTGTTTCGCCAACAGGTCTGGAAATCCAAACGAGGCGAATATCACCCCGATCGATCCGACAATCGACGAGGCATCCACCCAAATGTGATCCGCAGCACAGGCCAGCCAATAGCCGCCCGACGCCGCGACATCTTCGACAAAGGCATGCACCGGCACGCCTTTTTCATCGGCCAGCCGCCTGATACGCGCGGCAATCAGACTGGACTGCACCGCAGAGCCACCCGGCGAGTTGATAACCAAAGCCACCGCGGCAGGCTTCATCCGAAACGCCTTTTCGATCACGGGGGCAAGCCCCGCATCACTTAACGCGTTGCGACCGCTGCCAATAGATCCGGCCAACCGAATTACCGGAACCAGTGGCGGACGGTTCAGAAAAGGGATGTAATTCATCATGGTTTGAAAATAGGACGTCCACCCACCCCGTGCAACCTGCGCCTTGCGCGCCAACCCAAATATCAAGCCGCAGGCCGCAACCTGCCCTTGCAACACCCCAGATTCCCCGCCACCCTATGCGCCATGATCGACAAACTTGAAATGTTCATCGCCCTCGCCAATGAGCGTCACTTCGGCCGCGCGGCCGTGGCCTGTGGGGTTACGCAGCCCAGTTTGTCTTCGGCCATCCGCCAGTTGGAAGATCAGCTTGGCGTGCAACTGGTCTTTCGAGGCTCACGTTTTCAAGGCCTTACGCCAGAAGGCCAACGCGTTCTGGATTGGGCACGCCGCATTGTCGGCGACATGCGCATCCTGAAGGAGGAGATGCGGTCGGTGCATGCTGGTCTTTCTGGCAACCTGCGCATTGGCGTCATTCCAACCGCATTGCCTATGGTGGCTGAACTGACCGCACCATTCACCGCGCGCCATCCGAATATGCGTGTCACGATTTTGTCGCGCACCTCCGCCGAAATATTGGCCGGAATCGAAAGCCTGGAACTGGACGCAGGGATAACTTACCTCGACAACGAACCCTTGGGCAGGGTCAACCAGACCCCCTTGTACACTGAATTTTACCGGTTTCTCTGCGCGCCATCGTCACCTTTGGCCAACCGCAGTCGTGTCACTTGGGCAGAACTGGCCCAAGAACCCCTGTGCCTGCTGACCGCTGACATGCAAAACCGCCGCATCGTCAACCAGCATCTTGCCGAAGTCGGGGCTCGAATTTCTCCGACGGTGGAATCAAATTCCACCATCGCGCTTGTGGCCCATGTGAAGTCGGGTTTGTGGGCCTCGGTCGTGCCGATGAAGCTGGCTGAAATGTTTGTAGGCCAAGGTCTGACCGCGATTCCAATTGTCGATCCCGAGGCCGAGCATCTGGTCGGACTGATCACCGCCAAACGCGACCCGCAAACACCGGTTCTGCAAGCCTTGATGGACGCCGCCTCCCGTTTGGCTGCAAAGCGACAGTGATAGCCTGTACCTATTGAACAACGATTATTCCATATTGATTTCGATATCAATCTGCGTATCACAGGGCCATGATCACAAAAGGCCGCTGCCATGCTTGATTCCGTTGACGTCACGGCCCGGGTTGGGGAAATTCTGAACGCCCACAAAGCGATGGAGGGTCCGCTCCTGCCCATCCTGCATGCCATTCAGGTAGAATTCGGCTATATTCCGCAAGCGGCCCTGCCGGTGATAGCCAAAGGGCTGAACATTTCGCGTGCCGAGGTTCACGGCGTCGTAACTTTCTATCACGACTTCCGCGAAACCCCGGCTGGCGCGCATGTGATGAAGCTTTGCCGCGGCGAGGCCTGTCAATCGGTGGGTGCCGATCACGTCGCAGCATATGCCCAAAAGGCGCTGGGGGTCAGTTGGCACGACACCTCCAAGGATGGCCTTGTGACGTTTGAACCCGTGTTTTGTCTTGGTTTATGCGCCTGTGGCCCGGCGGCGATGGTTGATGGCAAATTGATTGGCCGCGTTGATGAGGCCCGGATTGATGCGATCATCGGAGAGTTGAAATGAAGATTTACCTCCCGCTCGACAGTGCTGCAGTCGCCCTTGGTGCCGATGAAATCGCCGACGCCATCATAGCAGAAGCCGCATCCAAAGGCCTTAGCCTGACACTCGTTCGCAATGGATCACGCGGTATGGTCTGGCTGGAACCGCTGGCCGAAGTGGAAACTCCCGAAGGCCGCGTTGCATTCGGCCCGATGACGCTCGCGGATGTATCTGGCCTGTTTGGCGATCTGACACAGCACCCCAAAGCCTTGGGATTGACAGAAAATCTGCCGTGGCTCCGTGCCCAGACCCGGCTGACTTTTGCCCGCGTTGGCGTCATTGATCCGCTTTCCTTAAGTGAATACAAAGCACAAGGCGGCTTGTCGGGTCTTTCCCGCGCTTTGACCATGGACAAGGCCGCCATTGTCGCCGAAGTCACCGCCTCTGGCCTGCGCGGTCGTGGCGGCGCTGGATTTCCGACGGGCATCAAATGGAAAACCGTGTCCGAGGCGCCAGCAGACCGCAAATACATCGTCTGCAACGCCGATGAAGGCGATAGCGCCACCTTTGCCGACCGTATGTTGATGGAGGGCGACCCTTTCACACTGATCGAGGGCATGGTGATCGCAGGGCTTGCGACTGGGGCCACGAAAGGATTTGTGTACATCCGTTCAGAATACCCAATCGCGATTGAGGTGATGCAAAAAGCTGTGGCATTGGCCAAAATCGATGGATTGCTCGGTGCGTCTGTTTTGGGCATCGGCCCTGCCTTTGACATCGAAATCCGTGTCGGTGCGGGGGCCTATGTTTGTGGGGAAGAAACCAGCCTTCTCAACAGCTTGGAGGGCAAGCGCGGTGTGGTTCGCGCAAAGCCGCCTTTGCCCGCGCTGGAAGGCTTTATGGGCAAGCCGACCGTGGTCAATAACGTCATTTCTCTGGCGTCGGTGCCCGTTATTTTTGAAAAGGGCGCCGAACATCACCAGAATTTCGGCCATCGCCGCTCACGCGGCACGATCCCGCTGCAGATCGCTGGGAACGTCAAGTACGGTGGCCTGTTCGAGGTGGCCTTCGGCCTCAGCCTCGCTGAAATCGTTGATAGAATTGCCGGAGGCACTGCATCCGGTCGCCCGGTGAAGGCCGTGCAAGTTGGTGGACCGCTTGGCGCCTATTTTCCACGGTCTTTGTTCGATACGCCATTTTGTTACGAAGAATTCGCGGCGAAGGACGGTATCGTCGGCCACGCTGGGCTGACAGTCTTCGACGATAGCGCTGATATGCTGAAGCAAGCCCGTTTTGCGATGGAGTTTTGTGCGATCGAGTCTTGCGGGAAGTGCACTCCCTGCCGGATTGGGGCCGTGCGCGGTGTCGAAACCGTGGATCGAATCGCAAAAGGTGATGCATCAGCAATTCCGCTTTTGACCGATCTTTGCGCCACCATGAAAAGTGGATCGCTGTGCGCCTTGGGTGGCTTCACACCCTATCCTGTGATGTCCGCGCTGACACACTTCCCTGACGACTTTAATACGACAAAGGAAGCTGCCGAATGAAAGATTTCATCATTCCCGATCGCGATTTCGGCACTCCTGCTGCCAAATCCAAACAAATGGTCACCTTGACCATCGACGGCTTCAACATCACCGTGCCAGAGGGCACATCGATCATGCGTGCGGCGGCTGAGATCGGGATTTCCGTACCAAAACTATGCGCCACAGACAGCATTGACGCCTTTGGATCCTGCCGCCTATGCCTTGTCGAAATTGAAGGGCGCAATGGTACCCCAGCCTCCTGCACCACTCCCGTTGCGCCAGGGCTTAAGGTCCACACCCAGAATGCAAAACTGAAGCAACTTCGTCGCGGCGTGATGGAGCTTTACATCAGCGATCATCCACTTGATTGCCTGACCTGTAGCGCCAATGGAGATTGCGAACTGCAAGATATGGCGGGCGCGGTAGGTCTGCGCGACGTGCGATACGAGGCTGTCGAAACCCATTTCAAGGCCAAGGACACTTCGGGTATTGCCAATCCGCACTACATTCCCCGCGATGATTCAAACCCCTATTTCAGCTACGATCCGCAGAAATGTATTGTTTGTTCCCGGTGTGTCAGGGCCTGCGAAGAGGTTCAGGGCACATTTGCTCTGACCATCGAGGGTCGCGGTTTCGAGAGCCGAGTGTCGTTCGGGGCCAAGACGGACACCGCCTTGACATCCGACTGTGTGTCCTGCGGTGCCTGCGTACAAGCCTGCCCCACCGCAACGCTGCAGGAAAAGTCGATCATCGAAATTGGCACCCCAGAACGCTCTGTCATCACAACCTGCGCCTATTGCGGTGTCGGCTGCAGCTTCAAAGCCGAAATGCGCGGCGATGAACTGGTGCGAATGGTGCCCTACAAGCACGGCAAGGCAAACAGGGGCCATTCTTGCGTGAAGGGCCGGTTTGCCTACGGTTATGCCAGCCACAAAGATCGCATCCTGAATCCAATGATCCGCGACAACATCAACGACCCGTGGCAGGAAGTGTCATGGGACGAAGCGATGGCGTTCACAGCCAACCGGATGAAAGGCATCATAGCAAAGCACGGCCGGCATTCGGTGGGCGTTATTACGTCGTCGCGCTGCACGAATGAAGAGGCCTATCTTGTGCAGAAGCTGACCCGTGCGGTGTTTATGAACAATAATACAGATACCTGCGCCCGCGTGTGTCATTCGCCCACCGGCTATGGGTTGGGCCAAACGCTGGGCACTTCGGCAGGGACGCAAGATTTTGATTCTGTTGAGCAAACGGATGTCGTGATCGTCATAGGTGCCAATCCGACTGACGGCCACCCAGTGTTTGCAAGCCGTTTGAAGAAGCGTCTGCGCAAGGGAGCGAAGCTGATCGTCATTGACCCACGCCGCACTGACATCGTGGAAAGCCCGCACATCAAAGCAGCGCATCATCTGGCTTTGACCCCGGGCACGAACGTGGCGATTGTGACAGCACTGGCGCATGTAATTGTGACCGAAGGTTTGTACAATCAGACTTTCATCCAGGAACGCTGTGATTGGGATGAATTTCAGGACTATGCCGAATTTGTCAGCCAAGCTCAAAACTCCCCCGAAGCGGTGGAATTTCTGACCGGAGTCAAAGCGGACGAGGTGCGCGCCGCGGCCCGGCTCTACGCGTTGGGCGGCAATGGCGCCATCTACTACGGTCTTGGCGTTACAGAGCATTCTCAGGGCTCGACGACAGTGATCGGTATCGCAAACCTGGCGATGTTGACTGGTAATATTGGCCGCCCCGGCGTCGGCGTGAACCCGTTGCGCGGGCAGAACAACGTGCAGGGGTCTTGCGACATGGGCTCTTTCCCCCACGAGTTGCCAGGCTATCGACACGTCAAAGGCGCAGAAGTGCGTGAGATCTTTGAGTCTGTCTGGGGCGTGAAGATTGACAACGAACCTGGCTTGCGCATCCCAAACATGTTGGATGCCGCGGTTGAGGGCACGTTCAAGGCGCTCTATTGTCAAGGTGAAGACATCCTGCAATCGGACCCTGACACCAAACACGTCGCAGCTGGTTTGGCCGCGATGGACTGCGTGATTGTCCACGATCTCTTCCTGAACGAGACGGCAAATTACGCGCATGTGTTCCTGCCCGGCTCCACCTTTCTTGAAAAGGAAGGAACGTTCACAAATGCTGAGCGCCGCATCAACAGAGTGCGCAAAGTGATGGCGCCGAGAAATGGTTACGCTGATTGGGAAGTGACGCAGTTGCTGGCAAACGCTATGGGCGCGGGTTGGACCTACACGCACCCATCGCAGATCATGGATGAAATCGCTATGACAACGCCGTCATTCGCGGGTGTTACCTATGATTTGCTGGAGGAAAAAGGGTCTGTTCAATGGCCCTGCAATGCATCGGCTCCGAATGGTACGCCATTGATGCACGTCGATGCCTTCGTCCGTGGCAAGGGCAAGTTCATCAACACTGAATATATCGCGACGGACGAACGGACTGGCCCGCGCTTTCCACTTTTGCTGACCACCGGGCGAATTTTGTCGCAGTACAACGTCGGAGCACAGACCAGGCGCACCGAGAACGTCGTATGGCATGACGAGGACCTGTTGGAAATTCACCCTCACGATGCCGAAGTGCGTGGCGTCAAAGATGGCGACTTTGTGCGACTCGCGAGCCGGTCCGGTGACACCTCGCTGCGGGCCACGATCACTGATCGTGTCAATCCAGGCGTGGTTTACACCACATTCCATCACCCCGACACGCAGGCAAACGTGATTACGACTGATTATTCGGATTGGGCCACCAACTGCCCCGAGTATAAAGTAACGGCCGTTCAGGTTTCCCCCAGCAATGGGCCTTCGGAATGGCAATCCGAGTACTCAGCGCAAGCCACAAAGTCTCGCCGGATCGCGGCAGCCGAGTGATGCAAGCCCACCGCCTTTTTCCGCGCCTGTCTTTTGGAACCGGCGCGGAACAGTCTGGCAGCCGTGCATTGCCAGAAGAAGTGGCGATCGCATTGTCGTTCAATGGCAGCACGCAGGCGGTGATGATGGCCACGCCCACTGATCTGAGCGATTTTGCATATGGCTTTGCCCTGACCGAGGGCATCGCAAATCCGGGTGAAATTCAAAGCGTTGACGTTGTTGAAACCTCTTGCGGTCTTGACGTGCAAATCTGGTTGGACTCGTCTGCGGAAGCACGGCTTTCAAAGCGCCGACGCACAATGGCGGGGCCGGTTGGCTGTGGGCTGTGCGGGATCGACAGCCTGGAAGAGGCCACGCGCAACCTTCCACCGGTACCCAAAAGTGCTTTCCGAATGACTGCCCGCGACATCATGGCGACCATTGCATCGCTTCCCGGCTCACAACCCATGCACGATATCACGCGTGCGGTCCATGCTGCGGGGTTTTGGTCTGGCGCGCGGCTGACAACCCGAGAAGATGTTGGCCGTCACAACGCATTGGATAAACTGGCTGGCCATCTGATCCGAAACCCCCATCCGACCGGGGCGGTTTTGCTGACCAGCCGGGTGTCAATCGACATGGTGCAGAAGGTCGCGGTGCTTGGCCTGCCGATGATTATCGCCGTCTCTGCACCAACGGCGCATGCGGTTGAAATGGCCGACGCAGCTGGAATAACGCTGATCGCCCAAGCCCGCGCTGACCGCTTTGAGGCCTACACCCACACCGACCGCATTGCCAAGGAGAGCGCCCATGTCGCATGACGACCCGCACACCAAACTGATTTACATGGCCAATCAGATTGCAAAATTTATGGAGTCAAAGCCCCATGAAGAAGGCGTTAGTCTTTTAGCGTCTCATATCAATGACTTCTGGGAGCCTCGGATGCGCAACCATCTTTTTGAAGTGCTGGACACTGGCGGCGCGGGTCTGCGCCCTTTGGTGCTGGAAGCGGCTACTTTGATCAAGCGCCCAACTCTGGCCGCCTAAGGTTGGCGTCTTGCGCACGCAAGGTAAGTGACCATACCGGTCAAGAAACCGAAGGCGGCCACCGATGTGTCAATCGCTTACTGTCAGCCTCGCTGACTGACGCGGCTCCCATACCTGACGCCCCAAATCGTGACCAACTGACAACACAAGTCAAGGCAACCGCTTTCAGCGACAGGCTTTCCTCCCAAGCCAATCTGCCTGTCACAATAGCACTTCGATCACCCGGTTCCGGGAAACCTTGGCCGCGACGCAGCGCCCGAAACGAGGACTTGAGCGAGTGTTCGGTTTGGCTTACGATTTCGAGATAGGATTTCGACTGCCATTTTTTAGACAATACTTTTTGGTGGGAAGCGTTTGATGCGGAATGTTGTTTTGCGCCCCGGTTCCTCGGGCCCTTTTGTTAGGGACATGCAACTGGCGCTGAACAGTCGGCTGAACCCAAGTCCAAATCTGGTTGTAAACGGCATGATGACGGCCCAAACCCAGCAGGCGGTGCGTGCGTTTCAGCGCGCAAACTGGCTTGAGGAGGATGGTATCGCGGGTCCCTGTACCTTGGATGCGATCTATAACACAGAAGCCGCTGCGCCCATCTTGCACAACGTTCCCTATTTCCCGCAGCCAACCGCGACAACCTGCTGGGCGGCGGCAACTGCCATGTTGAAAAGCTCAAGCGTCGGCTTGATCCGCATGGGAACGCCGCTGCGGCTCTTGAACGCGCAAGGGGCCTTGATCAATGAAAGTGAGCGTAGTGAAGGGCTTGCAGTGCACCGCGCTTTCGCATTGATCCACGGCCTAACCTACCGGGCACCGCAATCCTGGCCCGTGGCGGATTTGATTGCGTTGCTGCAACGTGGTCCCGTGATGATGGAATTGCTTTGGAATCCCAGCGCCTTTCGACGGGGGAGCGGCTCACCTGGACATTACGTTGTGATAGTAGGAGCCCGCGGGTCACATGCCCCCGATGGCAGCAGCACGACATTACGCATTTATGATCCCTTGCCAGACGATCAGGGCGTTGGGATGTACTCGGCCACATATTCAGCCATGCTGCGACGCGTCCCCTTGGCGACCTACGGCATCTTTTCGCGCTGAACTTTCCACAATCGGTGGAGAAACTCGCCCTGGGCCACCGGCTCAGGCATCTGACCGGCCTGACCGCATCGCGCGACGCCGTGCCATAGCGTCAACGCGCGCGTCCGCCCGATCTGACATCATTGTGCTGGCAGCCATACCTTTGGGCCGGTCATCCAGATGAGCGGCCAATGCTCGCAGGGTCGGAAAGCGGAAGATATCGGTGATCGACAGTTTCGCCGCCCCAAGGCTGTCCCTGATCTCGCGATGCGCCTGCACTGCCAACAGGGAATGTCCGCCCAAGGCAAAGAAGTTGTCAGAGGCACCCACTTTTGAAACCCCCAAAACCCGGGCCCAAATCGCTGCAATCTGACTCTCAACATCAGAGGCAGTGGCAATAAATTCTTTCGTCTCCAACGAGGTGACAGACGGCGCGGGCAAGGCTTTGCGGTCCACCTTGCGGTTTGGGGTCAGCGGGAACACATCCAGCGTCACAAAATGCGCAGGCAGCATATGGTCGGGCAAAGCTTTGGATAAGACGGCCCTCAGCCCAGTCTCATCTGCGGTTCCGGTCAGATAGGCCACCAGTCGAACATCGCCCGGCACGTCTTCACGCGCCAAAACCACCGCCTGTTTTACGCCGGGCTGCTGTTCCAGCACGGCTTCAATCTCGCCCAACTCGATCCGATAGCCGCGCAGTTTGACCTGATGGTCCCTGCGCCCCAGAAAATCAATCCTGCCATCCGCCCGCCAACGCACCAAATCTCCGGTCCGGTACATGCGCGCACCCCAAGACGCGGCTTGATCGTGTTTGACAAACGGATCATTCACAAACCGTTCCGCCGTCAAATCTGGCCGTTGCCAATAACCGCGGGTTACACTATGTCCCCCGATCCACAGCTCACCCGGCACGCCAGTTGCAACCGGATTCATCCTGTCATCGAGAACATACATTTGTTGGTTGGCCAATGGCTTACCGACGCTGACCGTGCCTTTCGGATCAGTCCCAACCTCTTCTGTGGATGACCAAATCGTCGTCTCGGTCGGCCCGTACATATTCGTAATGCGTGCTGCCGTTGCGACGCGGAGGTCCGAAACCAAAGCTGACGGCAGCGCCTCGCCGCCCAGCATGATGGCTTTCAGGTTCGCCAACGCCATTCGTGACTCATCATTCATTATGATCATTCGCGCCATCGACGGTGTGCATTGCAGATGGGTCACCTTGTGCCGAATGATCTGCGCCGCGATAGAGAAATCGTCCTCTGCGACACCGCCCCCCGCATTGGCGCGCTTGACCACTTCGGCCAACGGATACAGCCCCTCCAGCACCTTTTCAGGTGCTATTCCGTAGTCAACCAGACAGGCAACCTCGGTGACGCCTATGCGTTTCAGTTGCTCAACGCGTGCCAAGGCATCCTCAACGGTGCCAAACAAGCCAGAGTCTTCAAAATAGCGCTGAAAGGCAAAGTCGAGGATCGCCGCAGTGTCCTCGACCGACAAATCGCGCGTGTCGATGTCCATGGGATTGGTGACGCCCGGCGGTTTTTTGAATGCCGGGAAGGCCCAGGCATATTGTTTGACCAAGGCCGTCGCAGCCCCCAAATAGGCCTTCATCGGCCCTTCGGCAGTCCGGCGCGCTTGTTCGCGATCTCGACCCACAAATGTGTGCAGCATCAAGGTCACAGTGAAGCGGGCGGGATCATGTCCGGCATCCACAAGTGATTGATGATAAATCTTTATCTTGCCAGCAACCTCGCCCATCGTTTGGCCCAAAAGATGTGTCAACACGTTGGCACCGATCGCCCCGGCCTCGCGCCATGTCTCGGGATTTCCTGCCGTTGTCACCCAGATCGGCAGTTCTTTCGACACCGGACGCGGCTGCGTCACGACAGACAGCGTGCCATCTGCTGTCAGAAATTCAACCGCCTCTCCCCGCCACAGACGACGGATTTGCTCGGTCGCCGCAAACATCGCCTTCTTGTTGTTCGGCGGTGTATTTTCTGGCCGCAGCACGAAGTCATCCGGGTGCCAGCCGGAGGCCACAGCCATTCCCGCACGACCGTTCGTTAAATTGTCGATCACCGCCCAATCCTCGGCGATCCGCGCGGGATGATGCAGCGGGACCACACAGGATCCGGCCCGCACCCCGATATTTTTCGTGACCGCCGCCACTGCAGCCCCCGTCACCGAAGGGTTCGGATAGGGACCACCAAAGGCGTGAAAGTGCCGCTCGGGCGTCCAGACTGCGCAGAACCCATGGGTGTCCGCAAACTTCGCACCTTCCAACAACAGTTCATATTTCTTGGGTCCGACACCGTCGTCATTGCCCCAATAATACAGCGAAAACTCCATTTTCCGGGCAGAAGCGATCGGCCCGGCAGAAACGACCGCCCGGTTTTCATCGCTGGTCAGCACGACTTTGAATCCGCGGGCCAGTGTCCAGAACAACTCCAGCACTGAAATATCAAAGGACAGCGATGTCAGGGCCAGCCATACCCCACCATCCGCACCAAGCCGCTGATCCATGCCAGCAAAGAAATTTGCCACATTGCGATGTTCAACCATGACACCTTTCGGTCGCCCAGTAGAGCCAGAAGTGTAGATCATGTAGGCCAGATCGGCGGGCGTGACTCCAGTGTCGGGATTGGCGCCGCTTGCCTCTGGTGGGCGGCCATCGGTGTCCAGGCACAGCATTTGGGCATTGTGCGCAGGCAAGGTTGTCGCAATACCAGATTGGGTCAATATCACCGCACAGGCGGAATCTTCGATGTAAAGCGCAATACGATCAATGGGATAGGCCGGGTCCATAGGAACATAGGCACCACCTGCCTTTTGAACACCCAAAGCTCCGATGACCATTTCCAGACCGCGGTGAACGCAAAGACCCACCAGTGTTCCCGGGCGCACGCCCATGCCGACCAACACATGCGCAACCTTGTTGGCGCGGATGTTCAATTGCGCGTAGGTCAACGAAGCCTGTTCACAAACCAAGGCAACAGCATCCGGGGTGCGCGCCACCTGCTCTTCAAACGCGGTATGTACACATGTATTCACAAATGGCGCGTTGGTTTGGTTGAAGCCATGCAGAACCAGTTCCCGCTCGGCATCCATCAACGTTGGCACAGTTGCCAGATCAGCCTCGAGCGGCAAATCCTGCATCCGGGCCGCAATATGTGCAATCCGAGTGGCGAGGGTCTGCGCTTCAACAACCGCCATCTTCGCGGCATCGTAGTGCAAAGCTGTCGGCGTCAGTGTCACCACGCTTCCCGGCAGCGGCCCGTCCTGCGACAGGCCCAGTTGCGGCATTTGCATCCCGGTCAGACCAACATCGCGGGTCATCAGATCAAGCGGAAATCCCGGCCCGGCTTTGTCCAGCGCAACGGCTGTGCGCGCAGCAGCCAAAGTGCCCGAGGCATCAACGCGCACGGGCACCCAAGCGCTGATATAACCCGGCAGCCCATGTCGTGACAGGGCCATATCCACCTGTCCCAGCCCCAAAGCCCGCACGCAGGCCAGCGCCAGAATGTCCAACTCCCCCAGCAGCGGCACAGAAGCCCAGCCCGTGCCCTGCCCCGAGGTAGCCTCGACGACGACGGGTTGCAACGCCAACAACGCCCGACGCAAGCCCGCCTCAAACGGCACAACGGCCGCCAAAGCTGCGGTCAAACCGGCGTCGATTTCCGGCAACATCTTTTGCGTCACTGTGCCCGGATGCACGGGCAAGCCTTTGATCTGGCATGTCAATTGCATCAGTCTTACGGCGCCATCGCCGCATGCGACAACCAAACCCGCGGCGTCCGCTGCCAAAACCGCACCCGGCGCCCCAGTGCCAGTCACCCGCTCCGCCGCACCCACATTCAAGACGCGATCCCCCGTCGCAATCTTGGCCGTACACAGCGGATTCCAGTAGCGGCCATGGTCAAGCGCCCGCACCAACCGCAGCACTGCATCGACACCCGCTGCGAAATCGATCCGGCCCATCGCAGGCGGGCGATCATGGCGCAAATACAGGCTACGCTGGGTCAAATCCTGCGGTTTGCGGGCCAGAACACCGCTTTCCAACTGGGTCAGCAGGGCCGGAAAGCTGTCAATCGCCGCCTCAAAGCAGCGCGTGTTCAGGGTCAGAGCGGTGTCATTGGGAGCAATGGCGAACAGGCGTTGCTCGAGAATATCCCCCGCGTCGATGCCCCCCGACATGATGTGCCAAGTGATTCCATGCCGGATCTCGCCGCTCAGAATTGCCCAAACCGGCGCGTTCAGACCGGCATAGCGCGGCAATGGGCCGTCATGAAAATTCACCGCGCCTTTGCGGGCGCAGGCCAGAATCGCTTTGGGAATCACCGAAAGGTTCGCCACGGACAGCAGCCAATCGACCGAAAGCCCCGCCAGATCTGCACCCGGGGCCTCAACACGCAGGCCCAGTGCCAACGCCCATTTGCGCACATCAACGTTGCGCGTGACCACGCAGGTCAGCCGATGGCCACGCGCCAAAACCATATCGCCGCAGTGTTGCGTCAGGGATTCATTGCCGATCAGGATGGCGGAAAACTGGGTCATGTTACGCTCTTGCCCCTAAATTGGGCGGGTTTTGCCGGGGACAGCGCGCCCTCGGAACAGAGATTTCATCCCGGCGCGCAGGCCGTGCACCGTCAAGTCCAGCAAATAGCGGGGCGGATCACCCCGGTCTTTGTGCTGGATCAGCAGCCGGGCGCGCCACAAAAGACCACCCGCAATATGCGACAAAGTCGCCACGCAAGCATAAGCCCTGCCATGGTTTTTCACAAAATAGTGCAAGCGGCTGTCCAGCCAAAAGTTCGGAATCCGCTGCCATTCCTTCATCCCCGTGCTGGCCGAGCCGATGTGCACGACGCGGCTTTCCAGCACGTAATCGGTGGCCCAACCGGCCAGTGCGGCCCGCCGACAGAGATCTGTTTCCTCAAAATAAAGAAAAAATGTCTCGTCGAACAAACCGATTTGATCCAGCACCGTTTGCCGCATCATCAGGCTGGCCCCGGCCAACCAATCGACCGGCCCTGTCGCCTGTGGAATGGGCTGGGCGACGATTGATTTGTGCAAAACTCGGCTGACGGGGCCAAAACGGATTTGCGCTTCGAACTCGGCTGCGATCGACGGAAACCGGAACGCCGTGCGGTGCGCCTCGCCGTCCACGCCGCGAATACAACTGCCGGCAAACCCGGTTTTCGGATGCAGTTGCAGGTGCACCAGCAGGGCCGCGATCGCTTGCGGTTCGGGGAAAGCATCCGGGTTCAGGACATAGATGAAATCGGGTTTTGTCTCATCCGGCATCCCAGCACGGATACCAAAGTTGTTGCCTGCGCCAAAACCACCATTGCGTCCCGATTGCAGCACCCGTACCGCTTGCGGACCGGCGTCCCAACCGCGCGCCTGCACTTGGGTGAACATCCGTTCATACGACCCGTCGCCCGAGTCATTGTCCACAATCACCAGCGCACCTTCGATGCCGTCCAACGCCCGCAAGGCTGCCTCGGCCGCCTGCAGCGTCATCTCGGGTGAACGCCAGTTCAGAATGACCGTCAACAACCGCATCATTCTGCCGCCGTCGCAAAAGGAACCACGCGCCCAAGTCCCTGCCCCGCGCCGCCTGCTTCGGCCAGCGTGATCACCGCACGCATCCGCGCGGCCAGCACCCGCACATTGGGTTCCAGCACCATCGAGTCGTGATCTCCGGGCACTTCGATCACCTCCAGCGCGGGCGCAAACTCTGTCAGGTCGTTGTCATCAAATACATATTCCCTGGCCCGGCTGACCCAACGGCCCCCCGTCACCGGCCAAGCCCGATCCAGGGGCGGGCGGAACAGCACCGTTGTGCCGGACCGCAGCGTCATCTGATACCCCGGCAAGGCCGCGCGGAACGCCGCCTCAATCTCGGCATTGTGGAACTGCGCGTCGCCGGCATCGGCCACTTTGGGCGCACGCTTTTGCATCTCCCAAGCCCAACGCGCCTGCGCCCAATTGAGCAGATAGCGCGGGCCGCGCGCGCGCAATTCGGCCCATTTGATCAGCGCCTTGTCCATCCGGGACAACGCAGGCCGCAGGGGCAGCGGCGTGTCCAGCAGCACCAGCACCGACACCACTTCGCCCACCGCCTCCAACTGCCGCGCCATTTCCCACGCGGTCAGACCGCCACCAGAAAAGCCGCCCAGCATATAGGGGCCTTGCGGCTGCACCTGCCGCAGTTCGGAAATGTAATCCTGCGCTGCCTCGGGCAAAGTCTTGTGAGGGGCTGCATCGCCATAAAGCCCGCGTGCCTGCAGCCCGTAGAAGGGCCGGTCGCCGCCCAAAAGCTGTGCCAGATGCCGCAGGTTCAAGACGTTGCCGAACATCCCTGCGACAAGGAAGAAGGGCTGACGCGCCCCACCCTCACCCTGATGCATCGGCACCAGATGGGTGAACCGCCGCACCGGAGCCTTGACGGGCGCATCCGCCATTGCGCCGATCTGCTCGACGATCAGCGCCGCACAACGGGCAATCGTCGGGGCCTCAAACAGCACCGAGATCGGGAAATCAACGCGGAACGCTTTTTTCACCATCGCAAACAGCCTTACAGCGATCAGACTGTGGCCGCCCAGATCGAAAAAGCTGTCCTCAACCCCCACCTGCGATACGCCCAGCAAATCTTGCCAAAAGCCAACCAGCGAACGCTCAATATCATTGCGCGGCTCGACATAATCCGTGTCCAGATCGGGGCGCGCAAAGCTTTGCCCTTCGGACCGCGCGGCCTCGGCCTCGGCGGTCTGGCGGATCAGGGCGGGCAGATCGAGCGACGACACGATCACCTGACTGCCGCCCACCGCCACCGCACGCGCAAAGGCTGCCGCCCCCTCGTCTGGCCGGATGCCCATGCTGAAGGCGTGCAAAAGCCGGTCCTCGGCGGCGGAGGTCGGCTTTGGGGCTGCGCCTTCGTCAAACGCCAACTCGCGCACTTCCGGTTTGGCAAAGGCCAAGGCCCCATCCAGCCGCCGGATCGAAAATCCCTCAATTTCCACGCAAACCGCGCCATCCGGTGTGGCAAGCGTCACGTCAAAGCGCGCAGTTGGATCGCTTGCCCGGTTCGGGCCAGCATTGCGCACCCATGAGACGACGGTCGCAGGCAGCCCCTGCAGCACGCGGAGGCGCGCGTATGACACCGGCACCCACAGATGATCAGGGCGGTAGCCCTCGATCAGCCCCATCGCCCAGCCCGTCGCCATATCCATCAGGGCCGGGTGCAAAATCCAACGCCCAGCCTCGGCAGCAAAGGCATCGGGCAGGCTTAACGTCGCCAACCCCTCTTGCGCCGCCAAAGCCCGCGACCGGATCACCCGCCAACGTGGTCCAAAGGTCAGATGCGCCTCTTGCGGACTGACCAAGCCGTCGCCGCGTTCGGGCACCGGCAAGCGCGAGGCTATCGCCGCCAGATCAATCCGACCCGCCCCGGCAACAGGCAAAATCCGTGCCTGTGCGTGCAATTGCCATCCTTGTCGGCCCGCCACCGTCACGCCAGAGCGCAGTTCAAATTCATACCCTTCATCGCTGCGGACCAGACTCGCGCGAATATCACGCAGCTCCGTTTCCGCAATGTCCAAGGGCCGTAAAAAATACAGGTCCCACAGCTCAAATGCCCCGACCTCACCCTGCGTCCGCATCGCTTCGGCGGCGATTTCCACAATGCCCGTGCCCGGGATCAAGGCCTGTCCCGCCTTGGTGCGGTGCCCGTCCAGAACCCAGCGGTCGATGCCATAGCGCGCGATGAACACGCGGTTTCCGCTGGCATCAAAGGTCGCCTCGTCCAGCATCGGCTGATCAAGCGGCAGGCGCGGCGCTGGCGGTCTGTCACCGATGCGGTCGGCCAAAGCCTCGGCGGCCATGCCAACGCCCGTCCAAATTCCCCAGTTCAGCGCCAAAACCCGCGTCTGGCCCCCCGCCCGCGATTTGGCAAAAGCGTTCAGGAACTCATTCGCCGCCACATAGTCGATCTGCCCAGCAGGGCCGGTCACCGTTGAGGTCGACCCAAACAGCACCATCAGATCAACCGACCCATCCGGGAACAGCCTATCCAGCACCAAGGTGCCATGCAGCTTTGGCGCAAACACATCCTCGACCTGCGCCGGGGTCTTGATCATCAGCGGCCCATCATCGACCACCCCTGCCGCATGGATCACCGCCCGGACCGGACCAAAACGCTGCACCCCGATCGCCACCGCTGTCCGCATGTCTTCCATGTTGCAGACATCCGCCGGGGCCACGAAAACCTGACCGCCCAGTGCCTCCAACCGCTGCACCGCAAGGATACGACGTGAGATCGGATCAGTTGGGTCATGTGCCGCCAGATATTTCGACCAAGTTCCCCGGTCTGGCAAATTCCGGCGCGCAATCAATGTGATCTGTGCGCCAAAGCGGCGGATCATATCTTCGGCAATGGTCAGGCCAATGCCGCCAAAGCCCCCGGTAATCAGCACATGCGCGCCCTGCGACAGCACAAACTTGGCCGCTGGCAGAATCACCGGTTTCAACCCCAATTCAAACCGTCGCTCCCCGCGCAGGGCCAGAACGCCCGTCACGGGGTCCGCCAGCAAATCCTCCAGCACCTGCCCTGCCAGCGCCTCCAAGCCCTTGCGGGCCGCTGGCAAAACCACGTCAAGCGAGGCCACCGTCAGCCCCGGCAACTCGCGCGGGATCACCCGCAACGGGCCAAGAATGGTTGCCTTTTCAGGATAGCGCAGCGGCTCGGTGCGCACCTGGACGGCCCCAGTCGTCACCACTGTCATGTGGATCGGGCGCGGCAGGTTTTCCTCGGCCATCGCCTGAGCCAGGAACATCAGGCTGTAAAAACCCTGTTCCATGTTGCGGTGGAAAAAGCTGCTGCCCGGGCGGAACGTCTCGCGTCCCGTGGCCAGCCAGAAATGCGCGACGCGGGTCGGGGCCTGCCCCTGCGCCACCAGATCGCGGATCAGCAGGTCATAGCCTTCGCGACCCCGGTCGGGTGCCAACACATAGCCGCCCGCACCGTCGCGCCCAAAACCGTCACCCGCGCGCACCAGCGTGACCCTGTGCCCCGCTGCCTGCAACCGCACGGCACAGGCCGCACCCAGCCCTTCGGCATCGGTAAAGATCAACCAGCTTTGACGAGGTGCATCCGCAAGGTCGGAGTCCACGTCCACGCCCGCACTGCTGGGTCGCCAATGCGGTTTCCAGCCCCAATCGGCCATATTCTCAATCCGGGCTGGCAAGACTTGTGCCTCAACCGCCACCTTGCCCGGTTCGATGAAATACGGTTTGCGCTGAAACGCATAAGCAGGCAACACCACCCGATTGCGCCGCGCGCCGGCCCAGATCGGCTCCCAATCCACAGGCACGCCACAAGCCCACAGCCGCGCAATCGCCCCGATGTGCCACATATCATCGGCCATCTTCTGTTCTGGGTGCCGCAGCGCCGCGATCACCTGCCCAGACGCCACCCCATTCGCCTGCGCCAGCGAAGACAGCGCCCGCCCCGGCCCCATTTCCAGATAAACCCGCCCCGGTTCCGCCATCAGCGTCGCCATGCAGGCCTGAAAGTTCACCGTGTTGCGCAGGTGCTGCACCCAATAGTCGGGGTTGGTCGCCTGCGCGTCGGTCAGTGCCACACCCGACGCATTCGAGAGGATCGGCAGCTTGGGCGCATGCAGCGCAATCCCGCGCAAATACGCCCCAAACCGCGCCAAGATCGGCTCCAGCATCCGGCTGTGCGCGGCAATATCAATCGCAACCCGCACGCATTCGACATCCTGCGCCGCCAACTGCCGCGCCAGACCATCCAACGCCGCATCCGGCCCCGACACCACGCACAGCCCCGGCGCGTTGACCGAAGCCATGTCCAGCCCACCGGTCAGCATCGGCCGCAACGCCGCCTCATCGAGCGGCACCGACAGCATTCCACCCGGTGCAATCGTGTCAAAGAGCGTGCCGCGCAGATGCACCAGTCCGATGCAATCCTCAAACGACATCACCCCCGCCAGACAGGCCGCCGTATTCTCGCCCATCGAATGGCCGACCAAAGCCGCTGGCATGACGCCCCAACTTTGGAACAGCTGCGCCAGTGCATATTCGATGATCATGATCAACGGCAGCTGCTCCGAGGGCCGTTTCAATCGCTCATTCGCCGCAGCCTCGGCCCCGGGCTCGGGCAACCACAGCGCCCGGATGTCATAATCCAGCTTGGGCTGCAACACCGCCAGACCGCGGTCCATCCAATCGGCAAAGACCGGTTCGGTTTCGTACAACTCCCGCGCCATCCCCGCGTATTGCGCGCCGCCGCCGGGGAACATGAACACCACCTCGGGGTTGTCACCCAGATAATCGTGGCTGAACACCCGGCGCGGATCGCCGCCCTCCAGCAGGCTGGCGGCTTCGTCATGGGATCCGGCCACCAAGACCCGCCGCCGCTCAAACGCCCGGCGACCTTCCTTCAGAGTATAGGCCACATCGGCCAAATCCTGTTCTGGATGCCCACGCAAATGCGCCGCCAAGCGCTTTGCCCCTTCATCCAGCGCGCCACGCGATTTCGCCGACAGCACCAAGGGCTGGAACGGCCACAGACTGGCCTCCGACACCGCCCGCACCGGAGCCTCTTGCAGCACCACATGCGCGTTGGTGCCACCCACACCCAAGCTGTTCACCCCGGCCCGGCGCGGCCCCGCTGACGCCCATTCCATCAGCCGGTCATTCACCGCAAACGGGCTGCTGGCGAAATCAATCGATGGGTTCGGGGCCTCATAGCCCAAACTCGGCGGCAATTGCCGATGATGCAGCGACAGCGCCACCTTGATCAGGCTGGCCACTCCGGCAGCGGTGTCCAGGTGCCCGATGTTGGTTTTCACCGACCCAATCCGGCAAAACCCCACCGCATCGGTGGTTTCGCGAAACGCCGCCGTCAGCGCCGCCACTTCAATCGGATCGCCCAGATAGGTGCCGGTGCCATGGCATTCCACATAGGACACATCCGCCGCCGAAACCCCGGCCACCGCCTGCGCCTCGGCGGTGCATTTTGCCTGCCCGTCAACCGAAGGCGCCAAGTACCCGGCCTTCGCCGCGCCGTCGTTGTTGACCGCCGACCCTTTCAGAATCGCCCAGATGTGATCGCCGTCGCGCACCGCATCCACTGCGCGGCGCAGCACCACGGCCCCCGCGCCCGACCCGAACACCGTCCCTTGGGCGCGATGGTCAAAGGCGTGGCATTGGCCATCCGGCGACAGAATCTCGCCTTGCGTGAACAGATAGCCCCGCGCATGGGGCAGTTCGATCGTCACGCCCCCGGCCAAAGCCATGTCGCACTCACCGTTCAACAACGCCTGCGCCGCGAAATGCACCGCCACCAAGGACGTCGAACAGGCGGTTTGCAGGTTGATCGACGGGCCCTTCAGATCGAAGATATGCGAGACGCGGGTCGACAGAAAATCCTTGTCATTGCCGGTGTGGCGCAGCAGAAACATGCCGGTCTGATCGACCAGTTCGGGGTTGGAGCACAGGTTGAAATAGAAATAGCTGCCCATGCCGCAGCCCGCATAAACCCCGATCGCGCCCTTGAAATTTTCGGGCGGATGGCCTGCGTTCTCCAACGCCTCCCATGCGACTTCAAGAAACTGCCGATGCTGCGGGTCCATGATTGCCGCCTCTTTCGGCGAAAAGCCGAAGAAATCTGCGTCAAACTGTTCAAACCGGTCCAGAACCGCCGCCGCTGGCACATAGTTCGGCTTGCGAAGATGCGCCGGACTTTCGCCAGCGGCCAGCAATTCCGCCTCGGACAGCACGCGGATCGAAGAGATGCCCAGCCGAAGATTGTCCCAATAGGCACCAATGTCCGCCGCACCGGGCAGATGCGCCGCCATGCCAACCACGGCGATATCGCTGTCGCCGATCTCTGACAGATCCAGATCACCACTCATCGGTCCGCTTTTCCTTCCCCATCCCTAGCCAAAAACACCAAAGGATAAGCCCACAAAACACATCATAAAAATCACCCGGTTGCCCCACAGATGGGACGTCACCCATCCCATGACAATACCCCTGTAATGCCCCATTGCGGCCCAGTTATGGCGGGGAATGTGGCGAAATTCTTACCAGAAACCCGCGCCCGTGCCGCGCCACATCGCCCATTGCGCCCGCACATAGACAATTGCATCAAAGCCAAAGCCCAAAACCGTGATCGCCAACGGCTTGGGACGCAGCAGATCACGCGGGTTTTGTGCGGCTTTTGCCAGCCGCTTGGTCAGGAAATGCAGCGGAATGTAACCGCCCGGCCATTCTGGCAATCGCGCCTTGATCGCGCGCGCAACCCAAGTCTCATCCGCCGCCGCCCGCGCCAGTTCGGCATGGCGCTGATCCAGTGGCAGCCGGTCTATAGCCCCAAAGCAGGCGTAATTCACCGCCGATCCGATCACGATGCGCACCTGATGCCGGATCAACCCCGCGATGGTCCGCTCTGATGCATAGACGTGAAACATACCCTCCAACCCATTGATCCGGCTCAGGTCCTCAGGGCCTGTGATCGCATCACGCAGCACCATGGCGCGCAGAAAGCCATCCTCAACCGGCAGGCCAATCGGCAGATGAAACCGCCGCGCCACCGCTGCAGGCATCGCGTAGAAAGACCCGCAGACGGCGGTTTTCCAACTGTCCAAGCCGCCAGCCGCCGCTGCGATGAAGCGGTCCTTGCCCGACAAACCCTTTGGCCGCACCACGGTATCCTTCACCGGCTGACTGTTCAGCACCCACAATCCACCCAGATTGCGCAGCATTTCCCCAAACGCCCTGTCATCGCGGAATTCGATATCGGCATCGACGAACATCAAAACGTCCGCATCCTTGCGCGACAGATCATGCACAAATCGGTTCCACGTCCGCGACTTGCCGCCAAGGGGCAGATCGATCACCCGCACGTCGGTACCCGCTGCCGCTGCCTGCGCCACCGCAACGGTGTTATCCCGGCAGCCATTGCACAGCACCGAAATCCGCGCCGAAACCCCATCCGTCCGCGCAATGTCCTGAGCCGCCAACCGCGCCACCATCGCGGCGATACCCAGCGCCTCATCATGGGCAAAAACCCCGATATCCACCCGCTCCATCAGATCACCGTCCGTTTTGGTCGCCCACAATGCTGAAGCGCCTGCTCTGCCGCTCGCGCCATATCGCGCCGCAAGCGTGCCATCCGCTCTGCCTCGCCCAGCAAAGCCCCGGCCATCAGCCAAGTGAAAGGGATATGCGTGGCATTTGGCAGCAGATCGACCATATTCGCCGCCAAGATCAGCGCCAGCGCCGCCGTTGTGCGTGAAATCACCGCTCCCCGCGCCAAAACCTCCCGCGCCAAGGCCAGCAGCGGCAGCGCCGTCAGCCCGAATTCGGCGATATAGCCCAGCCAACCGTTCATCCCCAACACGATGATCCAGGCGCCATCGGCGATATTCGCCATCTCGCCCGTGACCGGATCGCGCAGAAAATTGCGGCCGTAACCGCCCCAGCCAAACCATGGCCGTTCTTGCGCGCGGTCCAGCAGCATTTCCTCATTCTCGATGCGGAACTGCAACGAATAGGCGCGGTCTGGACTGAAACTGGTGGCGAAATCCAGAATACGGTCCAGCGGCACCAGATGTGCGCCCCGCAAGATCGGATAGGCAATCACCAAAGCCGCCATCACAGCCGCCACCAACACCTGCACCCGCGTCGGCGCAAAGATCAGCAAGGGCGAGATGCTGACCAGATAGACCAAAGGCCCGGCGCTTTTGCAGACCAACAGCATGTAGAACAGGTAAATCAGGATCAGCGCCGCCTTTGGCCGCCCCTCTGCCGGGCTTTCGCGCAGCATGACCAAGGACGCCAACAGCGCCATCAACGCAAAGAACGCCACCCACAGCCCGTGCGGCAAGAACACCACCGGGCGATAGCCACCCTGCCGGATGGTCTGAAAAAAGTCGTGCTGGAAAAAGCCGTAGACCCAGACGTTCATCTGCGGCGAAAACCGCGCCTCAATCAGCATTGGCACCGAATAGGCCAGCCCAGCCGCCACCAAAGCCACCAAAACCGCCCGCGTCCCCGCCGGCGTGCCGAGATATCGCCGCGCCAGAAAGAACGGCAACAGCGCGATCGCCTGATTGGCCACCGCCGCGACCGAGTCGTAAATCTTCATGCCTTGAACGGTAAGCTGCTTGAACTCCAGCGGGTCGCCGTTGGTCAGAACCGTGGCAAACGGGGCCAGAACAAACAGCAAGATCAGGCCTTTGCCAGTCGCGCCCGTCGGCAGAAAGGTGATCTTGTCCTTCAACAACCAAACCGCGCAGATCAAGGCCATCAGGTTCGGAATTGCAATCTTGTCCAGATCGGGGATCAGCGGAAAGTTCAGCGCCGTCATCGGCGGCATCAGCAGATAGCCGCCCAAAATCGTCCAGATCAGCGCCCGCGCCGGATCAAGCCGCTGCCACAACTGCCAGCACACCAGCGGCCAGATGATCAGCATCAGATAAGCGATGATGTTGGGCGAGGCCAAAATGGGGCGCTTTCGTTAGAATACACAGGCTTTTAACACAGGCCGCGGATCAGGTCAGCCGCACAAAGAAGGGTATCCGGCGCAGAAGCAACACCGCCGCCCAAGACAGCGCAAAGGTCAGCACAGCCGCCAGTGCAAGGTCCACCCCAGAACCGCACAGTTTATAGACGACCAGCAAAAAGAACGGGTGCACCAGATAAATCCCGAAGGCCGCCTGCCCCAAAAACGGCAGCCAGCGCCCGCGCAATGGCATCCGCCAGCACGCCTCAAACGCCAACACGGCCACCACAATCGTGAACGACCACTTCGCGCCGTCCGACAACACAAAGGCCAGAATGCTTAACACCATCGCCGCCAGCATTGCCCAACCGGGCCGACCCAGATGATGCGCCAGCCCCAGCAACAGGCCCAGCGCATAGACCGGCAGCGCAAACAGCCATTGCGGCACGGGCACCGGCAGGCCCGGCACCCCCAACGCCCAGAACAGCGGCACCGACAGCACGACCAGCCCCACCAAAGCCACCGCCAACGCGCGGGGGCTTTGGATCAGCCGCGCCGCAGGGTCCACCAGCGCCATCGCCAGCATCACGAACGGCAGGAACCACAGATGCTCGGACGACCCGACCAGCAGGCTATAGGGATCGCTCAGCACCTGCCATTTGCCCGGATCGTCCGACACTTTCAGCATCACCACCCGGAACACCGCCGACCAGAACAGCCAGGGCAGCACCAGCCTTTGCGCGCGCGCCAGCAAGGGATAGCGCCCCGACCGCAGCGCCGACTGCACCGCCAGAAACGCCGTCAGGATCAGAAACAGTCCCAAAGACAGGTTGCCGGCCCAGTCATTCTCCATCGCAAAGGCATGCGCCACCACCACGCCAAAGGACGCGATAAAGCGGGCAAGGTCGATGGCTTGGCGATGCGGCGCCGCAGATGTGGTCATAGCTGCGGCCTAATCCACCGCCCTGCTTCTGGCAACGTTTTCCGGGCTTCCCGCACGAAACAGAGTGTTCCCGTTGCGCAAAAACAGCCCCTCACCGCTTTGCGCAAGCCATGCTAACAAGGTGCATCCAGGAAAAAGGTGCCGCGTGCAGTTCAAATTCGGGTCCACCACACTATCGGTCAACATCGTCGACGCGGCTGCGCTTCTGGCGGCTGTGTCGGCACGATTGAAGGCGCGGCAGGGCTTTGCTTTGGCCACGATCAACCTTGACCATCTGGTGAAACTGCAAACCTCGGCCGCCTTCCGCACCGCCTATGCCGCGCAGGATCTGGTGGTGGCAGATGGCAACCCCATCGTCTGGCTGTCGCGACTGGCGCGTCGCCCGGTGTCGTTGGTGCCCGGGTCTGACATGGTGATGCCCTTGGCGCGCGCCGCAGCAGATGCCGGGGTTTCGGTGGCCATCGTGGGCAGCACCGAGGCGGCGCTAAAGGCCGCCGCCACCCGGATGATGACCGACAGTCCCGGCCTCTTCATCGCCATGCGCCACGCCCCCGCCATGGGATTTGACCCTGACGGAGCCGAGGCCGCCAACATTCTGCAAGAGCTTTCCGCGCGCCAGATCGGCCTGTGCTTCGTAGCCCTTGGCGCGCCCAAACAAGAGGCCTTCGCCGCCCGTGGCCGCACATTGGCCCCCAATGTCGGCTTTGCATCCATCGGAGCCGGTGTGGACTTCATCGCCGGAAACCAGACCCGCGCCCCGGCTTGGGTGCGGGCCATCGCGATGGAATGGCTTTGGCGCGCGCTTTCCAGCCCCCGTCGGCTGATCCCCCGCTATCTTGCCTGCGCGGCGATTCTGCCGGGGCAGATCGGGGCTGCGATCAAACTGCGCAAGGGCTGACTATTTATACTCGATCAACCCGCGCCTGCGACCGCGCGCGCGATCAAACCAGTAACCCAGCACCCCGCGCGCCTCGGCGACCTTGCCGATCAGCGAAAACCAAGCCCAAACCAGCCCGCCGCGCCGCGCCAGTCGCAGCAACTGCGCGGGGTAGATCAGTGCCAAAAGCCA
Organism: Pseudorhodobacter antarcticus; assembly: GCA_945860375.1. The sequence goes on from CAMAQR010000001.1 coordinate 134,557, forward strand.
TCCCAAAGGGTGCATCAAACCCGCGACCGCGACCACAAAGGGCAATATCCCCCCCCAGATCATCGCGCGCCGCACCTCTGTGCCCCAATGCGCAAACCCGTGCAGTGCCGCGCCTTCGGCAAAGGCATGCCCTGCCCGCACCGTCCGCCGCCACCACTGACCAAAGCGCAGCATTGCCGCATCGTGCAAGGTCATCTCGGCTGCAATCCGCCAGACCTCACCACCCGCCGCGCGCAGGCGCAGGCACAGCTCTGGCTCCTCGCCCGCGATCAGATCGGCGCGGTAGCCGCCCACTGCCTGCACCGCCGCAAACCGCATCAGCGCATCCCCCCCGCAGGCCAGCGCCGGCCCCACCGGCCGATCCCACTCCAAATCCGCCAACCGGTTGTAGACTGACGCCTGAGGAAACCGCTCACGCCGACGCCCGCAGACCACGACCGCCGCAGGATGCGCCGCAAACGCGGCCAAGGCAGCGTCCATCCAGCCGGCCACCACTTCGCAATCACCATCCACCATCTGCACGAAATCGGGTGCGTCCAGAATTGCCAACCCGGCATTGCGCGCCCGCGCCGCCGTGAAGGGCTGCGTCACGTCCAACGCCACGACCACAGCGCCCATCGCCCGCGCCGCCGCGACCGACCCATCGGTTGACCCCGAGTCCACGTAGACCAGCCGCCGCACGCAGCCCTGCAACGACGCAAGACAGACCAGCAACCGCGCGCCCTCGTTGCGGCCAATCACCACTGCGTCAATCACCGGCTCGGGCATCCGTCATGGCTCGCATCTTCTTCATTTCTGCCACACTAAGCAGTTCGGCTCTGCTTGACCATGGGTGCGGCGCAGCCGGAAGCCTTTCAATTTACGCACTTCTCTGCTATTGAAAAAGCCTCTGGGCGGGGGCCCGGTCGAATCTTGGCGCGCTGTGGGCCTTTCATCCCAAAGCAACCTCAGACGCGATTGGCGTCGCGCTTGCCGCAAGGCAGGCCTTGGTTGAACAGTTGCGGCAGGTTTGCCGCGCTGAAGCAGGAGCCCGGCCTTCGGATGTCCAGACACACGATTTTGATGTCGCGGCCGCGTGGCCCCGTAGATGTGGAGTTTGCTGCCATGCCAGCCGACAAACCCGGGGTCCGCCAAGACAGGCTTGGAACCGGAATTTCGCTGTTCCGGTCGGGCCACCAGACCGCGGCCCCGCCGGTGACGCTTGATCTTGCGACGGGACGCGAAATCTTTCAGGCCCCGCTGCAAACCTCTTATGTCAATCCAGTCAAGGTATGGGAATCACTGCGTCCCGTCACCTTGTCGCCCGCCATCCTGACCCAGAACGGCCTGTTTCTAGAGGTCAGCGACCACCCCGCCGCCACCGCTTTTGACATTTTACGCACCCGGTTGCTGCATGGTTTGACGGAAAAAGGCTGGAAACGCATCGCCGTCACCTCGCCCACCCATGGCTGTGGCAAGTCGTTTGTTGCCGCCAATCTGGCGCTGTCCTTGGCCCGCCGTCCTTCCAGCCGCACCGCGCTGATTGACCTTGATCTGCGCCGCCCCGAACTGGCCCGCATCCTTGGCATCCGCGAAGACCATGCGCTCGCCGAATTTCTGTCGGGCGAACAGCCGCTGGAATCGATCTTTCATCGCCACGGCCGCACCCTTGCCTTGGGTCTGAACAGCACGCCGGTGGAAAAGGCATCGGAGACGCTGCACGACCCCGATACCGTCGCTGCCCTGTCCGCGATGATGGAACAGCTTGACCCCGAAGTCGTCATCTACGATCTGCCGCCCGCCCTTGTGAATGACGACGTGCTGGCCATCGCCCCCTGTGTCGACGCGGTTTTGCTGGTGACAGACGGCACCAAAACCTCGCCTGACGAAATCCGCGCCTGCGAACGCATGCTCGACGGCCGCATTCCTCTGATGGGCGTCGTTCTGAACCGCGCGCAGGATTTTTCTGCGGGCCGCTACCGCTATGCCAAAGGCTGATCGCGCGACATGGGACAGATTCAATCCATCGAAGAACTGATCAGCCTGATCTTGCGCCGCCGCTGGTTGATCATCGGCCTCACCGTTCTGGGTATGCTGGTATCGGCGATCTACGCCAAATCGCTGCCAGATGTGTATGAAACCGCCGCGGTGATCCAGATCGAGGCGTCTTCGGTGACAGAGGCGAACGCTGGCACCCCAGAAGCATCCGGCGGTGCGGCACAGGTGCTGCAAACCATAGAACAGCGCCTGACCACCCGCGAAAACCTGACGGCGATGATCGAGCGCCATGGTCTTTTTGCCGACCTGCCCGATCTGCCGATCGACAAGAAAATCCTGCTGCTGCGCAAAGCCGTCGCCTTTACGGCGGTGGACAGTGCTTCGGGTCAGGCTTTCGGCCAAAGCCGCACTATTTCCGCAATCCTCATCTTCGCACGTCTTGGCGACCCCGAACTGGCCGCCCGCGTCGCCAATGATTTCGCCCAAGGCATTCTGGACCAAAGCGCATCGGGCCAACGCGACCGCGCCGCCCAGAATGTGGCGTTTTTCAAAGAGGAAGAGTCCCGCATCTGGGCTGCCATCACCGCGCTGGAGGGTGACATTGCCAGTTACAAAAACGCCAATGCCGATGCCATGCCAACGCTGCGCGACGCCCGCCGGGATGAATTGGCCGGGCTGGACACCGACCTGCGCCGCGTCGATCAGGACCGCGCCACGCTGAAGGGCGAAAAAGCGGTGATCGAGGCCAAAACAACCCTGCGCGAAACCGACCGCCGGCAGTTGGAAGACATTGCCGCCAAACTGGATGTGCTGGACGCGCAAACGGCGTCGATCACCGCGCGGCGCGATGCGGTGCAAGCTGCCCTCGCCAACACGCCCGAGGTCGAACGCGTGCTGTCAGGCTATGACCGCCAATTGCAGCAGTTGCAGGATCAATACGAGGTCATCACGCAGCGTATGGCCGAGGCGGAAACCACCCAACGCCTCGCCGAACGTCAGCAAGCCGAACGTTTCACCCTGTTGGAGCGCGCGATCACACCCGAGTTTTCAATGGGCAGCGGCGGCCGCAAGACAGCCATCGCCGGATCAGTCGTCAGCCTTCTGGGCGCGCTGGTGCTGGCCTTCCTGCTTGATCTGGCCAAGCCGGTGGTGCGCACCGCAGCGCAGATGCAACGCCAGCTTGATTTGCAACCCGTCGTCTGTATTCCCGAAATCCGCGCGCCCAAGGGTCGCTTTGGCAACGCAGCACTGCGCCTGATCGACGATCCGACCAAGTCCATTCTGGGCTTGCCGCGCTATGTGGTGATGGCGGTTGTGACCACGCTTGTGCTGGTGATCACGGCATCAATGATCGGCAGCTGACTCAGCACGGCGCAACAAAAGGCCCACGCCCAACTGGCGCGGACCTTTCTTGCCGATCAGTAGCCGGTCGCTTTCACCACCACGCCCATGGTCGCCACCAGAACACGCATGTCGGTCGCCAGCGACAAATCGGCATCATAGGCCGTGTCATATTCTGCCCGCGCCTCAAAGGTGGTGCGGTTGCGGCCTGCGGTCTGCCAATAACCAGTGATCCCCGGACGCAGCGTATAATAGGCCGACCCCGGATACATATGCTGTTGATTGATCATCATCGGGCGCGGGCCAACAAGGCTCATCTCGCCGACAAGAACGTTCCACAACTGCGGCAGTTCATCCATCGAAGATTTGCGCAGGAACTGGCCCAACCGCGTGATCCGGGGATCAGATTTCAGCTTTTGCGTGCTGTCCCACTCCATCCGCGCCTGCGGGTTCGACGCCAGATAGTCCTCCATCCGCGCATCCGCATCGCAGACCATGGATCGCAGCTTCCACATCTTGAACCGCCGGCCACCCTTGCCCACCCGCATCTGCGTGTAGAAAGGGCGCCCGCCATCCCGCGCCACCGCAATCGCAAGCGCCAGCACCACGGGAACCACAACCGGGGCTGCCATCACAATGGTCGCGACGTCAAGGAAGCGCTTGAAAAAGTGCCGATAAGGCCCCTTGCGCTGGGGCAAGGCTTGCGCAATCGGGGCAATTGCCATCTGACCGGGCGCCAAGGCCGGTTCTGCGGGCGTGGACAGCCCTGCATTGAACTCTGGAAAGCTGATGGTCATTGTCAGTCACCCGACAACAATAAGGCCCTGCAGAAACGTCGCCTCAACGGCAGCAGTTTCAGCATGGCAAACCAGTCTCCCGGAATCCAGGAGTCTTTCGTTCATGAAAAAGTACATATGTCGCACTCAGCAGATACGCCCCTACCGCGCATTTTACGCGGTTATGGGGTGGCTTGGCGACAGCAATCGCCTTGATTGGGCCGCAATTCTGACTGATTTACCACGATTTCGCGCGGAAACTCGCCCCAATCCTACCGCATTTGCAGAGCTTGCAATCGGTGATTGTGGCCATGCCGACACTCTGGCATCGTGAGAACGCAACGATTCGGCCCGGTGTTTGAACAAGGACCGACAGCGGACGCAACACCGGGATCAGCGTCTGATCGCAACGGCGATCTGTGGCCGGAATTACTGTTTCTTTTTCAATACCTAAAGGGGCTCTGGGTCAGTCCTGCAGCAAAAGGTTGGATTGCCGCGGACCAGAGCGCAGGCTGGTCAGGAGCAACAACGCCAACACGGCCAAAATCCCGCCGACCGGATAGGCGGCCAAGACCTGCATCAGCTCATGGCTTTGACCAAGCGACCAAGCGACGCCCGCCAGCCCCCCCAAATCACTGCCCATATCATCAATCCAATCAGCATCGCACCTTAGACCCAATCTGCATCAATTCTTTGCACGAATTCGAAACAATGCCAGCGGAAAATACAAAAGACTTTCCTAAACTTTCGCAAATTCAATCATAGGATGCAAATGACTGTTATATTGCTGCTTATTCGGAAACAATACTGGCCAAATACCGACCATAATCGTTCTTTCGGAAAACCTCGGCCCGCATCGACAGTTGATCCTTGCTGATCCAGCCCAGCCGGTAAGCAACCTCATCCGGGCAGCCCACCTGCAAACCCTGCCGCGCTTGCAGCGTGCGCACAAAATTGCCCGCGTCGAGCAGGCTGCCATGGGTGCCGGTGTCCAGCCACGCAAAACCGCGCCCCATCTTTTCCACCGACAAACTGCCTTCGGCCCGGTAGATTTCCAGCAGATCGGCGATCTCCAACTCGCCACGGGGCGACGGCTTGATCCGCATCGCCAAATCCGGCGCGCGCCCGTCCAGATAATAAAGCCCCGTCACTGCGAAATTTGAAGGCGGCACCTCTGGCTTCTCGATGATCGCCCGCACCGTGCCATCGGCTTCGAAATCCACCACGCCATAGCGTTCGGGATCGGCGACGCGATAGCCAAACACCGTGCCGCCCTGCGTCCGGGCGTCCGCCGAGGCCAGCATTTCCGGCAACCCATGACCAAAGAAGATGTTGTCCCCCAAAACCAGCACGCTTGGCGCCCCCGCCAGAAAATCCCGCGCCAGCAGGTAGGCCTGTGCCAAACCGTCCGGGTTGGGCTGCACGATATAGGTCAGCGCAATGCCCCATTGGCTGCCGTCGCCCAAAAGCCGCATGAACTGCACCCGATCCTCGGGCGTCGTGATGATGGCGATCTCGCGCACGCCGCCCAGCAGCAGCACCGACAGCGGATAGTAGATCATCGGCTTGTCATAGATCGGCAAAAGCTGCTTTGACACGCCCATGGTGATCGGCCAAAGCCGGGTGCCCGACCCACCCGCCAGAATGATCCCTTTGCGTTTCATGCCCGCAACTCCTGTAAAATACGGTCCAAACCAAGTCGCCAATCCGGGCGCACCACACCAAACGCCGCCAAGCCGCTGCAATCAAGCCGCGAATTCAGGGGCCGCTTGGCAGGCGTCGGATAGGCCGCGCTGGGAATATCAAGGATCTCACAGGCCAACCCGGCCTGCGCCATGATTGCCCGCGCGAAATCGGCCCAGGACACATCCGGCGTGCCCGCGAAATGCGCCACGCCGCCCGGCACCCCGGCCCGCAGTCCCGCCGCAATGGCCCAGACCGCATCGGCAATATCCGCCGCTGGCGTTGGCCCGCCGACCTGATCGGCCACCACGTTCAGACTGTCGCGTTCGGCCCCCAAACGCAGCATCGTTTTCACAAAATTTGCACCATGCGCCGACACCACCCAAGAGGTGCGCAGGATCACAAACCGCCCGCCCGCCGCCTGCACCGCCTGCTCTCCGGCCAGTTTGGTGCGGCCATAAGCCCCCAAAGGGGCCACCGGATGATCCACCGCAAATGGCAAATCCCCAGCGCCATCAAACACATAATCGGTGGAGATATGCACAAACGGCAGCCCGCGCAGCACACAAGCCCGCGCCATGGCGCCCACAGAATCGCCGTTCACGACCAAAGCCGCCGCTTCTTCCGTCTCGGCCTTGTCCACCGCCGTCCAAGCCGCCGCGTTGATCACCACATCGGCATCCGCCGCCATCACCGCCGCAGCACAAGCGTCCGGCTCGGCCAAATCGGCCTGCCCGCGCCCCAGAAACGTCGCCGCCACGCCCACAGGCAGCCGCCGCGCCAATTCCCGCGCCACCTGCCCGGTTTGACCGAAAACCAGCGCTTTCATGCCTTGCCCAACCTGTCACCCACGCCTGCGCGGGCCTTCAACGGCCTCCACCACGCTTCGTTGTCCAGATACCACTGCACCGTCAACTCCAGCCCCTGTTCTACCGTCACCGATGGCCGCCAGCCCAGTTCCTCGCGGATGCGCGTGGGATCAATGGCATAGCGCGCGTCATGGCCGGGACGGTCCGTGACAAAGGTGATCTGATCGGCATAAGGCGTTGCCTTGGGTCGCTTGGCGTCCAGAATCCCGCAGATCACGCGCACCAGATCAATGTTGCGCCGCTCATTCTCGCCGCCGATGTTGTAGCTGCGCCCCAGCGCGCCCCTTTGCAGCACCAGCAGCAGCGCGTCGGCGTGATCCTCGACATAAAGCCAGTCGCGCACGTTCTGGCCCGCGCCATAAACCGGAATCGGCTTGCCCGCCAAAGCGTTCAAAATCACTACCGGCACCAGCTTTTCGGGAAAGTGGAACGGCCCATAATTGTTCGAACAATTGGTCAGCAGCACTGGCAAGCCATAGGTTTCCGCCCAGGCCCGCACCAGATGGTCACTAGCCGCCTTGCTGGCCGAATAGGGGCTGCGCGGATCGTAAGGCGTGGCCTCGGTGAACTGGCCCACAGCGCCCAGCGATCCAAACACCTCATCGGTGCTGATGTGATGGAACCGGAACCCGCCGGGCCGCCCCGCGCCCACCCAATAGGCCCGCGCCGCCTCCAGCATGTTATAAGTGCCGTTGATGTTGGTCAGGATAAAATCCCCCGGCCCGTCGATGCTGCGGTCCACATGCGATTCCGCCGCCAGATGCATCACCGCGTCCGGGCGATGCGCGCTGAACACCCGGTCCAGCGCGGCGCGGTCACGGATGTCGGCCTGCTCAAACGCATACAGGTTCGACCCCGCCACACTTGCCACATTCTCAAGACAGGCCGCATAGGTCAGCGCATCAAGGTTCACCACCTCATGCCCGCGCGCCACCGCCAGCAGCACCACGGCAGACCCGATGAACCCCGCCCCGCCCGTCACCAAAATCTTCACATCGCACCCCATTGAAATGGCGAAACCACATCGGCCAGCACAGGTGCCACCGCATCCTTGCCAGACAGCGCCGGGGCCGCAATCCCCCAGTCAATCCCGATCGCAGGATCATCCCAACGCACGCAGCCGTCGCAGTCCGGGGCATAGACATCACTGCATTTATACTGCACCTCGGTGTCCGGCACGCGGGTCACAAAGCCATGCAGAAACCCTTTGGGCACCAGCAATTGCATGCCATTTTCAGGCGATAATTCCACCCCAAACCACTGCCCGAAGGAAGGCGACCCCGCCCGAAAGTCCACTGCCACATCCAGGATCAGCCCGCGCGTGCAGCGCACCAGCTTGTCCTGCGCATGCGGCGGGCGCTGGTAATGCAACCCCCGCAGCGTGCCTGCTGCGGCAGACAGGGAATGATTGTCCTGCACAAACGCAACATCCACCCCCTTAGCCGCCAGCCGGGCCGCGTTCCATGTCTCACAAAACCAACCCCGATCATCGCCAAACCGCTGCGGCGTCAAAATCAGCACGCCTTCCAGCGCAGTCTGTTCAATCTTCATGGCGTCAGGTCCAACTCTCACCGCTGCTTCTTGCGTAAGACTAGCGCAACTTTGGGGCCGGACCCAGACCGGATCATGGCAGCAGCACGCCCGCATTCACCCAAATTGCCAGCGCCGCCAACCCAAAGGCCAGCGCAAAGAACACCGCGTCATGCAAGCCGTCCCAAGCCCGATGCTTGCGCGCCAGCACCACAGTCGCCGGATGCAGCGCCAGCAAAGCTGCCCCTTGCGCCAGCAACGCGCCCTCCAGCCCCGCCAGCCGCACACCGACCAGAAACGCCACCGTCTGCACCGTGGCTTTCAGCGCCATCAGCGCGAAATAGCTGCGGCTGTCCCCTGCCGCCAGCGCCGACTGGTCATAGGTCATGCCAATCACGCCCGGCATCTGCACGCAGGCAATCGCCACCACAATCAGTCCCGCCGCCTGATAGCGCGCGTCGTACATCACCCCCACCAACGGCACCCCCACCAGCGCCAGCACCGCCAGCAACACCAGCGTCCCGAACGAAACCCCAAACCGCAGCCGCCGCATCTTGGCGAAATTCGCAGCCGTCGCTGCCGGGTGATGGTCGCGGTACAGCGGAATCATGATCCGCCCCACCACCGCACCGGCCAGCAGCACCGGGAACGCGGCCAAAAAGTAACCGATGTTGTAAATCCCCAACTCTTCAAGGCTCAGATAAGCCCCGAAAATCGCCTTATCCCCCTGCGACAGCAAAAACCCACAGGCGGTGGACAAAAAGATCCATTTGCCGAAATGGATCAAATCTCGCCCCGCCTCGGCATCCCAGCGCAACCGGTTCGCAGGCCCCGGCAGCCAGACCCGCATGATGATCACCTTCGCCGCCGACCCCACGATCGCCCCCAGCACCAGCGCCCAGACCGACTGCAGCGCAAAGGCCAGCGCGATGATCGCCCCATTGCCAATGATCTGCGCGCCGAGGTCCAGCGCCGTCACCCGCCCCAACAGCAAATGCCGGTTCGCCGTATCGATCCGCGTGGGATTGAACCCTGAAATCAACAAGGTCAGTCCCGCCGCAGGCAGCAATGACGCCAACTCGGGGGCGTTGTAAAACACCGAAACCGGAAAGGCCAAAGCGCAGGTCAGCACCCACAACACACCACCCCGCACCACATTGATCGTAAAGGCTGTGTCCAAAAGCGCCGCATCGTCGCCGCGCGGGTGCTGGCTGATGGCCGGGCCGATGCCCACATCGGAAAACATCGCCAGACCCACCAGCACAACCGACACCAAAACCATCACCCCAAACGCCTCGGGGAACAGCAACCGCGTCAACACAAGGTTGGTCGCCAGCCGCACCACCTGCATGAAAGCATACGACCCCGCCGTAAACGCCGACCCCTGCAGCGCCCGTGCGAAGAGCCCCATGGTCGGCTGAGAGTCGGCTTGCGGCATGAACGGCCCCTTCTGGCTGCGCGGACCCTAGGCGCAAGGCCCGCATCGCGTCAATCGCCCGCGCGCCGCCCCGCTTATGGCTTACTCTTGCCCCATCCTTTGGCTAAAAGCAGGCATCTTTACAGGGTGACCGCGTGAAACTCGGCTATCTCGTCAACACCTACCCGCGCGCCTCGCACAGCTTTATCCGGCGCGAAATCCGCGCGTTGGAGCGGGCGGGTGCGTCGGTGCATCGCTTTGCCATGCGATCCGACCGCGCGGCACTGGTCGATCCCGCCGATCTGGCCGAAGACGCCGCGACCGAACACGTCCTGAACACCGGGCTGAAACGCTTGGCCCCCGCCGCCCTGAACTGGCTGGTCCGTCACCCGGCGCAAAGCCTGACCGCCCTGCGCCTCGCCCTGCGTTGCGGCAGTCGCGGCGCAGGCGGCACCCCCGGCACCGGCGGTCGCGCGCGCCACATGATCTACCTGATCGAGGCCGCCTATATCGCCGCCCGCAGCCGCACGCTTGGTCTGACCCACATCCACGCCCATTTCGGCACCAATTCCACCACGGTCGCCATGCTGGCCCATGCTTTGGGCGGCCCGACCTACAGCTTCACCACCCATGGCCCCGAGGAATTTGACGCCCCCCATGCGCTGGCCCTTGACCTGAAACTGCACAACGCCGCCTTTGCCGTGGCGATCAGCAGCTTTGGCCGCAGCCAGCTTTGCCGCTGGACCCCGCCCGCAAACTGGCCCAAAATCCACGTTGTCCACTGCGGCATCGAACCCGCCCTGTTCACGGCGGCACCCTTGCCACCCACCCTGCAACTGGTCGCCATCGGCCGCCTTTCTAGCCAAAAGGGCTTTGCCCTGCTGGTCGAGGCTGTGGCCCTCGCCAGCAAAACCCTGCCCTATCTGCACCTGACCCTTGTCGGCGACGGCGAGTTGCGCCCTCAGATCGAGGCCGCCATCGCAGGGCATGGTCTGACCCAAAACATCACCCTCACCGGTTGGCAATCCGAGGCAGGCGTTCGCGCCGCCCTGCACAACGCCACCGCGCTGATCCTGCCCTCTTTCGCCGAAGGCCTGCCCGTGGTGATCATGGAGGCGATGGCCGCCACCCGCCCAATCATCGCCACCACGATCGCGGGTATCCCCGAACTGGTGACGCCGGATTGCGGCTGGTTGGTGCCCGCAGGCGACGCGCAAGCCCTTGCAACGGCCATCGAAACCCTCGCCGCCACACCGCAAGATACCCTCACCCAGATGGGCCAAGCCGCCCGCATCCGCGTCCAGCAACGGCATGATATCGACACCGAAGCCGCCAAACTGCAGGCCCTGTTCGCCCAACTCCCGAGGATATGATGGATTTCACCGTCGCCTGCGCCAGCAACAATGATGCCATCCTGAACGCGAACCTCGCGCGTTCCCCGCTGTTCCAATCCGGCACCCCGCTGCACCTTGAACGCAACGCGCCCAGCGCCGCCATCGCCTACAACCGCGCGCTGGACGCCACCACCGCGCCGATTGTGGTCTTTGCCCATCACGACGTCTACCTGCCCCACGGCTGGGAAACCGCCCTTGCCGCCCGCCTTGCCGAGGTCGAAGCCGCCGATCCCAACTGGGCGCTGTTCGGGGCTTTCGGCGTCGGGCTGAACCACAGCCACATCGGCCCGGTCTGGTCCTCGTCCATCGGCCAGATCGTTGGCCGCGTGCCGATGCAGCCGACCCGCGTGCAATCTTATGACGAGTTGCTGATCGTGCTGCGCCGCGACGCAGGCATCAGATTCGACGACACCGCGCCCGGCTGGCACATGTACGGCACCGACATCGTGCAGACCGCCCGCGCGCGCGGCTTGCACGCCTATGCGGGAGCAATCCCCACGATCCACAACGACCGCTACCACGAGGCGTTGAAGGGTGATTTCGCCGAATGCTATCAGTTCATGCGCCGCAAATGGCGGGCCTGCCTGCCCCTGCGCACCCCGATCATCAAGATCAGCCGATCCGGCCTGCACCTTTACCGCAACCGCTGGCGCGACATGACTTCGGCCGATTTCCGCGCCAACATGGCCGTGGGCGTGGATCACCCGCCGGAGCGTCTGGCCGCATTGTGCGGCTGGTCCGATCTGACCGTCTGAGCCTTTGCCCAACGAACAACGCAGCGGCAGGACGTGACCGACCCGGCCCTCAGACCATCCTGCGCACCGCCGCCGCCACTGCCGCCGCAAGCACCCCATGGGCTGCCTCATCGAAATGCACGCCGTCCAGCGGACTGACGGCGATCACCCGCCCTGCATCCAAAAACCCACAGCCCCGTGCCGCAGCCAGCGCTGCATACAAAGGCGGCAGTGCCTGCGAGCGCACCGCACCACCGTAGAATTCCGCCTTGATCGGCCCCACCTCCACCACCGGCGGCGGGCAGATCAGCAGCACTTGAAACCCGCCGTGCCGGGTCTGCATCTCTGCCCCTTGCGCGATGTCCAAAAGCGACGCAATGCCGCCCGTCACCCCCTCGGGCGTCGCAGAAAACCGCGCCTTGACGTCATTGGTCCCCAGCATGATCACCAACAGATCGATGGGCCCGTGGCTTTCCAGCGCCATTCGCAACCCCGCCTGCCCGTTCATATGCGGCCCCATGATCGGATCATTGAACTGCGCCGTGCGCCCCGGCAAACCCTCCTCGATCAGATCCCAGCCCAGATCCCGTGCCATCCGTACAGGCCATCGCACATCGGCCCCAAACCGCGCGTAAACGGAGCGGTCAATGATCGGCGGCGTGCCATGGGTGTTGCTGTCGCCAAAGGTCAGAACTGTGGGCATCGGGGCCTCCTGTGATCCATCCCGAAACCTGACCCGTCGCACTCTGCGTGTAAACCCATTGATACCCCCTTCACCTTCGCCGCGCCCGCGCCCATATATGCACAAAGCCATTGCTTGATGAGGTCCCCATGTTCGGCATCACCGACAAACCTGCCACGCCTGCCGCCGCGATCCCCGCCGATCTGATCAAGGACGGCACAGAGGCCAGTTTCATGGCCGATGTGATCGAACCGTCGCAGACCATTCCGGTCATCGTCGACTTCTGGGCTCCGTGGTGCGGCCCTTGCAAAACCCTCGGCCCAGCGCTGGAGGCCGCCGTCACTGCCGCCAAAGGCCGCGTCCGCATGGTCAAGATCAACGTCGATCAAAATCAGGCTTTGGCCGCACAGTTGCGCATCCAGTCCATTCCCACCGTCTACGCCTTTTTCAAGGGCCAGCCGGTCGATGGCTTTCAAGGTGCCGTCGCCCCATCCGAACTCAAGCGCTTTGTCGATCACATGGCAGGCCTTGGCCCGGAACCCGACAACGGTCTGGCCGACGCGATCGAGGCCGCCGAAACCATGCTGACCGACGGCGAGTTCACCGATGCTGTGGAAACCTTCACCGCCATTTTGGAAGAAGAACCGGAAAACGCCCAAGCCTATGCGGGCCTCATCCGCGCGCATCTGGGCCTTGGCGATCTGGACCTTGCCGAAACGTTGATCACCACCGCCCCCGGTGCCTTGGCCAAGGCCAAGGAAGTCGACAGCACCCGCGCCATGCTGGACCTTGCCCGCCAAGCCGCCAGTGCGGGGCCAGAGGCGGACCTCAGCGCCGCCGTCGCCAAAGATCCGAAAAACCCGCAACTGTTGTTCGATCTGGCCACCGCGCAATACGCCAATGGCAAGGTTGATGAGGCCGTGAACACCCTGCTCGACCTGTTCAAGCTGGACCGTGACTGGAACAACAACGCCGCCCGTACCCAGCTTTTCACCATCTTCGACGCGCTGAAACCGCAAGATCCCATCGTGTTGGCAGGCCGTCGCCGTCTGTCATCCATGATCTTTGCCTAACGCAACTTGCGACCTAGCTTACAGGGCATGATGAACATTTCCGACTTGCCTGACATCCTTCCGGTCTTCCCGCTTCCGGGTGCGCTGCTGCTGCCGCGCGCGCGTCTGCCGTTGAATATCTTTGAGCCGCGCTATCTGGCGCTGCTGGAAGACTGCATGAAAACGTCGACACGGCTGATCGGCATGATCCAACCGCGTGAAAGCCCATCCGGGGAAAAACGCCTGTCCGCCATCGGCTGTGCGGGCCGTCTGACCGGGTTTTCGGAAACCGAGGATGGTCGCTATATGATCACCCTCACCGGCATTGCGCGGTTTCGGCTGCGCGATGAAGTGCAGGGCTTTTCACCCTACCGCCGCGCCCGTGTCGATTGGTCCAGCTTTGGCCGCGACCTTGGCGGCGATGAAGAAGACAAAGGGTTCAACCGCCCGGCGTTCTTTGCCCTGCTGGCACGGTTTTTCAGCGCCAAGAACATGGGCGCCGAGTGGTCAGGGCTGAAAGACGCCGACCCCGAACTGCTGATCAACTCGCTGTCGATGCTGCTGCCCTTCTCACCCGAAGACAAACAGGCGTTGCTTGAGGCGCCGTCGCTGATCACCCGGCGCGAAACCCTTGTGACCCTGATCGAATTCGCCCTGCGTTCGGGCGATGGCCAAGAGGTGCTGCAATGACCAACACCTTTGACCGCCGCATGCTGGAGGCGTTGGTCTGCCCCGTCACCCAAGCCACCCTGTCCTATGACGCCGAGGCGCAAGAACTGATCTCAAAGCCCGCACATCTGGCCTTCCCAGTCCGCGACGGCATCCCGATCATGCTGGTGAGCGAGGCGCGACAGGTGGAGTAGGGCGCGGCGCGCGCCCTTAAATCGCCCGCCCCGCCAACAATTTCGGCACCTCGCCCGACAACCCCGCCGCCTGCCGCATGAAGCGGCGGCGCAGTCCGGGCACCGCGCTGACCAGCCCCAGCCCCAAATCCCGGCCCAACCGCAAGACCGGATTGTCGTTTGAGAACAACCGGTTCACCCCGTCCATCCCCAGCGCCAGCGCGGTGCTGTCAAACCGCCGCCAGGTCTGATACCGCTCCAGCACATCCACCGCGCCAATATCCTCACCGCGCCGCGTGGCCTCAACCAACACCTGCGCCAGCGCGCCCACATCGCGCAGCCCAAGGTTCAACCCCTGCCCCGCAATCGGATGCACGCCATGCGCCGCATCCCCCACCAAAGCCACGCGCGGGGCGACAAAGCTGTTCGCCAGTGTCAAGGACAACGGATAGGTAAACCGCTCCCCTGCCAGCGAAATCTCCCCCAGAAACGTACCGAACCGGGGCCGCAACGCCTCCAGATAGTCGGCATCCGACAGCCCCTGAATCGCCGCCGCCTGCGCGTCTGTCTCGCTCCAGACAATCGAACTGCGATGCCCCCCCGGCAGCGGCAAAATTGCCAGCGGCCCCGAAGGCATGAAATACTGCTGCGCCACGCCGCCGTGGTCAAACTCATGCGCAATCGCCGTCACCAGCGCGGTTTGCCCATAGCCCCACCCCGTCCGCGCAATCCCCGCCCGAACCGCCACGCCCGAGCTTCGCCCATCGCACCCGACCAGAACCCGCGCCGAAATTCGCCGCCCCGAAGCCAGTGTCACCACCACACTTTGCGCGCCAACCTCTTGCGCCACAACGGTTTCGCCGGAAATCAGCGTCACCCCTGCCACCTGCATCGCGCCCAGAAACGCCGCGTACAGATGCCGGTCCTCGGCCATGAACCCCATCGGGCCCTCTTCCAGTTCCGCCGCATCGAAGGTCAGGAAAAACGGCGCTGGCCCCCGACCCACCACCCCGTCACTGGCCTTGATCTTCAGGATCGGTTGCACCTTGTCGGCCAAGGCAGGCCAGACCCCAATCACCTCTAACAGCCGTTTCGACGCGATTGCCAACGCATAGGCGCGCCCGTCAAACCCCACTTCTGCCCGTGCGCTGGCCTGTCGCGCGTCAACCACCACCACCCGCAGCCCTGCCTGCGCCAGCGCCAATGCCAAAGCCGGACCATTCAGCCCACCGCCCACGATCACAATGTCAGCATCTTTTTCCATGCCGCCAAATATGGCCCGGTTGTCGGGATTGTCCATGCGCCGCAGTGCCGCTGAAGCGGTTCAGGTGCCGCAAAAATGGGGCATCGAAAAACGCGTCAGAGCGCGGTGAAAGACGGCGGTTTTCGATTCCTTCTGACCCCGATCCGCTTTAGGCTGCCGAAAACGGAGGCCGACATGAGCAAAACCTGGTCCAACATGACCGCCGCCGATCTGGGCCGTGCCATCGGCAAAGGCGCGATCAACCCGGTGGAACTGACCGAGTTTTTCCTTGAGAAAATCGCCATCCATCCGCTGTCCGACCGCATCTATGCCCGCGCCACCCCGACCCGCGCAAGGGCCGAGGCGATGGGGTCAGCCGCCCGCGCCAAATCCGGCCTGCGCCGGGGTCTGCTCGACGGCGTGCCGATCAGCTGGAAAGATCTGTTCGACACCGCAGGCACGCCAACCGAAGCCGGGTCTGCCTTGCTCAAAGGCCGCACCCCCGCCCAAGACGCCGCCGTCCTGCAAACCGCCACCCGCGAAGGCCTTGTTTGCCTTGGCAAAACCCATATGTCGGAACTGGCCTTTTCGGGGTTGGGCCTGAACCCCATTACCGCCACATCGCCCTGTATCAACAACGAAGCCGCCGTCGCGGGTGGGTCTTCCTCTGGTGCCGCAACCTCGGTCGCCTACGGACTGGCCCCGGCTGCGATCGGGTCCGATACTGGCGGCTCGGTGCGGATTCCGGCGGCGTGGAATGATCTGGTCGGCCTGAAAACCACCTCGGGCCGCCTGCCCCTGACCGGCATCGTGCCGCTGTGCGAGAAATTCGACACCGTTGGCCCCCTCGCCCATTCGGTCGAAGATTGCGCCTTGCTGTTGGCCGCGCTGGAGGGCCGCCCCCCCGCCGATCTGGGCGGCACCAGCCTGCACGGCGCGCGCCTGCTGGTGCTGGACACCTTGGCGCTGGAAGATTTGCGCGCCCGCCCCGCCTTGGGGTTCGAAGACGCGCTGACCCGCCTGACCCGCGCCGGGGCCACCCTGTCGCATGTGAAAATCCCCGAAGTGACCGAGGCGATGGCACTGGCAGGCGTGCTGTTCACCACCGAGGCCTATGGCATCTGGGGCCCAACCCTTGAATCCGCCCCCGAAAAGATGTTTCCACGCATTCTGGAACGCTTTCGCGCCGGGGCCACGATCAAGGCCGCCGACTATGTGGCCGGGTGGCGTCGGCTGCACGTTTTGCGGCAAATCTGGGCCGACAAAACCGCCGGTTACGATGCGGTCCTGCTGCCCACTTCGCCCATCCTGCCACCGGATGCCCATCGGCTGATGGTCGAGCATGACCACTATGTCACCGAAAACCTGCTGGCCCTGCGCAACACCCGCATCGGCAATCTGATGGATCAATGCGTGCTGACGCTGCCCACCTCGCAACCATCCTGCGGGGTATCCTTCATGGCCGGGCCGGGGCAAGAAGACCGCTTGCTGCGGCTTGGCATGGCCGCATCGCGCGCGCTGGCCTGATACGGGCCAAAAAGCCACAACTGCACCGCCCAAGCCCAATGCCCATATGGGTTTTTCTGGACGCCACCGCAGGATATGGCTAACGTTGCCGGGAACGGGGCGCGATGATCCCGAGATGAGGCAGCAATGGCGTTTCCCAAACGGTTTTCGAACCTGCCGGAGTATGCGTTCCCGCGTTTGCGGACGCTTCTGGTCAGTCACGCCCCCGGCGGCGACCCCATTGCCATGACCATCGGCGAGCCTCGCCACGCCATGCCCGATTTCGTCGGCTCGGTTTTGGCCGAAAATATCAACGGCTTCGCGGTCTATCCCCCGAATGACGGCACCCCCGAACTGCTGACCGCAATCACCGGCTGGATCGCGCGCCGTTTTGGGCCAACCCTGACCGAAGACCAGATCATGGTCCTGAACGGCACCCGTGAGGGGCTTTACAACGCCTGCATCGCGCTGTGCCCGGAACAGAAAAACGGCCAAACCCCTGTGGTCTTGATGCCGAACCCCTTCTATCAGGTCTACGCCGTGGCCGCGCTGACCGTGGGCGCGGAACCGGTCTATGTGCCCGCTACCGCCGCCACCGGATTTCTGCCCGATTACACCGCCTTGCCCGCCGATGTGCTGGACCGCGTGACCATCGCCTACATCTGCTCGCCCGCCAATCCCCAAGGGGCCGTGGCCAACCGCGCCTATTGGACCACCCTTCTGGCATTGGCCGAAAAGCACGATTTCACCATTTTCGCGGATGAGTGTTATTCCGAAATCTGGCGCACGGCGCCGCCTGTGGGCATCCTCGATGTGGCTGCCCAAACCGGCGCAAACCCCGAACGCGTGTTTGCCTTTCACTCGCTGTCCAAACGCTCCAACCTGCCCGGCCTGCGATCTGGCTTTGTCGCGGGTGGCCGCATTGGCATCGCGCAGATGCGCAAACTGCGCAGCTTTGCCGGTGCGCCGCTGCCCTTGCCGATCCAGCGCGTTTCCGAACGCGCATGGCAAGATGAGGCGCATGTGGAAGCCAGCCGCGCGCAATATCAGGACAAATTCCGCGTCGCCGATCAGATTTTCGCGGGCCTTCAGGGATTTACGGTGCCGGAAGGTGGTTTCTTCCTGTGGCTTCCGGTCGACGACGGCGAAACCGCAGCTTTGAAACTGTGGCGCGAAACCGGCGTGCGGGTGTTGCCCGGCGCTTACCTTTCGCGGGACGTCGCCGGACAAAATCCCGGCAAAGCCTATATCAGGGTCGCACTCGTGGCCCCAATGCAAGAAATGCAGCACGGGCTGGTACAGCTGCGTGACTGCCTCTACGGTTGAGGACAGGGTAATGGCATCGTATCAGGCACGGCAACGCGATCCGCTTTTGGATCAGAACACCCAAGCGATGTTGGAAAAGCGCGGGCGCGAGTTGTTCGGCATCGCGCTGATCGTTCTGGGTCTGGCGTTTGTCGCCATGCTTTGGACCTATTCCCCCGAAGATCCCGGCTGGATGGTGGCATCCGACAAACCCGTCGCCAACGCCTTGGGCAGCTTTGGTGCGGCACTGGCATCAACCCTGATCATCATCGGTGGCAAAGGGGTCTGGGGCATTCCGCTGGTGCTGTTGGCATGGGGCGCGCGCTTTGTGGCACATCGTGGGGCCGAGCGCGCCTTGGGCCGCATGGTGTTCGCCGTGATCGCCGTGGCGCTGGCCTCTGTCTACGCCTCCACCCTTGCCCCCGCAGCAGACTGGGCCCACAGCTTCGGCTTGGGTGGCCTGTTCGGCGATACCGTGTTGGGGGCATTGCTGGGCCTCATCCCCGGCGGTGCCGCCTTCGGGTTGAAACTGCTGTCTCTGGCCGCCGGCGCTGCTTTGATCGTGACAATGCTGTTTGTCACCGGCTTTGATCTGACCGAAATCCGCAATTCCGCACGCTTTTTGATCACCAGCCTGATCTACAGCTACAACATCCTGATCGGGGCTGCAGGCAAAGGCGCGCAAGGCACCGCGCGCGCCGCCGCTGCCCTGCAGGAACGCCGCCGCTCTGCCGCAGCCGCCGCGCATCCCGAAGCCCATCACCGCGCCGCAGAACCCGAGCCGAAATCCGGCATCCTGCGCCGCGCCACACCGCCCGTGGTAACCGAAGCCCCCACCGCTTGGGGCCAGCCGTCAAAAATGCGCGCCGACAGCCGCTATCCCGAACCGATGGCCGAGGCCCCGCATTACGCCCCCCCGCGCGAAAAAGTTGGCCTGCTGGCCCGGATGCCCGCGCTGATGCGCCGCGTCATGGAACCGGAACCGGAACTGATCGAACCTTTGTTGTCCGACGCCGCCGATCACGCCGATATGCCCAGCGATGACCGCATCAAGGCCCGGATTTCCGACGTGATCCGCGCCCGCACCCGCACGCCCGCCGAGCAGCTGTCCCCCCTCGCCGCCGCCATCCAGCGGCGTGAACCGCCCTTGGCTCGCCCGCGCGGCCCGCAACCGCTGATCGCCGACATCTCCCGCCCCAGTCTGCGCGCCGAACCGCCGCTGATGGCCAACGCCTTTGCGGCCGCCCAAACCTTCACTTCGGCTTCGCCCGAGATGCCCAAAACCCTTCCCTACACGCCGAAGGCCCCAAATGCCTTCGTCGACATGCCGAGTGACGGCACCGACTGGCCCACCGACCACACCGACGATGGTTTTGACCCCGACGATGGTTACGAGCCGGACTACGACCCCACCCCCATCACCCCGCGCGTGGCTCTCATGGCCGACCGTCGCCCCTTGGTGCAGCAAGTCGTCAAAAAAACCGCAGCCCCCTCACGCCAGGCCATCAAGGAATCGCAGCCCCGCCTGCGCTTTGACGATCCGGCCCCGGCCTATGAACTGCCGCCCTTGGGCCTGCTGACCTCGCCCTCCACCGTACAGCGCCACCAGCTTTCGGTGGAGTCGCTGGAGGAAAACGCCCGCATGCTGGAATCCGTTCTGGACGATTACGGCGTCAAGGGCGAGATCGTCTCGGTGCGCCCCGGCCCCGTCGTCACCATGTACGAACTCGAACCCGCCCCCGGCCTGAAAGCCAGCCGCGTCATCGGTCTGGCCGATGACATCGCGCGCAGCATGTCCGCCCTGTCTGCCCGCGTGTCCACCGTTCCGGGCCGCACCGTGATCGGGATTGAACTGCCAAACGCCACCCGCGAAAAGGTGGTGCTGCGCGAAATTCTGTCGGCCCGCGACTTTGGTGACAGCAACCTGCGCTTGCCTTTGGCCTTGGGCAAAGACATCGGCGGCGACCCGATCATCGCCAACTTGGCCAAAATGCCCCACCTTCTGATTGCCGGTACCACCGGTTCGGGCAAGTCCGTCGCCATCAACACCATGATCCTGTCGTTGCTGTACAAGCTGACACCAGAAGAATGCCGCCTGATCATGATCGACCCCAAGATGCTGGAACTGTCGGTTTATGACGGCATCCCGCATCTTTTGTCCCCCGTTGTCACCGACCCGAAAAAGGCCGTCGTCGCGCTGAAATGGGTCGTCGGCGAGATGGAGGAACGCTACAAGAAAATGTCCAAGCTGAACGTCCGCAACATCGACGGCTACAACGGCCGCGTGCGCGAATCTTTGGCCAAGGGTGAGATGTTCAAGCGCACCATTCAGACCGGATTTGATGAGGACACCGGCGAACCCGTGTTTGAAACCGACGAATTCCAGCCCGCCACCCTGCCCTATATCGTGGTGGTCGTGGACGAGATGGCCGACCTGATGATGGTCGCTGGCAAGGAAATTGAAGCCTGTATTCAACGCCTTGCCCAGATGGCCCGCGCATCGGGCATCCATCTGATCATGGCCACGCAGCGCCCTTCGGTGGACGTGATCACCGGCACCATCAAAGCCAACTTCCCGACCCGCATATCCTTTCAGGTCACGAGCAAAATCGACAGCCGCACGATCTTGGGCGAACAGGGTGCCGAGCAACTTCTGGGCATGGGCGATATGCTTTACATGGCAGGCGGCGGCAAAGTCAGCCGCATCCACGGCCCTTTCGTTTCGGATGAAGAGGTTGAGGAAGTCGTCAACCACCTGAAATCCTTTGGTCCACCCAAGTATATGTCCGGCGTTGTGGAGGGCCCCGAGGACGAAAACGCCACCGATATCGACGGCCTGTTGGGCCTTGGCTCCGACGGTCTGGACGACAGCCTGTATGATCAGGCCGTGGCCATCGTGGCCAAGGACCGCAAATGCTCGACCTCGTATATTCAGCGCAAGCTTGGCATCGGCTACAACAAAGCCGCGAAACTGGTGGAGCAGATGGAGGAACATTCCGTCGTTACCCCCGCAAATCATGTTGGCAAGCGCGAAATCCTGATTGAAGAACGGTAGGGCGGGGGTGATTTCGCCTCACTCCCCCTCCCCCAGCCGCTCCAACGCCTCGGTCAATTCGCGCTCCATCCAGCGCAGGCGTGGCTCCATTCGGGCCAGTTCCACATCCATATCAACCACGTTCTGCCCCGCCGCCGCCCGCGCTTTGCGGCGCGCGTTCAAATCCATGTAGACTGCAGTTTCGGCCAGATACTCCTCGCCCAACAGCGGCTCGGGTTTCTCGCGCTCCGCCCCCTGCACCACCCCCGCCAACCGCGCCAGCATGTAAGTGCGCAACACTTTGTTCATCCGCGTCAGATAGCCTTGGCCGGTGGCGCGAAAAAACCGCAACACGTCCTCATCCACCCGCATCGACAGCTTTTGTTTGGTCGGACAAAAAGGTTCAAAGGCGATGTCAGACCAGGCCTTGGGAATGCGGTCGCTGCCCTCCAGCCCCCAGCGCAGATCGACTTCCAGCCCGCGCAATTCGATTGCCAGATGATTGTAGTGGCTGCGCATCAACTCAAGTCGGCTTGGCGCGGGGCGGGTGGCGGGCGAAGTCAGGCGTTTCATGGCATCTCCTTTGCGCCAATCTGCCCGATGGGTGTTAACGGCGCTGAAATGCGCCGCGCGCCGCGTAGGGACGCAAAAAGGACGGGTGCGGGACGGGCGCCTCACGGCTGCGGGACGCTTGATTTCCCCCACATTTCCTTCTCGGCACCTCTCCGCCAAGTGAACACCTTGGGGGATGCAGTGCCCGGTTTGATCCCCTATATTGAAGGCATGAAACCGCTTCGCATCCTGCTTGCCCCGCTCGTCCTGATCGCCTTCGCCCTGCCCGCGATGGCCGACAAGATCCCGTTGAAACAGCTGTCGCAATACCTCAACGGCCTGTCGACGGCCGAAACGGATTTCACCCAGGTGAACGCCGATGGCTCCATCGCCACGGGCAAATTATACATCAAACGTCCCGGTCGCGTGCGGTTCGAATACGCGCCACCAGACAAGTCGCTGGTGCTGGCCTCCGGCGGCCAAGTGGCTATTTTTGATGCAAAATCCAACCAGCCGCCCGAGCAATACCCGCTGAAACGCACGCCATTGAACCTGATTTTGACCGCGAATGTCGACCTTGGCCGCGACAGGATGGTCGTGGCGCATCTGGAAGAGAAAAACACCACCCGCGTGCGCGCGCAAGACCCCGAAAATCCGGGATATGGCGCGATTGACCTGATCTTCACCGCCGATCCGGTCGTGTTGCGGCAATGGGTGATCATGGACGATCTGGGTCAGGAAACCACTGTTATCCTTGGAGAATTGAAAAAGGGCGGCAGCTATCCGCCCTCACTTTTCAGCATCTCGGTCGAAACTGACAAGCGCAACTAGTCACCGACAGCGCTGCAACTGTTCCGCATACATGTTTGACCGCGCCCCGATCACCGCCGCCACTTCGACCAGCCATGGCTTGCCCAGATAGCTTTGGCTTGCAAAACCGGTACGCCCTTCATGATAGGCCAGGTACTGCGCCTCGGCATCCCCGCGCGAAATCCCAAGCTTTTCAGTGCTTTGGTTCATGTACCAGCCCATGAAATCGGTGGCGTCCTGAATGCGGTCGCGCTTGGCATTGCCTCGGCGCTGATCCTTTTGGTATTCTTTCCAAGTGCCATCCAGCGCCTGACTGTAGCCATAGGCCGACGATTGCCGCCCCATCGGAATGACCCCCAGCGCATATTGATGCGGGGTGCGCGCATTGCCGATAAACTTGGATTCCTGATAGATTGCAGCCATTTGCACGTGAACGGGGATGCCCCATTTGCGTTCGGCGGCCCGCATCGCCTTCCAATAGGTCGGCCGCTGCGCCAAGATGGCACAGGCATCGTCCAGTTGACGTGGCGCCGAAAAGTTGCCCCCCCCGCAAGACGCGAGAGCCAGCAGCAATATCGACGCACGGAGAAGTCTGCTCATTTGCCCCTCGCGCTTTATTTTGCGCTGACGATAGGGGAAAACGCCTCAAAGGGGAATGGCTATGCCACGAAATCCACATCAGAATTCCGCGAGGTCGCCCAATTTCACACGCCGCACTATGCGAGTCAGGGCCACAGACTGTTTCCCCCACGAACAGCCTGCGGAATGGACAGCGGCAACGCAACGGATTAATGACGTGTCAGGGGGACTGTCTGATGTTGAAGACCGCAGCCAAATATCACATCGGGCAGGTGCTGCGCCATCGCAAGCACCCGTTTCGTGGCGTTGTCTTTGACGTGGATGCGATGTTTGCCAACACCGAGGAATGGTATTACGCCATCCCCGAAGACAGCCGCCCGTCGCGCAACCAGCCCTTTTATCATTTATTGGCCGAAAATGACCAAAGTCATTATGTGGCCTATGTTTCCGAGCAAAACCTTGTGCCTGATGAAACCGGCGAGCCGGTCAGCCATCCCGACCTGCCTGACCTGTTCGGTGACTTTGCAGACGGGCGCTATCCGCTGCAGTTTCAGATGAACTAGGCAGATATTTCCGCAGCGCTTACCAATCAGTAACACCTTGGCCCTAGCCTGTCCCCAATGTGACACACAGGAGGGTTGGCTGATGGAACTTTTGGCCGAACAGCACGGAGAGATTTTGGTGGTCCGCGCCATGCAAGACCGCATGGACGCCGCCGGGGCCATTCAGTTCAAGGACAAGATGCGCGAACTGACCCAAAGCCCCGCGCCGCGCGTGGTGCTGGACATGTCTCGGGTGGCTTTTCTGGACAGCAGCGGTTTGGGCGCGGTGGTGGCGGTGCTCAAGGCGCTGGGGCCGGACCGCAAGCTGGAACTGTCGGGGCTGACCGCGACGGTGCAAAAAGTGTTTCGCCTGACCCGGATGGACAGCGTGTTCACCATTCATGATCAGGTGCCCGATGGGCTGCGCCATGCGGGATAATGTCGTCATGGCAAACCCGTACGATCCCGATATCAGCACCCAAGTCACCATTCCCGGTGATTCCTTTGCGGTGCGTGAGGGGCTGAAAGCCCTGTTTGACACCATCGTGCTGCGCAACTTGCCCGAAGATGGCCGTGGCACTGCCGAAATCGTTCTCGCAGAGGCGTTGAACAACATCGTCGAACATGCCTATGCCAACCATCCCGGCGACATCGAAATCACCCTACATCTGCGCCCGCATGAACTGATTTGCCGGATCACCGACACTGGCCTGCCGATGCCGGATGACCAGTTGCCCGAGGGCAAACTGGCCGCAATCACCCCGGATGGCGAATTGCCTGAAGGCGGTTTTGGCTGGTTTTTGATTCGCTCATTGTCGCAGGATTTGCACTATCGTCGCGAAGGCGGAAGAAATCTGCTCAGCTTTCGACTGGAAACCGGTCAATCACCGCATTAATCGCGGATTGTCGCGCATTCCGGGGAACTGACACCAAATGGTCAAAGTTTCCCCCTGAAATTGCCCACGGCAGAACCTAGCATGTGGGCTGTAGCTGCACAAAGCTTCCCTCGGTGCTGCGGATAACAGCCCCCACCCAATCTGTGGCGCCGAGGCACCTCCTCCGCTTGGAATCCCGGCAATGCTCCCCTAGTGTGAACCAAAGGGGACCAATATGCGCGATTTCCAAAAGCCCGGACGATCAGCTGTTTACGCCAGCAACGGCATCTGTGCCACGTCACACCCACTTGCCGCGAAAGTGGCAATCGAAACGCTGGAGGCGGGTGGCAACGCCGTGGATGCGGCGATTGCCGGAGCCGTCCTTTTGGGCTTGTGTGAGCCGCAAATGACCGGGCTCGGCGGTGATTGCTTTGTGCTGATCAAACCCGCAGGGCAGGACAGGGTGCTGGCGCTGAACGGCTCGGGGCGCGCGCCTGCGGGCCTGTCCGCTGACATCCTGCAAACCAAAGGCCTGTCCGCAGTGCCGCTGCGCGGGATAGAGGCGGTCACGCTGCCGGGTGCCGTCGATGCGTTTTGCAGGTTGTCGAATGACTGGGGGAAACTGGGACTGGACCGCTGCCTCGCTCCCGCAATCCGCTATGCCGATGAAGGTATTCCTGTCGCCCCGCGCGTCGCCCAGGATTGGGCGGAGGATGCGTTTTGTCTGACGGGTGAGGCCCGCCGCCATTACCTTTTCAACGATGAACCGCCGAAAACCGGGCAGGTTTTCCGCGCGCCCGGTCAAGCCGAAGTGCTGCGCCGAATCGCACGCGATGGCCGGTCAGGGTTCTACAGCGGTGAGGTTGCCGAAGACATGGCGGCTTCGCTGAATGCGCTTGGCGGCACCCACACTTTGGAAGATTTTGCATCAGTTTCAAGTGATTATACCTCGCCTGTTTCTGGTGCCTATCACGGGATTGACCTGATCGAGCATCCGCCGAACGGTCAGGGTGCGACGGCCATCCTGCTGCTGAACATCCTGTCGCATTTCGATCTGGCCGCGATGGACCCTCTTGGCACCCTGCGCGCCCATATCGAGGCCGAGGCGTCAAAGCTGGCCTATGACGCCCGCGACCGCTTTGTCGCACAGACTGCGCCCCGGCTGGACCATATGCTTTCCCTTGATACCGCGGCAAAACTGGCTGCATTGATCGACCCCAAGCGCGCGATGCAAACCGCTGCCCCGCTGACCGAGGCTGTGCACAAGGACACGGTCTACATCACCGTCGTGGACCGCGACCGCATGGCGGTTTCGTTGATTTACTCCCTCTTCTGGGGCTTCGGCACCGGAATGGCATCTGACAAGTTCGGCATCTTGTTTCAAAACCGCGGTGCCGGCTTCTGCCTGGAACCCGGCCACCCGAATGAGGCCGCAGGCGGCAAAAGACCGATGCACACGATCATTCCGGGCATGCTGGCGAAAAATGGTAAGGTTATCATGCCATTCGGCGTAATGGGCGGGGCGTTTCAGCCCTGCGGTCACGCGCGTTTTGTCACCAATATGGTCGATTTTGGCATGGATGCGCAGACTGCGATCGACGCGCCACGCTGCTTTTCCGGGGTTGATGGCATGATGATGGAAACCGGCTATGCGGCCCAAGTGCGCGCAGACTTGGCCGCCATGGGACATCAGGTCGAGCTATCGCCTGAGCCGATTGGCGGCGCACAGTCGATTTCCATCGAAGACAGCGGTATCCTGATTGGCGCATCAGATCCGCGCAAAGATGGCTGCGCATTGGGGTACTGACATGCAAGACATCACGAACGCGATCCGCGCCCTGACCCATGGCGAGACGGACACGGTGGCCCTGATGGCCACGGTTGTTTGCGAAATCCATCATGCACATCCTTTTGCGGATTGGACCGGATTTTACCGCGTGACCGCACCCAACCTGTTGAAAATAGGTCCCTATCAAGGTGGCCACGGCTGTTTGGTTATCCCGTTTTCGCGCGGCGTTTGCGGGGCTTGCGCGCGCACGGGTCAGGTCCAGAACGTGCCGGACGTCGACGCTTTCCCAGATCATATCGCCTGCGCCTCCAGCACCCGGTCTGAACTGGTGTTGCCGGTCCGTAACGCTGCGGGCACCTTGCTGGGCGTGCTGGACATCGACAGCAACACCGCCGCCGCCTTTACCCAAGCCGATGAGGATTGGCTGGTGCCCCTTTTGGCCGAGGTCTTTCACGACGCGCGTTGAACCCGGCTTGAACTTGGCACGGGGCGCAAGCACTCTGCGGCCATGTGGCAAATCATCTCCAACTACCCGATTGAGCAGTTTCTGGCCTTCGTTGCCGGGGGATTGGTGGTGAATTTCACCCCCGGCCAGGATATCTTCTTTGCCACCGCCTGCGGCATTCAAGGCGGGCCGCGGGTGGGTATGGTGGCCGGGCTGGGAGTGGGCGCGGGCGTGTTGTGGCATGTCGCCTTGGCGGCGCTTGGCCTGTCTGCGCTGATTGCGGCGCATCCCGAAATGTTGCGGGCGATCACCTATGTTGGTGCGGGTTATCTGCTGTATCTGGCTTGGAATTCCTGGCGCAGCACCGGCGGCATGCAGGCCGGTCGCGGCGTGCAAACCTATGGTCACGCCTTTCGTCGGGGCATCCTGTCCAACGTTCTGAATCCCAAGCCGGTGCTGTTCATCCTTGCCTTTTTACCGCAATTCGTTGATCCCGCATTGGGTCCGGTCTGGACACAGATCGTGCTGCTGGGCTTGGTGTTCGGCCTAACCGGGGCGATTGTGACAGCGGGTTTTGGCTATCTGGCGGGCCATGCCGGGCAGGTGATCGGCGCACGGATGGGCGTTGTGAACAAAGTGGCGGCGATTTTATTCGCGGGTCTGGCGGCCCGCCTGATCTGGGTGGACTAGGCTATGGCATTGATAACACTTCTGGATGGCGGCATGGGGCAGGAGTTGGTGGCGCGTTCAGGCGATGAACCGACACCGCTGTGGGCCACCCGCGTGATGATGGATCACCCCGGTTTGGTGAGGGCGATCCACAGTGATTACTTTGCTGCCGGTGCTTCGGTGGCCACCACAAACACCTACAACATCCTCCACGACCGGCTGATCGGCGTCGGGTTGGACGCCTGTTATCACGCTCTGCACCTGCGCGCCCTGACCGAGGCGCATGAGGCGCGTGCCACTGCGGGCCGGGGGATGATTGCCGGGTCCATGGGGCCGCTGGGCGAGTCCTATCGCCCGGATCTGACGCCAGATGTCGCGGTTTCTGCGCCGCTTTATGCGGAGAAGGCGCGGATCATGGCCCCGCATGTCGATGTGATCTTGCTGGAAACGATGTCATCGCTGGGCTTGGCGCGCGGGGCGTTGCAGGGCGCGCAGGCGGCGGGTCTGCCGGTCTGGCTTTCGGTCTCAGTAGACGACCGCGATGGCAGCAAACTGCGCTCTGGCGAGCCGATTGCAGGCCTGCTCGACCTGATCGCCGATCACCCCACCGCTGCCGTTCTGGCCAATTGTTCGATGCCCGAAGCGATGTTGGCCGCCCTGCGTGAACTGTCCACGATGGGCCTGCCTTTTGGCGCCTATGCCAATGGATTCTCGGAGATTTCCAGCCTTCCCCTGCCCGATGCCATCGCTGCCCCCGACTACACCCACCGCCACGATCTGACGCCCGAAAAGTATACGGCCTTTGCGATGCATTGGGTCGCGCTGGGGGCCACAATCGTCGGTGGCTGTTGCGAGGTTGGCCCCGCCCACATCCGCCATCTGGCAGACGCTTTGCGCGCGGCGGGCCACGAAATTCTATGATCCCCGACTTCGATTACCGCCCACCAGATGTGCCGTTGGACATCCTGTTTCAGGATGACCAGATCATTGTCGCCAACAAACCGGCTGGGCTGTTGTCAGTGCCGGGCAAGCTGGCCGGGCGCGAGGATTGTCTGGTGTCACGCCTTCAAGCCGCGCATTGGGACACGCTTTTGGTGCATCGGCTGGATTGTGACACCTCGGGAGTGATGATTTTTGCGCGCACCAAACAGGCGCAGGGATTTCTGGGGCAAGAGTTTGAAAAGCGCCGCGCCAAGAAGACCTATGTCGCGCGGGTCTGGGGGCAGTTGACGCCCGATCAGGGCCATATTGACCTGCCACTTTGTGCCGATTGGCCGAACCGCCCGCGCCAGATGGTCGACCTGGTCAACGGACGGGCGGCGCAAACGGATTGGCAAGTTACCGCGCGGGATGATGTGGGCACTCGGGTACAACTGTTTCCGTTGACCGGCCGGAGCCATCAACTGCGGGTGCATATGCTGGCGCAGGGCTGCCCGATCCTGGGCGATCCGATCTATGCCACGGGTCCGGCGCGCGATTTTCCGCGGCTGATGCTGCACGCCGAAACGCTGTCGCTGCATCATCCGACCAGCGGCGCTTGGGTGACATTCACCGCTTC
This sequence comes from Pseudorhodobacter antarcticus, assembly GCA_945860375.1. The sequence goes on from CAMAQR010000001.1 coordinate 163,761, forward strand.
TTGCCCGTTTTAAACAGACAAGACTCTGTTGCATTGCTGCGTTAACATTGCTGTAATCTTACTGATGTTTGCTGGTGTCAGCCCCGAAACAGCCCAAGGACCGCGATGCTTGCCCTGCGTCATCTGTTCGAAGTGCGTTTTGCACCGATGTTGATAGTGCTTGCACTTGCGGCGGCTTTTGCCACGCTTGGCGCGATCTGGCCCGACTGGCAGGGGGGGATGTGGGCTTTGGCTGTGGTGATGCTGGCGCTGTTCGGCCTTGGCATCCGCGATCTGACGCAGACCCGGCATGCCATTTTGCGCAATTACCCGATCGCCGCGCATATGCGGTTTTTGCTGGAGGGGTTTCGTCCCGAAATCCGCCAGTATTTCTTTGAAGGTGACAAGGACGGTGCGCCCTTCCCGCGGGACAAACGCGCGATTGTCTATCAACGTGCCAAGAAAGAGCTGGATAAGCGCCCCTTCGGCACATTGTATGACGTCTATCAAGAACAGTATGAATGGCTGCACCACTCGCTGGCGCCCAAACCTCTGGTGGCGCTGCAAGACATGCGGGTGATGGTCGGTGCGGGCACAAAAAAACCCTATTCGGCGTCACTTTTGAACATATCCGCCATGAGTTACGGGGCCTTGTCGGCCAATGCCGTGCGGTCCCTGAACAAGGGTGCGCATTTGGGTGGCTTCTTTCATGATACCGGCGAGGGCGGCGTTTCGTCCTATCACCGCGAATTTGGCGGCGATCTGGTGTGGGAGGTTGGATCGGGCTATTTTGGCTGCCGCGCCGATGACGGTGGCTTCGATCCCGTTCGCTTTGCCGACACAGCCGCCGATCCACAGATCAAAATGGTAGAGTTGAAACTGTCGCAAGGGGCCAAGCCCGGCCATGGCGGCGTGTTGCCAGCGGCCAAGGTCACGGCGGAAATATCGGCGATACGCGGCGTGCCGATGGGGCAAGATTGCATATCGCCCGCAAGCCACTCCACTTTTTCAACACCCGTCGGCCTGTTGGAGTTTATCGCAAGAATGCGCGATTTATCAGGTGGCAAGCCTGTCGGGTTCAAGCTGTGCATCGGCCATCCTTGGGAGTTCATGGCGATCTGCAAGGCGATGCTGGACACGGGAATCACCCCGGACTTCATTGTCGTGGATGGCAAAGAAGGGGGCACTGGCGCCGCGCCGCTGGAATTCATGGACCATGTCGGCATGCCGCTGCGTGACGGTTTAAGCTTTGTTAACAATGCTTTGGTCGGCGTTGGCCTGCGGGAGCGAATCAAGATCGGGGCTTCGGGGAAAATCATTTCGGCTTTCGATATGGCCAAAGTGATGGCGCTGGGGGCTGATTGGTGCAACGCCGCGCGCGGTTTCATGTTTGCGGTCGGTTGCATTCAGGCACAGGCTTGCCACACAGGGCATTGCCCAACCGGCGTCACCTCGCAAGACCCGCTGCGGCAGCGCGCAATTGTGGTGCCGGACAAGGCCGAACGGGTGGCAAACTTTCATCGCAACACCCTGCATGCCCTAACCGAGTTGGTGGCTGCCGCCGGGCTGGCGCATTCTTCCGCCCTGCGCCCCCACCATTTCTTGCGCCGTGCCTCGTCCGATAGGGTCATCTCTTTTGCCGAGCAATATGAACTGCTTGTGCCCGGCCAACTGCTGATCGATCCTCAATCCTCACCCCGGTTTGCGCAGGCTTGGCGTGCCTCAACTTCGGGCAGTTTTGAACACACCTAAAGCGACAAGGCCAGTTTTCGTCCCTCGTGAAAAGCGTAGGCGGCCAGCCTTGGCGCTGCGCAATCGCCAATACGGTGCGTGGCTTTGCCGCCAAAGCTTTCGGGCCAAGGATCAAAACTGCGGTTGGTGGTGGCCATCACAAGTGCCGAGGCGGGCAGGGTTTCGTCTGCCCCTGTCAGCAAGTTTCGAACAGTAACCCCATTGCCATGCCAGCGTGCCACGCAATGCTCTGTCAGGAACTTAACCCCCAAAGCCGCCAATCGCTTGCGCGCCGCGCCATCGGCAGCCGTGCGCGCAATTTCTTTGCCGACAAATGCATCTGGGGTGACAATGGTGACTTTCTTGCCTTGCTCGGCCAAGGCCCAAGCCGTGCCGACCCCCCGCCAATTGCCACCTTCATCGTAGACAACAACCGAGCCGCCCAAACGCGCTTCGCGCCTCATCACCGATTCGGGCGACCAGACCCCCGGCAGTTCAATTCCGGGCAAATTTGCTTCTTGCGGAACCCATCTTTGAAAGCCTTTTTCATCCGGCAGTGAACCGGTGGCAAGGATCACCACGCTTGCCGGATGCGCGGCAATTTCATCGGCATCCAGAAAACAATTCAGCCGCAAAGATACCCCCAGTTTGGCCAGCTGTCGCTCGTACCAATCCAACAGATCAAGAATCTGCGCCCGGCGTGGCTGCATCCCCGCAAGACGAAACTGCCCACCGACCACAGCAGATGCTTCAACAATTTCAACGTGATGACCACATTCGGCGGCGACGCGCGCCGCTTCCAGACCACCAGGTCCGGCCCCCACCACCAAAACGGATTTCGGCGCGCTCGCCGCTGTAAAGCGATCCCCTCCCCATTCCCATTCACGCCCCACCGACGGATTGATCAGGCAGGAAATCCAATAATCGCGGCTCCGGCGGCCCCAGCACATCTGATTGCAGGAAATGCAGCCGCGAATATCATCGGCACGCCCTTGCACGGTTTTCAGCGCCAGATGCGGATCGGCGATCTGCCCACGGACGATGGACACAAGATCGGCCTCGCCACTCGCGATAATGGCTTCAGCATTGTCGGGCGTGCGCACACCCGCCTCGGACGTGATCACAGCGTGCTGGACAATGGCTTTCAACTGCGCCGTCAATGGTGTCGAAAGCTTTTCGGCTTGGGTGAAGGCTGGAATGATCCCCTCAAACTCCAGATAGCTGCCGTAGCCACAGGTCACATAGTCCACCAGCCCGGTCGCATCATGCAAGGCTACGATTTCACATAAGCTTTCCGCAGACAGTGTCACCGAATAGCCCGGTGAATAGCTGATGGCGAGGCCGATGATAAAGTCCTCACCACAGGCGCGACGAATGTTTTCGATCAAGGTGCGGGAAAAGCGTGTGCGGTTTTCAAGACTGCCACCCCATTGGTCATCGCGGGTGTTCGACCACGGCGTCCAGAATTGGTCCAGCAGGGAATGATAGGCAGCCCAGACCTCAACCCCTTGAAACCCTGCCTGTTTCGCACGGACTGCGGCCAAAACATGCGCCTGCAGAACCTCTTGGATTTCGTTTTCGGTCATTGTGTGCGAGCCATCGCTGTCATGATAGCTGGGCCCGCCCGATGGCGACCAGTGTGGTGCAAAGGACAGATCGGAGTCGCCATGCGCGCCGATATGATAGATTTGCTGCAGGATAACGGCTCCTGCCTCGCGAATGCGCGTCGTAATTCTTTGAAAATGCGGTATTATTTCATCCGTCCCGCACAAAAGGTTACCACGGGTCAGCACGCCGGTGCGATGGACTGGCACAGGTTCGGTGACAATCATGGCAGCGCCACCCAATGCCCGCTCCAGCAGGTAATGTTCCATTCTGGGGCCGGGGATGCCCTGATCGGACATGTTATTGGTGTGAGCGCCAAAAACGATGCGATTGCGCAGCGTGTTGCCGCGCAACTGCAAGGGCTGCAGCAGATGGCGATGCTGTGGCATGTTCAATCTCCGGTTTCGGCCAGTCTAGGGCTGGGCCGCCCATAAAGGTGAGTGTCAGGCACGACGTTTTGTCGTCAAAATCCGGCAAACCACTTTGGGCTATTCTCAAAGCAAAAGGCCCCGGTTTCCCGAGGCCCCTTTGTTACGCTTCAACATCCCAGCCCGAAATCGCCTTGACCTCGAGGAATTCTTCCAGCCCCCAATGTCCGCCTTCGCGCGCCCGACCGGACGACTTTACCCCGCCAAAAGGCGATCCGGCGCCGCGCGATTTGCCGTTCATTTCCACCATGCCGGACCGCAATTGCCGGGCCAAGCGGTTGCGGCGGGCCCCGTCCTGGCTTTGCACATAGTTCGTCAACCCATAGGGCGTATCATTGGCGATGCGGACCGCCTCTTCTTCGGTATCGAAAGGAATGATCGCCAGCACAGGACCGAAAATCTCTTCCTTTTCAATCGTCATGCCGGGACGCACGTCCGCAAACACTGTCGGTTTGACATAATAGCCGCGGTTAAACCCTTCTGGCAGACCAAGGCCGCCGGCGATAAGGCGCGCGCCTTCGTCGATTCCTTTTTGAATATAGCCTTGGATCTGATCCCACTGTCGCTTGTTCACCACCGGGCCAATGTGGCGCCCGGGTTCATGAGCCGAGCCCACTGTGATCGAACCGGCAACTTGCGCCGCAATCTCAACCGCACGGTCATAGGCCGGGCGTTCGACCAGCATGCGCGACGGTGCGTTGCAGGATTGGCCCGAGTTATTCATCAAATGCCGCACGCCACGCTCAACGGCACGGTCATCGGCATCCGCAAAGATCAGGTTGGCGCCCTTGCCACCCAGTTCCAGCGTGACCCGCTTCAACGTTTGCGCCGCTGCAATGGAAATCGCCCGGCCCGCCCGCGTGGACCCGGTGAACGAGATCATCTCGACGTCCGGGTGCGCCGACAGCACCGCGCCGACGCCAAGCCCATCGCCGTTGACAAGGTTGAACACCCCGGGCGGCAAACCGGCATCGTGGCAGAATTCGGCAAACAGCAGCGCGTCCAGCGGCGATTCTTCGGAGGGTTTCAGCACGCAGGTGCAGCCCGCCAGTATCGCCGGAATGGCCTTCAGCGCGATCTGATTCATCGGCCAGTTCCACGGCGTGATCAAGCCGACCACCCCGATCGGTTCCAGCGCAATGCGGTCGTTGGGCGCGTGCGGGCCAAGCGGACGCACCCATTCGATGGCGTCAAAGGCCGTCAAAAAATTGGTTGCATGCCACGGCAAGCAGGGGGCCTGACTGTCGCGCGCCATGTCGATCGGCGCCCCCATTTCCGTCGCGATGGACCGGGCCAACTCTTCCGACCGCAGTTCATATTGCTCCAGAATCTTCACGACCACATCGCGACGCAGAGCCGGTGGCGTGGCGGCCCAACCCGGGAAGGCGGCTTTTGCCGCAGCTACCGCGGCGTTTGTGTCTGCCTCGGCCCCCAACGAGATGATCGCACAGGGCTCTTCGGTCGAGGGATCAATCACCTCGCAGTCGCGTGGCACAAGGGGGGCCGTCCAGCGGCCATTGATGTAGAAATCACGTTTGATCAGCATGCAGGCCTCCGTTGGTTAAATCTAGGTTGGCATTGGGCGCCAAGGGTTGCAATAGGCGGCTTGCCGTTTGATCAAATCAAAACCAATGGTGCATCGGCACAGCCTGTGCATAGATGCGATGAAGCATAACGAAAAGGCTGTGCCGTGTTTAACCTTCTGAATAAGGCTTTAAATATCACACGCTTGGCGATTGTTCCGCCACTGCCGCTCCCGGATCGGCACGGGCTTGCCATTGTGGCCATTGTCAAGAACGAAGGGCGTTATGTGCGCGAATGGGCGAACTTTCATGCCAGCGCCGGTGTGCGTCACTTTTACATCTATGACAACGGATCGTCCGACAACACGGTGAGCGAACTGGCTGCGGCCTTGCCCCCGTCGGCGATCACCATAATCCCATGGGATCAAAAATTCCATTTCGCGCCTTGGAATGCAGAAATTCACAATCAGGTGCTGGCCTATGCCCATGCCACCTGCAATTTCGGGGGCCGCTTTCGCTGGATGACCTGGATCGACATTGACGAGTTCTTGATCCCCAAGCAGGCCCCTGATCTGAACGGCGCTTTAGAGCATCTGGCGGACCAAAAGATGATCAGTCTGCCATGGCATATGTTCGGACGCTCGGGCCACCAAGTGCCCCCTAAAGGCGGGGTGATCCCCAACTATACGCGGCGCAACCCAAGTCCGATGGACAAAAATCTGTTGAAATTCAAGGTGATCGCTGATCCGTGTGCCGTCACCGCCTGCAAGGTGCATTGGATGGAAGTGGCGGGATTGACCGACAGCAGCAACGATGTCGGGGTGATGGCAAGCCTCAAGGGCCGCAACGCGCCGGGCTTCTATTCGGCCGAGCATATCCAATTAAACCATTATTACACCCGCTCTGATGCCGATATTGCGGAAAAGCTGGTGCGCGGGCCGAATGTCACCACCGCCGCCGCCGACAACCTGCGCCGCGTCATGCGGAAGGTGGCTCAGATCGAGGCCGCCGAGATCGAGGACACTTCAGCGGTGCATTTTGTGCGTAGGTAGGGATTTTCAGATGAGCACTTTAACTATTGCTGTCTTCTCGTTCAATCGTGGGTATTACCTACGGAATTGCATTGAATCCATAAGACAGCTGGCACCAGAAATTTCGGTGCTCGTCATTGACGATGCATCAGATGACGTCTTGACGCGTGACGTGCTGAACAGCTTGCCCGAAACGGTTTTCCATGTTTCGACAACTGACAAAGCACGTCATGGCGGGCTCTATACAAATATGAACCTTGCCTTAGCCGAAGCAAAGACGGATTTCATCATGTTTGTACAGGATGATATGCAAATGGTGCGCCCGATAAACGATTTGGACATCGCTTTGATTTCCAACCTTTTTGAAGAGAATAGCGCGATAGCTTTCATTTGCCCACTGTTTATGAAGGCGTCCAGCCTGTATCGGTACCGACGTGCTTTGAGCCCTCACCCAACCTTGCGGGCTTATCAGGCGAAAGTGAAGGGAAGGAATACGATCAGCTATTTTGACGCCAACATCGGCCATGTAAAGCGTCTGAGGATGGCAAATTGGAGTTTTGGCCCGACCGAAAAGGCTATGATGCAAGCCGCAGGTGCACAGTTTGGCGCTATGCCCTTCATGGGTGACCCCATTTTGTTCTTTTGCCCGGAAGTACCAATCTATCGCAACCGTGGCCGGTCGCTCGCTTCGAAAATCGCGAGCCGAGTTGTCGGTGACGATGTTAAGTCTCTGGAGTATTTGTCAAAGGAATCAAATGAAAACTTCATTTCTCGAAGCCTCAGCGACTGGCCGGTCGCGGAACAGTGGCTTGTTCCACAGAATTCTGCAGTGCGGCGACCATTCGTCTACAAAAATGTTAATGCGCGTCTTTGGTTGCGAGTCTTGTATCGCATGGAAAGGTTGCTGCAAAAACTGAGTAGATGAAGGCCAGAGCGCGCGTGATTTCGATCTAAAGAAGATCGCACTACTTCAGGCAGTTCGGGCCATGCATGCGGTGAAGCCCCATTTTGGTTCTAAGTTGTTCAAGGGGGTGAATTTCCTTCCTATCCAGCCTATATTGATGTCAGCCAAAGAACGGAGCCCCCCATGTCCATCCGCATCAACGACGTCGCACCTGACTTCACCGCCGAAAGCACCGCTGGCACCATCCGGTTCCATGACTGGTTGGGCGACAGCTATGCGATCATCTTCAGCCATCCGCGCGATTTTACGCCGGTCTGCACCACCGAATTCGGTGCCGTCGCGCAGTTGGCGGGCGAATGGGCCAAGCGCAACACCAAGGTCATCGGCGTGTCGGTGGATTCCGTGGAAGATCACGGCAAATGGAAGCGCGATATTGAAGCGTTCAGCGGCTCGCCTGCCGATTTCCCCATCATTGATGACACCAGCCTGACGGTCGCCAAGGCCTATGACATGCTGCCAGCGGAGTTTTACCTGCCGCAAGAAGGCCGCACTCCGGCCAATACCGCCACGGTGCGCACGGTGTACATCATCGGGCCAGACAAAAAGGTGCGGCTGTCGATGACCTATCCGATGTCTGTGGGTCGCAACTTCGCAGAAATTCTGCGCGCGCTGGATGCGGTGCAAGCCACCGACGGCGTGCCCTTTGCCACCCCCGCCAACTGGCTGCCCGGGCAGGATGTGATCGTGGCAATGTCGGTTTCCACCGAAGACGCAACCGCGCGGTTTGGGGCATTGGACATCAAACTGCCCTATCTGCGCTTTGCAAAACGCCCGGTCTGACAAGCTGGGCGGCACATGGGCCAACATTGCGCCGCTTACCTTGCGAACGCTTAGATATTCTCGACCTGCCCAATGCGCTTCAGCCCTGCCTCCTCGACCACGCTCTGCGGCGCGGTGAGAACAGCATTTCAGGCCGCAGCAGGCCAAGAAATGCTGGCATCAGCGCCGAGATATGGGGCAACAGCTGACTGTGCTTGCGGGAACGACAGACGGCGGGCAGGGGTATTGAACCCTTGCCCGCCGGAATTGCATCCGAAAAAATCAGGCTTCCGCCGATTCCTCTTTGGTCTCTGTGATTTCCAGACCAGTTTCCTGATCGACCATCTTCATGCCCAAACGGACCTTGCCGCGATCGTCAAAGCCCAAAAGCTTGACCTTCACTTCCTGGCCTTCTTTCAGGATTTCGTTCGGGTGGTTCAGACGCTTGTTGGCAATCTGCGACACATGCACCAGACCGTCACGCTTGCCAAAGAAGTTCACGAACGCGCCGAAATCGACCAGTTTCACCACTTTGCCGGTGTAAACATGACCTTCTTCCGGCTCTGCCACGATCGACCAGATCATGTCATAGGCCTTCTTGATCGAGGCCGCGTCCGACGAGGCGATCTTGATGATGCCGTCGTCGTTGATGTCAACCTTGGCACCCGAAAGCTCCACGATCTCACGGATCACTTTGCCGCCCGAGCCGATCACTTCGCGGATTTTGTCAGTCGGGATTTGCAGGGTTTCGATTTTCGGAGCGTATTCCGAGAAACCTTGCGGAGCCGACAGCGCCTTGTTCATCTCACCCAAAATGTGCAAACGCCCGTCCTTGGCCTGCGCCAAAGCCTGCGCCATGATTTCTGGGGTGATGCCAGCAACCTTGATGTCCATCTGCATCGTGGTGATGCCGTTGGCGGTGCCTGCAACCTTGAAGTCCATATCGCCGAGGTGATCTTCGTCACCCAGAATGTCGGTCAACACGGCAAAGCGGCCATCGTCTTCCAAGATCAGACCCATCGCCACGCCAGCCACCGGCGATTTCAGCGGAACGCCCGCATCCATCATCGACAAAGAGCCACCGCAGACCGAAGCCATCGACGACGAGCCATTCGATTCAGTGATCTCGGACACCAGACGGATGGTGTAGGGGAAATCGGTCGCAGCCGGCAGAACCGCCTGCAACGCGCGCCATGCCAGTTTGCCATGGCCGATTTCACGACGACCGGGCGAGCCTACACGACCCACTTCGCCGACCGAATAGGGAGGGAAGTTGTAATGCAGCAGGAAGTTCGAGCGCGAATTGCCGTGCAGGGCGTCGATGATCTGCTCATCCTCGCCGGTGCCCAAGGTGGTCACAACCAAACCTTGGGTTTCGCCACGGGTGAACAGGGCCGAACCATGGGTGCGCGGCAGGATGCCGGTTTCCGACACGATCGGACGCACGGTCGTGTTGTTGCGCCCGTCGATCCGCGCGCCACCATTGATGATGTCGCCGCGCAGGATGGACGCTTCCAGCTTTTTGATCGCCGAGCCAAGGTTCGCATCAGCCAGATCTTCTGCCGAAGCCGCTGCCTTGATCGCCGACACTGCTGCCGAAATGGCGGTCGTGCGCTCTTGCTTGTCACGGATTGCGAAAGCGGCGCGCATCTGGGTTTCACCAGCAGCTTTGACGCGGCCATAAAGGTCTGCGTAATCAGGAGCCTGGAAATCGAAGGGCTCTTTGGCGCAATCTTCGGCGAAGTCGATGATCAGGTCGATCACCGGCTGCATCGCGGCATGGCCGAATTTCACAGCGCCCAGCATTTCTTCTTCGGTCAACTCATAGGCTTCGGATTCCACCATCATCACGGCGTCTTTGGTGCCGGCGATGACAAGGTCCAACCGCTGATCAGGGTTGTTGCGCAGGTTGTGCATGTCGTCAACCGACGGGTTCAACACATAGTTGCCACCGGTGAAGCCAACGCGGGCGGCGCCAATCGGACCCATGAACGGCACGCCGGAAATCGTCAGCGCGGCCGAAACGGCGATCATGGCGACAATGTCGGGATCGTTGGTCAAGTCATGCGACAGCACGGTTGCCATCACGAGGACTTCGTTCTTGAAGCCTTCGACGAACAGCGGGCGGCACGGACGGTCGATCAGACGCGAGGTCAGCGTCTCTTTTTCGCTGGGGCGGGCTTCGCGTTTGAAGAAGCCACCTGGGATCTTGCCCGCAGCGTAGTATTTCTCTTGGTAATGCACGGTCAGCGGAAAAAAGTCCTGACCGGCCTTTGGCGCGCGGGCGTAGGTTACGTTGGCCATGACGCTGGTTTCGCCAACCGTGGCGATGACCGAGCCGTCAGCCTGACGGGCAACCTTGCCGGATTCCAGTGTCAGCGTTTCTTCGCCCCACTGGATTGATTTTTTAGTGACGTTGAACATCTATCGTTCCCTATATGGAAGCACTCACGGCCCCTGCCGTGTCTTCCGTTTGCATGCGGCCCCATTGCCGCCGCCCCCTATCCTTTGCATGTGGCCGGGGGCAGGCCCCACATCGCAGATTGCGCGCGTTTACAGGAAAAGGGCGGGGATGGGAAGGGGGGCGCTGCAGCGAGGTCGCGAGCCGATCAGCTGCAGTTCCGAGTCTCCCCAAGCGATTGAGGGGCCAGACCCCGACTCATCAAACGCAAAACGCCCGCAGCTTTCGCTACGGGCGTATAGGCAAACCTGTGTTGGGCTTAGCGACGCAGGCCCAGGCGACCGATAAGGGTCGTGTAGCGTGCTTCGTCTTTGCTCTTCAGATAGTCCAGCAGCTTGCGGCGCTGTGCGACCATCATCAACAGACCACGACGCGAGTGGTTGTCTTTCTTGTGGCTTTTGAAGTGTTCGGTCAGCGTCGCAATGCGCGACGACAGAATCGCAACCTGAACTTCCGGCGAGCCGGTGTCATGCTCTTTGGTGGCATATTCTGAGATAAGCTTGGCTTTGAGTTCGACAGTAATCGACATCGAAATCTCCTGTTAAGAGGGTGATGGCACAAGCCGGGATGTCGTCCAGCAAGGCCTTTGGTACTGCCAAAACAAGACAGATGCGGGCGTATAGGGGGAATCGGTGCAAAAGGGAAGCGCAAATACGGCGGGGTTAGCGCACGGTTAACCACGGATGCAGATTGCAGACGCAGATGCTTTTGCGAATAGGCGGTTCGTGCTAGGGTGGAGCAAGAATTTCCCCGTAACAGCAATGCATTACGGTCAGAAGTGGTTAACAGCGCGCTCCAATTCGGGCGGGCCAAGATACCGGAGGTTGTGTCAGTGCTGGGTTTGATCGGTCTTTTGGGTGCGTTGTTTGCTGGAATGGTGGCAGATACAGTTTTGCGCCCGCATGAAGATGGGGATGAAACCGATGCCCCCGATGAAGACGGCGCTGACCTGCAGGGTGCCGGCGAAGTCGACACCATTTTCAGCATGCTCTCGGTGGTCGAAGCCGGAGCGGTTTCTGCCGACGGCGCAATGGAACGCAACGACGGGATGCCGCAGTCGAGTGATGGCGAGCCGGAAACCGATCCGGCGCAAGATTTGGCAGGCGGCGCTGGTGCCGATAACCTGAGCGGTGCAGGTGGCGATGATCGGGTCAGTGGCGGCGGTGGCGATGATCTGCTGGGCGGTCGCGCCGGAGATGACTGGATCAGCGGCGGCGACGGCGACGATCATCTGACAGGCGCTTTGGGCGATGCCAGTCTGGACGGTGGCGCTGGCAATGACAGCTTGCACGGCGAAGACGGCACCGATGTCCTGTCGGGTGGCGACGGCAATGATGCGGTCTATGGCCATGAAGGTGCGGATGATCTTGCGGGTGGCGACGGCAATGACACTCTGGCCGGCGGTGCGGGATTTGACACCCTGCAAGGCGGCCCGGGCGATGACGAATTGTCAGGCGGTTCTGGCCGCGACTTGCTGAGTGGTGGCTCTGGCTCCGACACGCTGGAGGGTGGCGAAGGCAGCGACACCATCTGGGGGCAAATGCCCGGCGAAGCTGACGACAGTCCCGATTTCCTGAACGGTGGCACCGGCGACGACCTGCTGATGCTGGGCGCAGGCGATTATGGCAACGGCGGCGGTGGGGCCGATGTGTTTGGCCTTTTGGAAGTGGCGGCAGGTGATCCACCCATGCAAATCACCGATTTTGATCCGACGGCGGATTCATTGGTGGTCCTGTATGACCCGGTTTTGCACCCCGATCCGCAGCTTACGGTTCAGTCTGATGAAAGCGGTGCGGCGACCCTGTTGCTTGATGGTGTAGCGCTGGCCAGCCTGACCAACGGCGCGGCGTTGGACTTGGGGGCGATTACTCTGCGCGCCGCATGATTTGCGCGGGTCACCAGATGCGACTACCCCCACAATTCCGGCCGCACCGCATAGCTGGTGTAAAGCGGATGCTTGGGAGCGCCGCCCATGGTCAGCCCCAAATGAAACAAGGGCTGTCCTGTCGCGCGCAAAAGTGCCTCAACCGCCACCCCGCGCGCCAGATGCGCACCATGGCCGCCCCAAGCGCAAATGATCTGGTCTGCCCACAGCGCGCTTTCGGCGATGATGGCATCGTTTTCCGGCCCGATCGGATCAGCCTGCGCCCGCATTATGCGTGGATCGGTGGCACGGTAGGCGAAGATGTTCGTCACCCGGAACGCGCCAAACCCCAACACCCGCGACCGGCGCTCGCAGCGTTCCACCGTGGGATCGTTCTGAAACTCGGTGGCCGTTGACGGGTTCAGCATGACAAACAACGCCTTCGGCCCGATTGCATCCCAGGTTCGCGTCAGTTGATAGCGATAGTTTTCGCAATCAGAATAGATCGCAACACTGGCAGCGTCAGCTTTCTGAAAATGGCGACTTATCATCGCCTAGCCTCGCAATTTCAGCACCATATCGCGATGCAAAATGCCAGCATCCAGATATTCTGGCCCCACGGCTTCAAAGCCCAAGCCCGCATAAAACCCCAAAGCATGGGTCTGTGCGCCCAGCTTCACCGTTGCTATCTCTGGCATCTCCTGAAACCGGTCCACCGCCGCCCGGATCAGGGCCGCACCAATCCCCGCGCCCCGCGCCGGAGCCAGCACGCAAACCCGGCCGATTTTGCCCTGATCGGCTTTGATCAACAGCCGCGCGCTGCCCACCGCCTTACCGTCCAGCGCTGCCAACAGATGAATGGCGGCATCATCCTGATCATCAACCTCATCCGCCTCGGCCACGCCCTGTTCTTCGATGAACACAATGCGGCGCAGTTGACGGCACAGGGCAATATCGCGGGTTTCTGAAATTGTCGGGCTCACGCGAAATAATCCTGCAAAATGCGGGTGTAGATGGATTTCAGCGCATGGATTTGCGCCACCTCTACCCGTTCATCGACCTGGTGCATGGTCCGGCCAACCAGCCCAAATTCGACCACGGGACAGTGATCCTTGACAAACCGCGCGTCCGAAGTCCCGCCAGAGGTGGACGGCTCCGGCACAAGCCCGGTTTCCGCCTGCACCGCCCGCGCAATCAGGGCCGAAAACTCTCCGGGCGGGGTCAGAAAGCTTTCACCTGAAATCGTGACCCGCAGGTCTATCTTTACCCCGGTTTTCTGCTGCACCGCCGACGCCTGATCTTGCAGCCAAGACGTGATCGATGCCCCTGAATGGGCATCGTTGAAGCGGATGTTCACGGTGGCGCTGCCTTTGGCGGGGATCACATTGCTGGCCGGATTGCCGCAATCAATCGTGGTGATGGCAAGGGTGGAGGCATCAAAATGCGCGGTTCCCGCGTCCAACGGCTGTGCCTCCAGCCGGGCCAACAGCGCCACCAAGGCGCTGAGCGGGTTCTTCGCGCGATGCGGATAGGCCGAATGGCCCTGCACGCCGGTCGCCAAAATATAGGCAGTCATCGACCCACGCCGCCCGACTTTCATCATCTCGCCCATGACGTTCGGGCAGGTCGGCTCCCCAACAAGGCAATGCGTCATCCGCTCGCCTTGCTCTGTCATCCAATCCAGCAGGGCCACGGTGCCGTCCAGCGCCTCGTCCTCCTCGTCGCCAGTGATGGCCAAGATCACCGCGCCATCAGGCGGGGTCTGGCGCACGAAATCAATCGCGGCGGCGGCAAAAGCGGCGACGCCGGATTTCATGTCAGTGGCACCGCGGCCGTACATGAAGCCATCCACCACCTCGGCCCCGAAGGGGTCATGGGTCCAGGCGTCCACATCACCCACGGGGACCACATCGGTGTGGCCATTGAAACCAAAGGATTTATTTGCGCCCCGCGCGCCCCACCTTGCGTAAAGATTGGCAATGCCACCGCGATCCAAACGGGTGCAGTCAAATCCGGCCTGTGACAGCAGCGCCTGCAACAAAGCCAACGCCCCACCTTCGGCCGGAGTGACCGAGGGGCAGCGGATCAACTCAGCGGTCAGTTGTACGGGGTCGATGGCGGTATGGCGGTTCATTCGGGCGGCCTTTGCGCAGAAAACTGTCGCGCCAGCGTTACCCATTCACCCGCCTTACCGCAACAGGGCGCTGTTGCGTGCGCGCCACCCTTGGCAGCACGTTCCGATTGCAACGGATTTTGCCGTGACAAACCCTGACTGGGTGCCTAACCCTGTCTGCAAGAACAGTCCGAGGCCCGAGCAACCATCGCAGGCCCATAAGGACGCGGAGACAGGCATGGCGCATTCGCCTCTTTTGACCGGCCCCAAAGACGCCTTGGCGTGGGGAAATCAGTCTGCGCCGCGCCCCGCTGACGATTGGATTGCGCTGTCCGATCGCGGTTTGCTGGACAGTGGGCAATCGCAAACGGGTTTGCTGGATGCAGGACTGTTCGTGATGGAGATGACGCTGCCCCTGCAACCGGCCAGCGTTTTGCTGAACCATCAGGCAGATGACGGCTGGGAGCGGACCTTTGCCGTGTTCCACGATCTGGCTGCGGGTCTGGTGTTTTTGCACCGGCAGGGCAAAGTTGTGCGCCGGCATGTGTTGCCGGGGCCTTTGCCGCAGGGGCGGGGCACCGGACGGCTCTCGTTCCGCTTTGACGCTCCGGCCCGGACATGGTGCCTGACGTTTGAACTTCTGGGCAGCGATCCGCCTCAGCGGGTGATGTCGAAAGGGACCAACCCCTTGCCGATGCAACTGGCTGATGTGCAGGCCCTGTGCACCCAGATGCGCCGTGACGGCCCGGTGCTGTGGTTCGGGCTGACGCGCGGGGCGGCGCCGCCGAATGCCGCACCTTGGATCGGCTTGCGCACCCCGGTGGAAACCAGCCTTGGCCCCGTGGCCGCAGGCAACCTGCACCCGGGTGCGATGATCATGACCGCTGATCACGGCCCCTTGCCCCTGCGCGCGCTGCGCCGGTTTGTCTTGCCGTCGCGCGGGTCCTTTGCCCCGGTGCTGCTGCGCTCGCCATTTTTTGGGCAGCGGCAGGATTTGCTGGTGTCGGCGGATCAGTTGATCACCGTTTCCGGGGCGGAAGCCGAGTATCTGTTCGGTGAAGATGCGGTTCTGATGCGCGCCGGCGATCTGGTGGATGGGCGCACGGCGCTGTCGGATCAACGTCGCGCGGTAACGGGGTCGGTTGAACTTGATCTGGGGCGACCCGCGCTGATCGAGGCAGACGATTGCCTTTTGGCTTGTGGTTACACCGATTCAGACTCTGGCCTGCGCTGTCTGCACAACTACGAGGTGCTGACTTTGATGGCCCTTCTGGGCCGAAGTGCCCGGCGCAGCGCCTGAGTCAAGGCGTTTTGCCGGGCTGTGCTTGCCTTGGATATCCTTCAATCCGCATCGGACCAAAGAACATCCGCTTCAGTCGAAAAACGGCGTCATCTGGGCCACCACGACCGAGTTTTCGGCCAGTGCCCGTGCCATCAACGCACGTTCGTCATCATCAATCTCATCGCCCGATTCTAGACGTTCGTCCAAGGTGCCGTATCCCGATACGTCCAGCGGAGCCATGTCGGCCTGTTTCAAGATCGCCACGGTTTCGCGCACAGCCTCTGCCTCGTCCACACCGCTGGCATAGCACATCAGCGCTGCGCCGGTGGCTTTGTCGGGCAGCCCGTCACCCGGTTTGCGGCCCACTTCGACCACCAGCGTGTAGACCTGCTGTTTGCTTGTGTTCGTCATACCGACCTCCTTGCGCGTTTGCGCAGGCTTCACCCGGAACCCGGTTCGGCGCAAGCCCCAACATTTGCAGGTTATCGGAGAACGGAAGCATCGGGGTTGCCTTGGGTTTTTCCGAATTGATGAAGGATCGGCAGGGCGCAAAAGAGTTGAAGGGTCTGGCCAAGTTGAAGGGTCTGGCCAAGATGATAAGCGCCGCCGCGACCGGGCACAGCTATACCTTCAACGTCAGCGGCCCCGAAATTGTGTCCACCACCAGAACCCTGTCCAAAGGCGGGCTGACCGCCTTCAGGATCATGTTTCCTTTGGGTGTTCTGTTAAACAGCCACAAAGGCTTCGCGGGCGGGATCGTACTGCTCCAGCTCACCCTCGCCGGTGTTGGTCCAAAGGCCGTGAATGGTCAGACGGTCATCGGCCACGGCGTCGCGAACGAAGGGAAAGCTCATCAGGTTTTCAAGGCTGACCAGCACCGCCTGTTTTTCCAGTGCGGGCAAGATGGCATCCGCAGCCATACCTTCCACGCGCAGATAACCGGGGCGCAGAATGTCCATCCAGCGGCCGACGAAACTGGTTTTCTCAAGTAATTCCGGAGCTTTACCGCAGCACATATCATGGCAGCCCTTGACGCCGCCACAGTTCGAATGGCCCAGCACCACAATATGCGCCACGCCCAACCCCGTGACCGCATATTCCACCGCCGCCGAAGTGCCGTGGTATTCGCCGTCAGGATTGTAGGGCGGCACAAGGTTGGCGACATTGCGGTGAATAAAGAACTCCCCCTCATCCGCGCCAAAGATCGAGGTCACATGCACCCGGCTGTCACAGCAGGAAATCACCATCGCGCGCGGATGCTGTCCACTTGCGGCCAATCGGCGATACCAGGCCTTGTTGTCCTGATAGGCGGTCGCGCGCCAACCGTGAAAGCGTTGGGCCAGATAGGCGGGAAGGGGGCGGGCGTTCTGGCTCATCGTCAGCGTCCTTCGGTGGGGCATCCATGGCTAACTATGCTGCAATCGCAGAAAATTCGAGAGGTATAATTGGGGCCCCGCAACCTTTTCTTCAGCACAAAGGCGCAGGGTGGTCTTGGGTGTAAAACTAGGGTGTGTGAGATGACCGGAACGAATGTGGTGGCCTTGCGGCCAAAGGAAAGGGTGCGGCAGGATGCTGAACCGATTGCAACGATGTACCGCAACTTGGGCACCTCGTCCGCCGAACAGGTGGTGACGCGGGCCTTGGGTGAATTGGCGCTGACGATGTCAGGGCTGACGGTACAGGTACGGGCGCATGAGATGGGCGATCTGATCCGTCAGTTGCGGCGTTTGCAGCGGATGGCAGAGAATCTGGGCTTGGTGTCGCTGGGGCTGGTGGCCGCCGATGTGCGCGCCTGTCTCGACTCTGCCGATGCCACGGCGTTTTCCGCCGTCTGGGCTCGGCTGCTGCGCATCGCGGAACGGTCCTTGTCGACGGACAAAGAGCTTTTGGATCAGACGCTGATCTGACTGCCCTTGCGGGCGTCGGTGGAATCTCTAGGCTTTGGGCAATCTGAAAGGACGCCCGATGACCCTTGCTTTTGCCGACCCCATGGCCCCGTCACGCCCGCTGCATGTGGTGCCCGCCGATGGGCTGGTGGCATTTTTGGCAACGCAGAACCAAAACCTGCAAGCTTGGCTGACCGACAGCGGCTTTGCAGGGGCGTTGGGTGATCTGCGGTTGTTGCCGGGTGCTGATGGTGTGGCTGGCGCCGTGGTGGGCTTTGGCACGGCGCAATCGCGGGCCCGGCTGCGGTTTGGTCTTGTCAAAGCCGTGGCTGGCCTGCCTGCGGGCGCTTGGCATCTGCAGGGCGATCTGACGCAGGCGCAGTTGGACGAGGCGGCTTTGGGCTGGCTGTTGGCGCAGTATCAGTTCAACCGCTATCGGCCCGGCAAGACCCCTGCTGCCCCGGCCTTGCTGAAACTGCCCGAAGGTTGCGACGCGCCCTCTTTCATCGCCATGGCGGCGGGAGAGTTTCTGACCCGCGATCTGATCAACACCCCCGCCGCCGACTTGGGCCCAGCCGAGTTGGAGCAGGCGTTTGTGGATCTGGCGGGACAGCACGGCGCGCAGACAAAGGTGATCGTGGGCGACGATCTTCTGGCCGAAAACCTGCCGATGATCCACGCGGTTGGCCGCGCGTCACCGCGTGCGCCGCGGCTGCTGGAACTGAACTGGGGCAATGCAGGGCCGCATCTGACTTTGGTGGGCAAGGGTGTCTGTTTTGACACCGGCGGGCTGAACATCAAGCCATCCTCGGGCATGCTGCTGATGAAAAAAGACATGGGCGGGGCTGCCACGGTCATGGGGCTGGCGCAAATGATCATGCAACTGGGGCTGCCAATCCGGCTGCGGGTTCTGGTGGCGGCGGTCGAGAATGTGATTGCGGGCAATGCGCTGAAGCCGCGCGATATTCTGACATCGCGCAAGGGCCTGACGGTTGAAGTGAACGACACCGATGCCGAAGGTCGCCTTGTGCTGGCGGATGCTTTGGCCTTGGCCTGCGAGACGCCGACCGATCTGGTGATCTCGATGGCCACGTTGACGGGGGCGGCGCGGGTGGCAGTTGGCCCCGACCTTGCGCCATACTACACCGACGACACATCCCTTGCGGCGGCGCTGGAATCGGGGGCGCAGACCGGCTGTGATCCGGTCTGGCGGCTGCCCTTCCACACACCATATGAGCATATCATCGAGCCCGGCATCGCCGATCTGGACAACGCACCTGGCTGGGGTTTTGCCGGTTCGATCACCGCAGCGCTTTTCCTGCGCCGCTTTGTGGAAGGCCCGCGTTACATGCATTTCGACATCTACGGCCATGTTCCTGCCGATCTGCCCGCCCGCCCCAAAGGTGGCGCTGGTATGGGCGCGCGGGCGATTTTGCTGGGCTTGCCCGCCATGTTGGGCCTGTAGATGGACCGCCGCCTGACCCCGGCCACCGACCGCATCGCTCATGTCTCGCTGCAAGGGCGCATCGAGAGGCCAGCTTACACCGAGGGACAATCGCTTCGGGTGGCGATGCCTTTGGTTGATCTGTTGCGCAAACCGGGTGGCGCGCGGGAACGGCAGGTTTTGCTGGGCGCTGCCTTCACAGTGGTTGATCGCGCCGATGGCCATGCCTTTGGCTTTGCCCAAAGGGACGGCTATTGCGGCTGGCTGCCCGAAGCCGCGTTGACCGATGGGCCAGTGCCCACCCATTGGATCGCCACGGCGGGCACGCATCTTTATCCTGAACCCAAGGTTCAGGCCCCTGAATTGGCGGCGCTTTCGATGGGCGCGCAGGTGCATGTTCTGGGCCAGACGGGCGCGTTTCATGAAACCAGCCAAGGCTTCATCCCCGCCCCGCACCTACGCCCTCTGACCCACAACCACGGCGACCCGGTGACGGTGGCCGAGGGGTTTTTGGGGGTGCCCTACCTGTGGGGCGGCAATTCCCGCGCGGGGATTGATTGTTCAGGCCTTGCGCAAGTGGCGCATCATGCCTGCGGAATAGCGGCCCCCGGCGACAGTGATCTGCAAGAGGCGATGGGCAACGCTCTGCCAGAGCACACACCCTTAAAGCGCGGCGATCTGATCTTCTGGCGCGGTCATATTGCGATGATCGTCGACGACACCCGGCTGATCCACGCCAATGGTCACACGATGTCTGTGGCCTATGAGGACACCACCGCCTGCATTGCCCGCATTGCCGCGCAAAACGGTGGCCCGGTGACGCATCGGCGCAGGCTGTAATCAGTCCACCGGGCGGATCAGTTTCTGCTCCAGCACCCGCAACACTTGCGCCAGTTCATGCCCCCGGCGCAGGATATGGCCGTCCATCCCAACCACCGCATACATCCCCTGCCGCGCCCGCAGGCGAGGCCGCTTTTCAATGCGATAGAGCGGATTTTCGGCGGTGCGGCGGAACACCGAAAACACCGCCACCTCTCGCAGAAAAGACAGCCCGTAATCGCGCCACTCACCCGCCGCCACCATTTGCCCATACAGCCGCAAAATCGCACCAAGTTCACGGCGATCGAACGTCACCTGCTCTGACAGGTCGGGCGGGGGTTGGAAGGGGGTCGGCACTTGCGCTGTCATCCCTAAACTGTACCGCCTTGGCCGCCCAAATCAAGCGCCTTGCTTTGGCCGTAAAATGACCGTGCAAAGGCCCTGCAATGGGCTGACGGCTGCCGCGATCAGGGTTCAAAACAGCCTTGCTACGGGAGGACTACACCGGCGGAGCGGGTCAAATGCCCCCACCCAGCCCGCTTCGCCGGAACCCGTAGCGCTTGAAGGCCCCCGTCAGAAGGCGGGGGCCTTTCACTTTTCAGCCGACAAATCCAGTCGACAACCGCAGCTCGCCGGTGCGGGTGCCACGGCAGTTGATCTGCGGCGCGGGAAGCCGCTTTTGCGCCATGGGATCGGCGGCGTCCAGAACGCCCAGACGGGTCAGAATGCTGACCAGCGCCGCCTCCGATGCGCGGCCGTTGCCATCCTCGATCTTCAGCGCCACGCCCAGTTTGCGCTCGGGGATGATGGCCACGAACACCGCCTCGGCCCCGGTCTTGATCGCAACCCGGCCGCCCATGGCACGCATCAACTCGGTGCAGGCGCGGCCCTGCCCTGCCACCAGATCGGGGTGGGCCGCCATGGACCGCGTCAAGCGGTGCATCGCACGTTCGCGCACGGACCCGGTGTCACGCGCCTTGGCAAAAGCGGCCATGCCCCGCGCCAGCCCTGTCACCGACATCGCAAAGTTGGGCGCGGAACAGCCGTCGATGCCGTAGCCCGCGCTGTCCTCGCCTGTCACCTCTTCGGTCGCAGCCTTGATTGCGCGTTGCAGCGGGTGGTCCAATTCCACATATTCCGGCCCGGACTTCAGATGCTGGGTGGTGGTCAAAAAGCCCGAATGCTTGCCAGAACAGTTGTTGTGCAACTGACACGGACCTTCATGCGCCAAGATCAGACGGTCGCGTTCCTCGCGGTCATAGGGCTCATGCGATCCACAGCGCAGATCGGCCTCGCCCAATCCCAAATCTTTCAACCAGCGATCGGCCATATTCACATGCAGCGCGGCGCCTTGATGGCTGGCGCAGGACAAGGCGATGTGGGCATCGGTCAGCCCCACCGCATCCGCCGCCCCAGATTCCAGCAAAGGCAGCGCTTGCAGCATCTTGCAGGACGAGCGCGGAAAGATGATCCGCCCCGGGTCGCCCCAGCTTTCGACAATCGCCCCGGTATCATCACAGATCACCGCATGGCCGCGATGCGTGCTTTCCAGCATGCCATTGCGCCAAAGTTCCACCATTTCCGCCGCAGCCATAGCCATCTCCGTCACATATGCGCGATTTTCTGCCCGTATCGGGCCGCCGGGGCTTTCACGGATCGCTGTTTTTTGATTATAAAGGCATATTGAGTGGAACAAAACCGCGCCACAGAAAAAACCGCGATCAAGCGGGCGGTGGAGCGGGCAGAGGCAATGCGGCTGGAGGCTGTAAATATGACAAGCTGGAAGATGCGCGCGGCGTTGGTCGCTGTGTTGGGCCTGATGGCCGGAACCGGCGCGATGGCGCAGGAGTCCACAAACAACGTCGCCACCATGACGGATTGGAGCGTTTTTACCGACGAAAACCCCAAGGAATGCTGGGGCGTGTCCAGCCCGCGCGAAACCGTGAACACCCGCGATGGCCAGCCCGCTTCGGTACGGCGCGGCGACATTCTGCTGTTCGTGACCTATCGCGCCGGTGGCTCGGCGGGTGAGATTTCGTTCTCGGGCGGCTATCCCTTCGCGGACGGCTCCAACGTGAAGATTGAGATTGATGGCAACGCGTTTGATTTGTTCACCAACGGTGAATGGGGTTGGCCGGGCACCAAGGAAGACGACGCGGCGATCCTGACGGCACTGAAAAAGGGCTCGACAGCCGTGCTGACGGGGCGTTCGGGCAAGGGCACTCAGACACAGGATACCTTCAGCCTGCGCGGCTTTACCGCCGCCATGGAAGAGGCGGCCAAGCGCTGCCAGTAAGCTGTGACATTGATTTCAACGCCCCGCGCCGAAAGGCCGGGGCGTTTTGCTTTGCGGGTGGTTTCGTTTCCCTACAAAATCCCCTATATCCCCACAGCACCCGATTTCAGGACACCCCATGACCGCGCCGATCACCCAAGATGTGCTGACCCTGCCGCGCAAACTGCCCGAGGGCGGCAAGACCAACATCGTCGGCTTGACCCGTGATCAGTTGCGCGATGCCTTGATCGCGGCTGGCACGCCGGAAAAGCAGGCCAAGATGCGCTTGGGGCAAGTCTGGCAATGGGTTTATCATTGGGGCGTGCGTGATTTCGCCTTGATGAGCAATCTGGCCAAGGACTACCGCGCCCTTCTGGCCGAGAATTTCTGCATTGAATTGCCGCAGGTCGTCACCCGGCAAGTGTCCACCGACGGCACCCGCAAATATCTGGTGCGCATCGCCGGCGGGCACGAGGTGGAGGTGGTCTATATTCCGGAAACCGACCGCGGCACTTTGTGTATTTCCAGCCAGGTCGGTTGCACCCTAACCTGCTCGTTTTGCCACACCGGTACACAAAAGCTGGTCCGCAACCTCACGGCTGGGGAAATCGTTGGTCAGGTGATGCTGGCCCGCGATGATCTGGACGAATGGCCAGTGCAAGGCGCGCCACGCGTCGAAATCCGGCTGATCAGCAACATCGTGCTGATGGGCATGGGCGAACCTTTGTACAATTTCGAAAACGTCCGTGACGCGATGAAAGTGGTGATGGATGGCGAAGGCATCGCCCTTGGCCGCCGCCGCATCACCCTGTCCACCAGCGGCGTGGTGCCCGAAATCGCCCGCACCGCTACCGAAATCGGCTGTCTGTTGGCCGTGTCTTTCCATGCCACTACGGATGAAGTGCGCGATCAACTGGTGCCGATCAACAAGAAATGGAACATCGCGACGCTTCTTGATGCGCTGCGCGAGTACCCGAACCTGACCAATTCCGAACGCATCACCTTTGAATATGTGATGCTGGATCATGTGAACGACACCAAAGAAGATGCCTATCGCCTGATCGAATTGCTGCGCGGCATTCCGGCCAAGATCAACTTGATCCCGTTCAACGAGTGGCCGGGCGCGCCATACAAACGCTCGTCCGGTAACCGCATCCATGCTTTTGCCGACATCCTTTATCATGCCGGTTTCGCCACCCCCATTCGCACGCCACGCGGTGAGGATATCATGGCGGCCTGTGGGCAGTTGAAATCCGCAACGGAAAAACAGCGCAAGTCGGTGGCCAAAACCAACACTGGACAGGCCGGGGCGGCAGGGTGAAGCTGTTCAGCAAGCTCTGATCGTCCGCACCCAGCACTGTAGGCCTGCCGGAAAACCTGCGACCTTTCGGCGCCTTTTTGTGCAAATCGGGCGGATTCTTCTGATAATAAAGCTGGCTGAAAAAATTCACTCTTTTCACGGGCGCGGTTGGGCGTCATTGTACGGGATACAACGGTCAGGCCGATGCCAGACCCAAGCACAACACAAGGCGCCAGAAAGCGCTGCGGCCCTCCGGTGGCACATCCGGGCAGGCGTAAGGGCGATATTGATGACGGCACCGAATACTGGCCCGGACACGGGCGCGCAAGCTGCGGCACCAATTCGCAGCGCGAAGGAATGGGTTCATGTGTTGGCGCGCTATCGCGAGCCGTCGACATTTCGCTCGGCCTTTGAGCTGATCGCGACCTTGGTGCCGTTCCTGGCCCTGTGGGCGCTGGCTTGGGCGTCGCTTTCGGTCAGCTATTGGCTTGCCTTCGGGCTGGCGGTGCTGAACGGTGTGTTTCTGGTACGGATTTTCGTGATCCAGCATGATTGCGGCCATGCGTCATATTTCAGCAACCGCAAGCTTCAGGATTGGGTCGGGCGCAGTCTGGGCGTGCTGACACTGACGCCCTATGATGTTTGGCGGCGCACGCATTCGATCCACCATTCCCACCACGGCAATCTGGACCAGCGCGGGATCGGCGATGTGCTGACCCTGACGGTTGAGGAATACCGCGCCCGCAGCCCGATGGGGCGGTTTCTGTACCGGCTGTATCGCAACCCGGTGGTGCTGTTTGTGCTGGGGCCAAGCTATCTGTTCATCCTGCAAAACCGCCTGCCCTTTGGCCTGATGAATTCGGGGTGGCGCTATTGGACCTCGGCCATGGGCACCAACGCGATGATTGCAATCGTGGTGGGGCTGATCATCTGGCTTGGCGGGCTGATGCCGGTGCTGTTGATTTACCTGCCGACCTCGGTGATTGCGGGCACGATCGGCGTTTGGCTGTTCTACGTGCAGCATCAGTTTGAGGAAACCCACTGGTCGAAAACTGACAACTGGCAGCTGCACGAAGCGGCGCTTGAGGGGTCTTCCCACTACGTTTTGCCGCAGCCCTTGCGTTGGCTGACCGCGAACATCGGCATTCACCACGTGCACCACCTTTACAGCCGCATCCCGTTCTATCGCTTGCCCGAAGTCCTGCGTGACAACGCCGTTCTGGCCGAGGCCCAGCGTCTGACAATATGGGAAAGCTTCAAGTCGGTGAACATGCATCTGTGGGATGAAAAGCTGCAAAAGCTGATGTCGTTCCGTGAGGCACGTCAGCTTTATGGGCGGGCCTAAACCAAAACCTGCGCCTTAAGCGGGCGCGGGTTCCGCCTTCCCCAGCAGGCGAAACAGCAGCGGGTTGATCAGGATTGACACCAGAGCCCCAGCCACCACCAAATCGCGCGCTTCGGGCGGGACAATCCCCAACTGCACCCCCATCACGATCAGGATGAATGAGAACTCGCCAATCTGCGCCAGACTGGCGGCAATGGTCAAAGCCGCCTGACGCTCATGACCAAAGGCCCGCATGATACCAAAGGCCGCCACCGACTTTACCCCGGTGATGATGCCCACCGTGACCATCAGAGAAAATGGCGACTGCCAGATCACCGCCGGGTCAAACAGCATCCCCACCGACACGAAGAACAGCACCGCAAAGGCGTCGCGCAGCGGCAGCGTGTCCTTCATCGCCTGCGCCGAAAGGCTGGACCCGGCCTTCACCATGCCGGCAAAGAACGCACCCAGCGCGAAGGAGACACCGAAAAACATGGCCGACCCGTAGGCAACTCCCAGCGCAATCGACAGCACCGAGAGCCGGAACAACTCGCGCTGTTTGGTGTGCGCAACGTAATGCAGCACCCAAGGGATCACCCGCCGCCCCACCACCAGCATCAGCGCAACAAAGGCTGCCACCTTGACGCCCGTCACCATCAGGGTCGCCCAAACCGGGCCGAAGCCCATCCGCGCCACCTCGGCTGCCTCGCCCTCTACCGGGGGTGTCACTCCGCCCATCAGCCCGGCCAGCGGCGGGATCAGCACGAGCACCACGACCATCACCAGATCCTCGACGATAAGCCAGCCGATCGCGATCTTGCCGCGAGGCTCGGTGATCAATCTGCGTTCCTGCAACGTCCGCAGCAGCACCACAGTCGACGCCACCGACAGCGACAGCCCAAAGATCACCCCCGCGCCGATGCCCCAGCCCAGCAGCCAAGCCAGCGCCATTCCCGCCAAAGTTGCAACAGCAATCTGTCCAATTGCCCCCGGCACAGCGATGGCGCGCACAGAAATCAGGTCGCGCAACGAAAAATGCAGGCCAACCCCGAACATCAGCAAAATCACCCCCACCTCGGCCAGCTGTGATGCGAGTTCCTGATCCGCCACATAACCCGGCGTGAATGGACCAAGGATCACCCCTGCCATCAGATAGCCCGCGATCAATGGCAGACGCAGACGATGTGCCAGAAGGCCCAACAGAAACGCCATCGACAGGCCGATAACAATAGTACTGATCAGGGGCACTTCATGCGGCAACGGTCACTCCTCTCACATGTTCGGGACTATAGACCCAAGGTAAGCGCTGCAGCCCCACGATCAAGCACCGCTTTCAAAAGCGCGTCCACAATAGACACCCTGATATTTCAACATGGTGCCGGCTGGCCCCTTTGGTTTGACTTGACCGATCCACCGGGGCTGATACCTCTTGCCCATGACACCTGTTTTGCCCAATGCCGCCGCCCGCCGCCTGTTCCTGCATCGCCATGCCCTGTGCGAGGCCCCGACCAGCGCGGGCAGCGGGGCCGATCTGGCGCAGTTGATCGACCGCATCGGTTTTGTACAGGTGGACAGCATCAACACAGTGGAACGCGCACATCACATGATCCTGTGGAGCCGCCGCCAGACCTATCAACCCGCCGCGCTGAAACGCCTGCTGGAGCAGGACCGTGGCTTGTGGGAACATTGGACCCATGACGCCTCTATCCTGCCGATGTCGGTTTATCCCTATTGGAGCCACCGTTTCGCCCGCGACACAGAACGGCTGCGAGACGACTGGAAGCGCTGGTTTCGCGACGGGTATGAGGCGCAGTTTGACACCATCCTGCGCCGCATTTCGGATTATGGGCCAGTGACGTCGTCAGATGTTGGCATCGGCGAAGCGCGGGGCAAGGGTGGATGGTGGGACTGGCATCCGTCCAAAACCGCGCTGGAATGGCTGTGGCGCACCGGGCAACTGGCGATCTCACGGCGTGACGGGTTTCAGAAGGTTTTCGATCTGACGGAACGGGTGATCCCTGCCCCTGTCCGCGCAGTGTCGCCCGATCTGGCAGCAAAAATCAACTGGGCCTGTGGGTCGGCGCTGGACCACCTTGGCTTTGCCACGGTGAACGAGATGCAGGCCTATTGGACCGCCATCCGGCTGGACGAGGCGCGGGCTTGGGCCAAAGCCGCGCTTGCCTCGGGCGAGGTGATCGAAGTCTTGGTGCAAGGCGCAGCGGGTGTGCAAAAGCGCGTGCTGGCACGACCGGATGTCCTGCAAGCCGCCGCAGACGCGCCCGAACCCGGCAGCAGAGTGCGGATCCTGTCACCGTTTGACCCGGCCCTGCGGGATCGCGCCCGCGCCGAGTTCCTGTTCGGCTTTCGCTACCGCATAGAGGTCTTCGTGCCGGAACCTCAACGCAAATACGGCTACTACGTTTTCCCGGTACTGGAGGCCGATCGCCTGATCGGGCGCATTGACGTCAAGGCTTTCAAGTCAGACTCCATTCTGCGGATCAAGGCGTTCTGGCCCGAAATCGGGGTCAGGCTGACCAAGGCCCGCTTGGGGTCTTTGGACGCAGAACTTGCCCGGTTGGCCCGCTTCACGGGATGCGAGCGTCTGGATTACCTGCCGGGATGGCAGCGCGAGACTTTGGCCTAATTGCCCCAACCTTCAATCGCCGCCACGGCCTCTTCGGCGGTTTCGACGAATTGAAACAGGTTCAGGTCGGCCGCTGAGATGGTGCCGCATTCGACCAGCAGTTGCCAGTTTATCAACTGCTCCCAGAAGTCGCGGCCAAACAGCAGGAAGGGGATCGGCTTCATCCGCCCGGTCTGGATCAAGGTCAGGCTTTCAAACATCTCATCCAGCGTGCCAAAGCCACCGGGAAAGATGCAGACCGCGCGGGCGCGCATCAGGAAATGCATTTTGCGGATGGCGAAGTAGTGGAAGTTGAAGGACAGGTCCGGCGTGACATATTGGTTCGGCGCCTGCTCATGTGGCAGCACGATGTTCAGGCCAATCGACTGGCCGCCCGCATCATCGGCACCCCGGTTGCCGGCCTCCATCACCCCCGGACCCCCTCCGGTGCAGATCACGTTGTCATGGCCATAAGATTGCAGGCTGCGTTCTGTCATCATCCGGGCAAAGCGACGGGCCTCGTCATAATAGCGCGACAGTTCGGCCAAAGCCGGGGTTTTCGCGCGGTCACGGTGGGCGGGGTCGGGGATGCGGGCGCCGCCGAACAGCACGATGGTCGAGTTGATGCCGCGCTCATCAAGGATCATCTGGGGTTTCAGCAGTTCAAGTTGCAGCCGGACGGGGCGCAGTTCTTCACGGGTCATGAAGTCTTGGTCCGCAAAGGCCAGCCTGTAGGCAGGGGCGCGGGTTTGGGGGGTGTCGGGCAAACGGTGCGTGGCGGCAACGTCCTGAATGGAATCGCGGAACGGGTGCGGGCGGGGTTCGTCATGCATCGGCTGCGGCCTTGGTTGGGGCGGTTGGGCACAGGGGTAGCGGGTTTGGCGCAGGTTGGGAAGGGTGAGGTTTGGGGCGGTCCCAACTTGGGACTGTTTTTTATGTGTTTTTATTCAATGGGTTGGGGTGGTGAAATTAAGGGAAAATTAACCTCTGAGGGCCGCCGCAGAGTTGGCACAGGTGCCGACCTTCGGATTGCGCCAAAGGGTTTGGGCGGCTATAGGGCTGCAAACCGTTCAGGAGAGTGCCATGACCTATGCCGCGCTGGAAACTGCCATTGAAACCGCTTGGGACGGCCGCGATGCCATCAGCCCCGCCACCAAAGGCGAGGCGCGTGATGCGATCGAGGCGACATTGACGGCGTTGGACAGCGGTGCGCTGCGGGTGGCGGAAAAGCGCGGCAAGGATTGGCATGTGAACCAATGGGCCAAGAAAGCGGTGCTGTTGTCGTTCCGGCTGACCGATATGTATGAGATTTCGGGCAGCAACGGCGGCAGCAATTGGTGGGACAAGGTGCCGTCGAAGTTTCAGGGCTGGACCGAGGCCGACTGGCGCCGCGCCGGTTTCCGTGCCGTACCCGGATCCATCGTGCGCCGTTCGGCCTATATCGCCAAGGGTGTGGTGCTGATGCCATCCTTCGTGAACATTGGCGCGTTTGTTGATGAAGGCTCGATGGTCGATGGCTGGGCCACGGTGGGGTCTTGCGCACAGATCGGCAAGAATGTGCATCTGTCGGGCGGCGTTGGCATTGGCGGCGTTTTGGAGCCGATGCAGGCCGGACCGACGATCATCGAGGACAACTGCTTTATCGGCGCAAGGTCCGAAGTGGTTGAGGGCTGCATCATCCGCGAGGGGTCGGTTCTGGGCATGGGCGTGTTCATCGGCCAGTCAACCAAGATCGTGGACCGCGAAACCGGCGCGGTGATGTATGGCGAAGTGCCTGCGGGTTCGGTCGTGGTGGCCGGGTCGATGCCGTCGAAGAACGGCGTCAACCTTTACTGCGCGGTGATCGTGAAGAAGGTCGATGCGCAAACCCGCAGCAAGACCTCGATCAACGAGCTGCTGCGCGACTGAACGCCTG
This sequence comes from Pseudorhodobacter antarcticus, assembly GCA_945860375.1. Next base: position 193,087 of record CAMAQR010000001.1, read on the forward strand.
ACCAACGCGGCCCCGGAGGTGATCCGGGGCCGCGCGGTTCACAGCAGGGGGGTTGGTAAACCCACCTCGCGCCGCTATTGCAAAACTTTCCCCTCGGGCCAACTGATGGCGTGATCCAGCGTCACCTCTTTCACCGCGCCCGCAGCCAGATCAAATTCCCAAGCCAGAATGCCGCGCTGACCTTCAACGTCCACTTCGGTCGGGGCCGGATCGGCGGACCAGGTGATTTCCAGATCCTCCTGCTCGGAATAAGGCACAAGGTCCAGCAGGCGCACGGGCCAAACCTCATCCGTCAGGTTTTCCAGTTTCAGCACGGCTTGTTCTTCGATCAGGCTGGAGGAGGTCAGAATCCCGCGATCCCCTTCCGCGCGCAGCGGCATATTGCGGGTCAGACGCAGGCCGTCAATCGCCCCAAAGGCCACTTCGGCCTTGTCCCCCGGCGCGATGGTTTCCAGATAGGTGCTGCCGACCAGCGTGCCTTCGCGCATCAGATAGGCTTGGCCGGGCAACAGGATTTCGCCGCTGTCATTGGTAAAGCTGGCCATGACAAAGGCGGTGCGATCCAGGCGTGGCACGGCGCGGGCGTCGATTTTCGGGGTCAGTCTGATTTCATCCAAGGCAAGGCGCAGGTTTTCCACGCCGGTCGCAACATCGACGGGGCTGGGATAGTGATAGACCACCACATCGCCTTCGATGCCAGCTTGCGCGGCCTCGACCGCCATTGGGGCGGCCATGGTCAGGGCGGCGTCAGCCATTGCCTCGCCTGATTTCGCCATCTCTTGCGGGTCTTCGATGCGGCGCAGGTCTGGCCAGAGCCCCGACGGTGCGGCTTGCGCCGAGGGCTGCGCGGTCGACAGGGTCAGGTTGACGCCGGCCCAATCCTCGCCCGAGTATTGCGACACCAGCGCGCCGCGTCCGATGGTCAGCGATGGGTCTTTGCGGGTCAGCATCAGGTCATAGACTGGCTGCCAACTGGCATCCGGGATGAAATGCGTGATGGTCAGGTGAGACTCCGGTGCCGCCACATCAACGGCGATGGTCAGGCCGGTGTAATCGGCATCGCGCTGCGACAGCGCAGCCTCGGCATTTTGCGCGTCGGTCAGGGCGGTTTGGGCCTTGTCCCGCAGCTTTTGCGCAGTGGGCAGATCGGCGGCGGCGGCAAGGGCAGTCTGGCGGGCGGTCAGCACTTCGGTGCCGATCATCGCAGCGAGCGCCTTGACGCCATCGACCGTTACAGCTTCGCCTTCCGGCTTGACGCCGCGTAGAAAACCGGCGGTGGCGTCGGCGGCCTCTATCCGGGCGTTGAGCGCATCGATGGTGGCTTGGGCGGTTTGCACGGCGATTTCCGCGAATTCAACGGCGGCTTTGGCGGCCAGCAGGTTGGGGTCGGCCGCGTCCTCACGCGGTGGCAAACGGTCGCTGCGCAGGGCAAACGCGCCCAGTTTGGCGTCGGGGGATGACAGGCGGATCAGGTCGGGCATCGTGCCCGCAGGCAGGTCGGTGATCAACAGATCATGCGGACCCGGCGGAGCGGTGAAAGTGACAGCACGGGTCACTTGTGCGCCTTGGGGATAGACCGTCACCTCCGTAATCTGGCTGGTGGCGATGATCTGGTCGGCCAGGGCTGGGCCCGATAAAAATGGGCTGGGCAAAAACAAGGCCAAAAGGGCTAGGGTGCGCATGAAATTCCTCCGTTTATCGGCGCAGGATGGCTCTGAGATGGGCGGCACGCAAGCCCAGTCTCCGCTTGTCGGCCATTCGCCGCACTGCCATGCTTGGTCCAAAGTGAAGGGACGCTGCATGTCGACTGAGGACGGTCTGAAATCCACCGCTGCACTGCCCAAGGTCGTGCGGGCCAAGGGCAGTTATCTGTGGGACGCGACGGGCAAGCAGTACATTGACGGGTCTGGTGGGCCTGCGGTTTATTGCCTTGGCCATGGCAACGTCGAGGTCAACGCGGCGGTGATGGCGCAGATGGATCAGATCGCCCATGGCTACCGCTATAATTTCACCACCGATGCTTTGGAGGCATTGACGGATATCATCCGCGCCAAGGCGGGCGGCACGTTGCAAGAGATGGTTTATGTCACAGGCGGGTCCGAGGCGGTGGAAAGCTGTCTGAAAATCGCGTTGCAGTATCAGACCGCCATCGGCCAGAAATCGCGACGGCGGTTCATCTCACGCGAACGCAGTTGGCATGGCAATACGCTGGGCGCGCTGGGGGTTTCGGGGTTTTCGGAACGCACGATTGCCTATGAGGGCGCGTTCATTCCGTCCATCAAGCTGTCGCCTGCCAATGCCTATCGACCCATCGAGGGGGCCACGGCGGAAACGGTGGGGGCGGCTTGCGCGGCGGAGTTGGAGGCTGCGATTTTGCTGGCGGGGCCGGAAACTGTGGCGGCGTTCATCTTTGAACCCGTGGTGGGGGCGGCGGGCGGCTGTGTGCCTGCGCCCGACGGTTATGCGCATCTGGTGCGGCAGATTTGCACGAAATATGGCGTCTTGATGATTGCGGATGAGGTGATGTGCGGCGCGGGTCGCACCGGGCCTTGGCGGGCGCTGGAACGCGACGGGGTGGAACCCGACATCATGTCGATCGCCAAAGGCTTGGCGGGGGGCTACCTGCCTTTGGGTGCGGCGGTTTGCACCACGGCGGTGTGGCAGGCAATCCGCGCGGCGGATGGGGCCTTTGGCACCGGGCACACCTTTACCGGGCACACGGCGGCCTGCGCGGCGGGGGTTGCGGTGCAGACTATCATTGCGCGTGAGGGGTTGTTGGCGCGGGTGACGGCGAATGAGGCACGCATCAAGGGCTGGCTGGCCGAGGCTTTGGCGGGCGTTGATGCGGTGGGCGATGTTCGCGGGCGCGGGCATTTCATCTGCGCGGAACTGGTGGCGGACCGGGCCACGAAGGCGCCGTTTGACCCCGAGTTGAAGCTGTTTATGAACATCCGCGCGCAGGCGATGGAGAACGGGCTGATCTGCTATCCGGTCGGCGGCAATGTCGATGGGGTGCGCGGCGATATTGTGATTCTGGCACCACCTTACAACGCCACCGACGCCGAACTGCATGAAATCGTGGATAAAACGGCACTGTCGATCCGGCAGGTTCTGGCGGCGCACAGTCTGGGTTAAGTCACGAGGGCTTGATCCTTGCGCCGTCCATTTCAGGTTATGCTGACCACAAAGAGGAGTGACCCGATGCCCCATATTCTGTCTTACGTTTTGATCGGCCTGATTGGCTTGCTGTCCGTGGCGCTTGACCCTGCGCTGGCGGCAGGCACAGAGGACACGGCGATCGAGGCGGAACTCGCACCCGATTACACGGCCGCCAAGGCGCTGATCGAGGCGCAGGATTACGCCGGCGCGCTGCCCCTGCTGGACGCGTTGACCGTGGCCGAGCCGGACAACGCCGACGCGTGGAACCTGCACGGATTTGCCAATCGCAAGCTGGGCAACATGGAGGTGGCGGCGAAATCCTATGACACCGCGCTGACGCTGAACCCGGCGCATCTGGGCGCGCTGGAATATCAGGGCGAGATGTTCATTGAGACGGGCAAGATGGAGGCCGCGATCACCAATCTGGCCAAGCTGAAGGGCCTGTGCGGCGCGTGTGAGCAGGCCGAGGATCTGGCCGCAGCCATCGGTGCCGCAAGCTAGGCCGCAAACGCGAAACCCCGCCACGATGGGCGGGGTTTTATCGGCCTGAACGGCGGTTTCAGCCCTTTTTCAGCACTCGGTTGCCGAGCAATTCGGCAATCTGAACCGCGTTCAGGGCCGCCCCCTTGCGCAGATTGTCGGACACGCACCACAGGTTGATGCCGTTGTCGATCGTGCTGTCTTGGCGGATGCGCGATATATAGGTGGCGTAATCGCCCACACAGTCGATCGGGGTGATGTAGCCACCGGGTTCACGCTTGTCGATCACCAGAATGCCGGGGGCTTCGCGCAGGATGTCGCGGGCCTCGTGTTCATCCAGAAACTCTTCAAATTCGATGTTGATCGATTCCGAATGGCCGACGAACACCGGAACCCGCACGCAGGTGGCGGTCACTTTGATGTTCTTGTCGAGGATCTTCTTGGTTTCCGCGACCATCTTCCATTCTTCCTTGGTCGAGCCATCGTCGAGGAAGACGTCGATGTGCGGGATCACGTTGAAGGCAATCTGCTTGGGGAACTTTTTCGGCGCGACTTCTTGCCCCGGGACATACATGCCCTTGGTTTGATCCCATAGCTCGTCAATGCCCTCTTTGCCAGCACCCGAAACCGACTGATAGGTCGACACCACAACGCGCTTGATGCGTGCGCGGTCGTGCAAGGGCTTCAGCGCCACCACCATCTGCGCGGTGGAACAGTTCGGGTTGGCGATGATGTTCTTGTTTTTATACTGGAAAATCGCTTCAGGGTTGACTTCGGGCACGATCAGCGGCACCGCCGGATCATAGCGATAAAGCGACGAATTGTCGATCACGATGCAGCCCGCAGCGGCGGCCTTGGGGGCGTAGATCTTGGTGGCATCCGACCCGATGGCGAACAAGGCGATGTCCCAGCCGGTGAAATCGAAAGTGTCCAGATCCTTGGTCTTGACGGTTTTATCGCCAAAGCTGATTTCAGTGCCAAGCGATTTACGCGATGCCAGCGCGGCAATCTCGTCCACCGGGAACTCGCGTTCAGCGAGGATGTTCAGCATTTCGCGGCCCACGTTACCCGTGGCACCCGCGACGACGACCTTATAGCCCATCGGGGTTCTCCTAAATCCGTCTTTGACCGTCAAAGACGTGGCCTGTTAGCGCATGGTGCGGCGGGGGGAAAGCGGAAAACGGGCGCGGTCAGTCGGTACGGTCTTGCGAGAACAGATATGCCACCATTCCGATGGTGATCAGGGCGGCGTAGAAGCCAAAAAGTGCCACATAAGGCGCGGCGGCGGGGGCCGAATGGATCACATCGGCAGGGGGCGTCAGGGCGGTGTGCAGCCTGCCCATGACGAATTGCATCAGGCCAGCCGCGCCGATTCCGAACAGATTCAGCAAGGTGACGCCGCGCCCAACCAGATGTGCGGGCAGAAACGCGCGGCCATGCGCCATGACCATCGGGAAAGACGCGCCGAAAAAGCCGACACCCGCCAGCAGGGCGACGGGCAGAAAACCGGGGGCAGAGGCATTGAAGTAGAGCCCGATCAGGCAGGCCAGCATCAAGCCGTTGCCGCCCATGATCAGCCATTTGCGGGTGCCCAGCAGCCGGTCCAGCGGACCATAGGCGAAGTTGCCCGCCACCATGGCAAAACCCATGATCAGGGTCACTTGGCCAATGCGGGCGGCATCGGCGCCGAACACATCGGCAAAATATGGCCCCGCCCACAGCCCGCGCAGCCCGGCAGGTGGCGCATAGCAAGCGGCCATCAGGATCAGAATCGGCCAAAGTGCCGGCATTTTCAACAGGTCCAGCAGTGACCCACCGGCGGTGCTGGCCACCCGTGCCGGATCGCGCACCAGCGTCAGAATCGCACCGGCCACGGCCAAAGTGACCGCCGCCAGCACCCAAAGCGCACCACGCCAGCCGATCAACTCGACCGCCATCGACAAAGGCAAAGACGCTGCGATATTGCCGAGCGAGCCAATGCCGATGGTGATGCCCGCCAAAGTGCCGAAGACCGCGGGCGCGTAGGTGCGCGCGAAGATGAAGTAGGACGCCATCAGCACCGATGAACAGCCGATGCCGATCAGCACCATCGCAAGGCTGACTGCGCCCGGCCCAGTTGCCATGGCAAACACCGCCGCGCCCAGTGCTGCCACCGCCAGCAGAGCCGCCGTGGTGACGCGCGGCCCGATCTTGTCCAGCGCCCAGCCGACGGGCAGTTGCATCACCGCGAAGGCGAGAAACCACAGGCCCGAGGCGGTGGCAAGGCTTTCGGCGCTGGCCCCGATTTCAGTGGTCAGAACCGGGGTCAGCACCGCCAGAAAGGCGCGGTAGAACTGGCTGAGGACATAGGCCAGAACAAGGCTGGCGATACCGATGCGCATAGGCTGGTCCTTCAGGCGGCTTGCGCCATAAGCGGTTTTTCCCGGATGGGCAGATGGACAAGGGCCGAAAACGCGCCAACGCCGACGCCGATCCACCAGACCAAAGTGTAGTCTCCGGTGATGTCATACATCATGCCGCCCAACCAGACGCCAAGGAAGCTGCCGATCTGGTGGCTGAGGAACACAAAGCCGTAAAGCGTGCCCATGTAGCGCAGCCCGTAGATATGCGCGACCAAACCGGATGTCAGCGGCACGGTCGCCAGCCACAACACGCCCATGACAAGGCTGAACAACAGCACGCTTGCGGGCGTCATCGGTGTCAGGATGAAGGCGGCCGACACCACGGTTCGGGCAAGGTAAACCCCGGCCAGCAGGTACTTTTTGGTGTAACGCTTGCCCAACCAACCCGCCAGAATACTGCCGCCGATATTGGCCAGCCCGATCACCGAAATCGCAATCGCCCCCAGCGCCGAGGTGGTGGTGATGCCAAGCCCCGCCAACATGCTGGCAGGGTCGATGGTGGAACAAACCTCGGTGATGAAGGCAGGGAAATGGGCGGTGAGAAATCCCAACTGATAGCCGCAAGAGAAAAAGCCAAGGAAGATCATGATGTAGGATGGATCCTTGAAGGCGCGGATCAGAACGGTACCCAGCGACTCCTCCAATTCGGCCTTGCTGGCGACGGTGGGGCTGCGCAAGAACGGCAGCGCGAACAGGGTGGCCAGAATGACGACGGCGAAGATCACGAACACGGTTTGCCACGGGAAATAGTTCAGCAGCGCTTGGGCTGTGGGCGCGCCAAATACCTGCCCGGCGGACCCGGCAGCGGTGGCGATGCCCAGCGCGACAGAGCGGTTTTCGGGGCTGGCAGCACGGCCGACGATGGCCAGAATGACGCCGAACCCGGTGCCAGCGATGCCGAAACCGACGAGGATCTCCAGCAATTGGTGCTGCCCCGGCGTCACCGCATAGCTGGAAAGCACCAGCCCCGCCGCATAAAGGATCGCCCCGGTGATGATGGCGCGGCGGTCGCCAAAGCGTTCCGCCAGCGCGCCAAAGATCGGCTGTCCAATGCCCCAGGCAAGGTTTTGGATGGCGATGGCCATGGAAAAATCGGCCCGCATCCAGCCGAATTCGGCGGCAATCGGGATCTGGAACACGCCAAAGCTGGCCCTGATGGCGAAGTTGAACATCAGGATGACGCAACCTGCGATCAACACCGGGGTGAACAAGGCTTTGGTCATGGTTCTCTCCTGCTGGCGCCACGAGTATCGGATGCGCCCGCGGGGTCAACGGCAGAATTGTACGCCACACAAGCCGCCTTGGCCTCTGTGCAAGGTTTCCAAAGCGGTTTAGGATAGCGCAAACATCCAAGGGCGGGGCAGCAGATGGCAGAATGGTGGCGCGGGTCGGTGACATATCAGGTCTATCCGCGGTCGTTTCAGGACGACAACGGCGATGGAATCGGTGATCTGCAAGGCATAACCCGCAGGCTGGACCATATTGCCGCTTTGGGGGTGGATGCGGTCTGGCTGTCACCGATCTTCACCTCGCCCATGCTGGATATGGGCTATGATGTGTCGGATTACACCGACGTCGACCCAACCTTTGGCACGCTGGCCGATTTCGACGCGCTGGTCGCACGCGCCCATGCCTTGGGCATGAAGGTGATCATTGATCAGGTGCTGAACCATTCGTCGGACAAGCATGCGTTTTTTGCCGAAAGCCGCGCCAGCCGGACCAATTCCAAAGCGGATTGGTATGTGTGGGTGGACCCCAAGCATGACGGGTCGCCGCCCAACAACTGGATTTCGGTGTTTGGCGGCTCGGCCTGGCAATGGGATGCACGGCGCAAGCAATACTATTTGCACAACTTTCTGCCGCAGCAGCCAGACTTCAATTATCACAATCCTGACGTGATCGACTACATGGAAAGCGTGCTGCGCTTCTGGCTGGACCGAGGCGTCGATGGGTTCCGGTTTGACACCGTGAACTACTTTTTCCACGATCCTTTGCTGCGCGACGACCCGGCCGATTACCGGGTCAAGTCCGAGCCCGAGGGCAATCCCTATGCCATGCAGTATCATATCTTTTCGAAAAACCAGCCCGTCAATCTGGGTTGGATGGAGCGTATTCGGGCGGTGCTGGACAGCTATGATGACCGCGCTTCGGTGGGCGAAATGGGTGAGGCGCATCACGCCATCTGCATGATGGGCGACTACACGGCGCCGGGGCGGCTGCATCAGTGCTATTCGTTCGAACTGATGGGCTATGAGTATTCGGCGGCGTTCTTTCGCGGCAAGATTGCGGAATTCTTCACCGGCGCGCCAGATGGCTGGCCGATGTGGGCGTTTTCCAACCATGATGTGGTGCGGCATGTGACCCGTTGGGCCAAGCACGGGGCATCACAAGACGCCTTGGCGCGGCAGGCAGGGGCGTTGCTGCTGTCGTTTCAGGGCTCAATTTGCCTGTGGCAAGGTGAAGAATTGGGGCAGACAGATACCGAGCTGACGTTCGAAGAACTGACCGATCCGCAGGGCATCACCTTTTGGCCCGAACCGATTGGCCGCGACAACACCCGCACGCCGATGGTTTGGGACGGATCGGCCAACGGTGGCTTTACGGGCGGCAATGTGACGCCATGGTTGCCGGTCAAAGCACCGCAACTGGCGCGCAACGTGGCGGCGCAAGTGGGGATGGCGGGCTCGGTGCTGGAAACCTACCGCACCATGATGGCGTTCCGGCGTGGGTCGGCGGCGTTGATGCAGGGGGCGACGCGGTTCTTTGATCTGCCAGAGCCGATTTTGGCCTTTACCCGGGGGGATGGCCTGCTGTGCCTGTTCAACCTGTCGCCGGATGCAGTTTCGCTGGTGGTCGCCGGGGTAAGCGGGCTGGTCGGGCCGTCACAGTCGGCTGCGCTTGCAAGTGGGGCTTTGGCTTTGGGTGGCAATGGCTATGCCTTCCTGACAGTGACCGGGGCTGTCACGGTGCGGGCCTGACGCAAGCCCCGAAAAACGGCTGCCAGGGCGCCACCAACACAGGTTGGCAGTTTACAATATGACCATGTGTTCACGTTGCCCTGTGGCGACTTCTTCGATCGCGAATACCTTTCCGGCATTCGGGTAGGCGGCGCGTGCGGCGGCATCCATGTCCTGCAGGGCCGTGGTGCAATAAAGGGTGCCCAGACCCGCACCGCCAAAGGCCGGGCACGAACTGTGCGGCGCATCGACAGGCACAGCGCGGATAAAGCCGCCGTCGGGCGCATAGGCTGCGACGCGCCCTGCACCCCACTGCGCCAGCCAGATCACGCCGGTTGCATCGACGACCGCGCCATCCGGGTTCAGGCCATCTGCGGTCAGATCCAGAAAGGTTTCGGGCTGCTCTTTGGGCCAACCCTCGGCATCCAAGGCAACCCGCATGACCCGACCCAGTGCTGTGTCCGAGAAATACGCGAAGGTACCTTCTGGCGGAAAGCAGATCGCATTGCTGATGGTTATGCCCTTGAAAAGACGTCGGACCTCGCCGCGGTAATAGCGGTAAATCGACCCCGCCCCCGGCTGCGCCTGCTTGCCCATGGTGCCAAACCAGAACCCGCCCGAAGGATCAGCGCGGCCATCATTGGACCTTGTGTTTGGCTGATCCGCCTCAACCGCCGCGACGGCGGTCTGCGCGCCGGTTTCCACGTTAAGCCGGATCAGGCCAGTTTCGGTCGCGACCAAAAGCTCGGTCGCGTTGATCCACCCGGCGGCAGAGGCGCGGCGATCAAAGGTCCATTCCTGCGGACCAAGGGCATCCTGTGACAGCAACTTGTTGTTCAGGATGTCAAACCAGAACAGTTGGTCACGAAGGGGGTGCCACAACGGCCCCTCTCCCAAGTCGCAGATGCGGTGATCGTGGATCATGTCGCGGCCTCATCGAAAGCCGCCACGATGGCTGTGGCGCGGGCGCTGACCTCGGCAACCGAAAGTCCGGGCGCGTAAAGTGCGGTCCCAATGCCGAAACCATCGGCCCCGGCCTGCATCCATTGGCCGAAATTCGACGCCCCTGCCCCACCGACGGCATAAACCTGACAGCCTTTCGGCAGCACTGCCCGGATGGCCTTCAACCCGTCGGGGCCGATCAGACTGGCCGGGAATATCTTCAAGCCATCCGCCCCGGCCTTCAACGCCGCGAAACATTCGGTTGGGGTCATCACGCCGGGCCAGCTTTGCATCCCGGCGGCTTTGGTGGCCGTGATCACGTCCGGGTCACAGTTTGGCGACACGATCAGGGAGCCGCCAGCGGCAGAAACAGCCTGCACATCGGCCACGGTCAAGACCGTGCCCGCACCGATTTGTGCCATATCGCCATAGGCTTGCACCATGGCAGCAATCGACAGAAGCGGCTGCGGCGAGTTCAAGGGCACCTCGATCCGGGTGATGCCAGCGGCGATCAGGGCTTCCGTCACCGGCACAGCCTCGTCCGGCGTGATACCGCGCAGGATGGCAATCAGGGGGCGGGTCATGGCGTGGCCTTTCGCAAAACGCCCCGCGCAGTCGCGAGGCCAGAGAGAGTGCAGGCGGTGGCGTCCAACACTTGGCTGGCCACACCTTGGGCAGACAAAGCGCGGGCGTAAGAGGCCGAAAGCCGTTCGGCTCCAACCAGCATGACGCGCTGGCCCAACCAGTAAGGTTTGGCGGCCGCAAGTTCGCAACCGATCAACAACCCGGACAAACGCGCACGGGCGGCATCAGAGGAAAGGCCCGTCAACAACCCTTCGGCGCGCAATGTGAACAGACGTGCGGCTATTTTTTCGGGGCGTGAAAACGCGTCAGAAACGGCTTGATCAAACGCTTCCAGATCAAACCCATCGCCCGCCATGCCATGCCGCAGCACCGATTGCTGCGACAGAAGGGCGAACAGTTCACCCGTCATAAAGGTTTGAAAACTAACGACTTCGCCTGCGGAAACATGCGCCCATTTCGAATGGGTTCCGGGCAGACAGATCACGCCGTCAAAGTTGGGCAACAAGGCCAAAGCGCCCGCAAGCTGGGTTTCTTCGCCGCGCATCACATCGGCGGGCTGCGGTTGTTGCAAGCCTGGCACGATCATCACCTGCAAACGGGCGTCCAAAGTCGGAACTGGAACCAGATCACCCGCCGCGACAGGCGCGCAAGGCACGGCGCGATAGGTGGCCTCCAGCCAGCCTTGACGCGCGCCAACCATGCCGCAGGCAACCACAGGCATCGCGTCCGCGCCCAGCCACGGTGCGATCAACCGCACCAAAGCAGGTTCAAACTGGTCACGCGTCAGCTTGCCCATGCCATCGGCAGATTCCGCATGATCAACGACGCCTTCAGCCCCCATAGCCCAGGCGCGCAGGTTGGACGTGCCCCAATCCACCGCGATCCAGTCGATCCGTGATCCGCCTCGGCCCATGCCGCCCCCCCCGTTGCCACCCAGCGCAAAACTGCCCGGTTTGCCTCAATGCCGCAAGCTGTTAGCGCAACCGCGTGGCAAATAGTTGGTCGCTGAAATGAGCCTCGCCACGCGCTTTGGCCAGATCCAACTGACGTTGGCGTTCGCGAAAACGGGCACGGTCGGCTTCGGCGTATTCGCCCACACAGTGGTGACATTGTGCGCCGCGTTCATACTCGGGATGCTGCTTATCGGCGGCACTGATCGGGCGGCGGCAGGCGTGGCAGCTGTCATAATCGCCCGCAATCAACCCGTGGCCCACCGAGACGCGGCCATCGAAAACATAGCATTCACCGTTCCACATGGACTGTTCGGCGGGCACCTCTTCCAGATATTTCAGGATGCCCCCCTTCAGGTGAAACACCTCATCCACCCCTTGGCCCAATAGGTAATTCGTTGACTTTTCACACCGAATCCCACCCGTGCAGAACATCGCGATGCGCTTGCCGCGATAGGTTTCCTTATGCGCCTCCCACCATGCGGGGAAGTCGCGGAAGGTGCGGATGTCGGGATCAACCGCGCCCGCAAAGGTGCCGATGCCGACCTCGTAATCGTTGCGGGTGTCGATCAGGGCGACGTCTGGCGACGCGATCAGATCGTTCCAATCCTGTGCCGACACATAGGACCCAACGCGCGCCACCGGGTCCACGTTCGGCTGCCCCATGGTGACGATTTCACGCTTCAGCTTGACCTTCATACGACCAAAGGGCTGAGTTTCGGCAGTGCTTTCCTTGTGCTCCAGCGCCGCGAAACCGGGAATGCCGCGCAGATGCGACAGGATGTTGTCTATCGCATCACGCGGCCCGGCAATGGTGCCGTTGATCCCTTCAGACGCCAGCAAAAGCGAACCTTTGACACCAGTTGACTGGCAAGCCGCAAGCAACGGCGCGCGCAAAGCGATCGGATCGGCGATCTTGGCGAAATGGTAAAGGGCGGCGACGGTCAACATTTGGAGGTCCTGAAATAGGGGGTCAAAGCACGCGATCCTCGGCTGCATAGTCGAAAACATCATGTCCATAAGCTTGAAATGCCGGGAATTCATTCTGCCACGTTGTCGCGTGCTGCACCAGCCACGCGCAATAATCTGGCAGCACCGCCGCAAAGTCGGGGCCACCATTCCAGCCCAATGCGCGGGCCTTGGCGGTGGACAGGCGCATCGGATTCTCGACGCTCCATGGGGTGAAACCCACATGGGCAAAGGCTTCGGGCAGGTCATCAACCGGGATCAGGGTAAAGCGGTGGCCCATGGCTTGGCCAATGGCGTGGGCGATCTGAGTGACGGTCAGCGCCTGCAGATCAGCGGCATTGAAGATGCCATAATGCTGATGTTGCAGGCAAAAGCTGACCAAAGAGGCAATGCCAAGGGCCGAGGAGGTGTGAAAGATGTTCTGCCCCGCGTCGACCAAAGGCACCCGCGCCCGACCGTCCAGCGCGCGTTTGACAAACCACCATTCGCGGGGATGCCGCGCGCCGATGCCATAAATCGCACAGGGCCGCAGGATGGTTACGGGGGCGCCGACAAGCGCCATTTCCATCGCGACTTTGCCTGAGGAATAGCCATCACCGGGGGCAACGGTGGGCTGCGATTCCTTGATTTCACGCGGGAACTCTGGGAACCCGTCAGCCGCGTTCTCCAGACTGCGGCCCTGTTCATCGGCGTAAACCGCAGCGGTCGAGATCACGCAATACTGCCCAACATCGCTGCGGGCGGTCAGAAGGTCGGCGGCATCGGCAGCGGTCAAAGCCATCGGATCGAACACCGCGTCATAGCCGCCGCCGCTGCGGATGGTGACGGCGCGGCTGTCGCCATGGGGCACGTGGCGCGCAAGGTCCGCCAATTCCGGCGGCAAATTGCGCCCGCCGCGGGTGACGGCATCCACCTGCCAGCCCTGCGCCGCAAGCATCGGCACCAAGGCCCGTGCCATCTGACCCGTGGCCCCAAACACCAGTGCCTTGCGCATGTTTCCGCTTTCAATTGACCAAATCCGGCCCCATTCTTAAAGAATTGTCGTGGAAATGACACGGAGAAAGCTGATGCAAGCCGAAGCCTTGATCGTGATAGACGTGCAGAATGATTTCTGTCCCGGCGGGGCCTTGGCGGTGGCGGGCGGCGACGTGATCGTCGAACAGATCAACGCGATGATGCCCCATTTTACGGTTGTGGTGCTGACGCAGGACTGGCACCCGGCCGACCACAAATCGTTTGTCGACACTCATCCGGGGGCAGAGCCGTTTTCGACTGTCGAGATGGCCTATGGCACGCAAGTGTTGTGGCCGCGGCATTGCGTGCAGGGCACCGCTGGGGCGGCGTTTCATGCTGATTTGCACGCTGATGCGGCACAACTGGTGATCCGCAAAGGCTTCCGTGCCGGGATCGACAGCTATTCGGCGTTCTTTGAAAATGACCGGACCACGCCGACGGGTCTGGATGGCTACCTGCGCGCGCGCGGGGTGACGGCAGTCACTCTGGTCGGATTGGCAACAGATTTTTGCGTCGCCTATTCGGCATTGGACGCAGCGAGGTTGGGCTTCGGCGTGACGGTGCCGCTGGCTGCGTGTCGGGCGATTGATCTGGGTGGTTCGCTGGCGGTGATGCAGTCGCAGATGCAAGCGGCGGGTGTGGTTTTGATCGATTGAACCCGGATTCTTGCTTGTTCTCGCAGTCTTAACTTGGTCTAACGCCTGAAATTCAGTCTTGGAAAGGCATCCATCATGGTTGATCTCGCCACCCGGGTGCACAATCACAACTGGAAAATTGACCCGATTGTGCGGTCTTTGATCGACACTGACTTTTACAAGCTGTTGATGTGTCAGTCTATCTTTCGCAACAAGCCGGATACCAACGTCACCTTCAGCCTGATCAACCGCACCACGAATATCAGGCTTGCCGATCTGATCGACGAGGGCGAGTTGCGCGAACAGCTGGACCATGTGCGCAGCCTTTCGCTGACGCGGGGCGAAAGCACCTGGCTGCGTGGCAACATGTTTTACGGCAAACGTCAGATGTTCCGGCCTGATTTCATGGAGTGGTTTGAGGGCATGCGCCTGCCGCCTTACCATCTGGAAAAAAAGGATGGCCAATATGAATTGACCTTCGAAGGCAGTTGGCCAGAGGTGATGCTGTGGGAAATCCCGGCGCTGGCGGTGATCATGGAACTGCGCAGCCGGGCGGTTTTGTCGAAATTGGGCAAATTCGAACTGCAAGTCTTGTATGCCCGCGCGATGACGCGGCTGTGGGAGAAGATCGAACGCTTGCGCGCAATTGACGGGTTGCGGATTGCCGATTTTGGCACGCGGCGGCGCCATTCTTTCCTATGGCAGGATTGGTGCGTGCAGGCGATGCAAGAAGGCTTGGGCGCGAAATTCACCGGGACCAGCAACTGCCGCGTCGCCATGCGCCGAGACATCGAGGCAATAGGAACGAACGCTCATGAATTGCCGATGGTTTACTCGGCGCTGGCAAATTCGGATGTCGAACTGGCGCAGGCACCCTATCAGGTGTTGGCCGATTGGCAGGAAGAACACGATGGCAACCTGCGGATCATGCTGCCCGACACCTATGGCAGCGACGGTTTTTTGAAAAACGCCCCGGATTGGCTGGCGAGTTGGACGGGGATTCGGATTGACTCCGGCGATCCGGCGACGGGGGCGGAAAACGCCATCCGCTGGTGGCGGGAACGTGGCGAAGACCCTGCGACCAAATTGGTGATCTTCTCGGACGGGTTGGATGTGGACCAGATCGAACAGCTGCACCACCAGTTTCTGGGCCGCGTGAAGGTGTCGTTCGGCTGGGGCACGATGCTGACCAATGACTTCCGCGATCTGGTGCCCGGCGATGGATTGGCGCCGTTCAGTCTGGTCTGCAAAGCGGTTTCGGCCAATGGCCGACCGACGGTGAAACTGTCGGATAATCCGGGCAAAGCCTTGGGACCAAAGGCCGAAATTGAGAGATACAAACGGGTGTTCGGCGTCGGGGATCAGTTGACGCAGCCAGTTGTGGTCTAGGCCATCAACCGCTCTGCCCACATCACCGCGCGCGCAATGTGGCTGCGATGGACCGGATCTTCGAGCGGCAATCGGGGGGCCGTCCAGCCGACAGAGGCACAGGTGCGGGCCAGCGTGAAAACTTCCACCATATCTGCCTTGGCAGGCTTGGTCTGAGTGTAACCTTCGATCAGCGCATCCCGGATTTCAAGATAGTGCGGCTCGTAGAGGTTCTGTGACAGCACCGTTCCCAAGTCATAAAGACGAAATCCAAAGCCAGAGTCGTCAAAGTCGATCAACGATAGCGAACGGCCGTTCACCAATACATTTTCGCGCAACACATCGGCATGGATTGGGCCAAAATCGCCCGATTTGGCATGGTCGGTCAGCCGGTCGCGCAGAAACATGCGGGCACGATGCAGGGTGGCGGTTTGAGCCGGCGAGGCGACAGGATGCTCCCAGAACCGGCCCCAGAACGGGTGTTCACCGACCAGCCCTTCAATGTCCCAGCGCGGGCGGGTGAAATCGGCGGGCAGTGTCAGACGGTCGGTTGCCTCGTGAAAATCGGCCAGCAGGCGACCCAGGGCGTGGTGGCGTTGCAGCACCACAGACAGGGGGTCAGGGAACTGCTGACCGGCTTCGCCAAGCGCTTCACCCTCCACCCATGCGATGACTGAGGCGTTGCGTCCGTTCGAAAGTCGCACCAGCAGCGCCCCATCAAGCGCGGCCAAGGCTGCCGGAACCGCTACGCCTTGAACCGCAAGAGCGGCGCACCACCACAACTCGGAGCGGATTGCGGCATCATCCTGATAGCCCTGCCGGTGCAAACGCAAAGCGGCACGCCCCATTGGCCCCAATATTTCAAACACCGCATTTTCACGATTGCGGATCAGACGCACAACTTTGCCGCCCCAATGCGCGGCAGCCTCCTGCGCCAAGGCCAGCAAGGTCATTCCTCTTCCCCCGGTTTGCCGCGCAGTGCCTTGACCTCGCCGCGCTGCACTTTGGCAGCGACGCGGCGCAACTGGCTGCCGTAGGTGGGCTTGGTTGCCACCCGGCGTTTCGGCGCGATCAGCGCGGCGCGGATCAATTCCGCCAACCGTTCACGCGCCATTTCCCGGTTGCGGGCCTGACTGCGGGTCTCCTCGGCCTGAATGATGATCGCGCCCTCCAGCGTCCAGCGCCGCCCGGCCAGTTTCTTCAGCCGCGCCTTGACCGACGCGGCCAGCGCGGGCGAGCGTTCGGCCTCAAACCGCAATTCGACCGCCGTCGACACTTTGTTCACGTTCTGACCGCCCGGCCCCGAGGACCGGACGAAGCTTTCGGTCAGCTCCCAGTCGGCGATAAAGATGGTGTCGGTGATCCTCAACATGACCGTAAGCTATCCGGGCGTTGCAAAAAGAGAAAGGGTTGCCGGAATGCGGCAACCCTTTCCGAGATCTTAGGAGATGGGCCAGTTAGGTATCAAAAGCCCAATCAGTGGTTGTTTCTCCAAGGGGCTGCCCTTAGAAAACACCCCCCATGACTGTCCCGACACCGCTCTCCAACATCACTCTAGACACTGGGTCACCTCCTTTCAAAATGTTGCCGATAGATCAAACTTGGCACAGATTTTGTGTTTGTCAAAAGAATTTACGCAACCCGTGTGGTGTATTTTGCGATTGCCAGCCGGAAGGGCAAAAGTGCCAGCACATCAACCGCGATTTTAACGACGAAATCGGCGGTTCCAAGCGACACCCACAGCGGCACTTCGGGGCCAAAACCCAGCAGGGCCACGGGGCCTGTGGCCCAGGACACGTCGTTGCCGGGCTCCAACCAGATCAGCCCCGCCGAGAACGCGATGGTGAAGAAAATCATCGTGTCGGCCGTGGACCCGAGCAATGTGGACAGGAAAGGTGCGCGCCACCACGCGGCGCGGCGCAGGCGGTCAAAGACCGCAATGTCCAGCAATTGCCCGACCAGAAAGGCCAAAGCCGAGCCAACGGCGATGCGCAACGTGACCAAGGGGCCAAATTCACCCATGATCTGGGTGCCGATGAACGAGCAGATCAGGCCGACAATCAGCCCCGCATAGACCACTCGCCGGGCGGCGGCGGCGCCGTGAAAGCGGTTGACCAGATCGGACACAAAGAAGGCCAGCGGGTAGGTGAAGGCGCCCCAGGTCAGCCATTGGCCAATCGGGTATTGCACAAGAATGTTCGATGCCACCACGATGGCGGCCATGGCAAGGATGCCAGCAGCAAGATGTTTCATGTTGTGTTCCGTTTTTTACAAGGTCGCGGAGACTTGTTCCCGGGATTGGGGACGCAGCGCCTTACCCCCAAAGCCGAGGCGCTGTCAATCTGAGCGCGGTTTGGATCAGCGCGCGGCCAGCACGTCCATGCACTGGCGCGGCAGATCGGCCATGGTGAATTGGCGCGGACCTTTTTCCGGCGGCTCTTCAGGCTTGGGCTTTTTCGGCTTTTTGGTCGGTTTGGGCGGGTTCAAATAGTCCGTCACCCAATACATCAGCGTGTCGTCGCAACCGTCGCCGCCCTTGGACAGGTCCGACACGGTCGGCTTTTGCGTCTGGCACAGCCGCGCGCCTTTGGGGCATTTCAGGCGAACGTGAAAATGGGTGTCATGCCCGGCCACGGGGCGGATTTTCTGCAGCCATTTCTTGTCGTCAGCGGTGGCGGTTTTGCACATTTCGATCTTCACAGCGGCGGCCACGAAAATGCGGTCGATGCGCGGATCGGAGGCGGCGGCGCGCAGCAGCGCGTGGTGGCGCGACGTCCAGTTTCCGGTGACAGATTTCTGATCGGCGGAACGCACCGGAATCGAGCTGATCTTCTCACGCTCAGTGCGCGACAGGTCCAGACGCTGCGGCGGCAGCATCCAGATATCGGCATCCAGACCGATCTGGTGGCTGGCGTGGCCGCTTGTCATCGGGCCGCCGCGGGGTTGGCTCATATCGCCAATGTAAAGCCCGGCCCAACCGATTTGCTGCGCGGTTTGGGACAGGCCGATCAGGTAATCGACCAACACCGGCTGGCCGAAGTTGCGGTTGCGCGACAGCCGCATCGCCTGCCAGGACGGCCCGGTTTCCGGCAGCTGCACCATCCCCGCCGCACAACCGCGCGCGTAGGAGCCAACAGGCATCGGGTCTTGCTGCGACGGTGCGTCCTTGGCCCCGAACAGTTTGTTCGCCAGCTTTTCAGCATGGACGGGCGCGGGGGCCAGCAGGGCCAAACACAACAAAAGTTTTCGGATCATGCCTGTTCGCCCCTTGGTTTCACCCATATTAGCAGAACCAGCCCGATCAGGAACAGACCGATCAACGGCGAAATTCCGATGCGCTGTGATCCGCTTGCGGCGGTGACGACCCCGATCAGAAAGGGGGCCATGAAGGAGGCGACCTTGCCAGACAAAGCGAACAGGCCGAACGCCTCGGTCGCGCGGTCGGGGGTGGTGTGGCGGACCATCATGGTGCGGGAAGCGGCTTGCAAGGTGCCGCCCGCCGCGCCGATCAAGCCGCCACAGATGTAGAACACGATGTCGGGCATGTTGGAGGCCGGGTCCATCGGAAAGCCCCAGACGCCCTCGCGGGTCATGCCGACGATGATGAAACAGACAAGGATCAGCACCACAATTGACAGCGCAATCACGGGCTTGGGGCCGAAACGCTTGTCCGCGCGCCCACCCAACCAGCTTGCCACCATGGCGGTGATCGCACCCAGAATGCCAAAAGTGCCGATCTGGATGATCGACCAGTTCAGCACGCCCGAGGCGTAAACGCCGCCGAAGCCGTAAAGCGCATTCAGCGCATCGCGGTAGAACAGCGATGACACAAGGTAAGCCGACAGGCTGCGCCGATAGCGCAGGCTTTTCAGCAAGGCCGCAAGGCTGGCCATCGCCGCGCCAACATGCAGCGGCCGGGCATCGGTTTTCGGCTCTTTCACCCAAAGGAAAAACGGGATCATAAAGACGATGTACCAGATCGCCGCAAACGGCCCCACCGCCCGCGTGCCTTCACGCGACTCTGCGTCCAGCCCGAACAATGGGTCAATTCCCAGCAGCGTCTTGCCCGTGGTGGCGTTCTCGGCAAACAGCAGCAGCATGATGATCAGCGCCAGCAACCCGCCCAGATAGCCAAAGGCAAATCCAGACCCTGAAATCGCGCCCAGATCATCATGGTCAGACAGCGATGGCATCAATGAGTTGGTGAAAATGGTCGCAAATTCCATCCCGACGAAACCCAGGCCAAAAAAGGCGACGGCCCAGAACAGCATGTCTTGCTCGCCTCCGGGGGCGACGTACCAAAGGCCTGCCGCGCCGGTGACGTAGAAGGCGGAAAAGATCCAGACCCAGATCATCCGCCGCCCGGTACCGTCAGCAATAGCACCCAAAATCGGAGCAAGAATGGCGATGGCAACCGAAGCGATGGCAAGGCCAAAACCCCAATAGGCCTGCGCTGCGGCCTTGGCGGCCTCTGCCTCCAGCCCCGCGCCCATATAGTAGCCTCGGGCGACTTCGGCGAAGTAGGGGCCAAAGATGAAGGTCAGCAGCAGGGTGCTGTAGGGTTGGCTCGCCCAATCAAAAAAGTACCAGCCCCAGATGCGCTTGCGTGGCGTGACAGCCATTTTATCCCCCTGACCTGACCTGTTCGCGGCCCTTGCCGGGATGAAGCCCGAAACCGCCGTGGCTGGCAAGGAAAAGCCTTATGACCCTACGGCAGCCTGCGCCACTTCGGGCAAGGCGGGCGGCCATTGTCGGGTGGCATCGGCGTCAATCCAGCCCCGTACCCAATCGGGCAAGGCAGGGCTTTCGACAGACTGACCCAAAGCGCGCAACACCTCGGCCGGGGGCACCATGCCGCCCTTGCGAATGTAGGCCGACCGCAGCAGCATCGACGCCGTGCATTCGCCATTTCGCCAAAAGCTTTGCTCCAGATACACAAACCGCGCATCCCAACCCAGAACGCGGCTGACCTGAGTCAGTTTTTGAAACAGCGTCACCCGGCGGCGGTAGCGGGTCGAGTTGCCCGCCACGGTGATGCCCCAGCCGTTGGCCTTCGCGACATCCTTAAAGCCCATCCGCACAGACATCGGAATCCGCCCCAAATCGAACAGGGTCAGGGTGCGGCCATTGTTCAACTCGCGCCACGGGTCCAGGTCGGTGGGCCAGATGCGATGGATGCTGATGTGCGGTTCAAGGATCGACAGTTTGGGGGCGTTTCGAAACGTCCACAGCTCTTTGGCCATACGGATATAGGGATACATCTGGCACCTCCAGCCCCTGCCCTGCCTGCGTCTGTGCGGATCGTCAAGCAAAACGCTGCGGAAACCATTGTGCTTTGGGGGGGCTGGCGTTACCTCTGCCACAACCTCTTGTAGCCGGAGCCTGCGCATGTCCAACCTGTACGAATTGCTGATGCTGATCCTGTTTGTGACAAAATGGATCGTGCTTGCCCATTTCATCATGAGCTGGCTGATCAATTTTCAGGTGCTGAACACGCGCCAACCCTTGGTGGCGCAGGCGTGGCGGGGACTGAACCGGCTGTTGCAGCCGGTTTATGACCAGATCCGGCGGTTCATCCCGTCGGCGGCGGGGTTGGATTTCGCGCCTTTGGTGCTGCTGCTGGTGATTTACGGTCTGCAGATTTTGCTGGAACGCAATCAGATGGCGTTCTTCTGATCTTGACCCCTTCCCCGGCACAGTGGTGAAAATGTCCGATCCGCGCGGTCTTCTGTCGTCTGTTTTCGGCTTCCCCGGCTTTCGCCCCGGTCAGGAAGAGATTGTCGACGCGGTTCTGGCCGGGCAGAACACCTTGGCGATCATGCCGACGGGTGGCGGAAAATCGCTTTGCTTTCAACTGCCTGCCCTGTGTCGCGATGGGGTGACGGTGGTGATTTCACCCCTGATCGCCCTGATGCGGGATCAGGTGCGGGCGCTCAAGGCGGCGGGAGTGGAGGCGGGAGCGCTGACCTCGGGCAACACCGATGCGGAAACCGAAGAGGTGTTTGAGGCGCTGGATCAGGGGCGGCTGAAACTGCTGTACATGGCGCCCGAACGGCTTGCAGCGGCGGGCACGGTGCCAATGCTGCGGCGGATCAACTGCACCATGATTGCGGTCGATGAGGCGCATTGCGTGTCGCAATGGGGCCATGATTTCCGCCCCGATTACCTGCGCATCGGTGATCTGCGCCGGACCCTGAACGTTCCGCTGGCCGCCTTCACCGCCACCGCGGATGAGGAAACCCGCACCGAAATCGTCACCCGGCTGTTTGATGGCCTGGCCCCTTCGACCTTTCTGCGCGGCTTTGATCGCCCGAATATCCACCTTGCCTTTGCCGTCAAGGAAGGGCCACGTGAGCAGATTTTGCGCTTTGCCGGCGCGCGACGGGGGCAATCGGGCATCGTTTATTGTGGCACCCGCGCCAAAACCGAAACCCTGTCGCAGGCCTTGCGGGCCGAGGCGCATTCCGCCTGTTTCTATCACGGTGGCATGGAGGCCGAGGAACGTCGCCGCGTTGAAATCCGGTTTCAGCAAGAGGATGGGCTGATTGTTGTGGCGACCGTGGCCTTTGGCATGGGCATCGACAAACCCGATATCCGCTGGGTCGCGCATGCCGATTTGCCAAAGTCGATCGAGGGCTATTATCAGGAAATCGGCCGCGCGGGCCGCGATGGCGCTGCGGCGGAGACGCTGACGCTGTACGGCCCCGATGACATCCGCCTGCGCCGCAGCCAGATTGACGAGGGCGTGGCCCCGCCCGAACGCAAAGATGCGGACCATGGCCGCCTGAACGCGCTTCTGGGTCTGGCCGAAGCGGTGCAATGCCGCCGTCAGGTCTTGCTGGGCTACTTTGGCGAGGCTGCCGAACCCTGCGGCAATTGCGATCTGTGTGACCGGCCCGCCTTGGTTTTTGATGCCACCGATGCGGTGCGCAAGGCGCTGTCGGCGATGCTGCGCACGGGGGAATGGTTCGGCGCCGGGCATTTGATTGACATTCTGACGGGCAATGCCACCGCCAAAGTGCGCGAAAAGGGGCATGACCAATTGCCAACCTTTGCGGTGGGGCGCGAGCTGTCCAAGCCCGCCTGGGGTGCGGTGTTCCGGCAGATGATGGGGCGCGATCTGGTGCGACCCGACCCGGATCGGTTCGGCGCGCTGCGGATGACCGACCACGCCCGCCCGATCCTGCGCGGCGAGGCGGCGATCACCCTGCGCCGGGACACGGTGGAAAAGGCATTGCCCCGCGTTGCTGTGAAAACCATGGTGGCGGAAGAACACGCCAGCCTGCTGTCCTCGCTCAAAGCCAAACGCCGGGCGCTGGCCGAGGCGGCGGGCGTCCCGGCCTATGTGGTGTTTCCGGACCGCACCCTGATCGAGATGGCGGAAAAACGGCCCTCAAATCTGGATGAGATGATGGGGATCACCGGAGTTGGTGCGAAAAAGCTGGAAAGCTATGGCAAAGGGTTTCTCGCCGTGATCACCCGGGCCGAGGCGGGGGCGATGCATCCGGCGCGGCGCAAATTGGTGGGGCGCGATGCTGGCCAGATTTTTGACCGATTGTCCGAAGTGCAGGTGCAATTGCAACGCGGGGCTGACGGCATTGGCAAACCGCTCAGCCTGACTTCGGGTGCGCTGCGCAAGATTGCCGAAGCGCGGCCTTCCACGCTGTCCGATCTGGACCGGGTCGGCGATCTGGGCCCGCAAAAGATCGAACGATTTGGCGCAGCGTTTCTGGATGTGCTGCGCGAGGCCTAGACCTTCGCCCCCGCGCACCTATCTGCCATGCAAAGGAGACTGCCCATGCTGACCGTGATTTCCCCCGCCAAACGGCTGAATGAGGTGCCGCATGTTGCGGCAATGGCCCCGACGGCGCCAGAGTTTGCCACCGATGCGGCCCGGCTGGCGAAAATTGCGCGGGGGTTGTCGGTGGCAGAGTTGTGCAGTTTGATGCATATCTCGCCCGCTTTGGGTGCGCTGAACCATGATCGGTTTCGCGCGTTTGACAGCGCGGCAACCGGCCAGCCCGCCGCGTTTTTGTTTGATGGCGACACCTATGCGGGACTGGAGGCCCGCGCGATGGAACCTGACACCCTGCACTGGGCGCAGAGCCATTT
The DNA here is from genome assembly GCA_945860375.1 of Pseudorhodobacter antarcticus. The sequence continues at coordinate 216,660 of CAMAQR010000001.1, forward strand.
GCGGATCTTGTCGGGGCTTTACGGCCTGTTGCGCCCGATGGATGCCATTCAGCCGTATCGGTTAGAGATGGGCAGCCGTCTGGCCAACCCCAAGGGCGCCGATCTTTATGCCTATTGGGGCACCAAGATTGCCAGCGCCCTGAACGCGCAGGCGGTGGAGATGGGCGCAGGCGCCTTGGTCAACTGCGCCTCGACCGAATATTTCGGAGCGGTGGACCTCAAGGCGCTGAAACTGCCGGTGATCACCCCGGTTTTCCTTGAGGACCGCAATGGCGAGGCGAAAATCGTGTCGTTCTGGGCCAAAAAGGCGCGCGGGGCGATGGCGCGGTTCATCGCAACCCATCACCTGACCGACCCCGCCGACCTGCGCGGGTTCGATCTGGGCGGCTATGGCCATCGCGCCGATCTTTCGGATGCGACGCGGCTGATCTTCATCCGCGCCGCGCAGGAACCGCTGGCGGCTTAGGCCGCGCTTTCTGTCAGCGCCATAATTGGGCGGGCATCGACCGGGCAGAGTTCAGACAGCGTTTCTGTCAGCGTCACCTTGCGCAGCGGTTTGGTCATGTAGCGGTCAATCCCTGCGGCCAGAATGCCCTCGGCATCGCCATCCATCGCATGGGCGGTCAGCGCGACAATCGGGACATGGCTGCGCCCCCCTTCCAAGGCGCGAATGGCGCGGGCGGCGTCGCGACCGTCCATTTCGGGCATCGAAATATCCATGAAGATCATGTCCGGGCGGAAGGACTGAAACAGATCAACCGCCTCTAACCCGTTGTTGGCGAACACCAGTTCAATGTCGATGTCGCGCACCATCTTTTGGAACACCAACTGGTTGGTGCGGTTGTCCTCTGCCGTCAGCACCCGCATCTGGCGGCGGTCCCCGACGGGCAGTGCAGGCAAGGGCGGTGCAACCTCGGTCCCCCCCGACAGCGCCTGAAGGCGGCGATAAAGATCGGCGCGCAAGATGGGCTTTTGCAGCGTTGCGGCCAGATGCTCTGCCCCCGCGCCGTCGCGCGCATTGGCAAGGCTGGAGGACAGCAGCACAATCGGCGTGTCGATCCCCTTGGCGCGGATGCGGGTGGCCAGGTGCAGCCCGTCCATCTCTGGCATGTCATGATCGGTCAGGATGGCGTCAAAGCTGGCGCTGTCCAGCACGGTCAGCGCATCGGCACCAGAGCGGCACAGGGTAACGGCAATGCCGCAGGGCACCAGTTGCCGCTCCAGAATGGTGCGGTTGATGAACTGATCGTCCACCACCAACACCCGTTTGATCGCTATCGGCAGACGCGGGGCGGCAGCCTCTTCGGCGACGGGCAGGGTCAGGCGGAAGCCAAAGCACGAGCCTTTGCCAAACTCACTGTCCACCCAGACCGCACCGTCCATCCGTTCAATCAGCCGTTGGGTGATGGCAAGACCAAGTCCGGTGCCTTCGAACTTGCGGTTCGCCTCACTTTCCACCTGGTTGAATTCGCCGAACACATGGGCAAGGTTTTCGGGCGCGATGCCAATGCCGGTGTCTTCGACGGTGATGTGCAACTGCTGCTGGCCCGGCAAATCCTCGATCCCCACGACGCGGATCAGGACGTGGCCTTTCTCGGTGAACTTGACTGCATTGCCGATCAGATTGGTCAGAACCTGCCGCAACCGCCCCGGATCGCCAACATAGCGGGTGGGCAGTAACATGTCGAAATCGATCATCAGATCCAGCCCTTTTTCACGGGCCCGTGGCTGCAAAAGCATGGTGATTTCATGGATTGTACGCTCCAGATCAAAGGGTTCTGGGTGCAGGGTCAGACGTTCGGCCTCAATCTTGGAATAGTCCAGAATGTCGTTGATGATGACCAGCAACGCCTCACCCGACGAGCGAATGGTTTCGGCGAACAGGCGCTGTTCTTCGGACAGGTTGGTGTCACACAGCAGTTCTGCCATGCCGACCACGCCATTCATCGGGGTGCGGATTTCATGGGACATATTGGCAAGGAACGCCGATTTGGCGCGATTGGCAGATTCGGCCTGCTTGCGGGCAGCCTCAAGCGCGGTTTGCTGATCCATCTGCAGGGTGATATCCCGGCGCAGACCCACGCGGCCGCCATCGGGGGTGCGGTGATCCTGCTCCTCGATCCAGCGGCCATCAGCCAACTGGCAAACGGAAGTGCCCTCGGCGTGGCGCATCTGATCCAGCCGTTCGGCAAGCCAGTCCTCTTCGCGGCCCACAGCCTCGGGCACATGGCCATTGCGCAGGCCATAGCGCAGCAAATCTGCAAATTTCGTGCCCGGAACCATTGCCTCGGCACTGTCGGGAAACATTTCGCGGTAGCGTTGGTTGCAGGTCAAAAGACGTTCCTCCCGGTCAAAAAGAACAAAGCCATCTGGCATCGCCTCTATCGCGGCCCAGATGCGCATTTGGTCGGTGATGTTTAAAACAAGGCTGACCATGTCACCGTCGCGGGCGCGTTGATCGACCAGCCGCACCCAGGTGCCCGTGTTGAAGCGCACGATCAGCGGTTCAATTGGGTCATGTTCCCAGCGCGCGCGCATCATTGTGACCCAGTCTTCGGGCCGCACATCGCCCATATCGATCAGGCCGCGTTCGGCGGCAGATTGCAGAATATCGTCATAAGACATGCCCGCGGCGATCGGCCTGTCGCGAAACGGCGCAAGGTAGGCGCGGTTGGCGGCGACCAGTTTCGAACAGCCGTCAAACACCGCAAAGCCGTCCTGAATGGTGTTGATGCTGTCCCACAGCCGCCGTTCCGCCATCACGGCGGCGGTGTGGGCGGCATCCAGTTCATTGACAAAACGCGACTGTTGGCCCTTCAACGCCTCTGCCTCGGTCAAGGCGGATTTCACCACCTGCCGCTGTTCAACAATCTGATCGGATAATGACCGCGCGTGCAGGGCCAGCTTTTCGTTGGCGGCAAAAAGTTCACGGCTTTTCTGCTGCAGCAGCCGTTCCGCCGCCAGCCGTGCCCGCCGTTCCTTCGCCAGCCGTTCCGCAAATTCCATGCCAGACCTGTTGTGCTGTCCGCACCTTTCTGGCGCGGTATTCGAGCACAGCTTGGCGCAACAAAATGAACGTCCGCTTAACGTGACAAAACTTGTCAGCCCTTGAAGATACCTTGCAAAAATGGCGGGCCACTGCGACAGTTCCCGCGTTCATTCTAGGAGTATTTGCGATGCGCGGTATTTTTCGGGGCGCCTTGATCGGGGCAGTCGCGGCCTTTGTTTCCATCGCGCCTTCTTTGGTGCAGGCCCAAGACCTGATCCCGGCCAAGCGATTGGTTCTAAGCGAAAACACTGACCTGACCGGAGGTGACATCTCGTCGATTTTCGACACCACGCTGGAGGCATGCGAACGCGCCTGCACCAGCAACGCCCGCTGCGAATCCTTCACTTTCAACGGCAAGAATGGCTCGTGTTTTCTCAAGAGCGGTGCGGGTGATCCGGCCTATTATGAGGGTGCATATTCCGGTTATGTGATTCCCGCCAACGCGGGCGCCGAAGCCCGCGCCAAGACCCGTCGGGGCGAGTTGGCTTTTCTGGCCGATTGGGAATTTTCGGGGGTGACGCGGCAGGCCGAAGGGCTGGCGAATGCCCATATCACCAACGCTTTCACTGCCGAAGAACACGGTGCCGCCGCCCAAAGCGCCGAGGCCAACGGCGACATCGTCACCGCCAGCCGCTTTGTGGGCGCGGCACTGAACCTGACCGATTCATCTGCCGACTGGGCCGAATATGCGCGCCTGTTGTTGATGGCCGGATCGCAGCCCAGCGATCAGCAGCGCACCTATCTGGATCAATCTTATCTGGCCTCATTGAACGCCTATTTGCGGGCGGATGGCAAACCCGCCCAACACTCCATTCTTGCCACCATGGGCGACGCGCTGGAGCGGATTGATCGGGGGCGCGACAAGGTGGGGGCGCTGCGTCTGGCGCAGTCCCTGCAGCCGCGCGATGACACCGCAGCGGCACTGGATGATGCCATCGGCAAATATGGCTTCCGCGTTGTTGACAACACGGTTGAGTCCGACTCCGCCCGTCCGCGCATCTGCGTGAACTTCTCGGAAACCCTTGCGAAATCGGGCGTCGATTACACGACCTATGTGCAACTGCCCGATCCGGGGCTGACTGTCACAACCGATGGTTGGCAGCAGTTGTGCGTCGAGGGCGTCACCCACGGGTCGCGCAACACCATCACTTTGCGCGAAGGGCTTCCGGCTGCGGACGGGCAGGTTTTGGCAAAATCGGTCGAAATCACCACCTATGTGCGCGACCGTAATCCGGGTGTACGTTTTCCCGGCCGGGGCTATGTGCTGCCGCGCGGCGGCGATGCGGCGGTTCCAGTCGAAACGGTCAACACCACCAAACTTGACCTGCAACTTTACCGCGTGACCGATCGCAACCTGTTGCGGTCGTTGCAGAACGGTTATTTCGGGTCGCCGATGCCGGACTATCAGGAATATGATTTCGCGGAAGAAATCGGCACGGAAATCTGGAAAGGTGCCGCGACGGTTGGGCAGGATGTGAACAAGGACATCACCACACGCCTGCCTTTGGCCGATGCGATCAAGGATCAGGCGGCAGGCATCTACGCCCTGCGCGCGTCGGTTCCCGGCGTTGATCCCTACATGATTCCGGCCAGTTGGCAGTGGTTTGTGGTGTCCGATCTGGGCCTGACCTCGATGTCCGGCGTCGACGGGCTGCATGTTTTCGTGCGCAGCCTTGGCACTGCGGGCGCGAAAGAGGGGGTGACGGTTGAACTGCTGAGCCGCGCCAACGATGTGCTGGGCAGTGCCAGCACCGACGCTATGGGCTACGCCCGCTTTGATGCTGGTTTGGCGCGGGGCACTGGTTCGGCTGCGCCCGCCCTGATTGTGGCGCGTGAGGGCGACGGCGATCTTGCTTTCCTGTCGCTGACAGATCCCGAATTTGATCTGTCCGACCGTGGGGTTGAGGGACGTGAGGCCGCCCCTCCGGTCGATGTGTTCCTGACCACAGATCGGGGGGCCTACCGGGCGGGTGAAACCGTCTATGCCACCGCTTTGGCGCGTGACCCGCAAGCGGCGGCGGTTGAAGGTCTGCCCCTGACCGCGATCCTGAAGCGTCCCGATGGCGTCGAATATGCGCGCGCTTTGGTGGCGGATGCGGGGGCTGGTGGCCATGTGTTTGCAATGCCGGTGGCCGGTTCTGCCCCGCGCGGTGTCTGGCGGCTGGAGGTCTTCGCCGATCTGGAAGCGGAGGCGTTGACCACCAAGACCTTTCTGGTGGAGGACTTCCTGCCCGAGCGGATCGACTTCACACTTGATCTGGGCGAGGCCGTCATTCGCTTGGGCGACACGCCACAAATGGCTGTAGACGCAAAGTATCTTTTTGGCGCACCCGGCGCTGATCTGAAGATCGAAGGCGAAGTGCTGCTGCGCGCCGCCAAGGAACTGGCCGATTGGCCGGGCTATGTCTTTGGCCGTCACGATGCGCCCTTTTATGCGGTGATGGAATCCTTCGGGGGTTTTGTGACAGACAAGGACGGCAAGGCGCTGGTCGATCTGACCCTGCCCGCCGTCGAAGATCCGGGTCTGCCGCTCGAATTGCGCGCCACGGTGCGCGTGGCCGAAGGTTCGGGTCGTCCTGTCGAACGTCGCACCGCAAAACTGCTGGCTCCGTCTTCCGCCCTGATCGGCGTCAAACCGATGTTTGACGGCGTGGTTGGCCAAGGCACCGAAGCGCGGTTCAATCTGATCGGGATCGGTGCTGACAGCAAAGCCACCCCGATGAAGGTGAAGTGGACGGTCACCCGGATTGAGACGAATTACCAATGGTATCAAAGCGGTGGCTCTTGGAACTGGGAACCCGTGGTTTCCCGCGCCCGCGTGGCCGAAGGTCAGGTCGATCTGGGCGTGGAACCCGTGGTAATCGCCACTGCGGTGAATTGGGGCGAATTTGAGCTGGCGGTAGAGCGTGTCGATGGCACCACCGCCGCCACCTCGACCACCTTTTACGCCGGTTGGTACGCCCCCGCAGATGTGACGGATTCGCCTGACACGCTGGAGCTTTCATTGGACAAACCGGCCTATAAACCCGGTGATACCGCGATGCTGCGGGTGGTGCCGCGGGCCGGTGGCACGGCGCTGATCACGGTTTTATCGAACCGACTGGTCGCCATGCAGGCGGTTGAGGTGAAGGAGGGCGAAAACCTGATCCCGCTGACCGTGACCGATGAATGGGGCGCTGGCGTCTATGTCACCGCCTCTGTGCTGCGTCCGATGGACGTGGCCGCGGGTCGCAATCCGGCCCGCGCCTTGGGCCTGACCCATGCCGCGATTGATCCGGGCGCGCGGGCGCTGACCGCAACGATTGAGATGGCCGCCGAGGCTGCACCGCGCGGACCTTTGCCGATTGCGGTCAAGGTAGCGGGGCTGGAGGCTGGCGACACCGCCTATGTCACCATCGCCGCTGTCGATGTGGGTATCCTTAACCTGACCGGGTTTACGGCTCCCGATCCGCAGGGCCACTACTTTGGCCAGCGCAAACTGGGGGTCGGCATCCGGGATATCTATGGCCGTCTGATCGACGGGCTGAACGGGGCCGAAGGGCAAGTGCGCTCTGGCGGTGATGCGGGTGCGCAAGCGCGGTTGCAAGCCCCGCCGCCCACAGAGGAACTGGTCGCCTATTTCACCGGCCCGGTGCAGGTGGATGCGGACGGTTACGCGCGGACATCCTTTGATCTGCCGTCGTTCAACGGCACGGTCAAAGTGATGGCCGTGGTCTGGTCGCAAAAGGGTGTCGGGCAAGCGAATGCGGACGTTCTGGTCCGCGATCCTGTCGTGGTCACCGCCAGCCTGCCCCGCTTTATGGCCCCCGGCGACCAATCGCGTCTGCTGCTGGAAATCGTCCACGCCACCGGGCCTTCGGGCCGGATGAGTCTGGACGTGTCGTCGGGTGGTCTGACCCTAGGCGACGTGCCTTCGGGCTTTGATCTGGGCGACAAGGCCAAAGCGGTCTTCGCGGTTCCGGTTACTGCGGGCGAGGTCGGCTTGCAGACGGTAGAGGTGCAACTGACCACGCCAGATGGCAAGGTGCTGAAGAAAACCCTGACCATCCCGGTGCAGATCAACGATCCGGCCGTGGTGCGTGTCAGCCGACTGGATCTGAAAAAGGGTCAGGAATTCACCTTTGACCAGAATGTTTTTGCCGGACTGGTTGCGGGTTCGGGCAAGGCCACCATGGCCATCGGCCCCATCGCGCGTCTGAACGCGCCGGGGGTGCTGGCGGCGCTGGATGCCTATCCCTATGGCTGCGCTGAACAGATCACCTCCAAGGCACTGCCGCTTTTGTATTTCGATCAGGTTGCCGCTGCGATGAACCTGCCGGGCGCTGACAACATCAAGCTGCGGGTTGAACAGGCCGTGGCTGAAGTGCTGACCAATCAAGGCTCTAACGGCGCGTTTGGGCTTTGGGGTGCGTCCGAAGGCGGCGATATGTGGCTGGATGCCTTTGTCACCGACTTCCTCAGCCGAGCGCGGGCGCGCGGTTACACCGTGCCGGATCAGGCCTTCCGCAGCGCTTTGGACAACCTGCGCAATCAGGTCAATTACTACGCCGATTTCGACAAGGGTGGTGAGCCTTTGGCCTATGCGCTGATGGTTCTGGCGCGTGAAGGCGCGGCAGCCGTGGGCGATCTGCGCTACTATGCCGACGTCAAGGGCGATGCTTTTGCCACGCCGACGGCGATGGCGCAACTGGGTGCAGCGCTGGCCAGCTATGGCGACCAACCCCGCGCCGATGCGATGTTCCGCCGGGCAGGCGTGGCGTTGCAGGCGCTGTCGGGGCCGGACACCGAACAGATCTTCCGCGCCGATTATGGCACCAACTTCCGCGATGCGGCGGCGGTGCTGACCTTGGCGACTGAGGCTGGCTCCACTGCGGTGGATGCCGAAGCCTTGACCGACCGCATCGCCACCACCCGCGCGCTGTCGACGCAAGAGGCGACGTGGACGCTGCTGGCGGCCAATGCGCTGATTGATGGCAAAGGCACGGATGGCATCACCATCGACGGTGCTGTGGCTTCGGGGCCACTGGTGCAAGTGCTTGATGCGACTGGGAAACCCGTTGTGGTCAAGAACGGGTCCAATGCCGACACCACGTTGACCGTCACCACTTACGGTGTGCCGTCAGAGCCAGAACCGGCGGGCGGTGCGGGTTACGCGATCACCCGCAGCTACTACACGATGGACGGGGAACCCGCGACCCTGAACGGTTTGACGGTGGGCACCCGCCTGATTGCGGTGCTGGAAGTCACGCCCTTCGGCCGGGGCGAGGCGCGTGTGATGGTGAACGATCCCTTGCCCGCCGGGTTTGAAATCGACAACCCGAACCTGCTGGCGGGCGGCTCTGTGCCCGCGCTGGACGGTCTGGATCTTGTCGGCGAAGTCGCGCATTCCGAGTTTCGGCAGGACCGTTTCCTGACCGCCCTCGACCGCATGGACAACGCCACTTTCCGGCTGGGTTATGTGGTTCGCGCCGTGTCGCCGGGGGTGTTCCACCATCCCGCAGCATCTGTCGAGGATATGTACCGCCCTGATCTGACCGGGCGCACAGACACCGGCAGCATCACCATCGTTGAGTGATGCGCGCGCGTTATGCCTTTGTTTTGGCGGCAGGTCTGGCACTTGCCGCCATTGCGCGTGATGGCGCGGACATCTGGATCGACGCCACCACCTTGCCGCCCCTGATCGTGCAAACCTCGGTCGAGGTGCTGGACCGTCACGGCGATTTGCTGCGCGCCTACACCGTGGCCGATGGCCGCTGGCGGCTGGGGGTCGAGGTGTCGCAGGTCGATCCAAAGTTTGTCTCGGCGCTGCTGGCCTATGAGGATAAACGGTTTTTTGAACACAGCGGCGTGGATGCGCGGGCGGTGTTGCGGGCGCTTGTACAGGCCGCTTGGAAAGGCCGCGTGGTGTCGGGCGGGTCCACCCTGACCATGCAGGTCGCGCGGTTGCTGGAAGAGGGCACGACCGGGCAGTTTGCCGGAAAATTGCGGCAGATGCGCGTGGCGCTGGCGCTGGAACGGCGGCTGTCCAAGGACCAGATCTTGCAGCTTTATCTGCTGCTGGCGCCCTATGGTGGCAACCTTGAGGGCATCCGCGCCGCCACCCTTTCCTATTTCGGCAAGGAACCCAAACGCCTGACCCCTGCCGAGGCGGCACTGCTGGTGGCCATCCCGCAAAGCCCCGAGGCGCGGCGGCCAGATCGGTCGGTGGAACGGGCCACCGACGCAAGGGATAGGGTGCTTTCCCGCGCCCTTCGCGATGGGTTGATCGACGCCGATCAGATGCAAGCAGCGCGGACCGAAGTTGTGCCGGGCCGCCGCCGACCGTTTCCGGCACTTGCCCCACATCTGTCGGACCGGGTTTTGGCCGAAGAGCCGGGGCAGAGGCATCGGTTGACGTTGGACAAGACCCTCCAGATCGCGCTTGAAACCTTGGCGGCGGATGTGGTGGCCGGACAAGGGGAGCGGTTGCAGGTGGCGCTTGTGGTGGCTGATCATCACAGCGGTCAGGTGTTGGCCTCGGTCGGGTCGGCGGGGTTTCGGGCCGATGCACGGGCGGGGTTTGTCGACATGACACGGGCGCTGCGCAGTCCGGGATCAACGCTGAAACCCTTGGTCTACGGGCTGGCGTTTGATGAGGGTCTGGCGCATCCGGAAACGATGATCGAGGATCGGTTGACCGATTTTGGCGGCTATCAGCCGCAGAATTTTGACAAGCAGTATCGCGGGACCATCCGCCTGCGCGAAGCGTTGCAATTGTCACTGAACATCCCCGTCGTGGCGCTGACCGAGGCGTTGGGCCCGGCCAAACTGCTGGCAGCGTTGGACAAAGCCGGGGTGCGTTATGATCTGCCGGGGGGGCAACCGGGGCTGGCGATTGCCTTGGGCGGTATTGGCGTCACTCTGGAGGATATGGTGCAGCTTTACGCCAGCATCGCAAGGGGTGGGGTGTCATTGCCGTTGATCCACCAGATGCAGGGGGATCAGGCCGAGGGGCAGCGGGTGCTGTCGGCAAGTGCGGCGTGGCAAGTGGGGGATATTCTGGCGGGCCTCGCGCCGCCACCGGGCGCGCCTGCAAATCGGCTGGCCTACAAGACCGGCACCAGCTATGGCCACCGCGACGCTTGGGCGATTGGGTTTGACGGGCGGCATGTGGTGGGCATCTGGATGGGCCGCCCGGATGGCACTCCGGTTCCCGGCGCCTTCGGGGCCGATCTGGCCGCGCCGGTTCTGTTTCAGGCCTTCAGCCGCCTGACGCCAACGCTGGACCCGCAGCCCAGCGCGCCACCCGCCACCCTGCTGGTTTCAAACGCACAATTGCCGCAGCCCCTGCAGCATTTCCGCAGCCGGTCTGCGGCGTTTGAACCGGCCAAGGATGCCCCCGCCGTCGCCTTCCCCCCCGATGGGGCCGAGGTGGAACTGCTGCCAGAGGGTCTGCTGGTGCGGGTGCGTGGCGGCACCGCGCCCTTTACATGGCTGGCCGATGGCGTGCCGGTTGCCACCGCCTTGCGCGCGCGCGACGTGATGCTGAACGATCTTGGCCGTGGCTTTGTCACCCTGTCGGTGATCGACGCTGTTGGCCGGTCCGCCCGCACCAAGGTCCGGCTGCGCTAGTCAAACCCGCTCTGTCGCCAGCGCAATGCCCTGTCCGCCGCCGATGCACATGGTGATCGATGCGGTCTTGCCGCCTGTCTGCCACCACCAGCCTGCAGGGCAGTTGCCCATCGCTGACCAGAGGGTCAGACCCTGTTACAGAATGTGGGACAGGGGCTGATGCGCGCCTGAGAGTGGTGGCACCACTTCAAGGACCAATGGCTGTCATGCCCTCACGCCAATGCATCAACGGCTTTTATAACCCGCGCCGTCGGCATTCAGCATTGGGAGGCAAAAGCCCCTTCGCCTTCGACGCAAGGTGACCTAAACGAGCCCTTGGGGCGGCACAAATACGCGACAGGCCAAGGATGCATCAATCGCGAAGGGCCAGCTCCTGAACCTTGGTTATGGGCTCCCAAAGGTATTCCAGTACCGTACGCTTGCCCGAAAGCACGTCGACACTCGCGGTCATGCCGGGAATGAAGGTGACATTTTCACCGTTATCGAGCGTGAGATCCCCCTCAATCGCCACATCCACAAGATAGTGGGTCGCGCCGTTCTTTTGATCGTCAAGCACCGCATCAGGGCTTATGCGGATCACACGACCATCGACCGACCCGTATTTGGCAGAGTCATAGGCGGAAAGGCGGATGCGCACCGCGTCATCAAGTCGAATGTGAGAGATGTCCTTTGGCATGATCTTCGCCTCGACAATCAGCGCCTCGCCGGTGGGGACGATTTCCAGGATCACATCACCCGTGTTGACGAATCCGCCCGGTGTCCGAAAGTTGATTTGGTTCACGATGCCCTCCATCGGAGCGCGGATCACTGTGCGGCTCACGCGTTCCTCAAGGCTGGGAAGGGCTTCACGAAGTTCGCTTTGCTCACCGACAACGGTGTTCAACTCATCCAAGGCGCGCAGCCGATAGTTTGCCCGCGCGTTGGCAATTTCGGTTTCAAGTTCGGCCATCCCGGATCTGGCCTGCTCACTTCCAACCATCGCTCGATCGCGCTCACCGCGCGCTTGCTCCAATTGGCGTTGCAGCTCAAGGAGCCGGGTGGCCGGGGCGATGTTGTCTTTGACCAGCGGCTCCACGACTGCGATCTCATCCTCGATAAAGCCCCCCGTGCGCTCTGCCGTGCCCATGGTGCTTTCCGCCGAACGCAATTCCTGTTCACGCTGTCGCAAGCGCTGCTCGAGAACCGCCAATTGCCCGGCCAACTCCGCGCGAAGGGCGGCGTACAGGCTTTGCTCGGTCAGGGCCACAATGGGCGAGCGGCCTTGTAGTTCGGCAGGAGTTGCAAAATCCAAGCCATCAATTTCGGCCCGAAGGCGCAACTCCTTGATGTCGAGCCCTGCCAGTCGCTGGGCAGCCCGATTGAACTCACCGCTTGCATCGATCGGGTCAATCTCGAAGAGAACCTCGCCCTTCACAACCTTGCTGTTCTCAGACACAAAGCGGCGCAGGATAACGCCACCTTCTGCCGCCTGAACCATCTGGTTCTGAACCGACGAGATGATCCGGCCCTCGCCCCTCGTGACAATGTCAAGTTTCGCCCATGAAGCCCAAACAAGGGCCAGCACGATCAGCACTCCAATCACGATCATGATCGTAGAACCGGCCAGGCCTTCGCGGCCCGCCATGTCGCGCGAAAGCCGTTTGAAATCAACATCTGACATCATGGTTTTCCTTGGCGCGCCGGGGCCCGAAGTTTTTCAGGCGTCGTGTCTGCCACCACATTGCCCTGATCCATGACCAGCACCCGGTCAACGAGTTCCAAAAGCGCATTGCGGTGGGAAACAATGACCAATGTCTTGCCGCCGGCCCAGGCTTTCAGTCGGCCGATCACCGTCTTCTCGGTCGCCGTATCCATGGAGCTGGTCGGCTCATCCAGAATCAGCAGGTTCGGATTGTGCAACAGCGCGCGGGCGAGGTTGATCGACTGGCGCTGGCCGCCAGACAAGCCCTCGCCGCGTTCTTTCAGCTCCAGGTCATAGCCCTGCGGATGGCTTGCCACGAAATCATCCACGCCCGATACCTTGGCGACGTTGAGGATATGCGCATCGTCATATTCGTAGAAGCCCATTTGCAGGTTCTCCTTGACCGTTCCCGAGAAGAGCCAGGTTTCCTGCAGCATCACACCGATGTTGCGGCGCACATCAGATCTGTCGATCTGGCGCAAATCAACGCCGTCGATCAGCACGGCGCCTTCGCTCGGCTCTATCAGCCCCGAGATCAACCGGGACATGGTCGACTTGCCCGACCCCATCTTGCCGACTATCGCGACCTTCTGACCAGCCGGGATCTTCAGCGAGATATCCTTCAGGATCGGGCTACTTGCGCCGGGAAAGGTATAGCTGACGCCTTTGAATTCGATATCGCCCGCCAAGTGCGGGCGGCTGAGACGTGGGCGGGGTTCATCCGTGGCACCATCCGCCGGATTCATGACCGCCGAGAGCGAGCGATAGGCCTCTAGGGCGCCGTTGGCGCGCGACATGGCCGAAGCAAGCTGTGACAGGGGCGCGAGGGCGCGGCCGCCGAGCATCGACGCCGCAATCATCGCCCCCATGGTGATTGTCCCGTCTTGAATGAGGAAAACACCGTAGAAGACCGTTGCGATCTGCGCGAACTGCTGAATCGAGGCCGCCGAGTTGATGGCGAAGTTCGACAGCAACCGGCTCTTCAGTCCAAGCTCGGATTGCGCATCAGCGGCCTCTTCAAAACGCCGCCGCATCAATCGCCCTGAACCCGTGGCCTGCACCGTCTCAAGCCCGTTCAACGTCTCCACCAGAACAGATTGCTTGGACATGTTGCTTTGCATCGAGCCTTTGGTGATGCGGGCGAGGAAAGGCTGGATCACGAGGCCTGCTGCGATAACCAGCGGCACGGCAATCAGAGGAATGAGGGCAAGGGGACCGGCGACGAGCGAAATCACCCAGATGAACAGAAAGATGAAGGGTAGATCCACGACGGCGATCAACGTGGCCGAAGTGAAGAACTCTCGCAGCGTGTCGAACTCGCGCACGATGCTGGCCATGGCACCGGTTTTTTGCCGGCGACTGTCGAGTTTCATGGTGAGGATCTTGTCGAAGACCAGCCGGGACATGCGTGCATCCGCCCGCTTTCCCGCGTTGTCCACAAACTGAGCGCGCAAGGTCTTGATGATGAAATCGAACCCGAGCGCAATCAGCACTCCCATGGTCAGCGCAATGAGCGACTCGATGGCTTCGTTTGGGACAACACGGTCATAGACCACCATTGAAAACATCGAGACCGTCAACCCGAGGAAGTTGGTGATCACCGCCGCAACGATCACCTGCCCGTAGAGCCACCTTCCACGCAGCAACGAGCCCCAAAACCAGTCATTCTTGCCTTTGGGTTTCGAGTCTGAATGGACTTTGCGCGCGAGAATGCAGAAGGGCTTCAGAAGCTGCGGCAGATCAACCGCCGACACCTCCTCTTGCAATGTCTCGGCTTCTGCCTTGAAGTGCAGAACGTTGGCCAAACCGTCTTCGCCGATCGAGGCGATCACAACTGCTTCACCGCTTGTGGCGAAGGCAATCACCGGACAATGACCGGCCTCAAGACGGCTGATATCGATCTCGCCGAAACTGGCCTCGAAGCCGACATGACGCAGGGCGGCGACCGCGGATTTGGGGTCGAAATGCTCACTCGGAAGCTCCGGCAGGTCACGCACTGCCCCTGTCGAGAAGGCCATGCCGGAGAGCGACAGGATGTGCTTGACGGCAAGGATCAGGGGCATTTCGAGGTCGGCGCTCTGGATGGACGCCTTTCCCCCAGCAACCTCTGCTTCGGCTGAACTGGCGAGATCACCGGCACCTTCAGGCGTTTCCGCTTCGGCAGACGCAGCCAGATTTTCACTGGACGATTGAGAATGCTCGGCAGGTGTCACTTGCTGTGTGGGTTGTGGAAGCGGCTCTGCATGGGCCGGCTGCAGTCTGACCGCCTGTTGAAGGTCCTCCATGGCTTGAGGCCGTCCTTTCTTATTCATCTTGGCTGCCGGATCAGCGCGGGGCGCTGTGGTACAGACCGATTTCTTGTTCCAGCGCACCTGTCATCGCGGCGATGCTCAAAAGCAGAAAATGGCGTTCGGCAAGCATCATGATATGGCGGTCGCACGCGCGATACGTCGCGATCTCCGCATCGATAAGCTGACGCAGGTTCGATTGGCCCGTCGAGATCTGCGAACGCGCTGTGTCCGCCTCGACCCCGCTCAGACGCACCCGCTCTTCCAAGAGCGGCATCGACCGCTCGATTGAGGAAAGCTGCGTCAGCGCGGCGTCCATCTCAGCCTGCAGGCTGCGCTGTGCGTCGGTGAGTTGTGCCTCTGTTGCGACGACGCGGGCGTTTGCCGCATCCAGTTGCGACCGCCGACGTCCGCCATCGCCAAAGGTATACTCCACAGCGATTCCCACGGTAGTATTGGTGCTGTCGCCCGCGTCCATCGGAGAGGTCAGCCCCGTCTTCAGATGCGCACGGGGACGGAAAGCCGCCTGCGCGACAGTCACCGCACTTCGGGCAATCAGGACCTCGGCTGCGCTGCGCTGAAGTCCTGGCGACTGCTGCCAAGCCTGCGCTGCGGCACGCGCCTCCGTCAGCGTGACGATCTCGCCAGGACGAGAAACTGTGCCGACGGCCTGATTAAAGTAGCGCTCGAAGCGGACCTGAGCTTCGCGCAGTTCCGACTGCAGCCGGACCTCTTCGAGCCTGATATCAACGATTTCCCCGCGCGCGCCGCTCAAGGCGGCACG
The DNA here is from genome assembly GCA_945860375.1 of Pseudorhodobacter antarcticus. The sequence continues at coordinate 232,073 of CAMAQR010000001.1, forward strand.
GTCGATCATGCCGCTGGTCGCCATCCGCTCGATTTGCGTCACAAGCTCGTTCATCTCGGACGTGCTTTTGGCCAGCAACGCCAAGCGTTCCTGAACCTGCCAGACATCGATCCAGGCGCGCGCCGACTGCATCGCAAGATCGTTGCCTTTCACCTGACGTCCGGCCCGAGCCGCCAGCGCCTCTGCAGTGGCCTGGTTCACTCCCGCCGCAGTTTCGCCGCCATCATAAAGCAACTGCGAGAGCGTCATCCCCCCGGCGATGCCTTTGGTGGTTTTGTCCGGTGCGGTGCCACCTGTCTCCTGGATTCCGCCAAGATTGGCATTCCCGGACCATTGGGGCCGCCGAGCGCTTTGCGCCACACCGATCCGGCCCATGGCCTCGTCCTCGAGTGCCAGCGCCGCGCGATAGCCCTCGTTGGTCTCGACAGCGGCCCGCAACGCGGGGGCGAACCCCGCACCCAGATTGACAGCCACGCGCCCGCCCACCACTTCGGCGGCAGACGTCTCGGTCAGTGTGGACGCAATCTTGTCCGACATCTCGGACATGCCGACCGGGCTTTCACCGCAGGCATTAAGCAGGACAGTCAGGGTCGCAAGCTGAAGCGCCCGCTTGATCCCGGGGTGCAGAAACCAAACGGTCATCTTCCGCAATGTGCCGCTTTGGTTCGGTCTCATCTGTCGCATCCTGCCTATATGGTAAAACGGCAACGCCGCCGGCACTGACCGGCGGCGTTCCTAGCTTCGGCTCACGCCGCCGGTGTGTTGGGTGTCGGGGCCAACAATCGCCCCGACAAAATTCAATCAAACCGGGGTGTAAAGTATATCGTCGAAGTTGCTCAGCCCGAACTCACCATCGATCGTATTGACCACCGCCAAGAGTGACAGTTCATTCGCATCGATCGTATTGTCATCATCCGACGATTGCAGATGCGCCCAGATTGCTGTGACGTTCGGATCGTCCGAGGCCGTGACCGCGAAGACCGTCGTATTGTTGACGCCATTCGCCGATGTTGCCGAGAAGTCGAACAAGTTGTTCAGCAGGGCCGCCACGTCCACCTCATCGCTGACTGCGGAAGCTGCGAGCGTGCTATCAGCAGACGCAACCAAGCCGAATTCATCAAGGCTCAGATCGAATTCAGGCAGAGCTTCAGTGTTACCTAGCAAGGTTGCAAGGAACGACGTCTCCGGAAAACCATTCAGGAAACCTATAGTAGCACCTACCACAGTCGGCGCGGGGATCGAGAGTAGGTTGTTTTCCAAGGCTGCTGTTAGATCTAACAAGAAGGCTTGCTCAACAAGCGCATTACCACCTCCCGACGTAATGGTCTTGGTGGCGTTCACGGCCACCATAAAGTCTGCGATCGAGTTGTATGTGGTATTGTTGAAGTTTACCAAGAAGTTAATCTGACCTACGTTATTATTGTTAGTGTCTCTTATCAACAGTGTTTGTTGGATATAGCCACTTTCAAATGTAAATGGCAGATCAGCATCACCATGAACAAAATTCCAAGCCACGCCCTCCAATTGAGCAACATTGTTAAAGCCGATCACATCATTGAAGCTCGTTCCATTCCGAGTAGGTGTCAGGGTGACTTCGTCGGAGGATATACGCGCGATATCAGTGGCATCTTCACCAGCAAAGGTTGAAGAAGCCAGGGCTGCCTCCAAACCAATAGAATCGTGACCCACCTGGAAGTTGTGGATCACGTCCGGCCCGGCATTGCCACGCGTCAACAGGGTCGTAATGGCGCTGTCCCAATCGAACCCGGCGAAACCATCGCGGACCTTTTCTATGGCACCCGCTGCGAGGGATTCAGTATCGTCAGCAGCCCCCGCGTTCACGGTGTCGTCGATGCCGATGACGTCATTGACGTAGCGATCCATGTCACCATCCACATCGGTGACGGTCGGGTCTTGACCGTTCAAATAGGTCGTCAGCAGGCCATCCTTGTCGTAGAAACCGGCATCAGACCCGAAGAGGGTGGTGTCGCCGGTGCCTGGATCGATGAGGTCTTCTTCCGGCGAATTGTTGATGGCTGTGTAGCCATTATCGGGGTTGGTGTAGGTTTGCTTCACACCTTCCGAGCCGTCGATGGCCCCAGACAGCGCATCATCGCCCAAGAAGCCCTGATCACCGAGGGGCAAGTTGTTAGGATTGGTCCAGCCCTGCGCATCGCCTGCGTCTTGATGGTAGCCGTCATCGGGGTTGGTGTAGGTCTGTTTGATACCATCCGAGTTGAAGACACCGGCGTTGTCGATAACTCCGGTCAGCGGATCATCGCCGTAGAAGGTCAGGTCTTTGTCGTTCACGTCCACAGTGCCCTCTAGGGCCGAGCCTGTATCCGCAGTATAACCGTTGTCGGGGTTCTGGAACGACTGGGTGATGCCATCAGGGACAGGGTCTGTGGTCAGTTGCGGGGCGTCGCCGAAGAAACCGCTGTTGTCACCCGGACCGAAACCAGGGTTGGTGAAATCCACGGCCAAAGAGCCGTCAACCACACCATCTTGTGTCACTGCCACGTCGAGTGCATCCAACGCCGCGTCCAGATCGATCAGAACGTTAGAAATGGTCGTGGTGGAACCGACAGTGTCTTTGGTGCCATTGGGGTCGGTTTCGATGTTGCCCGTCACGGTTTGCTCCACCGCAACGTCCAGCGTGTCGGTCGTCACATCGACACCATCGCGCAGCACACGGAACGTGCCTGTGTCAGAGACAGTGCCAAGCGTCGCGTCCCCAAAATTCTGGGCCGTGATGGTGATCAGGTTGGCGCCGGTGATTTTGGTCGCCGTGTCAACCCAGGCGTTTGCGGCCAGTGCGTTTGCGACGTCCGTCATTGTGACAGGACCGTTTAGTGTCACCACATTGTCCGGCCCCAATTCGATTTTGAGCGTGACACCCGCGGTGATCGAATTCAAGAACGCCTGGGTGAAGAAAAGGTTCACTTCCTGTGGAACGTTATTGACCGAGTTTGCCACGATCGGATCACGCTCAAGATTGTGAACATCCAATGACTTGTCACTGTCCTTCAGCGTGAGCACCAACTCGCCATTGACGATGCTGACGGTATCGAGACTCAGCGATATGTTATCCGTTGGGTTATCAATGACATATTGATCAAGCTGCGCCTTGAGGTCAACCAGCACATCGGCCTGGGTTTGCTTGGTGCTGAGGAAATTACTGCCATCCACAGACAGGTTGATCGGGCGTCCATCCGGATCGTCCGTGATGGTCACGGTCGATACCTGAATCACCCCGTCAATCGCGTGGGTTGCCGCAGCTTCCAGAGGCGTACCGTTCACGGCGCCGGTGAAGGTGAAGGTTACATCGGTGACATCGACAGCAACGAACTTCATCGCCATACTGGCAAACGAGCTGATGGCGGTGCCAACATTGGCAACCACAAGCTGCCCAGTTAGACCATCATCCGGTGTCCCTGGGGTATTGTCAAAACCATTGCTGGACGCGAATGCCGGATTGAAGGTCAGCGTAACGGTCGGGTAAGTCAGCCTCCAGAACGTCTGCGCATCAGCAGCCCAGTCCGCGAAGTCGAAATACCGCTCAGAGGTACTGAAGACCACACCATTCAACACCGAGTCCGTTACGGCAAACCCACCAGAGGTTTCCATGTTTGTTGCAAATGTGGCAAGATCGAAGTTCATCGTCACGCCCTGCAGTTCCGATTCAACAGTATAACCACCAATATAGGACGCCGCTCCAGTCTCTGTGTACGCGACATTCAGCGATACGGACACCTCGGTCGGGTCAATCCCTGCCTGCACAACAGCCAGCAACGCTTGCGCAGTTGCGATGGGATTGCCGTCCACCATATTGGCCGTGTAGGTATCCCCCATCACGGTAACGGAAACCGTACCAGCGGATGCAGCAGAGTCGTTGGCAGCGGCGAAGTAGTCAGCGGCGACGGTGCTGAATGTGACATCGACGATCTCGGGCTTGCCCTCTTCCGTCGCGGTCGCGTCCGACACCACGAACTGCTCTCTGACCGTGTCGGCCGAGGTCAGGGTGATGACGCCATCAATGACAGACACCGACCCGACGATGCCGTTCAGGCGGCCATCGCCCACCGAAACGGCGACAGCGTATCCATCCCCCGGAAGGTTCGTTATGCCCACTTCGCCTAAGACATCCGTTACGATCTGCAAACCGATCGCCGTCGCGCCGATTGTACGGGCGCCCATCATCAGTTGACCACCGAAGACCGCGAATCCGACGGGCAGCAAATCAGCGCCTCCAGAGGGGTTCGTCAAGTCAGTCAGCCAAGTTGCAAGATCTTGAATGGTCGACGTTCCAGGGACCCAATCGGTTTGTGCCAATACGGTGGAATTGGGGGGGGTGACGGTTGCAGAAGATGTGATGGAAACACGAAAATAGTTGGCCACAAAGAAGCCTGTGTCGGCATTGCCAATCGTGGCCGTAGCAGCAATGGCCGTGTATTCTGTTCGATCACCGGTCGTCGAAGCATTCCCGTCCGCGTCATGGAAGAACTTGATGACAAAATTGCCTACAGGAACCCCCCCATCGTCGGTGCCCAACTGATCCTCGGGCAGAATATCCCCACCGACTGCGACCATCGTGGGCCCGCTACCGCTGCCATCAATCTCAAGCTGAATGGCGGCCACCAAGGCATCCAAGCTGCCCTGGGCATCGGGCAGCGCATCACCATCCGCGCCATCCACCATCAGGGCGCTGATCACAATGGGGGTGCCGTCGTCGATATTCACGCTGATTGATGGTGTCGGGCGCGCAGCCGATGCTTCGCCCGCTGTCAGGGAAATATCGTCATTGAACGCATTTCCCTCCAGGCTCACGCCCGGGCTGCCGTCATAGGCGAACTTTACCTGATACACATCGGTGATGGCAACATCCGCGCCGATGAACATCAGGTTGGCATAAACCCCGCCCACGCCAGCGATGGTGTCTACTGCGTAATCAAAGGTGACGGACGACGCCCCGAGATCCGCAGCCAGCGCCGTCAGCATGCCCGTCGAGTCGGCACCCGTGTAAAGCTGCCAGGTACCACCCACCTGCTTGGCCGCAGATTGGAAATCATACCAGGCCGATGGGGTCGGGTTGCCGGCCAAATCTGCGCCCATGAACTGGACGCGATAGAGATCGGCGCCCTGTCTGAACTCGACCGTCTGGTAGACAGTGGTGCCATCGCCGCCCACTGCGCCGATATGGATGCCGTGTATCCCCTGCGTCATCACTCTTTCAACAATCGAAACGCTCAACGCGCCGCCGTCGAAGTAAGCGATCGGATCAGAGTTTGCCGCCGTTGTGAAATCAACTTGCGCGATCTGCTTCACACCTTGGTAGTCCAGCGTGATGTCCGAGACCGCGAAGGACTCGACACCAAACTGCTCGGACTCAAGGGTGATCGTGGACCCGTCGCGCGTCGCCAAGCCGACCATGCCAACCAGTTGCCCCATCGGGCCAGTCTCAAGGTTGATGGCATCGACCAAATTCTGCGCCGTAGACATGGCGTCGAGACCCATGGTTGCAGTGATGGACACCGCGACATCGTCGCTGGTCCCCATCTGCCCGTCCAAACCGACACCTGTCACCGAAATCCGGGCCTGCCCATTCTCGAAATACACCGCCGGTTGGCCACTGGCATGGATGGTTACGGGGGCTCCCGCATCTGTGAAGCTGTATTCATCATAGGTCGTCGCGGTATCCAGCGTGACCGTCGCAATCTGCTTCACGCCTTGGTAATCAAGACGCACATCAGAAATCTCAAAAGTACTCTCGCCCGCGTTCTTTGCCTCCAGAACGATCTGGCCTGTCGCCGTGTCAACAAAGGCATTGCCGATCACGCCTTCCAGCGCCCCGCCAGCCGCAGCCGCGTCATTGATGGCTGCAGCCAGGGCCAAGTTGGTGTCGGTGGCGCCGTCTGTAACCACTAGGGCTACGATGGCAGAATTCGACCCACCAGAATTTCCAATGACCCGAGCAGCCGCGGCTACACCTGAATTTGCGGCAGGCTCCAAGACCAAGTACCCAGCAGCGGACACTCCGTCGCCAGGCAAGAATGCAACAGACGCGAGCTCCGGCATCAGAGCTGCTCTGGCAAGAAACTCCCCAAATGTTTCACCATCCGCTGTGCGCGCAGTTTGGATGGTGGTGGCGTAATCTCCAGCACGAAGTTCAAAAAGCAGCCAGTTACCAGACGACAACGCTACTGCGGTATCTGTTGTCCAATCGGTTGGAACAGCAATACGTATGCCCCTTGCATCAACTGCCATATCCGCACTGACCGTGTGGACGACATCATCAACAGTATCGAGCAGCCCATCCGTGCCAGCGCCCGTGATCGTCACATAGGCCTTGCCGCCCTCGAACAAGACATCCGCGGTGCGGTCAGGCGTGACATTGCCATCCAGATCATAGGTGTAATTGGAGTAAGCCGCACTGTCGTCAAGCTCGAAGGTCGCCATCTGCACCACACCTTCATAGTCAAGGCGCACGTCGGTGATCTCGAAGGTTTCCTTGCCGGGATTGGCGGCGGTCAGGGTGATCTTCCCTGTCGCCAAGTCAACAGAGGCTTCGCTGACCACGCCGTCCAGTTCGCCGTTTGCCGCAGCTGCGTCATTGATGGCATTGGCGAGGGCCTTGGCGACGGCCAGAGTGTCCGACACGGCGGTGGCTGGAACTGGTTCCAGATCAGCGCTCCATGGCCCGAATTGAGCGGGGGCGTAAACATTCAATGCAACGCCGTTTATAAAATGCCCAAAGCTGCCCGACCATTCAAGTCCGACACCCGTAGACGTAGGCACCACCACCAAGCTTCCAGGGTGAACCCCTGCACCAGGCGTGAACTCAACAGCACTTATACCGGCCTTCAGGGCAAAAGCATCCAGAAACTGCCCAAATGTCTGACCATCCTGAGTTGATATAGAACCAAGGGTCATACCTACCCATTGATTGCCGAAAACGACCTCCATGGAACTAACTGAACCCTCCGGGCCAGGCGCACTCAAAACGGTATCTCTTGTCCAGTCGTCTGGAATGGAGATATCAAAGCCTTGCACTTCACCTGCCATATCCGCACTGATCGTGTGGATGACGTCATCAGCGGTGCCGAGCAGCCCATCCGTTCCAGTACCCTTGATCGTGGCATAGACCCTGCCGCCGTTGAACAACACATCGGCCTCGCGGTCGAGCAAAGTGTCCGTCGCGCGCACGTCATAGTACGCGGCGTCTTCCAGCAGGATCGTTGCCTGCTGCAATTCGCCTTCATAGGTTTGTGTTGCCGCTGCCAAGATCGGATCGGTCGCTTCGGTCACAGCCGTAAGCGTCAGGGTCGTGCCGACACGCGTCGTGGTCTCGAGAACCGCCGCAACGGCCGGAGTGTTCACCGCTGCCAGATCCAGCGCCGTCTTCATGGCAGCGACAGACAGGTCCGCATTACTTTCAAACATGTTGGCGGTGACAGCGACACCAGCGATCGTGACGCTCATTTCACCGCCGATGTAATAGTCGGCATTGACACTGCTGAAGCTTACGGTGGTTTGCTGTTGCTCACCCACCACGTCAATCGCAGCATCGGTGACCGAGAAGGTCGGGGCGTCACCGTCAGTGGCGGGAACCGTCTTGCCTTCGAGCACAAGCCGCACAAGCGCAGAGCCATTGGTTTCAATGGTCACAGCTCCCAGAACATCCGCAAGCGGCTGTCCAACGGCCATCTCGGCCTCAATCGCGGCCTTGAGCGCAGCGACCGTCGCTGCGGGATCGGCAACATCCGGGGTGGTGTAGACGATGTCAGCGCTGACCTCGGTGCCCGCAATCGTGATGTAGACCTTGCGATCAAACTGGAACGTGCCACCCAGCGACACATTATCGGGATAGTCGGCCACAAGACTGGAGAACTCAACTTTCCACTGCGTCACCTGACCAGCGTTGACGAGGTCAACGATAGAATCGGGAGTACCAAAGTCAGTCACAACAGAAAGTCTGGTCGCGGTCGACGCGCCAAGGATCTGGAGAATATTGCCATTGACGCTCACCCCGCCAACCGCTGACGAGGCACCGATCGCCGAAGCAAAGCCCTGCAGCGCCATGTCCATCGTGTCAACGGCCACGGTGGTATACGTGTAGATTACGCCGTTCACTCGAACCGACAGGGTCGAGCCCTCGCGGTAGTCATCCGCGTCGTTCGAGAAGGTCAGCGACGTGACAGGCAGATGCTCACCATCAAAAATGGTCTGATAGACGACCGTGTCTGCTGAAATGTCATCCTCGGTCGGTGTCAGCCACATGGTGTCTGCACCGCGGGCCGCAAAGATCGTGTGGTCACCGGAGCCTGTGGAAATCGTGTCGTCACCCGAGCCAGATTCCACCCGCAGGTTGATCAACGGCCCGAATGCCATCATATCGATCTGGTTCGGGTTGCTGTTGCCAAAGGCCACCACTTCGGTCGCACCGGCCATCGCGGCATTGGCGTCGGGATTGGTCAAAGCCGACTGAACCGTCGTGTAGGCATCCCGGATGCTGTAAGTCACATTACCCGTGTTCACCCCAAGGCCAGCCTCTGCCAGAGCGACTGCCTGCGCGACGGTAAGATCACCCGTGACAACCAGCGGAACCGTGGCAGGGCTGTAGCCGTCAATGCGGTCCGCAAAACTGCCCATAAAGCTGTTCAGGACGGTGGATGAACCGTTCACACCCGGGGTGCCGAAGATGTCTGCGACGGTGAAGGCGTTCTCTGCGTTCGGGCCGACGAACTCCGACCAATCGAGAGGCTGAGCGTTGAGAAGATCGAGAATATCCATGATCTGCGACTGCAGAGACACCAGCGTAGCGCCAATGCTGCCCTCGCCACTACTCGTCAGTGTTTCCAGCGCCGTAAGTGCCGCCTGCAGACCCGCAATCGAGTTGGTCGTCGGCGCCACGTAGCCCGGCTGGCCAAACGTACCTTGGCCATCGCTGATCAGCGCAGCAATGTCACCTTCGTTCGACGTGATCTGCGCCTGCAGCGCATCCACCGCCGTCTTGATCGAGCTCTCGATCAGCGCATACAGACCCGTCGCGTTGCTCAACGCAGGCGCAACCGCCGTGTTCGGCGCACCAATCTCAAGCTCAAGCGCATCAACATCAGACCCCGCAGTGGTCGACAGCGCCGTAAGCGCCGCCTTCAGACCCGCAATCGAGTTGGTCGTCGGCGCCACGTAGCCCGGCTGGCCAAACGTACCTTGGCCATCGTTGATCAGCGCAGCAATGTCACCGTCGTTCGACGTGATCTGCGCCTGCAGCGCATCCACCGCCGTCTTGATCGAGCTCTCGATCAGCGCATACAGACCCGTCGCGTTGCTCAACGCAGGCGCAACCGCCGTGTTCGGCGCACCAATCTCAAGCTCAAGCGTAGTGATGTCATCACTCGCCGTTCCCGACGCCTCGCTCAGATCATCTATCAGCGTCTTCAGCGCCGCCAACGACGTGAAGTCCTCTGCGTCAACGCCCCCACCCTGGATCTTCTGCTCAAGGTCGTCGATTTCGATTTGAATGCTCTGGACCAGATAAGCTATCTTGGAATCGATAATCGCCTGCAGGTCAACATCCACACTGGTGCCGTTAGAACCTACGATAACTATACCGGGTGCACTGCCGCTCAGCAGACTGATGTTCTGCAGAAGGCCATCGAACACCAGGCGGGCCTGCTCATCATCATCCACAAGCACCCGCAACTCACCAGCACCGCTGGCATCAATGCCAGCCAACAAAGAGCCGATCTCTTCAGATTGAAGATCCGTACCCCGAAAATCGAGGATAAGGCTCGAGTTCAAAACGAGCTTTCCAACGCCCCAGTCCTGAAATTCTGCGACAGAAACGATGAGATTTCCGTCGCTCACAACCAGCGTTCCACCGTTCAAATTGATGTTGCCACCAACAAAAAGCTGATGCTGATCCGACCCCATATCAATAACAAGCGTGCCACCCGTTAGGTTTACATTGAGCGAGACACTCTGTTCATTGGCAACAAAACCACTGTCTGAAACCAGCAACCAAAGATTGCCCTCACCCGTGACCGATATGCCTTCGCCAGCAGCGCTAAAGAGCGAAATATCGCCAACGTAAGTCACGCCCGCCGGTACGACCAAGCCGCGAGACGCATCAATAGGCGCATCTGGCGCGCCCGGCAGGAGCGGTACCCGCTCCAAACCCAGAATGCCGTCTTTCGCAGTTGCCAGAACGTCGGCGATCACTGCAGCCGGATCTAGCGCGAGAGTTTGAATACCAAGACTTTCGGCGGAACCACTCAGCCGTCGAAGGATCAAGTTGGCATCGCCCGAGCCATTACCGTTATCCGAGCCGCCGCCACAGGCTGCCAGCGCCACAGCCATGAAACCGAATGTGCCGACCCGCTTTGCGCTCTTGGCGTTGTTGCTGTTCCAAGCAGCGATCAGCTTTTGAACGACCTCATCTTTGCGAACCGGGGTAGAAACTTCATCGACGGATTTCGCAGAGAATTCAAGATCTTTGGCCATGACAGTCGTTCCTTGGTTTCGCCCTGTTGGAGGGGCATTGCTTGGCGATGGTTGTTACTACGGATCGTAAGGACGTTATGATGTGCTGATCGGGTGCGTCTGGGGGGCAAACAAAGTGGAGCACATCATCTGCAGCGACGTATGAATCGCTTTGCTGAGTGCAGGGGATCGTCTGTTCGGCGGCGCACTTGCGGCAATCGGCTGGTTCCGGCCACGCGTCCTGAACCCAAATGTTTCTGGAGTCATTAAGCTGCGCAATCTTCTGCTTCAGTCTTCCTGCATTTGCCGTATTCTGATGGGTGTCGCGCCTGAAGAAACCCTTCAGCTACACAAGGCAATCGCGGTTGGGATTTGACCTGTTCGGCGACCACACCCGCCCGAAAACAGACACCACTTTGGGATCCGGTTTGTTTTGCTATGAAATACTCATTTTCGAAAGCTCTGGCCAAGTCACCCTGAACGCCACCGCCAACAAAATACCAAACCAAACCAGAAAAAACTGCAAGCGAAAGGGCCGACTCCAGAATCTTATCTCCCAGTCTGCCCTCAGTCATCGCCAATGCTCCCCGAACGCAGTGCATGCTTCACTTATTATGGCGGATCATAATCACACCAAGATGTATTTCAAAACCACAATTTGAAATATTCGATGAACTGCCTTTGGCTCAATCTATCTTTCGATATATGCTTATGCACATTCGGTATTTTTACTAATCTCTGGGGTGATGTTTGGTTTTAAATGTCAACCAATTGCACTTTCAGCCAGGCTTGAAAATGAAAGCGGCTTGCTTGGGAATGCGCGGCTCTGCACCGTCTTCAGCTTGCTGCCCAAGTTCCGCAACCGCGCGCTGCGAGTCATTTACGCGCGCCAACGCGGCCCGATTTCGGGATCGATTCGACCCAATTCTTTGATATTTTAGCCTTTCGCCACAGGTTCAGAAATCTGTTGCGAACACCTGAACGCAGATGCACGTTTCTGTTGAATCGGGTTCTGTCAAAGCGTCAGGAGCGATCACCAGCGGAACAAAGATGACAAACCCGGTTGCGCCGCTGACATCAACTCTCCGGCCTTCTGCGCCGGATCGTTTGCTGCCAGCAATGCAGGCTGCGACGATCCGGCAAGCTCGGGTGCCTCGGTTGTTTTTCTGACCCTGATCGCGGTTCCGCTCGGCGCGGTGATCTGCATGATGGCGATCTGGCGAAGATCCGCCCGGTGTGCCTTGACCCTCTTAGGGTTTGCAGATCAAGCCATTGCCGGGCAACGGATCGGTTGCGTCAATCGTCACCGTCCCGGCATGGGTGCGAAAACCGCATCGAGTCACCGCCCCAACAGTAGGCCGTTCAGCAGGCCTTGACCCTAGCCAACATGGTAGAGGCTGGCGAACAGTTTGGGGTCCAGTGAGTCCGCCGCAAAGGTTGCGCCTTCGGTCAGCACCGACACCGCGTCATGGCTGTGCAGGCTTTCCTGATGGCTGGCCACGATGCGGAAGTCTCCGATGCGCGGGTCGTCCTGCAGGGCGGCGCAGAAGCTGCGCGCAGCGTCCTCGACGAAGATCGGGTTCGCGGCGTTCAACTCGGCAAAGGCCTGTTCATCCTCGCGCTTGACCATCACCTGGGTTTCCGTCGGCACCGCTTGACGCGCCAACTCGATCAGGTCTTCGAACCACAAGCAGGTGGCGCCCACCAGCTCCACCGAAATCCGCGCCACCGACCGCTGCGAATGCGGCGTGGCCAGTTGCCCCCGCGTGCGGCGCGCGTGTTCGGACAGCTCAAGGCTGCAGGGGCAGGTGCTGGAATAGACGAAATCAAGGTGCATCAGCCGCTTGCGCACGCCGCCCTTGTCGACCAGTTCCAACGCGATGTCGTAGTATTGCCAGCCTGAGAGGCCCGAGCGTAAAGACGCAACCTTCACCGGAAAGGAAAAGCGCATCTGGATGCGGGCGTCAAAGCTGCCCAGATCCTTCAGGTAATCCTCCAGCGCGTGTTCAATCACGCCAAAGCTGAAATCCCGCTCGGCATGGGCATAAAACGACCGCATGATGCGGCTCATGTTGATGCCTTTTTTCTCGGCCTCCAGCGACACCGTGCCCGTCACGCTGGTTTCCAGCGCCACCGGGCCATTGTCGCGGGTGCGGTAGTTGATCGGCAGCCGGAAGTTGGAAATCCCGACGTGCTGGATCACCTGTTTTGCGCCGACGATCAGGCTGGAAGGGCCGTTTTGCAGGTCTGGCAGGCTGTCTTTATAGGCATCGGTCACTGCGAAATTGGTCGGATACTCGCGTGACAGCACCTGATAGCCGGCCAAAAGAGCGCCCGCATTCGGGTCCAGCGCCACGATCTCGGCGTCAGTGGCGCGGTTGGCCCATTGCCGCAGGGTGGCCATGGCCACCTCGGCCTCGGCCCGGCCCGGCAATTGCGTCAGGTCCGGCATATGAATGTTCATTGTTCGCGCTCCCCACATCGGTCGCAAGCTTGTAATATAGGGAATTTACCCCGCAACCCCAAGCTCATCCGAAGGAATACGCAGCAAACACGACATTGGATTGACAGTCGCGCCGGTTTTTTCGCGAAAACCGGTTCAGATAGCAGACAGCGCTGCTTGCAGATCAGCGATCAGATCGTCCACGTCCTCCAACCCCACCGACAGCCGGATCAGGCCCGGCGTGATGCCCAGCGCGTCTTTTTGCGGTTGCGGCAGACGCTGATGGGTGGTGGTGGCCGGATGGGTCGCGATGGATTTGGCATCCCCAAGGTTGTTGGAAATCTTGATAATCTCCAAGGCGTTGCAGAATTTGAACGCCGCTTCTTTGCCGCCCTTGATGTCAAACGTCACCAAAGTGCCGCCCGATCCCATTTGCTCCATGGCAAGGCCGTGCTGCGGGTGACTGGCAAGGCCGGGATAAATCACCTTTGACACGCGATCATCCGCAGACAGGGCCTGCGCAATGGTCAGCGCCCCGTCTGCCATCGCCCGGCACCGCAGATCCAGCGTCGCCATGCCATTCAGCATGATCCATGCGGTAAACGGGCTCATCGCGGCGCCGGTGTGTTTGAGGTAGGGTTCCGCCACCTTGCGGATGAAATCGCGGGTGCCACAGATCACGCCGCCCAGCGCGCGGCCTTGGCCGTCGATGTGTTTGGTGGTGGAATAAACCACCACATCCGCGCCCTGATCAACCGCGCGGCTGAACACCGGGGTCGCAAACACGTTGTCCACGATCACCAGCGCCCCGACGGCATGGGCGATGTCAGACACCGCGCGGATGTCCACCAGTTCCAGCGTCGGATTCGACATCGACTCAAAAAACACCGCCTTGGTGGCAGGCGTGCAAGCCGCGCGCCATTGATCCAGATCGGTGCCGTCGACAAAGGTGACATGGACGCCGTAGCGGGTCAGCACCTCTTCGAGGATGTAAAGACACGAGCCGAACAGCGCCCTGGAAGACACCACATGATCGCCCGCGCGCAGCATCGACACCAAGGCGCCATTGACCGCCGCCATGCCCGAGGCTGTGGCGAAAGCGTCTTCGGTGCCTTCCAATGCCGCGATGCGGTCCTCAAACATCCGCGTCGTGGGATTGCCGTACCGGGCATAGATGAACTCATCCTCACCGGCCTTGATGAAACGGTTCTCGGCGGATTCAGCGGTGGGATAGACAAAGGCCTGGGTCAGGAAAATCGCCTCGGCCATCTCGCCGTATTGGCTGCGGCGGCTGCCCTCATGCACCAGTTTGGTGCGCGTTTTCCACTTGTCGCTCATGTTCCTGCCCCATTTGGCCCTTTGGCCATAGAAAAACCCCGAAACCAAAGGGTTCCGGGGTCGCGAAGAACCCTGACCCTCTTTAGCGGTTTGTTTAACGTGGCCCGCAATCCGGTAACAAAGCGCCACACCCGGAGTGGTAGCGCGCAGGGCGGGCACTGTCAATGCGGGCTTCATCCAAGGGCGTCACAACGCCGTCACGCCGCTGTAACGGCGCGTTCATGACGCTGCGCGATAGTGGGCCAACCGCAAGGAGCGCAAAGTGCCAACCAGCAAAGCCCCGTTTCGGGTAGACATGACGCGCCAAGGCCTGCGATTTGACCGCGCAAGCTTGGGCGCGGCGCTGGCTGCCCTGCCGAAAGGGACGCCGGTTGTGGTGATGATCCACGGCTACCGCTTTGCCCCCGATGTGACCGGGAACTGCCCGCACAAACACATCTTTTCGCTGCAGCCTCCGCTGGATGACTTTCGCGCGCTCAGTTGGCCGCGCCATTTGGGCGGTGCGGGGCTGATGGTTGGCTTTGGCTGGTCGGCACGGGGTGGATTGATCGGGGCCAGTTTTCGGGCTGGCACCGCCGGGCGGGGATTGGCGGAACTGGCGGGTCTGATTCAGGATCTGGACCCCGGACGACCGCTGCATGTTGTGGCACATTCGCTGGGGGCGCGGGTGGCGCTTCAGGCACTGCCGCATGCAAGGGCGGGTGACTTCAGCCGGCTGATCTTGTTGGCCGCTGCCGAAACCCGCGGCCCGGCCCGCCGCGCCATGGCAAGTGTCGCCGGGCGTGCGGCGCAGGTGTTCAACATCACCACGCGGGAAAACGACCTGTTTGACTTTCTTTATGAATGGCTGGCGGGCGCTGGGCTGGATACCGCCATCGGCCAAGGCCTGCGGCAGGACATGCCAAACTGGCTCGATGTGCAGATTGATCAGCCCGCCAGCTTGGCGGCCTTGGCGCGGCTGGGGCATTGCCTGCCCCCCGCCCCTGCGCGCATCTGCCACTGGTCGCCCTATCTGCGCCCCGGCGCCTTTGGCCTCTATCGCGCGATACTGGACGGCAGCGTCTTGTTGCCGATGCTGCGCGCAGGCCTGCCGATGCGCGCCGATCCGCGCTGGTCGCGGCTGTGGCGGGTTGCGCGCGCCGTCTGAGGCTTTGCGGCATTGAGGTCGCCGGGGGTTTCACACCCCCGCGCTTCGCTGCCCCCGTGGGATATTTTCAGACAGATGAAAAATGAGAGACACGTTTTAGAGATTGCGGCCTGCGCGTCGGTTTCGATCCGGTCCCGAACGGTCAGCGCCAAGGCTGCCGTGACCACAGGCGACAGCAGGGGCAGCAGGGCGACGTCCAAAAGCCAAGCGATCTGCGCGGCGCGCATCTGCGGATCAGGTCAATGAAACCGCGCCATCGCGCGTCCGGTGATCGCGTCGATGCTGTAACGTGCCGCCATCAATAGGAAATACAGGCTGAGGAAGCGTTGGCGCGCCGTTGGATCGGACCGCGCAACCAGCGCGGCGACGGAGCCTGACGGGTTTTGCGGGTATCATCTTCGGCACGCAGGGCAAAGCGCAGCGCCAAGGTGGCAAGGAAAGCCACCACGCAGGCGGCAGGCGGATCGTCAAACCCAATGCGCAACAACGACCAAGCCACCAGCATCAGCAGCCCCGGCAGCAAGATATCCAAGGGCATCGGTGCCGCGCGGCGAACCATTTGAATGAAATTGTACAGGCTGGACCAGAGGTCTGGCAGATTTTGACGCCCCTTTGCTGTCCGAACAAGATGGCGCCACCGCCGGACGCGGGTGCGGCGCACCGGCGGCAAACTTGGGTCACTCCGGTGCCAGCCGGAAACACGCTGTCCGCGTCACTCGCTGGGCGGTGTTGGCAAGGCGAAGCGTTCAATCACCTTGGCCTGCGTCATGAAGAACAAGAACAGCGCAGCCGTCAGGCCGAAGGTTTTGAAATTCACCCAAGCCTCGGTGCTGAACAGACGCCAGACCACCTCATTCGCCACCGCCAGCGCGATGAAAAACGCACACAGCCGGCGGGTCAGGATCATCCAGCCTTCGGTTTGCATCGGCAGCGCCTCTTCCATCACCAGCTTGAGATAAGACTGCCCGCGCCACAACCCAAAGCCCAGCACCCCACCAAAGGCCAGATACAGCAGCGTCGGCTTCATCTTGATGAACCGCTCGTCGTTCAGCCAGACCGACAACCCGCCCATCACAATCACCAGAACCAGCGTCATGATCTGCATCTTGGACAGCGCGCCGGTCAGTCGCCACAGAAGGAACGTCGTGGCCGCAATCACTGCCACAAACACCGCCGTCATCACGATGAAGCCCGAATACTCGCCGCCCAGTATCTGGAACGTCCGGTCCTTGAAAAACCGGAAGCCCGCGAAGAAGAGCACGATCGGCCCCAGTTCCAGCGCCAGTTTCAACATCGGATTGATTTTCTTCATCGCCTACCCGCCCCATTCCATCACCACAGCGCCCAGCGCGATCAGACCCATCAGACCCGCCCGCACGACGCCCACCTTTTCACCCAGAACCAGCCACCCGATCAAGGCCGCAAATACGGTCGAGGTTTCGCGCAGCACCGCCGCCTCACCCACGCTGTCCAGCCGTGTGGCCATCATGATGGCACCGAAACTGAAATAGGCGACGCCCCCCCCCAATACACCCTTTTTCAGCAAAGGCACCACATCGGCGCGCTCAACTGTGATCCAGCGCCGCCATGTCACCACCGGGATGAACACGCCGTCGATCATGAAAAACCATGCCAGAAAGGTGAACGGGTCGGCGGTGGCGCGGATGCCCCAGGCGTCATAAGTCGTGTAGACGGCCACCACCGCGCCCGTTGCAAAGGCAAAGCCCAGCGCCGGGATCAGCGTGTCGCGGTTCTCGGTCAGGTGGCGCAGGTTGTAGGCGGCAAGGCCAAGGATTCCCGCCACCAGCAGACCAACGCCGCCCCATTGCGTGGGCGCATAAACCTCGCCGAACACCAGCCCCGCGCCAATGACGGTGAACAAAGGCCCGGTGCCGCGCACCACTGGGTAAACCACCGTGTAGGCCCCGCGGGTGTAGGTCATCGCTTGCAGCACCTTGTAGATGGCATTAATGAAAAACGCCCCGGCAAAGATTGGCCACATATGCGGTTCCGGCCATGGCACCACGAACAGCGCAAAGGGGATGGCGATCAGGCCGTAACTTGCGTCAATCGCGGCGCGCGACAGCCATGGATCGTGCCGCCCCTTTTGCAGCGCCCCGAACAGCGCGTGCAAAACGGCGGCCATCAGCGCCAGGCCCAGCGCCAGATCTGCCCCCTGCGGCGTGCCCGCGATGGAAATCAGCCAAGCGCTCATGCGTCGGGGTGCAGACAGACAAAGCGGAAGGGTGAAACAAGTTCATAGCACAGCGGCTGGAACTCGTAGGCGGCAAGGGGGCCGGACAACGCCAGCCGATCACGTTTGCCATCAAACCGCGTGACCACCCTTTGATCGGCGGCGGTGATGGTTTGCGCGCGGCCATTGCGCGGCAGCACCGGGGTTTTGCGGTTGGCAAGATGGCTGCGCGCAAAGGGTTGCCGGGCCAGTCGCACGGTCTGATGCAGCCCGATCTGCCGCATCAGACCCCAGATCGCGCGCAGATCAGAAAAACGCTTGACCGACACTTCGCCTGTCGCCAAAGCCCCGCCCTGCGCATCGTGGAAGGCAAAGGCCAGCCGCTTGCCCTGCGTAACCTCGCCCGAGGCCAGCGCCGCGCCCAACCCCAGATACTCGGTGTGATAGGCAACCACCGGGGCGGTGTCGCTCCACAGCTTGAGGCTCAACAGCGCCAAGTCGGCACGGCTGGCCAGCGCCGCCAGCATCGCAGTGGGATCGTCGGATAGACGCGCCTCGGGGGTTGGGGCGCACAGAGCCACAGCTTGCAATTTCAGATGCGGGCCAAGGCTGGCATCGGTGAATGTGCCGACAAACAGGCCCATCACGGCGCGGCCCGAATGGGTCAACACCGGAAAAACGTCCTGCCCGGCACAGGCTGCGGCAACGGCATCCGCCCGCGCATGCCCGCAGATCAGCAGGCCGTGCCCGGCGTAAACATGGTACGGCTTGGGCAGATTGCCCGCAGAAACCGCAACCGTCCCCGACAGCGCAAACGCCCGGAACAAAGCGTGCGTGCGGAGCTCTGACATCAGTCAGCAATACCCACCAGCGCCTTGGCAAAGTCTTCGGGATCAAACGGCGCCAGATCATCGATCTGCTCGCCCACGCCAATCGCATGGATCGGCAGGCCAAACTTGTCGGCCAAAGCCACCAACACACCGCCCTTGGCAGTGCCGTCCAGCTTGGTCATTACAAGGCCGGATACATCGGCGATCTTGCGAAAAATCTCGACCTGATTGATCGCGTTCTGCCCCGTGGTGGCATCCAGCACCAGCAATGTGGTGTGCGGCGCTGTCGGGTCCACCTTGCGGATCACGCGGACGATCTTGGCCAATTCCTCCATCAGATCCTGACGGTTCTGCAACCGCCCCGCGGTGTCGATCATCAGCAGATCGGCCCCGTCCGCCCGCGCCTTTGTCAGCGCATCAAACGCCAGAGAGGCCGGATCGGATCCCTCGGGCGCGGTCAGCACCGGAACGCCTGCGCGGTCGCCCCAGACCTGCAACTGTTCCACCGCTGCGGCGCGAAAAGTGTCGCCCGCCGCAATCACCACCGATTTGCCCGCAGCCTTGAACTGCGATGCCAGTTTGCCGATGGTCGTGGTCTTGCCCGATCCATTGACGCCCACCACCAAAACCACCTGCGGTTTTTGCGGATACAAGGGCAAAGGCCGCGCCACGGGGGTCATGATGCGGGTGATCTCACCTGCCAAGGCCTCCCGCAACTCTGTCGTGGAAATCCGCTTGCCAAACCGCCCTTCGGCAATGTTGGCCGTCACCCGCGTGGCGGTTTCGACGCCCATATCGGCACTGATCAGCACCTCTTCCAGACTTTCCAGCATCGCATCGTCCAGCACCCGGCGCGGTTCATCCGCCCGGCCCAGCAAACGCCCGATCAGACCGACTTTTTCAGCTTCGGGCTTTTCGGGTTCGACCGAGGACGCGTCCGACACCAAAGCCTCCAGCCCCTCACCGATCTTGTCGGACGAGCGGAACATCCGGTCTTTCAGCTTTTTGAAAAAGGACATGGGAGCCTCGATGCTTGGGTTCCCCTCAGTTAGCCAGTTTGGCCGGGGTTTGAAAGG
Source organism: Pseudorhodobacter antarcticus (assembly GCA_945860375.1). The sequence continues at coordinate 251,583 of CAMAQR010000001.1, forward strand.
GTCACACCCCCCGATAGGCCGGGCTTCCCAACAAGACCAGCGCCAGCCCCAAGGCATATGTCGGCCAAAGCACCAAAGACAGCGGCTTTTGGCGGGCCATTCCGGCGAAAACCGCACCCTGCCCCCGCCGCGACAGCGCGAAGTCCCTCAGCGCGCCCAGAAACAGACCGAGCGCAATCCGCCACTGCCCCCGCCTTGGCCACCGACCCGGCCATTGGCCCATTGTTCGCTGCGACCACAGCAGCCAACAGCCCACGAACGCCGTGAATGGCCAAAAGACCAATCAGGCGGTTGATTTCCGAAACGCCCGAATGCAGCTCCTTGGCACTGGCGCGGCCAGCTTCCCATGCTATCTTGCGCGCATGCAAGTGAAGTCCGCCCCCCTGCCGATGGCACTGTTTGCGCTGGCCTCGATCACGCCCTTGGTGCTGTTCGGTCTGGGCATTTTTGGGAATGGCGCTTGGGTGCTGGCGGGGCTGGCCTATATGACGGTGCTGGCCGCCGTTCTCGACCAGATCGCGGCGCTGTACACGGGCGATGCGCCCGAGGGGGCTGAATTTCCCGCAGCCGATGCTTTGCTGGTGATTTTGGCGGTAGGGGCGATTGCGCTGATGCCGCTGTCGGTTTGGGCAATTGCAGGGGACTCCGGGCTTTCGATTGGCACCCGCTTCGCGGTGTTTCTGGGCGCGGGCCTTTGGATGGGCCAAGTCGCCAACCCCACCGCGCATGAGCTGATCCACCGCCCGGCCCGCGACCTGTTCCGGCTTGGCGCGCTGGTCTATTCGGTGATGCTGTTTGGCCACCACACCTCGGCGCATCGGCTGGTGCATCACCGCCATGCCGCAAGTGCTGCCGACCCCAATTCGGCCCGGTCAGGTGAAGGTTATTACGCCTTCCTGATCCGCGCCTGGATTGGCAGCTTCCGCCAAGGCTTGCGGGCAGAGGCCGACCTGCGGGCCAAGGCCGCCCGTCCCGGCTTGCACCCCTATGCCGCCTATATCGGCATTGCAGCCCTGTGCCTGATCACAGGCCATCTGATCGCCGGACCATGGGGCGCGCTGGCTTGGGTGACACTGGCCTTCCATGCGCAAAGCCAGTTGATGCTGTCCGATTATGTCCAGCACTACGGCCTGACCCGCGCCCGGCGGCCCGATGGGCGGCTGGAGCCGATGGACGCCCGCCACAGCTGGAACGCGCCGCACTGGTTCTCCTCCGCCTTCATGCTGAACGCGCCGCGCCATTCCGATCATCACGCCCACCCCGCCCGGCCCTATCCCGCCCTGCGACTGCCCGCCGCCGATCAGGCCCCGCACTTGCCGTGGCCGCTGCCGATCGCCTGCATGATCGCGTTGGTGCCGCCGCTGTGGAAGCGCGCCATCCGCCCGCACCTGAACCGCTGGCGCAACCTTGCCGATCCGCAAATCTGACACTGGCGGCACTGCGGGCCTTGCGTCAGGCTGGCGCAAACCCCGGAGTATCCCATGCGCCTGACCGCCCTGTTGCTTGTCCTGCTGCCGCTGCCTGCGGTGTCAGACACCCTGATGACCGCCGCCGAATTTGACGCTTTTGTCACCGGGCGGGTGCTGGATTTCACGCTGGACGGGGAGGTCTGGGGCACCGAGCAGTACAAGGCGAACCGCCGGGTGAAGTGGGCCTTCACCGCGGCCGAATGCAAAGAGGGCATCTGGTATGACCAAGGCGACCAGATCTGCTTTCTGTATGAAGACCCGAATGATCCACAATGCTGGTACTTCTACAAGACCGACAGCGGCGTGTCGGTGCGCTTTGCCGCCGATCCCGAAGGCACCCCGATGTCCACCGTCACCGAAAGCCCCGGCCCCCTGGGGTGCCCCGGCCCGGATGTGGGCGTGTGACATTCCAACCTTTCAGGCGGTGCCGCGAATGTCGTCTGTGTCAAATTCAGTATCTGTATCAGAATGTTATGAACAGATATCAACACAACTGCGCCGCGCAGACTCGTCCTTTTCAGACCACATACCCATAACACCTCGTGAATGCCAAACCTGTGCACCATCCCGCATGGCGCTTGGCACCAGCTTCCGCTGCCGCGCCAGAGTTAATCCGGGGCGGCGTAAGCCTCTGGTCATGCCCCCAGCAGCGCGTTGGTTCCAATGGGTTTGGCCCATGGAGCGCAACCGCAACCTACACCGGCAGTGCCGGTCTTGGATTTCCGTCAATCTGAATCAGATCGCAGGAAATCCGCTCTAAAACAAACTGCCCTGCGAAGGCCCGCCATCCGCCTTGCCCTTGCGCGCGGGCTTTGCCCCCAACGTCACCCGACCATCGGCAAACTCTGCCTCCAGAACCATCGCCTTTTCCGCCGCCGCCTTGTTGGTGACGACATGCCCATCGCCCCGGATCACCGCATAGCCGCGCGTCAACGTCTCGGCGTACCCCAGCGTGGTGCGGGTGCGGTCCAAGGCCTCCAACCGCTGCGACAGCGCCGTCAAACGCACCGCCGGGGCCGCCTGCAACCGCGCATCCAGCGCCACCAGCTTCACCCGACCCTCATCGGTTTTGCGCCCTGCGTCCGCGATCATCCGCGTCAACGCCAGCGGCAATCGCGACGCCCATTTGTCAAACCCCGCCGCCTTACGCTCCAGCGCGCGGGTTGTTCGGTCGTCCAACCGCAGCGCCGCCGCCTGCATCGCTTGCCTGCGCTGCGCCACCAGCCCCAGCAACGCCTCTGGTCGCAAACGCGACGCCACCGCACCAAACCCGGCCCGTTTGCGCGCCGCCGCCATGCCCAAAGCTCCGCCCAACCGTTGCACCGATCCGTCAAATCGCTGCCGAGGCGAGGCCAACAGCGCCTCCAACCGGGGCAACGCGCGCGCCAGATCGCGCAAGCGTTGCCCGCGCAGCCCCAAGCCCTGCGCCACGCCCCGGCTTTGCCGTGCGGCCATGGCGTCCAGCGTCGCCAGCAGTTCCAGCCGCACCGGCACCGCCAATTCCGCCGCCGCCGTGGGCGTGGGCGCGCGCAGATCCGACGCATGGTCGATCAATGTGGTGTCGGTTTCATGCCCAACCGCCGAGATCAGCGGAATGCGCGACGCCGCTGCCGCCCGCACCACGATTTCCTCATTGAAGCCCCACAGATCCTCCAGCGACCCTCCGCCACGCGCCACGATGATCAGATCAGGGCGCGGAATCGGCCCGCCCGGTTCAATCGCGTTGAACCCCCGGATCGCCGCCGCCACATCGCCCGCACAGGCCTGCCCCTGCACCGCCACCGGCCAGATCAGCACATGGCGGGGAAAACGGTCGCGCAAACGGTGCAGAATGTCGCGGATCACCGCCCCGCTTGGCGAAGTGACGACCCCAATCACCCCCGGCAAATACGGGATCGGCTTTTTGCGCGCCGGATCAAACAGCCCCTCCGCCCCCAGCGCCGCCTTGCGTTTTTCCAGCATCGCCATCAGCGCGCCCGCCCCCGCCGGGGCCACATCCTCGACGATCATCTGATACTTCGATTGCCCCGGGAAGGTGGTCAGTCGCCCGGTGGCGATAACCTCCATCCCCTCTTCGGGGCGCACCTGCATCTTGGCAACCTGGCCCTTCCAGCTGACCGCATCCAAACTGGCGCGATCATCCTTCAGCGCGAAATACAGATGACCCGAGGCCGGACGCGACACCCGCCCCACCTCGCCACGCACCCGCACAAGGCCAAACTCGCCCTCAATCACCTTCTTGACCGCCCCGGACAGCTCCGAGACGGTGAATTCCGGGGAATTGGAAGGCGCGGGGGTGTCGTCGAACATGTCCATGCACCGACTTTGCCATGAACTTGGCCAGCAGCGCAACGCCACCTTGCAAGGATCAGGGCGCGGTCGGCTCCCGCGAAGGCCGGCGAAATCGGCCCCCCTCCGCCAACACCTGCCCAACACACCGCGCTTTGCGGGTGCATCTTCACGCCCGCCCGCACCGGCTGACCGACTTGCGCCGCGCCCCCCCCAAGCCTATGAAGCCCTGAACCAAGCCAAGCGGGGTGCGTCATGAATATCCTTATTCTCGGATCGGGCGGGCGCGAACATGCCTTGGCTTGGGCGATCAAGCAGAACCCCAAGACCGACCGGCTGATCGTGGCTCCGGGCAATGCGGGCATTGCGATGCTGGCCGAATGCGCCGATTTCGACATTCTGGAAGGGGCCGAAGTGGTGGCCTTCTGCGAAGAAAACGCCATTGATTTCGTGATCATCGGGCCAGAGGCCCCCTTGGCCGCAGGCGTCGCCGATGCCACCCGCGCGGCGGGCTTGCTGACCTTTGGCCCCTCGGCGGCAGCGGCGCAGTTGGAGGCGTCAAAGGGCTTCACCAAGGCAATCTGCGACGCCTGCCAAGCCCCCACTGCCGCCTATGCGCGGTTTACCGAAAGCGCCCCGGCCAAGGATTACATCCGCCGCAGGGGCGCGCCGATCGTGGTCAAGGCCGACGGCTTGGCCGCTGGCAAGGGCGTGATCGTGGCGATGACCGAGGCCGAGGCGCTGGACGCCATCGACGATATGTTCGGCGGTGAATTCGGTGCTGCGGGCGCGGAAGTTGTGATCGAGGACTTCATGACGGGCGAAGAGGCCAGCTTCTTCATCCTGACCGATGGCGTCAACGCCCTGCCCATCGGCACCGCGCAGGATCACAAACGGGTGGGCGACGGCGATACCGGGCCGAACACCGGCGGCATGGGGGCCTATTCCCCGGCCCAGGTGCTGACCGATGCCATCGCCCAACGCGCTATGGATGAAATCGTGCTGCCGACGATCCGCGAAATGGCCCGGCGCGGCACCCCCTATCAGGGCGTGCTGTTTGCCGGTCTGATGATCGAGAACGGTCAAGCCCGGCTGGTCGAATACAACGCCCGCTTTGGCGATCCCGAAACGCAGGTGCTGATGATGCGTCTTGGCGCGCAGGCGCTGGACCTGCTGCTGGCCTGCGCCGAAGGTCGGCTGGACCGCGCCCGGGTGAACTGGGCCGCAGACCATGCGCTGACGGTGGTGATGGCGGCCAAGGGCTATCCGGGGGCCTATGCGAAGGGCTCCGAAATCCGGGGACTAAGTCGAATGCCCGAAGACAGCCGCCATATGGCCTTTCACGCAGGCACCGCCGAGAAAGACGGCATGATCGTGGCCAATGGGGGCCGGGTTCTGAACATCACCGCGCGCGGCGACACGCTGGCCGATGCCCGCAACCGCGCCTATGCGATGATCGATCACCTGAACTGGCCCGAAGGCTTTTGCCGCAGCGATATCGGCTGGCGCGCACTTTAGCCGTTTGTTGCTTCCAGCGGGCGCTCTGTGCTTTCACATTGGTTCAAATATCCCCGCCGGAGGCCCTCAGGCCGGCCGCAAGTGCCTCCGGCGGGGATATTTAGCCATATCTATACATGACTAGTGCATTGTTTTGCAATGATTTTACATGATATTTTTCTTGCTATGGGCATGATTTTGCGAGACCCTGCACACGGATTGCACAGCGGTGCTTCCAGATTGCAATCGACTTGCACAGGTATCGCACATGGCCACCATCAC
>CAMAQR010000002.1 GCA_945860375.1 Pseudorhodobacter antarcticus
TTGCGTGTAAATGTCTGCGCCCTGTACACGCCTTGGCGCCGGACTTGGGCGCGGTACTTGCCCGAGGGAAGTTTCGTGATGGTGGCCATGTGCGATACCTGTGCAAGTCGATTGCAATCTGGAAGCACCGCTGTGCAATCCGTGTGCAGAGTCTCGCAAAATCATGCCCATAGCAAGAAAAATATCATGTAAAATCATTGCAAAACAATGCACTAGTCATGTATGGATATGGCTAAATATCCCCGCCGGAGGCTTCTGTTGCTGGCAAAACTCACCACGCCTGCAGAACCGCCTGTAGATTGTCACCCAGTTCGGGGCAGAGGTAGCCACCTTCCTGGACGATCACAGTTGGCAAGCCCATCGTCTGCACCGCACGGCCGATCTTTCCAAAGCCCGGGGTGGTGACGCACAGCCCGGCAAAGGGGTCGCCTGCAAACGCATCAAGGCCCAGCGCCAGAACCAGCGTATCGGCGCCCCAATCCTGCACTTTTGCGATGGCTTGGGTCAGAGCCAGCAGAAAGCCGTCATCCCCCGTGCCGCGCGGCAAAGGCAGGTTCAGATTGGCCCCGAGGCCTGCCCCTTCGCCAGTCTCGGACGCATAGCCCCAGAAGAACGGGTAAAACCGTTCAGGATCGGCATGGATCGACACAGTCAGCACGTCGCCCCGGGCATAAAACATGCCTTGAGTGCCGTTGCCGTGGTGCAGATCGACATCCAGAATGGCCACCCTGCGCCCGGCATCGGTCAGCCTTTGGGCGGCGATGCCTGAATTGTTCAGATAGCAAAAACCGCCCGCCAGTTCGGCGAAGGCATGATGCCCGGGAGGGCGGCAGAGGGCATAGGCGGCGGGTTCGCCCACCAACACCAGATCGGCAGCGTGGATGGCGGTTTGCGCAGAAGCATAAGCCGCGCCCCAGGTCTGTGCCGAAATCGGGCAGGAGGTGTCTGTCATGTGAAACCCGGCCTGCCCCACCGCCGAAAGCGGATAGCCATCGCTGCGGTTGGCGGGGTGAATGTTCGGGATCACCTCGGCGCTTGCGCCTGCAATCCGGGTCCAGCGGGTGTGGATGCCTTGCAAGAAGGTCAGATAGCGCTGGGGATGCACCGCCAAGATCGGGGCAATACCCGCGTCTGGCGGTTGCACCACGGGTCCACCCCTGCGGTTAACTGCCGCCAGCAGGGCATCGATCCGCGCGGGTTTTTCGGGACAAGGCTGCGCCGCGCCTGACGACAGAAACATTTGCGGATCATGCGCGCGCTGGGCGTCATCGAACACTGTGATCATGGCTGTGGCAGGGCGTGCAGGCCCTCTCCTTCCAGAATAAACGGGTCGGCGGTGTCGCGCAGGGCAAAACCGAGCGATTGGTAAAAGCCGATGGCCGCCAGATTGCTGCGCTTGACCATCAACGCCATGAAGCCGGGCTGCCAGTCTTGCGCCGCGGCAAACGCCGCCGTCAGCAAGCCGCGCCCTGCTCCCTTGCCGCGCGCGGCGGGGCGCAGGTAGATGTCTTGCACAAAGACCCCCATCGCGCCGCGCCAGCTGGAGTATTCTGGCAGGAACAGGCAAAATCCCAAGGACAAGGCCTGCGCCTCTGCCAGCACCACCCGAAACCGCGGGGCCGCGCCAAAGCCGTGCTGCAACAATGCATCCACACCGCCGCCAATCGCGCCACTTTCGGCCACAGCCATCTCGGTCAGCATGGCGTGAATCAAGGCCGCATCGGCCGCGACGGCCAAACGGTAACGGATCAAAACGCCACCTTCTGCGCGCCCTTCAGCGCCAGCATTGCCCGCGCCTCATCGGGTGTCGCCACCACTCGGCCCAACCCCTCGACGATGCCGCGTATCTGCGCCACCTGCTGCGCATTCGACTGCGACAGCACGCCCTTGGCGGCATAGAGATTGTCCTCCAGCCCCACGCGCACATGACCGCCCATCGCCGCCGCTATGGTGGCCATCGGGATTTGCATCCGCCCGGCTGCCAGCACCGAAAACTGGTAATCCTGCCCGAACAAGCGATCCGCCGTGCGCTTCATCACCCCCAGCATATCGGGGTCGGCGGCCATCCCCCCCAGCACGCCAAAGACAAACTGGATGAACAACGGCCCCACAATCGCGCCGCGATCGACGAAGTGTTTCAGCATGTAAAGATGGCTGACATCATAGCATTCAAATTCAAAACGCGCCCCACGCTGGGCACCCATCTGGTCCAGCACAAAGGCAATGTCGCGAGGGGTGTTCTTGAACACCAGATCATCGGAGCCTTCCAGAAACGGTTTTTCCCAAGCGTGTTTCCACTGCGAAATCCGCGCTGCCATCGGGTAAAGGGCGAAGTTCATCGTGCCCATGTTCAGGCTGCACATCTCGGGCGCAAACTGCATCGGAGCGGCAAGCCGTTGTTCCAGCGTCATCACCGCCGAGCCGCCGGTGGTCATGTTCACAATGCCGTCGCATCCCGCCCGGATCGCCCCCAGAAAACCTGCCCAATGGTCAGGCGCGCTGGACGGTTGCCCGGTACCGGGGTTGCGCGCGTGCAGATGCAGGATCGCCGCCCCTGCCTCGGCCGCCGCAATGGCCGAGGCGGCAATCTCTGCCCCGGTCACGGGCAGATAGGGCGACATGGAGGGCGTGTGAATCGACCCGGTGACGGCACAGGAAATGATGATTTTCGACATGATGGCCCTCTGATCCGCCGCCACCCTGCCACGGGGCGGCAGGTTGCGCCAGAGCAACCGCGCAATGCCATTCTGCCCCTTCTGTTTCGCCTCCGTGCCGCCTAAGCTACGCTGAAAAGGGAGGCAGTCGTGTTCCTGCATCAAACGGACGATTGGCAAAACCTTGGCGCGGCGGTGGTGACGGCGCTGACAGCGCTTTTCGCCGAACAAGGGCTGATGGCGGACAATCTGGGGCTGGTTCTGGTGACAAAGGGAGCGGATGGTCCCCAAGGCTTTGCCCATCGCGGCGCAGTGCCCGGCTATCCGTGTTCATTGGTCAAATCCTTCCATCTGATCCACGCCCTCGCTGCGCTGGAGCAAGGCCGCGTGGCCCCGCAGGCCGAGATGGACCGGGCCCTGCGCGACATGATCCGCTGGTCGTCGAACACGGCCACGAATTATGTGATTGACCTGATCACCGGCACCACCGGCGACACCCTTTTGCACGGTGCCGAATATCTGGACTGGGTCAGCAAACGCGAGCGGTTGAACCGGTTTTTCTGGGCGCTGGGCTGGCCGGAATGGGAGGGTTGCAACATCAGCCAAAAGCTGATGGATGACGTGCGCTATGGCCGCGAGGCGCAATATGCGGGGGTGAATGGCGAGAACCTGAACCGGCTGACGCCCTTGGCCTCGGCCCGGTTGCTTTGGGAATTGTTTGACGGGGATCTGCCGATTTCAGCCCCCACCCGCGCCCGTGCGCAGGCCATTTTGCATCGGGATGCACAGGGGGCCGATGCCGCCGACCCCAATTATCAGTTGTCTGAGTATTTCGCGGGTCAGTTGCCCGAGGGCGTGCAGATCTGGTCGAAGGCCGGGCACAATGAATGGACGGGCGACCCGCGCGCCAGTTGGTTCAAGCATGATATGCTGCGGTTGGTGGCACCGGGGCGCAAGCCTTTGATCGTGGTGATGACGACACAAGGGCAGGGGCTGGCGCAGACCCATCCGCAGGCATTCCCGGCAATGGGCAGGCTGGTCTGGGATATGGTGGCGGATATCACGCGGGTTTAGCCGCTCTGCCAGTTTTTCCTTCGGATGCTTGGGCGGGTGGACACAGCTATCCGATCACCCGGCCCAAAAGGTTCATCCAGTTGCCCCATGTGATCTTGTGGATCAACGCGTCGCCATAGCCCGCGCTTTGCATGGCGGCGGTCAAATGCGGCAGCCCGGCGGCATCCCCGATGAAATTGGGCATCATGGCCCCGTCGAAGTCAGACCCCAGCGCCACGCCGTCCTCGCCCATGCGCTCCAACAGATGGTCCAGATGCCGCAGCATGTCATCCGCCCCGGTGTCGGGGTTCTTGATCCCGTCCAGTCGCAGAAACTGGCAGCCGAAATTCAGCCCCACCAACCCGCCGCTTTCGGCCATCGCGGCCAGTTGCCGGTCGGTGAGGTTGCGGGTGGAGGCAGTCACCGCATGCGCGCCGGAATGGGTGGCGACCAGCGGTTTGGTGCTGGTTCGGGCGACGTCCCAGAACCCGGCCTCGTTCAGATGGCTCAGGTCGACCAAAACCCCCAAAGCGTCGCAGTCCCGCACCAACCGCAATCCTGCCTCTGTCAGCCCCGGTCCGGTGTCGGGCGTGGCCGGAAAGTTGAATGGCACGCCGTGGCCGAAGATGTTCGGACGACTCCAGACCGGGCCAAGACTGCGCAAGCCGGCGGCATGATACAGGTGCAGTTCCGCCAGATCGCGGCCGATGCCCTCGCATCCCTCAATATGCGCGATGGCCGCAATCGCCCCTGCCGCGCGGGCCGCAGTGATCTCCGCCACAGAGCGGCACAGGCGGATCGCATCGGGGCGCGCGGCGGTCATGCGGATCAGGATCGACAACTGGCTTGTGGTTTCCACATGGGCGTGGGTGGCGTCAATGGCGGGAAAAGCGCGGTGGATCGCCATCGGATCGGGTGCTGTGCCCGGATCATTGCCGCACCAGACCGCAAAGAACCCGCCCGCAAAGCCGCCCCTTCGGCACTTTTCGAGGTCAATATCGCCTTCGCGCCCGACAAAAAAAGCCGCACCCTCCGACTGCCCCTCTGCCCACAGGCAAGACAACAAATCATTGTGCCCGTCAAAGATCAAAAACTCTGCCATTTCGCCGGTTCCGCCCTCACTGTGCCAATAGCGACTTATCCGGCCACAACCGGATGTTGACAAGCCAGTTCGAAAGTTGCCCTCTTGGTCAGAAATTGCCTGCAGACTCAGAATAACGGCCAAAACCGGCCAGACCAAATCAGGGAGTTACCAATGAAGCTTGATCCAACCCTTCGCGCCGTTGCCATTGCCGCGCTGATGCTGGGCACCGCCCCCGCGGCGCTGTTTGCCGAAACCCCCGCCGACACTTTGGTGATCGCCGATGCCATCGACGACATCGTGTCGCTGGACCCGCATGAGGCCTATGAATTTTCGGGCCTTGATGTGATCAACAACACCTATGACGGCTTGGTGGAACTTGATCCGACCAAGCCCGGCGAATTGGTCCCGGGCCTCGCCGAAAGCTGGTCCGTGGCCGAGGATGGCACCACCTACAGCTTCAAGATGAAATCGGGCGTGACCTTTGCCTCTGGCAACCCGGTGACGGCAGCCGATGCGGCCTATTCGCTGCAGCGCGCGGTCAAGCTGAACAAGACCCCAGCCTTTATCCTGAACCAGTTCGGCTGGACCGCTGAAACCGTGGATGCGATGATCACCGCAGAAGGTGACATGCTGACGATCAAGGTCGACAAGCCCTATGCGCCGACCTTCCTTTACAACTGCTTGACCTCGGGCGTGGCGTCGATCGTCGATATGGCCTTGGTCGAGGCGAATGCCGGCGAAGACATGGGCAACACCTGGCTCAAAACCAATTCCGCCGGCTCGGGCGCCTATGTGCTGCGCTCCTTCAAGCCGAACGAAGGCTATATTCTTGAGGCCAACCCGACCCATTGGCGCGGCCCGGCCAAGACCGCCAAGGTCTTCATGCAGCATGTGCCAGAGGCCGCCACCCAGCGTTTGCAACTGGAAAAGGGCGATATTGATATTGCACGCGAGTTGACGGCGACCGACGTCGAAGGCATGGGCGGCAATGCCGACATCAAGATTCAGCAAGACGTCGGCGGGCAGATTTTCTATCTGTCCTTCAACCAGAAAGACGAACGCTTCAAGAACCCCGCCTTCCTGAACGCCATGCGCTGGGCTGTTGATTACAACGGCATGGTCGATACCTTCCTGAAGGGCACCGAAGTGGTGCATCAATCCTTCCTGCCCAAGGGCTATCTGGGTGCGCTGGAGGATCAGCCCTACAAGCTGGACCTTGAAAAGGCCAAGGCAGAACTCGCGGCTTCGGGCATCACCGACACGAATATCGTGCTCTCGGTGCGCAACGCCGCCGACCGGATGGATATGGCGCAGTCGATCCAGAACACCTTTGGTCAGGTCGGCATCACGGTCGAGTTGAAAGTCGGCGAAGGCGCTGAACAGCTTGCAGAATATCGTGGCCGTCTGCACCAGGCCACGCTGCAAAGCTGGGGCCCGGATTATCCCGATCCGAACACCAACTCGTCGACATTCGCCGAAAACCCCGGCAATGCGGACGAAGACAAGAACACCGGCTATCTGGCATGGCGCAACGCCTATGATCCGGGCGAGATGACCGCAATGAGCCAAGCCGCAGTGTTGGAGCGTGATCCGGCCAAGCGGGTGGAAATGTATGCGGAACTGCAAAAAACCCACCGCGAAACCGCGCCCTTCATCGTGATGTTCCAGATCGGTTATCAAACCGGCCTGCGCGCCAATGTGGCGGACTTCTACACCGGCGGTGCAATTGACTCGGCTGCCTACTGGCTGATTTCGAAGTAAGAAACGGGTGCGCGCAGGGCAACTTGCGCGCGCCTTTTCACCCCCATGCCCAGCCCCACATCCCCCTCACGCGTCGCGTTTTTCGCCCGCCAGACCGGCAACACGCTGGTGACTTTGCTTGTCACCTTCATTGGCTTGCTCGCCGTCACCTTCATCATCAGCCGCGTGGTGCCGATTGATCCTGTGACTTCCATCTTGGGCGAACGTGCGACCCAAGAGCAGATCAGCGAAACCCGGACCAAACTGGGCTTGGACGAACCTTTGTGGAAGCAGTTCGGCATCTATGTCGTGGACGCGCTGCAAGGCGATCTGGGCCAGTCGGTGCGCACCCGCGAACCGGTGGCCGATGCGATCGCGCGCTATTTCCCCGCGACGTTGGAACTGGCGACGATAGCCACGATCATCGGCGTGTTGTTTGGCGTGCCCGCAGGCGTGATTGCTGCCACCAAGCCGGGGTCGTTCACCGATCAAGCGGTGCGGTTGGTCGGGTTGATGGGCTATTCCATGCCGGTGTTCTGGCTGGGCCTGATGGGATTGCTGTTGTTTTACGGCCATCTGGGCTGGGTTTCCGGGCCGGGGCGGCTGGATGCCTCGTTTCAGATGATGTTCGAATTTGAGGTGACGCCCGTCACAGGCATGATCCTGATCGATACTGCCCTTGCAGGCCGCTGGGACATGTTCGCCAACGCCTTTTCCCACATCATCCTGCCTGCGGGTCTTTTGGGATATATCTCAATGGCTTACATCAGTCGCATGACCCGCAGTTTCATGATGAACGAACTGGGTCAAGAGTATATCACCACCGCCCGCGTCAAGGGCATGCCCGAGTTTCGCGTGGTCTGGGTGCATGCGTTGAAGAATGTCATGGTGCCGCTGATCACCGTCATCGCCCTGTCTTACGCCTATCTGCTGGAGGGATCCGTGCTGACCGAAACCATCTTCGCTTGGCCGGGACTGGGCAGTTACATCACCGATGCGCTGCTGGTGGCCGATATGCCCGCCGTTTTGGGCGGCACGGTGGTGGTTGGGGTGGTTTTCATCGGGTTGAACATGTTTTCCGATCTGCTGTATCGCCTCGTCGATCCGAGGGCGCGCTGATGGGGGGCGCGCTGATGGCGGGCGCAATCGCATGGCTGCGCGAGCCGAACCCAACCTCGCGCTGGCAGGCCCGGCTGGGGCAAAGCTATCTCTCGTGGCTGCGGCTGCGGCGCAATCCCTTGGCGGTGATCGGGCTGGCGATCACGGTGACGCTGATCCTGATGGCGGTGTTCGCGCCTTGGATCGCCCCGCATGACCCGATTGCGCAGGATCTGGGCAACCGGTTCGTGCCGCCATGGTCGGCGAACCATTGGCTTGGCACCGACGAATTCGGCCGCGATATCCTAAGCCGCATCCTCTATGGCAGCCGCATCACCCTGTATATCGTGCTCTTGGTGATCCTGACCGCACCCGTCGCGGGCCTGCTGATCGGCACCGTCGCGGGGTATTTTGGCGGATGGACCGACACCATCCTGATGCGGATCACCGACATCTTCCTCGCCTTCCCCAAGCTGATCCTTGCGTTGGCCCTCGTCGCCGTCCTCGGCCCCGGCATGGAAAACGCCGTGCTCGCCATAGCGCTCACGTCATGGCCGCCCTATGCCCGCGTCGCCCGCGCCGAAACCCTGACCGTGCGCAACTCCGATTACATCGCGGCGGTCAAACTGCAAGGCGCAGGCTCCGCCCGCGTGATCTGGGGCCATGTGATGCCGATGTGCCTGCCGTCCGTCATCATCCGCGTGACGCTGGACATGGCGGGTGTCATCCTCACCGCCGCTGGCCTCGGCTTCCTTGGCCTCGGTGTGCAACCGCCGCTGCCAGAATGGGGCCTGATGATTTCCTCGGGCCGCAAATTCCTCTTTGAACAATGGTGGGTCGCCACCATGCCCGGCCTTGCCATCTTCATCGTGTCCCTCGGCTTCAACCTTTTGGGCGACGGGTTGCGCGACGTTCTGGACCCGCGGAGTGCGGGCAAATGACCCTGCTGTCGGTGAAAAACCTGCGCGTGACCTTCGACACCGAGGCGGGCAAAGTAGAGGCCGTGCGTGGCGTGTCCTTCACCTTGGGCCGCGAACGCCTTGGCATCGTCGGCGAATCCGGCTCCGGCAAGACCATGACGGGCCGTTCCGTCCTGCGGCTGATCCGCCCGCCGGGCCGGATAGAGGCGGATGAGATGACCTTCGATGGCATCGACCTGATGCGCGCCACCGAACGTGAAATGCGGTCCTTGCGCGGCCCCCGCATCGCCATGGTGATGCAAGACCCGAAATACTCGCTGAACCCGGTGATGCGGATCGGTGCGCAACTGACCGAAGGCCTGCGCCTGCGCGACAAGCTGTCGAACGCCGACGCCACCGAAAAGGCCATCGCCGCCTTGAATGCGGTGCAGATCCGCGACCCGGAACGGGTGATGCTGGCCTATCCGCACGAACTCTCGGGCGGCATGGGTCAGCGGGTGATGATCGCGATGATGCTGATCCCCAACCCCGACCTGCTGATCGCCGATGAGCCCACCAGCGCCTTGGATGTAACGGTTCAGGCCGAGGTGCTGTCCATTCTCGACAATCTGGTGAAAACCCGCGGCATGGGCTTGATCTTCATCAGCCACGACCTGCGCCTTGTGGCCCGGTTTTGCGACCGCGTGCTGGTGATGTACAAGGGCAAGATCGTCGAAGAACTGGCCGCCAAAGACCTGCTCAACGCCAAACATCCCTACACCCAAGGCCTGCTGAACTGCCTGCCCCGCATCGGCGGCACCCGTGAGCCCCTGCCGGGGCTCGACCGCAACGCAGATTGGGCGCGCTGATGCTGATCGAGATTGAAAACCTGTCTGTCACCTTCACCGCCAACGGGCGAGAGGTGCGCGCCGTGCAAAACGTCTCGCTGTCCGTCGCGGCCAAAGAATCCTTCGGGCTTGTCGGTGAATCTGGCTCTGGCAAATCCACCATCCTGCGCGCCATCTGCGGTCTGGCCCCGATCACCGCAGGCACCATCAGAATCAACGGCCAAGCCATCACCCACGACCGCGCCTTCTCGCGGCAAGTGCAGATGGTGTTTCAAGACCCCTTTGCCTCGCTGCACCCCCGCCACACCATCGACCGCACCCTGTCCGAACCGCTTGCCATCCACGGCATCCAAGGCACCGATCAGCGCATCATGCAGGCGCTGACCGATGTCGGCCTGCCCACCTCGTTCCGCTTTCGCTACCCGCATCAACTGTCGGGCGGCCAACGCCAGCGCGTCGCCATTGCCCGCGCCCTGATGCTGGAACCGCAGATTCTGCTGCTCGATGAACCCACCAGCGCCCTCGATGCCTCCGTTCAGGCCGAAACCCTGAACCTGCTCTCCCGCCTGCGCGCGCAACGCGGCCTCACCTTTCTGATGGTCAGCCACGATCTGGCCGTCATCGACCACATGTGTGACCGCATCCTTGTGATGCAACACGGCGCTGCGGTCGAAGAACTCACCCGCGATGCCCTCGCCTCTGCCCAAATGACAACCGACTACGCCCGCAGCCTTTTTGCCGCCTCCGCCGACCGCATGCTCGCGGGCTGACCATTCACATTGGTGAAAATATCCCGGGGTCTGGGGCAGCGCCCCAGTCGCCCGCCCCCCAAACAACAGGTTTCCAAATGTACCCCACCTTCGACGGCCACAACGACCTGCTGCTGCGCCTGCACCAAAACCCCGCCAACCGCGATGCGATCTGGCTGACGGGCGAAGGGCGCGGCCATCTCGATCTGCCCCGCATGAAACAGGGTGGCTTTGCGGGGGGATTCTTCGCCATCTACATCTCCTCCCCCACCGCCCACAACGCGCCCGATTACATGACGGCAATGGAAAATCCGCCCTATAACCTGCCCTTGGGCGAGTTGATCACCGACGCAGACGCCCTTCCCGTCGCCATGTCGATGGCGCGCCAACTGCTGTGGATGGAGCGGTCCTCGCACGGCGCGTTCAAAGTCTGTCGCACGGCGGCAGAGGTCCGCGCTTGCCTGCAATCGGGCACCATTGCGGGCATCATGCATATGGAGGGGGCCGAGGCGATCGACGCAGACCTCGACAACCTTTACGCCTTCCACGCCATGGGTCTGCGATCCCTTGGCCCGGTCTGGTCGCGCCCGACGATCTTTGGTCATGGCGTGCCCTTCGCCTTTCCGTCCACTCCTGACACGGGCGCAGGTCTGACCGAGGCTGGCAGGCGTCTGGTTCTCGCCTGCAATGATCTCAAGATCATGCTCGACCTCAGCCATATCAACGAGGCGGGATTCAACGACGTTGCGCGCTTGTCCAACGCGCCCTTGGTCGCCACCCATTCCAACGCCCACGCCGTCACCCCCAGCAGCCGCAACCTGACCGACCGCCAACTGGCGATGATCCGGGACAGCGGTGGCATGGTCGGGCTGAACTTTGCGACCTCCTTCCTGCGCCGCGACGGGCGGGAATCGCCCGAGATGGGATGGGAGGATATTCTGCGCCATCTCGATCACCTGCTGGCGCATCTGGGCGAAGATCACCTCGGGCTGGGCTCCGATTTCGACGGCGCCACCTTGCCGCAAGGCATTGGCGATGTGACCGGCTTGCCAGCATTGCAACAGGCGATGATTGACCATGCCTATGGCCCCGCGCTGATGAAGAAGCTGTGTTTTGAAAACTGGCTTGCCCTGCTGGACCGCACTTGGGGCGTGTAAAGCCCGCCCTGCACCCCGCCGCGCCGGATGTGATCCGGGGCCTTTACCTGCCATGCCGCCCCGGATCGCATCCGGGGCGGCGTGAGCAAGGTGTCAGCTGGCGGTCTTGATCATCACCTCACTGACCCATGTCGCCGGATCGGGATTGGCCGCCGGATTGCTGTGATAACACTCCACCCGCGCGGCAAAGCGGTCGCCCTCGGGGCCGCTTTGCACATCCCAAGCCACGCCCCGCTCTTTCGCCCAGCCAACCAGCACCGCGTTCACGTCGAACAACTGGTCATAATTCCCCACAAACCGCACAACGCCATAGTTGCCCGCAGGCATTTCGCCCGGCATCACCCGCCCGTCGCCTTGGACCCGACCCGCAATCACCACCCCGAACTCAATCTCCAGATCGCAGGCCGGGCTGATAAAATTGTGTCGCAACAGCGCCGGACCCGCCACTGCCACGCCGCGCGCGGCCAGCCATGCGTAAACTTCGGCCAGCAGCAAAGACAGCTTCTGGTCAAGGTCAGCCATCGCAACGGTTTCGGTGATCGCCATATAGGGCAGCGCGGTCTGAGGTAGAATTTTGGGCAGGCTCAGCATGGCTTGGCTCCCTTTGCAGCCGACAACGACCGGCTTAGAAAAACACACGCTGCCCCAATCACGCAAGCGGCCCCTTTCTTTGCCCCCCAATCCCCGGCATCCTGCGCCCAAACTTCCAAAGGACCACCCCGATGCCCAAACTCGCCCTTGTCACCGCCGGCCCCTCGGCGCTTGGCCGCAGCTTTGTCACCGCTTTGGCCGGGGCGGGCTATGACGTGGGCTTCACCCATCTTGGGCAAGCGGAGGCCGCATCGGCCCTGATTGCCGCCGTGCAGGCCATGGGTCGCCGCGCCAGCGCATGGGAAAGCGACGCCGGGGACGAAGCGCAGGTGACGCAGTTTCACGCGCAAGCCGCCGCTTGGGCCGGCTGCGCGCCTGCGGTGATGGTCAACAACGCGGGGATCCAGACTTGGTCCAGCCTGCTGGAGCTGAAGGTGGACGACTGGAACCGCGTCATGGCCACCAATCTGCGCGGCACTTTCCTCAACACCCAGATCGCCGCCCGCGCCATGATCGCGGCGGGGCACAGCGGGTCCATCATCACGCTGGGATCGGGCTGCAACAAACACGCCTTCCCGCGTCTGGTGGATTACACCGCCTCCAAGGGCGGGATCGAACAGTTCACCAAGGTCGCGGCGGTTGAACTTGGCCCCCACAACATCCGCGTCAACTGCATCGCACCCGGAGCCATTGCCACCGAACGCACGGCGGCCGAGGCCGGCGATTACGCCGCGACATGGTCGCGCGTCACGCCCCTGCGCCGTGTCGGCACGCCCGATGATCTGACCGGGCCGCTGCTGTTTCTGATCTCTGACGCCGCCGCCTTTGTCACCGGGCAAACCCTATGGGTCGATGGCGGCGCGTTCAGTCAGGCCAACTGGCCCTATGAGACGTGATCAGCCGCCGATCTCGCTGACCGCATAGCGGGCGCGGTCCAGCCAGTCGGGGTTGATCTCTATTCCCCAACCGGGCGCGTCCGGCACGGTGACATGGCCATCCTGCACGCCAAAGGGATCGCCCAGAAACAGCCCATCCTGCCAAGGGTAATAATCCAGCCCCTCGATCGACAGTTCCAGATATTTCCCCGCGTTCGGAATGGCTTTCAGCAGATGCATGGTGCACATCGTCACCAAAGACAGGTTGGCGGCATGCGGCGTCACCGGCAACCCGGCAGCCGCTGCCATCCGGCACACCTGCAACGTGCGGTGGATGCCGCCCATATACATCACATCGGGCTGGGCGATATCGACGGCCTTGCGGTCAAACATCAGCTCCCAGCTGGAATATTCGCAATCCTGCTCGCCGCCCGCGACGTCTATCGACAGCGCCGCGCGCACTTCGGCGGTCTGTTCGGGGTGCCAATAGGGGCAGGGCTCTTCAAAATGGCCGATGCCGTTGTCTTCCAGCATCCGCCCCACCGCAATCGCCCGCGCCGGGGAATAGCAGGAGTTGCCATCGACCAGCTTGTCGATGCCATCGCCCAAGGCGCGTGCCACCACCGGGATCACCGCTTCGGTCCGCCCCGGCCATTCGTCAGCATCGCGGCCACATTCCGCGCCCACCCGCCATTTGAAGGCGGTGAAGCCCTTGTCGTCGCGCAGTTTCAAAAACCGCGCCGCCTCGTCCTCGGGGGTGATGTCGCGCTTCATCGAACTGGCGTAGGCACGCAAGGCACCGGGGGTGCCGCCCAGCAATTCCACCACCGACTTGCTTTCATGCTTGCCGCGCAGATCCCACAGCGCGGTATCAAGGCCGGTCATCGCGCGACGCAGATAGCTGCCGGGATATTTGTGCTCGCGCTCGCCGATGAGGTCCAGCGTGTCGGCAAAGTTCAGCGCGTCGGTGCCAAGGGCATGCCGCGCGATCTGGCGGTGGAAAATCTCGCAGGTGATGTCAGAGTTATAGGTCGAAACCTGCCCCCAACCCTGCGCGCCGGTGTCCGAGGTCGCGCGCACAAAGCCCACGAATTCATTGGTGAAGGTTTCCAGTTTGACAATCTTCATCGCCGTCTCCTGCCATTGCAGCGCCAATCTAACCGCGCGCCCCGTGCTGCGCGCGCTTGCGCCGACCCTGCCTTGTTCATCCGCGACCACCCATCAAAAGCGAAAGCGATTGTCGCGCGCGCGGCTTTGCCGGATAGTCCCGCCGCACCAACCAGAAAGCACGCCATGCCCCCCGTGATCATCGTGGCCCACGGCCAACCGTCAGACCCCGCGCCCGCCGCCGCCGATCTGGCGATGTTTGCGGCCCAGGTCGCCGCGTTTCTGCCGGGGCGTTGGGTCGGGTCTGCCACGCTGGCCGAACCGGAGGCGCTGGCGCAGGCAGTGGCTCAGGCCGGTCCGGGGGGCGTGGTGTTCCCGATGTTCATGGCGGGGGGCTGGTTCACCCGCGTGCATCTGCCCGCCAAACTGCGCGCCGCAGGGGGGCTGGATTGGCAGGTGCTGGAGCCTTTTGGCTGCAACCCGGCGCTGCATGATTTGGCGATAGATGTGGTGGCACAGGCTTTGAACGGCCAAACAAGCGCTTCGGTGCTGATCGCGGCCCATGGGTCGTTCAAAACCTCGGTGCCCTCTGACATCGCCTGCCACCTTGCGGCCAAGCTGAAATCCGCTCTGGGTCTGGCCCGCTGTGAGGCGGCTTTTATCGACCAATCCCCGCAACTGTCGCAGGTGCAGGGTTACGGCCCGCGGGCGATCTGCCTGCCGTTCTTTGCCGCAAAGGGCAGCCATGTGACCGAAGATATCCCCGCAGCCTTGGCAACGGCGGGCTTTGCAGGACGCATCCTGCAACCGCTTGGCCTGCACCCAAAAGTGCCTGAACTGGTGGCCAAGGCAATAACCGCTGCCCACCCCGTCTGCGCGATCGAATGTCGGTACAAGGCCTAGGGCGGGTCATTGACCCCCCCCCACCCGTTATACCGTGTGCAGGTAAAGGTCGAAATCCACCTCTGACACCGTCCGCATCACCCGCGCATATTCCGCCGATTTGATCGCGGTAAACGTGCGGTGCATGTCCTCACCCAAAGCGTCCTTCAGAAACGCCGAGGCCTTCGCCGCCTCGATCGCCGAGCGCCAATCCACCGGAATAGGTGGCGCATCGGCCCCGTCGGCATAGCCGTTCCCTGTGGTCTGCGGTCCGGGGTCGATCCGATGGGCCATCCCGTGCCGGACGGCTGCCAACACCACCGCCGCCACCAGATAGGGGTTGGCATCCACCCCCGCCGGGCGATGCTCTATCCGCCGCGCCCGAATATCCCCCGCCGGAATCCGCAGCGCCACCGAGCGGTTGTTCACCCCCCAGGTCGGGCTGACCGGAGCGTAGGAATTGGATGCAAACCGCCGCCACGAATTGGCATGCGGCGCAAACACCAGCATGGATTCCCCCATCGTCGCCCGCAGCCCGCCAATCGCGTGCAGGATGGTGTCGTTGTACTCCCCCTCCACGCCTTCGACGAAGACGTTCTTCCCGGCATCATCCAGCATCGAGACATGGAAATGCATCCCAGACCCTGCGTAATCCTCATTCGGTTTCGCCATAAAACAGGCCGTCACCCCGTGCTGGCGCGCATGATAGCGCACCATCCGCTTCAACCGCAAAAGGTCATCCGCCGCCTGCATCACGTCTTCGCGGTAATGCAGTGTCAACTCATACTGCCCCGGCGCGAATTCCGAAATCAGCGTTTCGACCTTGATCCCGGCCAGTTTCGCATCGGCGTAAACATCGTTGAACAGCGGCAACATGCCGTGCAACTGATCCACCGAATAGACATCGGTCTTGGAATTGCGCCGCCCGTCCAGCACGTCGCGCGCCGGCACCATCTTGCCATCCGGGCCGCGTTCGTTCTGCAACAGGAAGAACTCCAGCTCGAACGCCCCCGCCGGATGCAGCCCTTCGGCCGCCAGCGCATCCACCTGCCGCTGCAAGGCATGGCGCGGATCAGAGCTCATCGGGGCGCCGTCCAGATCAAAGACCACCATCAACACCTCACCCCGCGCCGGGTTGGTGCCATGGATTTCCCGCAACGTCCCTGGCACGGGCCAGGCGCGCCGGTCGCCGTCGCCCTGATCCCAGATCAGCCCGGTTTCATGCACATCCTCGCCGCAGATGTCCAAGCCAAGGATCGACACCGGCAGATGCCGCCCGCCCTTGAACATCCCCAGCAACTCATGCCGCCGAATGATCTTGCCGCGCCCGATGCCGTTGGCGTCGTGCAACACGATGTCAAACGCCTCGATCTGCGGATGGGCTGCGAGGAAGGTTTCGGCCTCGGTCACGGTGGAACCAGAGGGGCTGGGCGTATCGGTCATGTCTCAGGCTTTCTTTGGGTCAAACAACCCGGTCAGGATTTCGTCAAAGGCAGCAATCAAACGATCCACTTGCCGTTTTTTGGTGGCGGGGCTGATCAGCATCATGTTGTGAAACGGCGCAATCAGGCAGCCGCGGTTCAACAACGCCACATGCAGCGCCGCCTCCACCTGTGGCATATGCGCCGCCGCCGCCTCGGTGCCGTTCTTCAATGGCCCCGGCGCGCAGATAAACTCCACCCGCGCGCCCACCCGCACCACATGCCAAGGGGCACCCACCCGGTTGATCGCCGCCGCCAAGCCTTGTGACAACCGCTCGGCCAGCTTGTCCATATGGGCATAGGCCTTGGCGGTCATCACTTCAGCCAGCGTCGCGCGCAGACAGGCAAACTGCATCGGGTTGGCCGACAGCGTCGTGCCCATCCCCGAATGCCCCGATGGCCGGTTGGCATTGACCTCGACATACCGGGCCGCGACCGCATCGCTAAGCCCCCAAACCGCCGTCGGCATCCCGCCCGCCACACATTTGCCCACCACAAAAACATCCGGCTGCAACCCGTGAACCGCCGTATAGCCGCCCAGACCGCTGGAAATCGTATGCGTCTCGTCAAGGATCAGCAGCGCGCCATATTGGCTGGCCAAGGCTCTGAGGCCGGCGTGAAACAACGGGTCAGGCAGGACCATGCAGGAATTGGTCATCACCGGCTCGGTCAGGATCGCCGCGACATCGCCGCGCGCCAACGCCGCCTCCACCCCGGCCAGATCGTTGAACTCGCAGCACACCGCGCCCTCGGCCAGATCGATGACCTGCCCCAGCATCCCCGGCCGCGTGACCGTGCGGCCGTTTTCCAGCGTGACAAAGGTCTCATCCACCGTGCCGTGATAACAGCCGTTGAACACCAACACTTTAGGCCGCCCCGTCACCGCCCGCGCCACCCGGAGTACAAAGCGGTTGGCATCCGTCGCCGTCGTCGCGATCTGCCACTGAAACGCGCCGAACCGCTCACACAGCAACTGTCCCGCCGCCAGCGCGTCCTCGGACGGCAACATATAGGTCAGCCCACGCCCCGCCTGCGCGCGGATGGCTTTTGCCAGCGGGGCGGGTGAATGGCCAAACATCGACCCGGTGTCGCCCAGACAGAAATCGTCGATCTCATAGCCGTCGATATCGGTGATCCGCGCACCCTTGGCCTTTGTGATCACTGGCAAATGCGGCATCGGCCAATCTTTCATCCAGTGCAGCGGCACTCCGTCCAGAAACGCCCCCGCCCCGTGGTCCAGCGCCACCTTGGCTTTGGGGCGGCCCTGCGCAAAGCGCTTGGCCTCCCGCGCCCGCAGCGCGTCCAGTCGGTCACGGCGGACCCCGGCAATCAGATCGTCGGTCATATTGACCCCCTTGAAACAGGCTCCCCCCTTATGTCGCATAATTTGATCAAAAGAAAGGGGCCGCTCTGCAAGCCTAGCCGCTTTCATGGCTCTCCGCGCCATTCACTCAAATTCATCCAAAATTTGCGTTTCATCGGTCTGAAAATATCCCATAGGGTGAGATGCGCCCGGACGATCTTCCAGTGGAAGATCGTCAGCGTCGAACGCAGGATCCGCAAGGATCGGGCCGGGGCAGGGGGTGTGAAGCCCCGCGCCTGCCCACGCAGAAAGCTGCGCCAACACGCACATCCGCCTTCACAAACTCACCCGCACTTCAATCATCCGTGGCCCCGAGATTGGCTGACACAGCGCCCATTGCAACGTCTCGACATCCTGCGCGATCGACATGAACGGCAGATCGCAGGCCGCCGCGAACGGCTCCATCTTCAGCGGCGACGGGGTGCAACCGATCACCTCGGTGTTGGCCGCCCGCATCGCATCGGCAATCTCGCGGTAGGCGGCGTTGTTCCAGACCACAAAGGTGATGGGCAAACCCTCATCCACCGCCGTGCGCAACTCGCCGGGGCTGAACTGCAAACCGCCGTCGCCGATCAGGCACACCACCCGCACGCCCGGCGCCGCCAATGCCGCCCCAACCGCCGCCCCGGGACCATAGCCCAAGGCCCCAAATCCTGTGGCCGCATTGAAAAACCCGTCCGGGCGGTCGTGATCATAATACAGGTTCGCTGCATAGATCGGCTGGGTGCTGTCACCCACGATCACGCAGCGAGGCAGAGCGGTGCGGATGGTTTCCACCATCTCCAACCGCGCGGGCATCAAAAGGTCGAGTGCTGCCAACTCGGCCCGCGCCGCCGCCCGTGCTGCCGCCGCCCGCTCAACCCCATCGCCAGACTTGCGCGCAACCCGCGCCAACAGCGCCGCCACCGTCGCCCCGGCATCGGCGCAAATCGCCACTGCCGCGGGCTGCCGCGCCAATTGCGCGGCGCAAATGTCGACCCGGATCATCCCCGACACATCGGGAAAGCCACCGCGCACATACATGTCGTAATCGGTCGGGCCGAACTCGGTCCCGATCGCCAATACCTGATCCGCCTGTGCAATCAGCGCCCGGGCTGACTCCAGACTGGGGGACGCCGCCACCGAAAGCCCATGCCCGTACATCGTCCCGCGCGCGTTCACCGTCTGCACCACCGGCGCGTCCAACGCCTCGGCCAGTGCCAGCACCTGCGCGCCTTTCGCGCCGCCACCGGCCAAAATCACCACGCGCGTTGCAGCGTTCAGCAGTGCCGCCGCCTGGTCCAAAGCCACCGCCTCCGGTTGCACGACAGCGGGCGGTGCAGCCGGAGCCGCCAAAGCAGCACAGGGCAACGGCATCACATCGGTTGGCACCTGAATATGCACTGGCCCGGGGCGCCCCGTGGCCATGGTGGCAAAAGCCCAGTCCAGCACCGCACCCACTTCCGCAGGATCATTGATCTGCCGCGTCGGGC
The DNA here is from genome assembly GCA_945860375.1 of Pseudorhodobacter antarcticus. The sequence goes on from CAMAQR010000002.1 coordinate 19,054, forward strand.
AAAGCGGTTGCACCATCGCCGCCTGATCGGGCAGTTCATGCAACATGCCCAGACCCAAACCCAGACTGTCGCGGCGGTTTACGCCCGATATCACCAGCATCGGCACCGAATCCGCCCTCGCCTGCGCCATCGCGGTCAACGCGTTCAACAGCCCCGGCCCGGTGATCACCAAGGCCACCCCCGGCTTGCCCGACACCCGCGCATAACCGTCGGCCATAAAGGCACAGCCCTGCTCATGACGCGCGGTCACATGGCGGATCGGCGACCCTGACAGGCCCCGGTACAGTTCCACCGTGTGAACGCCGGGAATGCCAAACACCACTTCGACCCCCCGTGCGGCCAAACCCTCAACCAGACGCATGCCAACGGTGATCATGCCGCACGTCCCAACTGCCGTGACGCAAAGGCCGCGATGCGGTCGCAGGCCGAGGCAATCACCGCATCATCCCGCGTCAGGCTGATGCGCAGCCAACCGGCCAGCGCCGAACCAAAGCTTTCGCCCGGCATCACCGCCAGCCGTTCCTCGGCCAGCAACCCGCGTGCAAACTGATCCCCCGACAACCCCGACGCGCCAATATCGATCACTGTGAACATCCCGGCCTCGGGCAGATGCACCCGTATCCCCTCCACCCCATGCAGTCGCGCATGGATCAAAGCCGCCCGCCGTGCGAACCGCTCTGCCATCCCTTGCGCCACCGTTGACGGGCGCGACACCGCAAGCGCCGTCATATCGGCAATGAACGGCTGGTTGCCAAACAACATGGTCTCCGCCACCGGCAACAACCGCGCCGAGAATTCAACCGACCCCACGCACCACCCCGACCGGAACCCCGGTGCGGCATGCGATTTGGAAATGGAGGCAGTGACAACCACCCGTTCGGCCAGATCGGCCAGATCAAAGGGCGACACGAATTGAGTGCCCGCAAAGATCATCTCTTCGTAAACCTCATCGCAGATGATCCACAGATCATGTGCCTTGGCCACTGCACCCAAAGCCACCACATCGGCCATATGCAACACCGCCCCGGTTGGATTGTGCGGGCTGTTCAGGAACAGCACCCGGCTTTGCGGCGTGATCCGCGCCTCGACATCCGCCGCCTGCATCCGAAAGCCATGCTCGGGGCGCAGGGGCACCGGCACCATCTGCGCGCCGGTGGCCGAAATCACACCTTCATAGGTGGCGTACATCGGATCGCCCATCAAGACCTGATCCCCCGGACCGGCCAGCGCCATCATCACCGCATAAAGCGCGGTCTGCGTGCCGGGCAGTGCCACGATCTGATCGGGCGCAATCACGCGCCCGGTGCGGCGGGAATAGCGCGCGGCCAAAGCCTCCAAAAGATCGGGCTCGCCGCGCCCGCTGCTGTAGCCCAGCCGTCCGGCAGTCATCGCGCGCTGCGCCTCGGCCACCAGTTCGGGCGGGGTGGCCACGTCCGGCTCGCCGATGGTCAGTTGAATAAGGTCATGCCCTGCCGCCGCCATCTCTTTGGCTTTGATGTGGATTTCCCATTTGGCACTGCCCAGATCGGCAAGTCGGTTGGTGATGTCTGCGTATTTCATGGGTCTGTCCGTGGGGTTGGGTCAAGGTTGGGGAAGTCGATCTGCAGGATCAGACCGACAGAGGCAAGGGCGATGCTGGCAATCTCACCCGCGCCAAAGGCTTCGGGCAGCGCCGAACCTTCCAGCCAAAGCCCGTCGATCACCGCGTTGCAAGCGATGGCCTCACGGCGCAACTGGTCGGGTGTCGCGGTGCGGGGCAGCGCGGCGATCAGGCTTTGCAGCCGGTCGCGAAAGCCCAGATAAGTGGCGCTGTGCACTTCGCGCATGGCAGGGTCGCGCCGCACATCATGCAAGAACCCGGCCCAAAGCCCCACCGCCACCGGGTCCACCACCGGTGGGCTGACCGACGCCAGCACAAATGCCGCAAGCCGGGCTGCCGGGTCCACGGGCGCTTCGGCCAGAACATCCGAGCTGCCGGCAATCATCAGCTCCATCAGCCGCTGATAAGCGGCACGGGTCAGGTCTTCCTTGGTCTGGAAATAATGCCGGATCAGGCCCGAGGTGACGCCCGCGCGGTCTGCAATCGCCCGCACCGTCGCCGCCTGCGCGCCGCCTTCGGCCACAAGCTGCAACGCCGCCGCGATCAGATCATCGCGCCTGCGTTCCCCACTTTCACGCCGATAGGGCCTGCGGTCAGTCATGTCATGAGACCTGTTATACGGTTGTCTAATTCACGTCAGATTAGGCCAAAGAACAAAGCGGACGCAAGGCCATCGACTTGGTTTCGTGCCGCGACTTGAAAAACCAGCTTGTGGCCGGTTTTTGACAAGAACCTGTCCCAGCGCGTCAGTTGGGACGGGCCACATCCTTGTGGACGATCACGTCGGTCTGCGGATAAGCCGCCAGAATCGCCCGCCGCAGGCTTGCACCAATGGCATGGGCGTCATGCAGGCTTTGGCTGCCGTCCAACTCGATATGCAGGTTCACGAACACCCGACTGCCAGCGGTGCGGGTTTTCAGGTCGTGAAAGCCATGAACCCCCGGCCAATCCCGCGCCATGGCCGCGATCCCGTTCACAATCGCCGGATCGGCAGTGCGGTCCATCAGCGCGTCCCAGGCCCCTTTGCCGATGCGCACCGCGCCAATCGCCAGCATCGCCGCCGCAGCCAAGGCCACGACAGAATCTATCGCCCCCAAACCAAATTGGGACGAAGCCCAAAGTGACAGGATCGCACCGATATTGGGCAACAGATCGCCCAGATAATGCAACCGGTCCGCCGCCACCACCCGACTGCCGGTGCGTTTGGCAACACGGCCCTGCCACCACACCAACACCAACGTCAGCACCACCGACAGCGCCATCACTGCCATGCCCGGCCCTTCGGAGGTCAATCGCCCGTCGCCCGGCGCAAGCAAACGCAGCGTCGCCGCCGCGGCAATCACCAAAGCCGAGATCAGCACAAAGAAAGCCTGACCCAAGGCGGCAAGGTCTTCGGCAGAGGTATGCCCAAAGGCATGGTCTTCATCCGCAGGCTTGGCCGCATAGATCAGCGCTGCCATCGCCATCACTGATACCATCAGATCCATGGCGCTGTCGGCCAGCGACGCCGCCACCGACAAGGCCCCGGTTTCCCCCAGCGCCCACAGCTTCAGAACCACCAACAGCACCGCCATCGCAACCGACGCAGCCCCTGCCGACAGGTTCAACTTGATGGACTCAGATGCTGCCACGGTGCCCTCAAATCCAAAGCCATGCCCGAAAGCGGATAAAGTTTGCAGCGAATCGCCAATCGCTGCGTCTCACCACGTTGGACCGCGTTTTCTTTTGGTGTTTCTTCTGGGAAAATCAGTCCCTCCCTAACAGCCAAGGCGCGTTGGGGGCAAGCCCCGTGCTACTCCAGAACCTCGTCCGGCTCGACTCCCCATAAGGCCGACTTCGGTGTCCAGCCCTTTTCGCCGCCGGTGCTGACCCGGCACCAATCGACAGAACACTCCAAAAGCCGCCCGATCACGCCCATTTCGGCCTGAAACGCCACGCCCGCCGCCATATCTGGCTTGGGGCGGAATTCCGCCATGTCCTGTGCGATCAGCACCGACCGCACACCCGACAGCAGCGAATAATGCACCCAGCCGCCCAAACCTTCGGCATCCTCGACCTTGCGCCAGTTTTCATGCTCGGCTGTGACCCGCAACGGCATGCCGCTGGTGACAAACACCCAGTCGATGCGGTGAGTCAAACCCGGCCCGCGCCGCGCATTCCCCTCGCCGCCCTTTAAGGTTACATAACGCGGGATCGGGAGGTTGGTCACAGCGCCCTTGCTCGGATCGCGCGGTTTGTCCTTGTCAGCGACCACCGGGGCCACGTCCGGCATGGTTTCCTGCGCCACTGCCCGCAGACCGCAGCCCATGGTCAGCGCCATCATCACCCCGGCCCAAGCCAGACGCCGCAGCTTACTCATCCCACCCGCTCCATCCTCGCGCCCGCAGCGTTTGACCACCCACAGGCATTTTGCGTGTTTGCGGGGCTTGTGTACCGCCCCGCTTGGCGTCACCTTGCCATTCAAACCGCTGATTTGGAAGTGCAGGGAGGCATCTATGCCAGCAGGACGCCTGAGTGTTGTCGTAACGCGACGCTTGCCCGAACCCGTCGAGACCCGGATGAAGGAACTCTTCGACGTGGTGCTGCGCGATCCCGACACGCCGATGACGCGGGACGAGTTGGCAACCGCGATGCGCAACTGCGATGTGCTGGTGCCCACCATCACCGACACCATCGACGCAGGCCTGATTGCACAGGCGGGGGATCGGCTGAAACTGATCGCCAACTATGGTTCGGGCATCGATCACATCGACGTGGCGACCGCGCGCAGTCGGGGCATTCTTGTGTCCAATACCCCCGGCACCGTCACCGAAGACACCGCCGATATGACGCTGGCGCTGATGCTGGCCGTCACCCGCCGCATTCCCGAAGGTCTGGCTGCAATGCAGGCCGGCAAGTGGGAAGGCTGGTCGCCGATGGCGTTTCTGGGCGGTCGTCTGGGCGGACGGCGCTTGGGCATCCTTGGCATGGGCCGCATTGGCCAGGCCGTGGCGCGGCGCGCGCGGGCTTTTGGGATGCAGGTGCATTACCACAACCGCAAACGCGTGCGCCCCGAGGCAGAGGCCGAACTGGACGCGACCTATTGGGAAAGTCTGGATCAGATGATCGCTCGCATGGACATCATCAGCGTGAACTGCCCGCACACACCGTCCACGTTCCATTTGCTGAACGCCCGCCGCCTGAAATTGCTGAAACCGTCGGCCATCATCATCAACACCTCACGCGGGGAAGTGATCGACGAGAATGCTTTGACACGCGGCCTGCGGGACCGCGAAATCGCGGGCGCGGGGCTGGACGTCTATGAACACGGCACCCAGATCAACCCGACCCTGCGCGATCTGCCCAATGTCGTGCTGCTGCCGCACATGGGTTCGGCCACGGTCGAAGGCCGGATCGAGATGGGGGAAAAGGTGATCATCAACATCAAGACCTTTGCCGACGGCCACCGCCCACCGGATCAAGTGGTGCCGGGGATGCTGTAACCCCCACATTGCTGCCGCATTTTCTCCCCAAGGATGTCTCACGCTTGGGGCATTGCACCAAGACAGTGTTGCAATTGGGGGCCATCATGTCGAAAATTCTGCCAGTTATCTTTGTTCTGATCCTTGGCGTGGTTGGGGTTGGCATGGATTTCCATTTGTTCAACCGAAACCATGAAGGCCCGTCGATTGGCTTTGCAGGCTATGTCAAAGCGCGGGCAAGTGGTGCCGTGGCAGCGGCGGAACTGGCATCTGGCACGGAATTTGACGCAGCCGATCCTTTGGCTGACGCGGCAACAGCCTCTGCCGAAGCCAGCGCTACCCCGGCCAAGGAAACGCCAGTGGTTGTGTCTCTGGCCAAAGGCGGCACTCCCCCGTCGGCAGCATCAGGCGGCTGCGTGCGCCGCGCGGGCAAGTTGGACTGTCCGAAGGAATGACGCGATGCGGCTGGCCGTCGCTTTCCGCCTGCGGATGGGCTCGATGGGCCAATAGGCCAGCCTGACGGTTTTGACCAATGCGGGCGGCAAAGTGTTGCGCCGCGTCCTTGGCGCGGCGGACACGCAGGCCTTGGGCCGGTTCCTGCAAGACCCCCAAGCCGCCGCCGCTGCACTGGCCGATGTCCAGCGTCAGCAAATCAGGGCCGTGGCCAATGGATCGTCAGGTTGCGATGGCCCGTTCAAACGGGTTGATCGCAACCGCGTAAGCCCGTAGTTACACCACAACAACAACAATCCCGGTGCCCCGTATGGAATTTCTGACCCCCGAGGGGCTGACTGCCCTGTTTCAAGTGATCACAATCGACCTTGTCCTTGCTGGCGACAATGCGATCGTGATCGGTCTGGCTGCCGCGGGCTTGCCCAAGGAACAACGCGCCAAGGCCATTCTGGTCGGCATCGCCGCCGCCACCGTCTTGCGGATAATCTTCGCGCTGGCCACGACGCAACTGCTTGCCATCGTTGGGCTTTTGCTGGCGGGTGGCGTGCTGCTGCTGTGGGTGTGCTGGAAGATGTGGCGCGAGTTGCGCGCCGGTCACGGCGATGAAAACCGCGCCGAAGAGGCGTTGACGGGGCAAGACCTGAACGCCGACGGCACGATCGCCGGGGGTGGCCCGAAAAAAACCTTCCGTCAGGCCGCCATGCAGATTCTGGTCGCCGACGTGTCAATGTCACTCGATAACGTGCTGGCCGTGGCCGGTGCCGCGCGCGAACATCCCAGCATCTTGATCTTTGGTCTGGCGCTGTCGATCGCGCTTATGGGATTTGCGGCCTCGTTCATCGCCAAATTGCTGCACAAACACCGCTGGATCGCCTATGTCGGCCTTGCCATCATCCTGTATGTGGCTTTGGACATGATCTGGCGCGGCTGGACCGAAGTGCAGCCGCTGATCACCGCCCAGCTGGGCATGTGACAGCCCTAGCCAAGCCGGGGCACAGTCCCCGGCCGCAAAAGCGCCGTCTTGCGGCGCTTTACTTCATCGTCGGGCAGATCGCTGCGGTTCAAAGCCAACAGCGCCGCCGACAGGTCAGCCGAACTGCCCATGTTGCGCAGACCCGGATTGACCAGCCCCGCCCGCACCGCTTCGGGCAAATCCAACAGCGCCAGCACCGCCTCTGCCGGACCCAGCGGCGCGTTTTGCACCGACTCCAGCGCCACCGAAGTCACCTGCGCCCGCCGCACGGTCTGTGCAACCTGCCCGGTGATCGCCGCGAAATCGGCAGCCCCGGCACAGCGCGCGCTGAAGGCGTCAAAATCCTCGGTCACGCGGTAGCCCAGCAGATTGTGCCGCCACGCCGACAACAGCCAGCCCTGCGCGCCGCGCGTCGTATACAGCAACGTCAACCGCGCCTTGCCGCCAAACACCGCCCGCACGCCCGCAGCCATCGCATGCGCCAAGGGCACCGCCGCGCGATAATCCACGATGCCCTTCTTGCCCGGTGTACGCCCCGACAGCCCTTCGCAGCTGATCACCACCGTATCCGCCCCGGCCACAGCGGCGCAAACATCTGCAAACGCCGCCGAAAACCCCGCCAGATCCAGCAGATCGCCCCCGGTGGCAAAGCGGGTGGCATAGCGCACAGGCCCTGCCAATGCGTCCAGCAGCACAATCCGGGCATAAGGCGCAAGCGCCGCGCGGTTGATGGCAAGGCAGGCTTGCAGGCTTGACGTGCCGGTCTTGTGAAACCCCGGATGCAGGATCACCTGCACCTAGAACCGCCCCGGCAGATAGGGCGTCAAATCCAGGTCTGGCGCGCGCCCCGCCACCAGCGCCGCCACCAACCGCGCAGTGATCGGGGCCAGCGTCAGCCCAATGTGCCCATGCCCATAAGCGTGGATCACATCCGCTCCGCCCGCAGATGGCCCGATCACCGGCAGTGAATCCGGCATCGACGGACGAAACCCCATCCACTCCCGGTCTGGCGCGCCCAGATCAGGAAAGATCGCTTGCGCACCCTGCACCAGCTTGGCCACCCGGTGCGGCGAGGGCGGCGCCGTCAGCCCCCCCAATTCGACCGTCCCCGCCACCCGCAACCGCCCCGTCATCGGGCACATGTAAAACCCGCGTGACGTGGGGCAGGCCGGTCGCGACAGGCGTGGTGTCTCCATGTCCCATTCGACATGATAGCCGCGTTCGGTGTCCAAAGGCACCCGGTCGCCCGCCTGCAAGGCCAGCGCGCGGGACTGCGCCCCCGCCGCGATGATCACCCGCTTGGCATGCAGCCGCAGCCCCGGCCCTTCCACGATCACACCGTCAATCTGGCGCGTCAACTTTTGCGCCCGCGCCTGCACGCATTGCGCGCGGGCAAACACCGCCTGCGCCAGCGCCGCCATCATCGCGCCCGGATCGGACAGAAACACCGCCTTTGGAAAGAACGCAGCGCCGCCTTCCACCGCAGGCAAACCCGGTTCCATCGCGGCCAAAGCCTGCGGACCGATCAGATCAACCGAGATCCCCAAGCCGCGCCGAAACGCCATATCCGCCTCGGCCGCCCGATAGGCCGCCAAAGTTTCATACAGATACAGACAGCCCCGGTTTTGCAAGATCGCGGCCCCGGCAATGCGGTCGGCCAGCGCCTGCCAACTCGGGCAAGCGTCCGCCACCAAAGCCGCAATCGCCGCCGCATTGCGCCGCGTGGCTCCCGGCAATGACTGCACCGCAAAGCGCATCAGCCATGGCGCAAGGCTTGGCAAAGCCGCCCGCCGGATCGACAGCGGAGAGTTGCGGTCCAACAGCAGCGACGGCAGATTGCGCAGCACATCCGGGCTGCCCACCGGCATCACCGCGTAATCGGCAATCGTGCCCGCATTGCCATAAGACGCCCCCATGCCGGGCGTGCCCGGGTCGACCACAACCACCGTCCGCCCCTCGGCACACAGGGCCTCGGCAATCGCCAGACCGACAACGCCAGCCCCCAGAACGGCGATATCGGTGGTCAGGTGCTGAGTCATGGTTCGGTCCGCTGGGGCAGGTTCGGGGCGGTTCGGTGCAAACCGCCCCAAAACGGGTTACATGCAGGCGTCAAACAGCGCGCGGGTGTTTTCGCGCGTCATCACCACCGGATTGCCGCCACAAGACGGATCCTCCAGCGCCATATCGGTCAGCATCTCCAGATCGTCCGCCTTCACGCCCAAAGCGGTCAGGTTGGCCGGGATCGACAACTCGGCCCGCAGCGCCATCACGGCGGCACGGAACCCGTCGAACCCGCCCGCGATGCCCAGATAGGCGGCGGCGCGTTCGATCAAGGTTTCAATCTTGGCGCGGTTGTAATCCAGCACCATCGGCATCACGACGGCGTTGGTGGTGCCATGGTGGGTGCCATACACCGCGCCAATCGGGTGGCTCAGGCTGTGGATCGCGCCCAACCCCTTTTGAAACGCCGTCGCCCCCATCGCCGCCGCCGCCATCATATGCGCCCGCGCGTCCAGATCATTCGGGTTGGCATAAACCTTTGGCAGGTTTTCAAACACCAACCGCATGCCTTCCAAGGCGATGCCTTGGCTCATCGGATGGTAAAACGGGCTGCAATAGGCCTCAAGGCAATGCGCCAGCGCGTCCATGCCCGTGCCCGCCGTGATGAAACGCGGCATCCCCACCGTCAGCGCCGGGTCGCAAATCGTGACCACGGGCAACAGTTTGGGGTGGAAGATGATCTTTTTCTTATGCGTGGCCGAATTGGTCAACACGCCTGCCCGGCCCACTTCGGAACCCGTTCCGGCGGTCGTCGGCACGGCAATGATCGGCGCGATCTTGGCGCCATCGGCGCGGGTGTACCAGTCGTCGATATCCTCAAGGTCCCAGACGCTCAGATCGGCCCGCTGATGCGCCATCAGCGCAATCATCTTGCCAAGGTCCAAAGCCGACCCGCCACCAAAGCAGATCACGCCATCATGGCCGCCCGCAAGATAAACCGCGATGCCATCGGCCATGTTGGTTTCGTTCGGGTTCGGATCAACTTCCGAAAACACCGCCGACCCAAGCCCATGCGCCTGCAACACCGCCACGGCATTGGCGGTGATCGGCAACGATGCCAACGCCTTGTCGGTCACCAGCAGCGGCTTTTTGACCCCAGCCGCCGCGCAATGCTCGGCCAGTTCGGCAATCCGGCCGACGCCGAATTTGATCGCGGTCGGGTAGGACCAGTTCCGGTTGGGAACGCTATGGGTCATTTCTGTACCTTCTTCAGATGGTAGGATTTCGGTCGGGTAACGGAATGGAAGCCCAGATAAGACAGGCTGCCACCGCGCCCGGTGTCTTTGCACCCGGTCCAGCACAAAGCCGGGTCAAGGTAATCGGCGCGGTTCATGAACACGGTGCCAGTTTCGATCTGCACGCCGATTTCGGCACCGGTATCATAGTCTTGCGTCCAAACGCTTGCGGTCAGCCCGTAGGGGCTGTCGTTCATCAGCGCAATCGCCTCGGCATCGCCCGAAACCTTCATGATCCCCACAACGGGGCCAAAGCTTTCTTCCATCATCACCCGCATCGAATGATCGACGTTGACCAGAATCTGCGGCGCAAGATAGGCCCCGCCATCATCCGCCGGGAACAAGGCCGGATCAATCAGCGCCTTGGCGCCCGCCGCAACTGCCTCGGCAATCTGGCTGCGCACCACGGCGGCAAAGCGTTTGTTCGCCATCGGGCCAAGGGTGCTTTCGGCGTCGAACGGATTGCCCAGCTTCAGCGCCTTGACCCAAGCCACCGCCTTTTCGACAAAGGCATCGTACAGCGATTCATGCACATAAATCCGCTCGATCCCGCAGCAGCATTGGCCCGCGTTGTACATCGCGCCGTCCATCAGCGTGTCAACCGCTGCCTCCAGATCGGCATCGGCACGAACGTAGCCCGGATCCTTGCCGCCCAGTTCCAGCCCCAAAGGCGTGAACGTCCCCGCCGCCGCCCGCTCCATTGCCTGACCCCCCGCAACCGACCCGGTGAAGTTGACGAAATTGAACGCGCGGGTGGAAATCAGATGTTCCGTCGTCGCATGATCCAGCACCACATTCTGGAACACATCCTCGGGGATGCCCGCGCCATGAAACGCCTCGGCGATGCATTCGCCCACCAGCATGGTTTGGCTGGCGTGCTTCAAGATCACCGTGTTGCCGGCGATCAGGGCAGGCACCAAAGTATTGACCGTGGTCAGGTAGGGATAATTCCAAGGGGCCACGATAAACACAACGCCCAAGGCTTCACGCGCGATATAGCGGCGGAATTTGTCACTGTCTTCAATGATATGCGGGGCCAAAGTCGTGGCCGCGATTTCGGACATGTAGTCGGTGCGCGCATTGACGCCGCCGAACTCGCCGCCAAACCGCGTCGGGCGGCCCATCTGCCAAGCCAGTTCCTCCACCACACGCGGGGTCATCGCGTTCAGGTTGGCCACGGCAGCTTTCACCAAGGCGATCCGGTCCGCCAAAGGCCGCGCGGCCCAAGCCTTTTGCGCAGCCTTGGCCCGCGCCGCCGCCGCAAGGGCCGCCTCGCGCGTAAGCGGCATCCGTTCGGCATAGACCGAGCCGTCCACCGGGGAAATCAGTTGAATCGGTTTCATCTTGTCGTCCTTGCAGAGTGTAGGATGGGTGTTGAACCCACCATTCCGTGTCAGGGTGGGTTCAACACCCACCCCATGTTTACGCGCGCTCCAACAGCCGCTGAATTTCAAAATCGGTCACCACGCGGTCGGTTTCCGAAATCTCCCACTGCGCGGCATGGTGATAATGGTCCACCACATCATCGCCAAACGCCTTGCGATACATCGCCGAGCTGTTCAGCAAATCCGCAGCCTCGCGCAGATTGTGCGGAATTTCCCGCACATTGCCCGCCGTATACATATCGCCGACCATCTCGGGTTCCAACTCCATCTTTTGCTCGATCCCGTCCAGACCCGCCGCCAGCAAGGCCGCACAGGTCAGATAGGGGTTCACGTCGGAGCCGGGAATGCGACATTCCACCCTGATCGCCTTGGTATGCTCGCCGCAGACCCGGAAACCCGCGGTGCGGTTGTCGGCAGACCAGACGGCCTTGGTCGGCGCAAACATGCCCTTGGTGAACCGTTTGTAGCTGTTCACATAGGGTGCCAGAAACACCGTCATCTCCCGCGCATAGGCCAGTTGCCCCGCGATGTAATGCTTCATCAGCTGACTCATGCCGTGGGTGTCGGCCTCGTCCTTGAACGCAGGCTTGCCGTCCAGCGTCCACAACGACTGGTGGCAATGGCTGGAAGACCCCGCCTTGCGGTGGTCATACTTCGCCATGAAGGTCACGGATTTGCCCTTGCTCCAGGCGATTTCCTTGATGCCATGCTTGACGATGGTGTGGTTGTCGGCGGTGTCCAAAGCGTCGGAATATTTGTAGTTGACCTCTTCCTGCCCCGCGTCCGCCTCACCTTTGGAGTTTTCAATGGTGATGCCCGCACCGTACAGACCATTGCGGATGGCGCGCATGACGCCCTCTTCCTTGGTGGTCTGGAAGATGTGGTAATCCTCATTATAGGCGCTGACGGGCTTCAACCCCGTGAAATTGCTATCGCGCAGGGATTCGTAGCTGTTTTCAAACAGATAGAACTCCAGTTCCGTCGCCATCATTGGCTCGAACCCCATGGCGCGGGCGCGCGCGACCTGAACTTTCAGGATATTGCGCGGGGCGTGCGGCACGGGATGGTGATGGTGGTCCAGCGTGTCGCCCAGCACCATCGCGGTGCCCTCCAGCCACGGCACCCGGCGCAGGGTGCTCATGTCGGTCTTCAGGATATAATCGCCATAGCCCGTCTGCCAGTTCGACGATTTATAGCCCTGAACCGTGTTCATCTCCATGTCCACGGCCAGCAGATAGTTGCAGCAATGGGTTTCTTCCCAGCCGCCATCCACAAAGAATTGCGCATGGAACCGCTTGCCCATCAGGCGGCCCTGCATGTCGATGCCAGCCACCAGAACGGTGTCAATCTCGCCAGCCTTCACGGCGGCCTTTAGCTCATCAAGTGTCATATTGCCGGGCATATCCGGGTGCTCCACTGTTGGCCCCTTTGGTGGGGCGTGCCTGTTGCGCGGGGCAACTGCCCCAATGATCCCTCAAGCAGGCGATCAACTGGCTTTGGCTTGCCGCTGTATCTCCACCAACCCCATGTTGAGAACCGGAGCCAACTGATCCGCCATCGCAGTTTCCGCATCGGCTGTTGCGATCAGATCGTTGCGGATTTCCAGCATCGCGTTGGGCAACCCGTAAGGCGTCGCGTGCAGCCGCAGCGTGTGCGTCACATCATCAGCCGCAGAATAGGGCGCGTTCAAGGCCGCGTGCAGCCGCGTGGTTTTCAGCGCAGCGGCATGAATGGCCACCGCCAAAGCGGGGTCCGCGTCATGGATCACCCCAAACTCCACCCTTCGGGGTTTGCCAAAATAGACCGGCGTAAATGAGTGCACAGTGATCACCACGGGCCGCAATCCGCGCGCAATCCGCCGCGCGATCAACCCATGCAGCGCGTCATGGAAGGGCAGGTAAACGGCATCGGTCCGCGCCAGACGCTCTTGCGGCGTCACGCCTTGATTGCCGGGTATGTCATGCACCTCGGACCGGACCGGCATCGCTCCGGCCATATCCGGGGCGCGGTTGCAGTCATAAACCACCCGACTGACCGGCGCGTGAAACAGCACCCCGTCCAACCGCTCGGCCAAACCCCGCGCCACGCCCAAAGCACCGAGATCCCAAGCGATATGCGCCGCCTGCTGTGCCTCTGACAGCCCCATGTCCCCCCAGCGTGGCGGGATTGCACGCGACGCATGTTCGCACACCAGAATGAACCGCCCCAACGCGGCGTCATTTTCGATCACCGGCGGGAACAGATCCGCCACCTCTGACTTGGCTTTCGCGCCCATTATGGCGATTCATCCTCATGCTTTGGCCAAAGGTTCACCTCTTGTCGCAATTCTGTCAAGATTGTTTCTTTTCGCGCGCCGCTGTTACAATGTTTTCCAATGTGGCAGCATGTCGGTGTGATAACGACCGCAGTGCTGGGTGTGAAAGGGTACAATATGGCCAATCTCTTGATGCCAGTGGACGAACAATTGCGGACCGCCTTGCCCGATCTGACCCGGGCGGAACGGCAACTGGCCGGGCATATCCTGTCGCATTACCCGGTGGCGGCCCTTGGCTCGATCACCATTCTGGCCAAAGCCGCGCTGGTGTCGACCCCCACCGTGGTGCGTCTGGCGCAAAAGCTGGGCTACAAGGGCTATCCCGACTTTCAAGCCGCCCTGCGCGGCGAGGTCGAGGCGATGCTGGTCTCGCCCTTGGCCAAACATGACCGCTGGGCGGGTGGCGTGCCCGTGACCCATATCCTGAACCGATTTGCCGATGCGGTGATGTCCAACCTGCAAGCGACGCTGGGTCAGATCGACCATGCGGAATTTGACGCCAGTGCCGTCCTGCTGGCCGACCCCAACCGCCGCGTCTTTGCCATGGGCGGCCGCATCACCCATGCCATGGCCGATTACTTCACCTCCTTGATGAAGGTGGTGCGTCCCGAAGTCACCCTGCTGTCGGACAGCGCCAACACCTGGCCACCGGCCTTGCTGGATATGTCGCCGGGCGATGTGTTGCTGGTGTTCGACATCCGCCGCTATGAAAACGCCGTGCTGCAAGTGGCCGAACTGGCCCGCGACCAAGGTGCCGAGATCATCCTGATCACCGATCGCTGGGTCTCCCCCGCCGCCGCCCACGCCCGCCACACCCTGTGCTGCCACATCGAGGCGCCCTCGGCATGGGACAGCAACGTGTCCCTGATGGTGCTGGTCGAAACCCTGCTGGCCGCAGTGCAAACCCTGTCATGGGCCGACACCGAAACCCGCCTGAAACGCATGGAAGACCTTTACACCCGCACAAGGTTCTTTCGCCGCAACCGCTAGGGTGCGGGTCAGGCGCCCTAACCCCGTGCCCCGCGCCCGCCATAGGCGTTCAGAACCACCGCCCCCAACAGCACCGCGCCACCGATCAACGTGCCCTGCGACACGGTTTCCCCCAACAAAACCCAAACCCACAAAGGTGCCAGCAACACCTCGACCAGCGACAGCAATGTCGCTTGCGCTGCGGGCACCACCTTGCTGCCAAGCGTGAACAGCAACATGCCCCCGGTCAATGTCACCGCCCCCATCAACGCGGCAATCCCCGCCTCGCGCGGTGAAATCAGCAAATCCTGGCCCAGAACCGCCAATGCCACCGCCCCGGCGATGATCGAAAACATCCCCCCCAAAGCCACCGCAGGCAGCATGTTGGCCAGTTTTCCCCAGCGCAAAGTCACCGTGAACACCGCAAATCCCAGCGCCGAAATCAGCGCCGCCAGATTGCCATCCATGGCCCCGCCCGCCATGCCACCGCCGACCATCACCAGAATGCCCACCGCCGCCAGCACAATGGCAAACCACGTCAGCGCGCTGACCTGTTCGCCCAGCAAGACCCGCCCCAAAATCGCGGCAAAGAACGGCGAGGCGGAAAACAGCAGCACCGCATTGGCAACGCTTGTGGCCTGAAACGCATAAATCGCGCCCGAAAATGCCATCACCAGACCCAAGCCGCCCCAAACCCCCGGCCAGCCCACCGCCCGGATTTCCGTCACCACCCGGCCGCGCGACTGCACCGCGATCCACGCCAGCAGCACGGGCAGCATCCCCACCGATCGCCAGACCAAAATCGCCCAAGCCCCGGTGTCCGGGATCAGCCGGATGATCAGCCCTTGCACAGACCAAAGAACCCCGGCCAGCACGATCAGCATGGCCCCCGTCGCGTATTTCATGGACTGCCCCTGTTTTTGTCAGGCTCTGTCAGGGTTTGGCGAAAGACTGTTCCAATCCCGACGCGCGCCGCCGCCGCCAAGCCTTCTGGCAAGGATTTGATCCCCTGCCTCAATACCCGCGCGCGCGGTCCACCAGATACAGCAGCGGCTCGCCTGCCTCGCCGCGCCTGATGTTCTCGGCCAGCACCCGCGCCGCGCCCAAAATCCTTGTGTCGGCAGCAACATGCGGCGACACCGTCACGCCGGGGTGCGACCAGTACCGATGCCCCGCAGGCAGCGGCTCCACCCGGAACACATCCAGCGTGGCATGCCCGATCTGCCCGCTGTCCAGCGCCGCCAAAAGCGCGTCATCATCTATCAAGGGCCCGCGCCCGGGGTTCAGGATCACCGCCCCGCGCGGCAGCATCGCCAACCGCCGCGCATCCAGCAGGTTTTCGGTCTCCGGCGTTTTCGGCAGCAGCGTCACCACGATCTGTGCGCCTTGCAGCGCCGCCTCCAGCCCCGCCTCACCGTGAACGCAAGCCACCCCGGCCACCTCTTTCGCGGTCCGGCTCCATCCCGTCACCGGAAAGTGCAGCGCGGCCAAAGCCTGTGCGCAGGCAGCCCCCAGTGCCCCCATGCCCAGCATCGTCACCGGGCGTTCCCGCGCCAAAGGCGGGCAAGTCGGGTCCCAGACATGGCCCGGATTGATGATATGGCGGTCCATTCCCAGATGATGGCGCAATGTGTGCCCCACCACCCATTCCACCATGCCCTCGGTCAGCCCGTCGTCCACCATCCGACACAAAGGCTGCGTCAAGCTGGCATTGCCGACGATGCGTTCGACCCCCGCCCACAGGCTGAGCACCGCTTTCACATTCACAAACGGCGTGAAATCCTGCAACGGCGACGACGGCGCGTAGATGATGTAATCCACCGCCGCGGGGTCGGGCGCCTCTGTCACCAGCACCGCATCCACCCCCAACGCGCGCAAGGCTTCGGGCAGCAGCAGCGCATAATCTTCCCAGCGGCTGGGGCAGGCGTAGTAGACGGTTACGGGCATCGGCGGGGCTCCTGAGATTTGGCGCAGGCTATGCGGCACGCGATGCGGTTACAAGCCAGCCGATACCGCCGCATTCACCGCCAACGCCAGAATGACGGTGTTGTAAAAGAACGACGCCACCGCATGCACCAGCACCACTTTGCGCAGCGCGGTTGACGATGTGACCACATCAGACACCTGCGCTGTCATGCCAATGCCGAATGAGAAATACAGAAAATCCCAAACCCCCGGCGCAGTCTTGCCCGGAAAGACAAGGCCGCCACGCGCCACTTTGCCTTCGGGGCGGAAATACAGGTGCGCATAGTGAAACCCCGCCAGCACATGCACCATGCCCCAGCCCAAAGGTGCCGCCGAAAGCGCCAGCAATTGCGCCCAGATCCCCACCGCAGGCCCGGTCAGCACCAGCACGATCGCCGTCAGACTGACCGCCACCGCCATGACGGCCAGTGCAAAGATAAACCCCAACCCCTCATCCGCCTGTTCGGCATGCTGGCGCAGATCATCCAGGCTGGCAGTTTGGGCAAAGCGCAGCATCAGGGCCAAGTAGATCACAAAGAACGCATTCACCCCCAAAAGCGCCCGCAACGCCGCCGACATTGGCGCGAATTGCACGGCGGCAAACAGCGCCGCGCCAAAGGCAAAGGCCCACAGAAACCGCCGGTGCCTGCTCATTTTGGCCCCCTCATCGTGGCCTGTGCACAATCGCGCTTTGCACCAACCCGAAGGCCAGCAAGATCACCAAAGTCGCCGACCCGCCATAAGACAACAGCGGCAGCGGCACCCCCACCACCGGGGCCATCCCCATCACCATCGACAGGTTCACCGCGATATACAGGAAAAAGTTCACCGCCACCCCGATGATCAGCAATTGGCTGAACCGGTCCTTGTTCTGCACCGCCGCAATCAGGCAAAACACCAATATCAGCGCATACAGGATCAACAGCGAGAAGGCGCCCACAAAGCCGAACTCTTCGCCCAGCGTCGTAAAGATGAAATCGGTGTGCTTTTCGGGCAGGAAATTCAGCCGGCTTTGGGTGCCCTGCATGAACCCCTTGCCCGCCCAGCCCCCGGACCCCAGCGCGATCTTGGCCTGAATGATGTTATACCCCGCGCCCAACGGATCGGCGGAGGGGTCAAGGAACGTGTCAATCCGGCGATACTGATAGTCATGCAGCAACTGCCACGGCGTGCCGCGCGAGGTGAACACCGCCGTCACCGCCCCGCCCACAATCCCGATCACCCCGGCGAAATACCAAAAGCTGACCCCGGCGGCAAACATCACCGCACCGCCCGCCGCGATCAGCATCACCGAGGTGCCAAGATTTGGCTGCATCAGCACCAGCACCGTTGGCGCCGCGATCAGGACCACCGGCATCAGCACCCACAGCGGCCGCGAGACTTTCTTGTCATCCAGCCAATCGTAATAGGCCGCCAGCATCATCACCAGCGTCACCTTCATCAACTCGGATGGCTGCAACCGCATGAAGCCCAGATCAATCCACCGCTGCGCGCCCATGCCGACCACGCCGAAAAACTCGACGATCAGCAGCAAAATCATCGAGACGCCGTAGGCCATCCCCGACATGCTGCGCCAGAACCAGATCGGCACGAAGGCCACGATGAACAGGACCGCCAACCCCAAACCGAACCGCTTGATCTGCGGCATCGCCCAGGTGTCGATGTTGCCCCCCGCGATCGAATACAGCATCAGCCAGCCAATCGCCGCCACCGCTGTCACCACAAGGATCAGCGCCCAATGGATGTAAAACACCTTGGACAGCCCCGCCGGGACCGATTTCAGGCGGTATTCCAGAAAACTCATGCCGCCCCCTATGCTTTGGTGGTGACGGGGCGCGACCCGTCGGGCAGGCGCAGCTGCAGCGCGTTCAACAGCGTCTCCATCCGGCCACGTTGATCGGCAGGATAGGCGGTCAGCGCGGGCAATCCGTCCGACATCGCCCGCAGAATCGCATCGCGCGCAATCGGAGCGGCCACGGCTGATCCGCCGCCGCCATGTTCCACCACCACCGACACCGCGTAACGCGGGTTCTCGGAAGGGGCGAACCCGACAAACAACGCGTGGTCGCGTTGCTTCCACGGCAGCCGCTCATTGGCCACCACGCCGGTGTCCCGCTCTGCCGTCGAAATGTTGCGCACCTGCGCGGTGCCGGTCTTGCCCGCCATCCGCATCGCGTCATCGGCAATGCGTGCCGAGCGTGCCGTGCCCTGCGGTCCGTTCATCACCTCAAACATGCCGCCCTGAACCGAGCGCAGGATCGACCCGTCCACCCCCAGTGGCTCTGTCTCTTCGACCGGAACTTCCCGCCCGTTCACCGCCTTGATGATGCGCGGCTTGACCGTCGATCCGCCCGCAATCCGCGCCGTCATCACCGCCAGTTGCAAGGGTGACGTCAGCACAAAGCCCTGACCGATCGACGCGTTGATGGTGTCGCCGATCACCCATTCCGCCTTTTGCTTTTCCAGCTTCCACGCCTTGTCGGGCATCACCCCTTCGGTGATCGCCGACATCGGCAGATCGTGACGCATCCCAAGGCCCAGCTTGCGGCCCATCTCGGCAATCTTGTCGATGCCAACCTTCTGCGCGATTTCATAGTAATAGACGTCACAGCTTTCCGACAGCGACCGCTTCAGGTTCACGGTGCCATGACCGCCGCGCTTCCAGCAGTGAAACTTGCGGCCCCCCGCCTCGTGATAACCGGGGCAGTACACCGTGGTTTCCGCGTCGATCACGCCCGCATCCAGCGCCGCCAGCGCCGTCACCATCTTGAACGTCGATCCCGGTGGATAGGCCCCCTGCACCACCTTGTTTGCCAGCGGGCGGTGGTCATTTTCGGTCAGCAGAGAGTAATCGGCCCGCGAAATTCCGCGCACGAACAGGTTCGGGTCAAACGACGGCGACGACACCGCCGCGATGATGTCGCCGTTGCGCACATCCATCACCACGCAGGCCGCACTTTCCTCGCCCAGCCGCGCCTGCACAAAGTTTTGCACGTCGACGTCAATGGTCAGGGTCAAATCGCCCCCCGGCACGCCCTCGATCCGGTCCAACTCGCGCATGACGCGGCCGACATGGTTGACCTCGATCCGCTTGGTGCCCGCAGATCCGCGCAGGGTGTCTTCCATCCACTTTTCCACCCCGATCTTGCCGATCTGGAACTTCGGGATGCGCAGCAACGGATCGGGGCTCTCCAGCGCCTCAAGGTCTTTTTCCGACACCGGGCCGACATAGCCCACCACATGCGCCAGATCGATATCGCGCGGATAAACCCGGCTGAGGCCAACTTCGGGCGTCACGCCGGGCAGGGCAGGGCCGTTGACCGCGATCTTTGAAAAATCCTCCCAGTTCAGCCGGTCCGCCACCGTCACCGGCACAAAAGCGCTGTTGCGCTCCAAAACCTTCAGGGCGTCGTCCAGATCCTCGGTGGTCATCGGGATGATGTGCGACAGGCGGTTCAACACACCCTCAACCCCGCCCACACCCTCGGCGGCGGTTTCCTTGGTGATCACCACCCGGTAAATCAGTTCGTTGCCCGCGATCAGCTTGCCGTTGCGATCCTGAATCAAGCCCCGCTCGGGTGGGATCAGCCGGATGTTGATGCGGTTTTCCTCGGCCAGCAGCCGGTACTGGTCGGCCTGTTCCACCCCCAGATAGCGCATCCGCGCGCCCAAAGCCGTGACCATCGCCGCCATGCCCGCGCCAATGAACAGCGCACGTCGGGTGACGCGTTTGGACGTGGCTTCGGTATCGCGGGGCGCGCGTCTCATCTGACTTCCTTACATCCGACGACCATAATCGTCGATTTCACCCATCGCGGGTTTGTGCAGATCCAGCCCGTAGCGCGACACCGCCACCACCAGCGGATAGCAGACAATCGACCAGATCACCTGCACCATCGCAAAGCCAAAGCCGGGCTGCGGCAACAGCACGATCGCAAAGGCAATCCGGTAGCTCAGCAACATGCCCACCATCAGCCCCGCCACCAAAAGCCATTCGACGCCAAAGCTCAATTCACGAGTCAGTGCAACGCGACCCCGCACGAATTCGGACGCAAGGATCACCAAAGCCGTCCAAAGCCCCGGTGGCCGCATCAGGATCATATCCTCCAGCAACACCACGGCGGCGATCAGCAGGACGGGCAGGTAATCGGGGCGGCGCATGGTCCAAGCAAAGACGACGCACAACACAATATCGGGGCCGGGCAGATCACCTGCCGTCGACCCCAAGGGCAGCAAACGGAAAAACAGCAGCCCCAGCGCCGCCGCCACAAACAGCAACCGATGCAGCCAGATCGACCGGGTCAGCCCATCAATCATTGCCGTCGCCTTCGGGGGCGGGTTCGGGCGTCACTGGCGGCGCGGGCGGGCCTTGCACCGGCGGCAACGCGATCAGCGCGCCGGTGTCGGTGATCGGCACCAAGTCATGGCTGCGCAGCACCCGCAGAAATTCCAGCCGCTGATAGTCCGCCGCCAGCAGCACCCGCAGCCGGCTGTCGGTTTCAAACACCACGGTGCCAATCAGCAACCCCGCCGGAAACACCCCGCCATCGCCCGACGACACCACCCGGTCGCCCGCCTGCACCGTGTCGCTGTCCTCAAGAAACTCCAGCGGAGGTGTGGCCGAGTTGTCGCCCGACAGGATCGCCCTTTGCCCCGAAGGCTGTACCGTCACCGGCACCCGGCTGTTGCTGTCTGTCAGCAGCACCACGCGGGACGTCTCGCGCCCCACGCCGGAAATCCGCCCCACCAGCCCGATGCCGTCCATCGTGGCCCAACCGTCGCGAATGCCGTCGCGCGCGCCGACGTTCAGCAGCACCGACTGGCGGAACGGGCTGCCACTGTCGGCCAGCACCACCCCCGTCACATGCGTCAACCTTGGGTCCAGCCGCACCTTGTTCAGGTCCAGCAGCCGGGCATTCTTCTGCTCCAACTGCAACGCAGCCTCTTTCCACGCCTTCATCTGGCGCAGTTCTTCGCGCAATTGCTGGTTCTGCTCATAAAGACGCGCGTAGGATTGGTAGTCGTCCACCATCCCGCTGCCCCACGTCACCGGCGCCGCCGCCCAACTGAAGGACGGCACAAACCGGTCCACCAAAGCCGAGCGGAACCGCTCCACCCGCGGGCTGTCAATGCGCCACAGGAAAAACAGCCCCAACAACACCAGCACCAACAGCCCCACCAGCACCCGGCGCAGCGGGCGTGAGAATTCTTCCGGGTTGGTGCGGTTTCTTGCCATGGCAGGCCCGTTCTATCCGTTCGACGTTCAGGCCAACGGTTCAGCTGTCGTAATCAATCACATGGCGCAGTTGCTTTTCATATTCCAGCGCCTTGCCGGTGCCCAAGGCCACGCAGTTCAAAGGCTCATTGGCGACGGAAATCGAAAGCCCGGTCTGCTCTCGCAAGGACAGGTCCAGATCGCCCAAAAGCGCCCCGCCGCCGGTCAGCATGACGCCCCGGTCAACGATATCGGCGGCCAGATCCGGCGGCGTGGTTTCCAGCGCCTGCATCACCGCATCGCAAATCTGCTGCACGGGTTCGCTCAACGCTTCGGCGACCTGCGCCTGATTGATCTCGGTTTCCTTCGGCACGCCGTTCAGCAAATCGCGCCCGCGAATGGTCATCGACGCCCCACGCCCATCATCGGGCATCCGCGCCGTACCGATGGAGGTCTTGATCCGCTCTGCCGTCGACTCGCCGATCAAAAGGTTCTGATGGCGGCGCAGATAAGAGATGATCGCCTCATCCATCCGGTCGCCACCCACGCGCACCGAGCGCGCATAAACGATGTCACCCAGCGACAAAACCGCCACCTCGGTCGTGCCACCGCCAATATCGACCACCATGTTCCCGGTCGGATCGGTGATCGGCATCCCCGCCCCAATCGCCGCCGCAATCGGTTCGGCAATCAGACCAGCGCGCCGCGCGCCTGCCGACAAGACCGACTGACGAATGGCGCGCTTTTCAACCGGGGTCGCGCCATGCGGCACGCAAACGATGATCTTCGGCTTGGAAAACGTGTTGCGCTTGTGAACCTTGCGGATGAAATGCTTGATCATCTCTTCCGCCGCTTCAAAGTCGGCAATCACCCCGTCGCGCATCGGGCGGATCGCCTCGATCGACCCCGGCGTGCGGCCCAGCATCAGCTTGGCATCCTCACCGACCGCCAGCACCTGCTTCTTGCCATCCTTGGTGTGATAGGCCACCACCGACGGCTCGTTCAAAACGATACCCTTGCCGCGCACATAAACCAGCGTGTTGGCGGTGCCGAGGTCAATCGCCATGTCTGACGAGAAGAGGCTGGAAAGTATCGACATGCCTGGGCTGATCCTTGATCGCAAAAAGAATGCGCCCGCGACTCAAGCGGATTGACCCGGGCATCTTCATATAAGGACACGGCGGGGTCAGGGAAAGGCCCGTTGCCAAAGGCCCGCGCCTTTCCGCTCTGTACAGGCGTCTGGGATTTAAGCTGCAAAAATGGTGGGATTTTTGGCTACAGGCCCGGATTTCTTGTGCTTTTGCAACAATCAGCGGGCCGCAGGGGGCAGGCAGACCGAAGCCCCACCCTGCGATGATGGCCAAATACACACCGCTCCCAAGCCGTCGGGCCGGTGATGGCACCCCGCAAGACCCGGTTGCAGCGCGCAAAACTGCCGCTATCGTCAGGAACGAAGACAACATGGGGGCAGCGGCAATGTTTGATTTCACCGGACAGGTGGCAGTGGTCACGGGCGCGGGCAGCCCAAGCGGCATCGGCTTTGCCATCGCCCGCGCGCTTGTCGCGGCAGGCGCGCGGGTGTGCATCAGTGCCACCACCGCCCGCATCCACGACCGCGCCGCAGAACTGGGCTGCCTGTCCCACATCGCCGACCTGACCGATCCGGCACAAGCGGCGGGCCTGTTCGCGTCAGTGGCCGAACGGCTGGGGCCGGCGCAAATTTTGGTCAACAACGCCGGCATGGTGCAAAGCGGCAAACGGGTGAAGCGGGCAAAGCTGGGCGGGCTGTCGGATGCCGATTTCGCGCATCACATGGCGCTGAATGTCGGCGTCACCTTCCATTGCATCCGTGCCGCTTTGCCCGCGATGCAGGCGGCAGGCTATGGCCGGATCGTCAACATCGCCTCCGTCACCGGGCCGCTGGTGACGATTGACGGATCATCGGGCTACAGCACCGCCAAGGCCGCCATCACCGGCATGACCCGGTCGGTGGCGCTGGAGTATGGCCGCGACGGTATCACCTGCAACGCCGTCCTGCCCGGCTGGATCGAAACCGCCTCCTCCAGCGCCAAGGAAATCCGTGCCGGACGCGCCACCCCCACCGGCCGCCCCGGCACGCCCACCGAGGTCGCCGCCTGCGCGCTGTTTCTGGCCGCGCGCGCGGCAGCCTATGTCAACGGCGCCATGCTGGTGGTCGATGGCGGCAACACCCTGACCGAGATGAAGGGGGCTGGGGCGCTCTAACGCCCCATTTCACGCAGCACCCGAAAACGCTCACGCCCCAGCTTCCACTCCGCACTGAAATCTTGTTGACGCCGCGAATTGCGCCGCGTCACTCTCCCTATTAGCGCGATTTGGCCCACCCCATACTCATGACATTGTGGAGAGGTCGACGATGACGGATGACGCCACAAGCTATTTTTCGGGCACGCGCGCAGCGGCTTTGACACACCTGCAGAATCTGGGCCACACCCCCACGGGTTGGTACAAGATTGCAAAGCTGCCCGACGAGGCTGCAACTCTGTTCACCAGTTCCGACCTCACGGACGGAGAGGCTAAAACGCGCTGCAGGCATCAGCGGGTCATTTGTGCGGATGGGTCCAACGGCACCGCCACCACCTGCTGGACCACCCATGACGATTATGTAGAAGAGTGGTCCGCCAGCACCTGCGACAACTGACCGGCGGGCGTGCCCAAGCGGGGCAAAGATGAAGAAAGTCCTAATTCAAAGGATCAACCCATTGATCCAAAACAATAAAGGAAAGGTCCCGAGTTGGGACCTTTCTCTGCCGCCCAAAAACCGGGGCCAAAACCCCTAGTGATCCTTGTAATGCACCGACTTCATATCGCTGTCCGGTGCTGATTTCGTCCGCCGCACGATCAGCTTGTTCAACGCGTTGATATAGGCCTTCGTGCTGGCCACGATCGTGTCCGTATCCGCCGAAGACCCGTTCACGATCCGACCATCCTCTTGCAGCCGCACCGAGACCGTCGCCTGCGCGTCGGTGCCCTCTGTCACCGCATGAACCTGATAAATCTCCAGCCGTGCCTGATGCGGGAACAGCATTTTCACGCAGTTGAACGCCGCATCCACAGGGCCGTCGCCGGTGGCGTCGATATGATGATCCACCCCGTCGATGCTCAGCACCATATCCGCCTCTTGCGGCCCCTCGGTGCCACAGATCACCCGCAGCTTTTTCAGTTGCAGATATTCATGGGCATCATTGGTCTGCTCATCCGACACCAGCGCGATCAGATCCTCGTCATAGACCTCTTTCTTGCGGTCGGCCAAAGCCTTGAAGCGCACGAAAACATCGTTGAGCTGGTTCTCGGCCAGTTCCTCGATCCCCAGCTCTTTCAGCTTCGCCCGCAACGCCGCCCGGCCCGAATGTTTGCCCATCGCGATGTTATGCGCCGACAGGCCAATGTCGGCAGGCCGCATGATCTCGAACGTCTCGACGTTTTTCAGCACCCCGTCCTGATGTATGCCGGATTCGTGCAAGAAGGCGTTCTTGCCGACGATGGCCTTGTTGAACTGCACCGCAAAGCCGGACACCGACGCCACCCGCCGCGACAGATTCATGATCTTGGTGGTGTCGATCTGGGTGCGGTAAGGCATGATGTCATTGCGCACGCGCAGCGCCATCACCACCTCTTCCAGTGCCGTATTGCCCGCGCGTTCGCCCAGACCGTTGATCGTGCATTCGATCTGCCGCGCACCTGCATCGACAGCGGCAAGGCTGTTCGCCGTCGCCATGCCCAGATCATTGTGGCAATGGGTGGCAAAGATCACCCCATCCGCGCCCGGCACCCGTTCCAGCAACATGCGGATCAGTTCGGCGCTTTCGCGCGGCGCGGTGTAGCCCACGGTGTCGGGAATATTGATCGTGGTGGCCCCGGCCTTGATGGCGATTTCCACCGTGCGGCACAGATAGTCATGCTCGGTCCGTGTCGCGTCCATCGCCGACCACTGCACGTTGTCGCACAGGTTGCGGGCGTGGGTCACGGTGTCGTGGATGCGCTGCGCCATCTGATCCATGGTCAGGTTCGGAATCGCGCGGTGCAAGGGCGAGGTGCCGATGAAGGTGTGAATGCGCGGGCTGCGCGCGTGTTTCACAGCCTCCCAGCAGCGATCGATGTCTTTGTAATTGGCACGGGCCAAGCCGCAGATGGTGGCGTTTTTCGACCGCTTTGCGATTTCCGACACCGCGTTGAAGTCACCTTCCGAGGCAATCGGAAACCCGGCCTCGATCACATCGACGCCCATCTCATCCAGCAGGCTGGCAATTTCCAGCTTTTCCTCATGCGTCATGGTGGCGCCGGGGGATTGTTCGCCATCGCGCAGGGTGGTGTCAAAAATGATCACGCGCGGTTGGGATGCCTTGTCAGTCATGATGGTGTTCCTTGGAGTTTTGCTGCTTTCCCTTGGGCGCT
This sequence comes from Pseudorhodobacter antarcticus, assembly GCA_945860375.1. The sequence continues at coordinate 45,119 of CAMAQR010000002.1, forward strand.
GATCCGGTCTGAGCGGTCGCGCCCCAAGGCACGCTCAGAAGCGGGTAAGAAGAAGCAGCCCACGGGGGCAGGCCAAACAACCCTGCGCCGCCATCGCAACGGATGCGATGCTGGCCAAGGCAATGAGGGTGTCCTGTGTCATGGATCTGACTATACGGGCGATTCTTTGGAAGGGAAGGGGGCCGCCGAAAAAAGGGGCCGCTTTCGGGTGGCATCGAGCCACCTCTCAAGCGGGCTGCCGCGGCGGGCTTTTGATGCGGCGCGCGCGGGGCAATGAAAGAAGAGTATTTTCAAAACAGCAATGGCCGGGGCGGGATTTGCGACTAGCTAAGGGCGAACGGAGGACAGCATGCGGTCATTGGTGGTTGGGGCGTCGGGCGGGATTGGGGCGGCCTTGGTGGACGCGCTGGCGGTGCGGGGTGAAGTGGTGGGGCTGTCGCGGTCAGCCGACGGGCTGGATGTGACGGATGAGGCCAGCATCGCGCGGGTGATGGGGGGCCTGTCGGGCACGTTTGACCGGATGTTGGTGGCAACCGGGGCTTTGGGCGGCGCGGGCGGGCGGCCCGAAAAGACTTTGCGGGCCTTGGACGGCGCCGGGTTGGCGGCGCAGTTTGCCGTCAATGCGATCGGTCCGGCTTTGGTGGTCAAGCATATGCTGCGGCTGTTGCCGAAGGATCGCGTGGCCCATGTCGGCGTGCTGTCGGCGCGGGTCGGGTCGATTGGCGACAATGGCTTGGGCGGGTGGTATGCCTACCGGGCGTCCAAGGCGGCGCTGAATCAGTTGATCCACACGGCGGCGATTGAGGTGGCGCGCAGCCATCCGCTGGCGGTCTTGGCCTGTTTGCACCCCGGAACCGTGGCGACGGGCTTCACCGAAGGCTATGGCCATGACAAGGTGACGCCGGATGTGGCTGCGGCGCATGTGCTGGCGGTGTTGGATAAGTTGACTCCGGCGCAGTCGGGCGGGTTTCATGATTGGGCCGGACAGGTCATTCCGTGGTGAAGCCGCGTCTGATCCTGGTGCTGGGCGATCAGTTGACGCCGGATGTGGCGGCTTTGCGTGCGGGCGATCCGGCGCGTGACATCGTGGTGATGGCCGAGGTGATGGCCGAGGGCAAATCGGTGCCGCACCATCCACAGGAGATTGTGTTGATCCTGACGGCGATGCGCAAGTTTGCAGCCGGGCTGCGGGCTGCGGGCTGGCGCGTGGCCTATTCCGCTTTGGATGATCCGGCCAACAGCCAGACCATCCCGGGCGAGCTGCTGCGCCGGGCGGCGGAATTTGGCGCGGATCAGGTCGTTGCCACCCGCTGCGGTGAGCACCGGTTGCAGGGGTTGCTGGATGATCTGCCGCTGACGGTGACCAGCTTGGCCGATGACCGATTCCTCTGTTCCGAGGCCGCGTTCACCGCTTGGGCGAGCGACCGCAAACAGCTGCGGATGGAGTATTTCTACCGCGACATGCGCCGCAAGACCGGGCTTCTGATGGCGGGCGACAAGCCCATCGGCGGGCAGTGGAACTTCGACCATGACAACCGCAAGCCCGCCAAGCCCGACCTGTTTCGGCCCCGACCGCCGCGCTTTGACCCGGATGCGGAAACGCAGGCCGTGCTGGCCATGGTCACGCACCGCTTTCAGCATTTCGGCAACCCGGCACCCTTCCATTGGGCCACCGACCGCGCGCAGGCCCTGCAGGTGCTGGACCATTTCATCTCCCACGCGCTGAAGACCTTTGGCGATGAACAAGACGCCATGCTGCGCGATGATCCGACGCTGTCGCATGCGCTGATCTCGCCCTATCTGAACCTTGGCCTCTTGGCCCCGCTGGAGGTCTGCCAGCGCGCCGAAGCCGCCTATCACGCGGGGGAAGCGCCGTTGAATGCGGTGGAAGGCTTCATCCGCCAGATCATCGGCTGGCGCGAATTCATGCGTGGCATCTGGGCGCTGCAGGGGCCGGATTACACCAGCCGCAACGTCTTGGGCCATGAGGCCGCGCTGCCGCCGCTCTATTGGGGGGCGCCAACCAAGATGGCCTGCCTGTCGCATGCCGTCGCCCAAACCCGCGACATGGGCTATGCGCATCACATTCAACGGTTGATGGTGACGGGGAATTTCGCGCTGTTGGCCGGGGTCGATCCGGCCCAAGTGCATGAATGGTATCTGGCGGTCTATGTTGATGCGTTTGAATGGGTCGAGGCCCCGAATGTCATCGGGATGAGCCAGTTTGCCGATGGCGGCGTGGTGGGATCGAAGCCCTATGTGTCGTCGGGGGCCTATATCGACCGGATGTCGGATTACTGCGGTGGCTGTGCCTATAAGGTGAAGGAAAAATCGGGCCCGGCGGCCTGTCCGTTCAACCTGCTGTATTGGGATTTCCTGATGCGCCACCGCGAGCGCTTTGTGGGCAATCCAAGGATGGCGCAGATGTACCGGGTCTGGGACAAGATGGGGGCCGCGCACCGCGAGGCGGTCTTGGCCGATGCGGCGGGGTTTTTGGTGCGGCTGCGGGCGGGGGCCTTGGTTTAGCGGGCAAGGTGGTGGCCTGCGGCGGCTTGGAACGGGCGCGTCCGGGGCGGCGGTTGGACGCTCCGCGGGGGATATTTAACAGACAGATGAAGGGGCAGTGTCGTGGCAAGCTGGACAGGGGGCAGCGCCGATCTGGTGGGTGATTGGCGCAAACCATGCCCCGAATTGACCGATATCACAGGGAATGGCCTGACCACGTCCTTCGTGGTCCGGCGTCAAAGCAGCATGGGTCAGAGCAAAGCGCAGGGTTACGGATCAACCGGGGCCACAGGAACCGCTTCTTCCGGCACCGCAGCGGGCAAGGGCCCGGTCATGATCCCGGCCTTCCAGATGCCCTCTGACACTTCGCCGCCCTTGTAGGTCAGCTTGCCCGCGCCGTCGCGTTTGCCCTGCACAAAGCCGCCCTCATAGACATCGCCTGACGGATAGGTCGCCACCGCCTGCCCCTGCATTTCACCGGCCAACCAATCACCGGAGTAGCGAAAGCCGTCGGACTGCACCAACTCGCCCTTGCCGTCGCGCAGACCGGCGCGGAAATTGCCCTTGTACATGGTGCCATCGGCCCAAGTGGCAGTGCCGACGCCGTCGCGCAGGCCTGCTTTCCAGCCGCCCTCATAGCGATACCCATCGCCATAGGTCATCACGCCGATGCCTTGCGGCTGGCCCGCCACCACCGCACCGTCATAGGCCGCCTTGTTGGCATAGGCGATCTTGCCGCGCCCGGTCATCGCGCCTGCCACCCAGGCGCCCTCATAGCCAGAGCCGTCGGGGTAGGTGATCTTTCCCGCGCCATCGGGGCGGTCGGCCTTGAAATTGCCCTCATAGGTCGAGCCATCGGCATAGACCATCCGGCCCGCGCCCTGCATCGCCCCCGCGACCCAGGCACCGGTGTAACTGCTGCCATCCTTGGCGGTGAAGGTGCCGTTGCCCGCGCGCTTGTCCGCCATGAAGCCGCCCTGATAGCGGTCGCCCATGGCATAGGTGACAAGGCCCTCACCCTGCCGCAGCCCTTCGACGAACGGCCCATCGTACACATCGCCATTCGGTTGGGTCAGCCTGCCGACCCCGTTGATCTGCCCCGCCGCCCAGTCGCCGACATAGGTCAGACCATCGGGCATCGTCAGCGTGCCCTTGCCCGCCCGCGCGCCCTTGACCCAAGCGCCATCATAGACCGCGCCATCGGCATAGGTGTTCTTGCCCGCGCCATCCTTCAGCCCCTCGGCCCAGTTGCCCTCGTACCGATTGCCCGAGGCATCGGTGGTCACGCCTATGCCGTGACGCGCGCCTTCCAGAAATGCGCCCTCATAAACCAGCCCACCTGCCGATACCGCCCGGCCCTTGCCGGTGATCTTGCCCGCCTGCCAGTCACCTTCATAACTGCCGCCATCGGCATAGGTGATTTTGCCTTTGCCATCCGGCAGGCCCTTGGCGAACGCGCCGTCATAGACCGACCCGTTGGGATAGCGCGCCACGCCCGCGCCCTGAATGACACCTGCCACCCAGCCGCCCGTATATTCAAACCCATTGGTCAGGGTGTAGGTGCCAATGCCATCTTGCAACCCCGCCTTGAAGGTGCCCTCGTAGACAGAGCCGTTTTCATACTTCTTGGTGATCACCTCGCCCTCGGCCTGCGCAAACGCAGCGCCTGCTGACAGCAGCACCACCATTGCCCCGATCCGCATCATTCCGGTCTGTCGCATCTTTGTGCCACCCAATTACCCGCAGCCACCTTAGCCGCGCCACCCCCAAGCTGACAAGCCACAGGGTCGGGCTTTGGCTTTCCCTTGCCGGTGAACCCGCTATAACCATGGAAACTCTGAACCGGAGCCGCCCCATGGCCGATCGCTTTCGCCTGACCCTTGCGCAACTGAACCCGACCGTGGGGGCGATTGCGGCCAATGCGGCCCTTGCGCTGGACGCATGGCAGCAGGGGCGTGCGGCGGGTGCACAGATGGTGGCGCTGCCCGAGATGTTCATCACCGGTTATCAAACCCAGGATCTGGTGCAAAAACCGGCCTTCACCGCCCATGCCATGCAGGCGATTGCCGATCTGGCGGCGCAGATCACCGATGGCCCGGCCCTTGGCATCGGTGGTCCGCATCTGCGCGACGGGCGGCTTTACAACGCGTTCTATGTGCTGGAAAACGGCAGGATTGCCGCCACCATCCTCAAGCACGATCTGCCCAACGATGGCGTCTTTGACGAAAAGCGCCTCTTCGCCTCGGCCCCGCCACAAGGCCCTTACCGCGTCGGGCCCTTGCGGATTGGAAGCCCGATCTGTGAGGATGCGTGGCATTCCGAGGTCTGCGAAACGCTGGCCGAATCTGGCGCGCAGATTTTGCTGATCCCCAACGGCTCGCCCTATCATCGCGGCAAACCCGCCGTGCGCACCAATCTGATGGTGGCCCGCGTGGTGGAAACCGGATTGCCGCTGGTGTATCTCAACATGATCGGTGGGCAGGATGATCAGGTGTTCGACGGCGCCTCTTTCGTGCTGAACCCCGGCGGCGTGTTGATGGCGCAACTGCCGCAGTTTGACGCCTGCATCACCCACATCGACTTTGAGGAAACCACCGAGGGCTGGCGTGCCTTGCCGGGAATGATGTCCCTGCTGCCCCGCGCGCATGAGGCGGACTATCACGCCATGGTGCTGTCTTTGAAGGATTATCTGGCCAAGACCGGATTTTCAAAGGTGCTGCTGGGCCTGTCGGGCGGGATTGACAGTGCCATCGTCGCCACCATCGCCGCCGATGCCATCGGGCCGCAAAACGTGCGCTGTGTGATGCTGCCGTCGCGCTACACCTCGCAACACAGCTTGGATGATGCGTCGCAGGTGGCCCATGCGCTGGGCTGCCGTCTGGACACGGTGTCGATCTCTGGCCCGCAAGACGCGGTGGGTGACGCGCTGGCCGATCTGTTCGCGGGCACCGAACCGGGGCTGACCGAGGAAAACATCCAATCCCGTCTGCGCGGGCTGATGCTGATGGCGATGTCGAACAAGTTTGGCGAGATGCTGCTGACCACCGGCAATAAATCCGAGGTGGCGGTGGGTTATTGCACCATCTACGGCGATATGAACGGCGGCTATAACCCGCTGAAAGACCTGTACAAAACCCGCGTGTTTGATACCTGTCGCTGGCGCAACGAAAACCACCGCCCGTGGATGCTGGCCCCGGCAGGCGTGGTGATTCCGCCGCGCGTGATCGACAAGCCGCCAAGTGCCGAACTGCGCCCGGATCAGCGCGACGATGACAGCCTGCCGCCCTATCCGGTGCTGGACGCCATTCTGGATGGCTTGATTGATCAAGAGGTGTCGGTGGCCGATCTGGTGGCCCAAGGCTTTGACCGCGCCACGGTGAAGAAGGTCGAGCATCTGATCTACATCAGCGAATACAAACGCTTTCAGGCCGCACCGGGTACGCGGCTGACGCGGCGGGCGTTCTGGGCCGACCGGCGCTATCCCATCGCCAACCGTTGGCGGGATGAGGGCTGAACCGACAATTCTGGATGCAGGGTTAACGCGGCGCGCGTCCGGACAGAAAAAGGACGCAAGCATCACGCGGACCGGACGCAGAAACCACGCCAAAATTCCGACTGTTCGACAAATTAACCCAGCGCCCGCAAAGACTTAGACCTCGGACACCAGGCATTGAGGCAGCAGCCGCATGGCATCCGCCGCGCGGCACAATTGCGTCGCATCCGTCATCACGGCGGCGCTTGCCGCAGCCGATCCCAGCGCCAGCGCCTCGGCCGAAGAATGCCCCCGCGCCAGCCCCAGAACGAAGCCCGCAACGAAACTGTCGCCCGCGCCGACCTTGCTTTTGACTTCGACCTTCGCGGCCTTCACGAACAGCCGCTGATTGGCTTCGGCCAGCACCGAACCATCGGACCCGCGCGCCACAATCACCCGCTGCGCCACCCCACGCCGCACCAGATCTTGAGCGAAATCAGCGCTTTGGCTGCGGGTGGTCAGGGGGGTTCCCGCCATTTCCTCGGCCTCTTCGCCGTCCATCCGCAGCACAAAGAGGCCGGCAATCGGATGGCTGACCGCCTGTCGCAGCGCCGGTCCCGATGTGTCCAGCACCACTTGCAACCCCGCCATCGACCGCGCCAGACGGGCGGGGAAATCCACAGGCACCCCCGGCGGTTGGCTCCCCGAGATCACGCCCAAGGCCCCCGCCCTTGCCGAGGCCCGCAGCAGCAGGAACACCCGCTCCTGATCCGCGTCGCTCCACTGGGGGCCGGGCAGCATGAACCGGAACTGCTTGCCGGTGTCTCTGGCAGTGACTGTCAGGCTTTGCCGCGTCTCACCTGGGGCGGTAAGTGCCAGAAAAGGCACAGATTCTTGCCGGATCAACCCCGCCAGCCGATCCCCCGTCAGCCCGCCCAAAGCCACCAGCGCCAAGCTTTCACCGCCCAAAGCCGCCACCGCGCGACTGACGTTCAACCCGCCGCCACCCGGGTCCAGCAAAGGTTCCGAGCAGCGCAGTTTCTGATCCGGCACCAAGGATGGCACCTCGGTCGACATATCCAGCGCCGGGTTCAACGTCAGCGTCAGAATAGGGCTTTGCCCGGCGTTGGTCATAGGGTGCAGCCTTTTGAAAACAGGGGCTATTCTACGATTTCAATCGTGTTTTCAAAGGTTCCGGTCTTGTCCGAATTCTTGTCCCGCAGGGTGGTTTGCAGCACATAGCGCCCCACACCGATGCCATCCAGATTGTAAGTTAGGTTGGCCTGAAACTCACGATTCTTGTAGCGCGATTCCAGGACAATCTCGGTCAGGTTCGGGATTTCACCCAACACTTCGCCGCCCTCGGTGATCACCTTCAGATCGACGATAAAAGCCATTGAATTCAAGCCCTCACTCGGACTGCCATAGCCAAAGCCGTAAGGTTCGGCGTAGATGACAATCGGCTCTCCCAGCTTGTATTTCTCATCCGCGCGCGGGTTGTAGATGCCGTAGCCGCCAGCCGGTTCCGCCACCAGAACCACCTTGCGAAAGCCGATGCTGGTGGTCGCATCCCAGATTTGACCGTAAAGCGCGTCCGCCGCCGCCGCCGCCCCCGTCATGTCATCGGCGGCAATCATCGCCTCAATCTCGGCGGCCTTGTCGGCAATGGGACCAGCCAGTGCGGGCAGGCCAAAGGCCAAGCTGGCGCACAGCGCAAAGCTGTTGAAAATACACGATTTTTTGGTCATCTGGTTGGCTCCGTCGTGAATTAGGACATCCCGGCAGTCTGCAAGGATGCCCTATGATACGGCGAAGCAGGGGCCAGCGCCAAGCGGGAAGATCATAAAATCCTGCCGCCTGGCGGTGGTTCAGCCATTCAGCATCATCTGATAGCTGGCCGGGACATAGCGAAAGCCCGAGCCTGCAGTTTCCACATAGCCAAGCGCCGGGAAGGGCATGTGATAGCCGATGAAGGGGATCTTGTCGGCGGCCAGCATGCCAAACACCGATTTGCGAACCGCTGCCGCTGCCGCCTTGTCGGCATCAAACCGCACCTCCCACTCCGGGTAGGCCAACGACCAGACGTAGTGGTTGGCGGCATCGGCGGTCAGGGCAAGGCGCTGTCCGTTGCTTTCGATCATATAGACCATATGGCCAGGACTATGGCCAAAAGCGGCCATGGCAGTGATGCCAGATGCCACCGAAGTACCGTCATCGACGAAGGTGATCTTGTCATTGAAGGGTTTGATATTCTTGTCAAATCCCTCATTCGCTGCACCCGCCCAGTGATTGTGTTCCACGGCGCCGGCCACGTAACGGGCATTGGCAAAGGTGGCGGACTCCCCGGTCAGCATGCCACCGATGTGATCGCCGTGCATGTGGGTCAGCACCACAACGTCCACCTGATCCGGGCTGATGCCAGCGGCGGAAAGGGCGGCACCGGTGCCTTCGGCGTTCAAGCCAGTGTCAAACAGGATCAATTCCGTGCCGGTGTTCACAAGGGTCGGGGTGAAGAAGTTCTGCGACTTGTCAGCCGGAATGAAGGCTGCGGCTGCGGCTGCGGCAAACTCTTCGGGCGTGGCGTTCAAGCCAAAGTTTTCCTGTGGTTTGTCCGAGGCACGGGTGCCAGCGAGCAGCGCAGTGACTTCAAAGGCGCCCAATTTGAAGCGGTTGTAGGGGGCGAAGGCCGCCCCTTGCAGCGGGGCAGTGGCCTGCGCCGGACGGGCGGCAAGGGCGGGCAGGAAGGGCAGGGCGGCTCCGGCAATCAAGGCGTGACGGCGCGAGATTTTCTGGGTCGTCATGGGGTGTCCTCCGATAAGTTGCATACGCGAAGGATAGGACGCGGTGGCGGGGTGGCCATTCACGAACCAGAGAGATGCAGTGCAATTGCGCACAACCTTTGTGTGTTTATTCCCACCATCGGTCAACGTTGGCGATGTCGTCATCAGACCAGCCAAAGTGATGCGCCAGTTCATGCACCAGCACATGCGCCACCAGATCCCCCAAATCGACATCACCGCGTTCGATCCATTCATCCAGAATGGGGCGGCGGAACAGCCAGATCAGATCGGGGTGAAGCGGTTGATCAGAATAGGATTTCTCGGTCAGCGGTGTGCCTTCATACATCCCCGTCAGATCAAACGGGCTGTCGCAGCCCAAGGCTGCCAGCACGTCGTCGGCCGCGAAATCCTCAATCCGCAGCACGATCTTGCGGGCGGCATCGGCAAAGGGCGCGGGCAGGCGGTCGATGGCCGCGAGGGCCATGGCTTCGATCAGGGCGGCGTCGGGGGCGAGGGATGCGGCTGTCATGCGGTGAACTTAGGCAAGATTGCGGACCGGGGAAAGGGCGCGGGCGACAACTGGACAATTCCGCCCCCGTGTGACAGGCAGGCGGGGTTGCAGGAGAGCCAGCCGATGACCGCCAAACCCACCGTGACCCGCTTTGCCCCGTCGCCCACCGGATATATCCACGTGGGCAACCTGCGCACCGCGTTGATGAACTACCTGATCACCCGCAAGGCCGGGGGAACGTTCATTCTGCGTCTGGACGACACCGATCAGGAACGGTCGAAACAAGAGTATATTGACGGGTTGTTGTCCGATCTGGACTGGCTGGGCCTGCACTGGGACCGGGTGGAACAGCAATCCTTGCGCTTTGACCGCTACCGCGAGGCGGCGGATCAGCTGCGCGCGGCGGGGCGGTTCTACGAGTGTTTTGAGTCGCCGGTCGAGCTGGATTTGAAGCGCAAGAAACAGCTGAACATGCACAAGCCGCCGGTCTATGACCGCACATCGCTGCGGCTGACCGAAGATGAAAAGACCGCGATGCGTGCCGAAGGGCGGACGGGCTATTGGCGCTTCCGGCTGGACATTGAGCGGATCGAGTGGGTGGACGGCATCATCGGGCCGATTTCGATTGATGCGGGGTCGGTGTCTGATCCGGTGCTGATCAAGGCGGATGGCCAGATCTTGTACACATTCGCCTCGTCGGTGGATGATGTCGATATGGGCGTCACCAACATCGTGCGCGGGGCGGATCACGTGACCAATACCGCGACGCAAATCCAGATCATGCACGCGCTGGGCGGGGTGCCGCCGCAGTTTGCCCACCACAGCCTCCTGACCGGGCCGGGAGGCGAGGAGTTGTCCAAACGCCTTGGCACGCTGTCCTTGCGCGATCTGCGCGCGCGGGGGGTGGAGCCGATGGCTCTGTTGTCGCTGATGGCGCGGCTCGGGTCGTCAAAGCCGGTGGAGCTGGCCCATTCGATGCAGGATCTGATCGACGGCTTTGATGTCGGCAGCTTTGGCGCGGCCCCCACCAAGTTTGACGCCGAAGACCTGTTCCCGCTGACCCGCGCCCATGTGCAATCGCTGCCCTTGGCCAACGTGGCCGCGAAGATAGCCGAACTGGGCGTGCCGGACGCGATTGCGCCAGCGTTCTGGGAGGTGGCCAAGGCCAACATCACCGTGCTGGCGGATCTTGAAGGCTGGTGGGTGTTGTTCCGCGATGGGGCCACGCCCTTGGTCGATGACGAGGACCGCGAGTTTGTGGCGCAGGCCTTTGATATGCTGCCCGAAGGTCCGTGGACCACGGCTACTTGGGCTGAGTGGACCGCGGCTGTGAAAGAGGCGACAGGGCGCAAGGGCAAGACCCTGTTCCGCCCCTTGCGCCGGGCCGTGACCGGGCTAGATGCTGGTCCTGAGATGGCGGATGTGATGCCTTTGCTGCAAAAGCGCCCCCAACTTTGAACGGCGGTAGGGGGCTGTCTGCCCTCAACCCCCCCGAGTTTATTTGAGCACAGACGATGACCGGGACGATTTCCGGCGGGGATGATATGGCAGAACCAGTGCGGCAGGCGAAATTCGTTGAGGGCAATCTGTTTCGCCACATCGCGGTGATGTCGTTGACATCGTCGGTGGGGTTGATGGCGATTTTCGCCGTCGATCTGGTGAATATGGTGTTCATTTCCATGTTGCAGCAGGCCGAGATCACGGCGGCGATTGGCTATGCCGGGGCGATTTTATTCTTCACCACCTCGTTCGGCATTGGCCTGTCGATTGCGGTTTCGGCCTTGGTCGCGCGGGCGGTCGGGCAGCGCGATCTGGTGATGGCGCGCGAAAAGGCGACCAATGGGCTGGTGCTGGGGATTGCTTTCGGGATCGTGTTTTCGGCGGTGGTGTTTGTGTTTCTGCCGCAGATTGTCAGTCTGTTGGGGGCGGTGGGGCGCACGCATGACCTGACGGTGCATTTCCTGCGCATTGTCACGCCCGCCCAGCCTTTTCTGATGGTGGGCATGATCGGTGGTGCGATTCTGCGCAGCCATGGCGATGCCAAGCGCGCGATGGCGGCGACGATCTGGGGCGCGGTGGCCAATGCCATTCTGGACCCGATCCTGATCTTTGGTCTTGATCTGGATTTGACCGGGGCGGCGATTGCGTCGGTGGTGTCACGGCTGGTGATTGCGGCCGTGGCGCTGTTGCCGGTGATCAAGCATTATGGCGGTTTTGACAGGCCGACGCGGGCCGGGCTGCTGGCCGATCTGCCGGTGGTGTTTGCGATTGCGGGGCCTGCGATTTTGACACAAGTGGCGACGCCGATCGGGCAGGCTTTTGTCACCCGGATGGTGTCGGGCTTTGGCGAGGCGGCGGTGGCAGGCATGGCGATTTCGGGGCGGTTGACCCCGGTGGCGCTGGGCGTGATCTTTGCGCTTTCGGGGGCGATTGGCCCGATCATCGGGCAAAACTACGGTGCGGGGCGGATGGATCGGGTGCGGCGCGCGTTTCTGGACGGGCTGCTGTTCACCGCCATTGTGATCGTGCTGGTGACGGTGATCCTGTTCGTGCTGCGCGCTCCTATTGCCGATCTGTTCCACGCCGAGGGGCTGACGCGCGATCTGGTCTATCTGTTTTGCGGTCCGCTGTGCCTGCTGTTCTTCTTCAACGGCGCGATTTTCGTGGCCAATGCGGCCTGCAACAATCTGGGCAAACCCTTTACCTCGACCCTGATCAACTGGGGCCGCCACACGGTCGGCACTGTGCCTTTTGCGTGGTGGATGGGCAGCTATTGGGGCGCGCAGGGGGTGCTGATCGGGCAGGCGGTGGGGGGTATCTTGTTTGGCGTTTTGGCGGTCTGGCTGGCGTTGCGGATGATTGATGCCACCCCCGCGCGGGCGTGACGGCATACTGTCGTATTCTTTTCACTTGCCAGCCCGGCGTTTGCTGGGCTAGCTAAAGGGGTCAAGATCGGGAGAATCCAGTCGGAAACTTCTGGTGCCGAAGGAGCAACCGCCCCGGTAAACTCTCAGGCCAACGGACCGTCTTGGCGACAGACTCTGGAGAGTGGCACCACAGTGCCCGCCGAAGGGATAACGATCTCAGGCGCCCCGATGGGGTAGGGACAGAGGGGGCATCGTGGGGTGGGGATTGGCCTGCCTGATCGGTGCCGGTGTGCGTTTCCGGCAGATATTGGGGGCGGCCTTGGCCGAAGATCTACAGCGTTTGGCTCTGCACGAGTTGCATGTCGCATTGGGCGGCAAGATGGTGCCGTTTGCAGGCTATGAAATGCCCGTGCAATACACCGCCGGGGTGATGAAAGAGCATATGCACACCCGCGCGGCGGCCGGTTTGTTTGATGTCTCCCACATGGGGCAGGTGATTTTGCAGCCCAATGGCGGCTATGACGCGGTGGCCCTGGCGTTCGAGGCGCTGATGCCCGTCGATGTGCTTGGGGTTTTACCGGGGCGGCAGCGCTATGGTATTTTCACCAATGAAACCGGGGGTATACTTGACGATCTGATGTTCGCCAACCGGGGCGATCATATTTTTGTCGTGGTCAATGCGGCCTGCAAAACCGCCGATATAGCCCATATGACGGCGCATTTGTCGAATGTGGCGCGGGTGATCCCGGTGACGGACCGGGGCCTTTTGGCCTTGCAGGGGCCGCAGGCAGAGGCTGCGCTGGCGCGTCTGCTGCCGGGGGTGGTTGCAATGCGGTTCATGGATGTGGCGGTGCTGCCATGGGGTGGCGCTGATCTTTGGATTTCACGATCAGGCTATACCGGTGAAGACGGGTTCGAGATTTCGGTGCCAAACGCGCAGGCCTTGGCTTTGGCGCGGGCGCTGTTGGATCAGCCCGAGGTGATGCCGATTGGTCTTGGCGCGCGCGACAGCTTGCGACTTGAGGCGGGGCTGTGCCTTTACGGCCATGACATCGACACCACCACCAGCCCGGTTGAGGCGGGGCTGACTTGGGCCATTCAAAAAGTCCGCAAACCGGGTGGCGCCCGTGAAGGCGGCTTCCCCGGTGACACCCGCATCCTGCACGAATTGGCGCATGGCCCCGAACGCCTGCGCGTGGGTCTGCGCCCGGATGGCCGTGCGCCGATGCGCGAAGGTGTGGCGTTGTTTGACACCGATGCCACTCCGATTGGCACCGTGACTTCTGGTGGTTTCGGGCCTTCGGTCGAGGCTCCGATTGCCATGGGCTATGTCGCCGTGAACTATGCCACCATGGGCCACGCGATTGAGGGCGAGGTGCGCGGCAAGCGCCTGCCCGTGACCGTGGCCGCGATGCCGTTCCATCCCACAACCTACAAACGCTGAGGACAGATGATGAAATACACCAAAGAACATGAATGGCTGCGCGTTGAGGGCGATCTGGTGGTGGTCGGCATCACCGAACATGCGGCCACGGCGCTGGGCGATGTGGTGTTTGTCGAACTGCCCGAGGTGGAAACCGTGGTGGCAGAGGGCGACGAGGTTTGCGTGATTGAAAGCGTCAAGGCCGCGTCGGATATTCTGGCACCTGTTGACGGTGAGATCGTCGAAGTGAATCAAAAGCTGGTCGATAATCCCAGTCTGGTCAACGAAGACCCGACCGGGGCGGCGTGGTTTTTCAAGATGCGGCTGGACGATCTGTCGGTGCTGGACGCGATGATGGACGAAGACGAATACAACGAGCTGATCGGCTGATTTGCGCGCTGGCCCCCGGCTTTCGGGACGGCTGCGACGAGTTTTCTGCGAAAATTCCGACCCCCGATGCACGGGGATTGGACCTTGCATCCCAAAGGTGGCGCTATGACCTTCACCCCGATTGATTACGACCCCTATGATTTCGCCAACCGCCGCCACATTGGCCCGTCGCCATCGGAAATGGCGGAAATGCTGACCGCCGTGGGCGTTTCCAGTCTGGATGAGTTGATCGACCAGACCGTGCCCGCCTCTATCCGCCAAAGCATTCCTTTGGGCTGGGCGCCCTTGTCGGAACACGACCTTCTGGCGCGGATGCGCATCGTGGCGGGGCGCAACAAGGTGATGACCAGCCTGATCGGGCAAGGTTATTACGGCACCGTGACGCCCCCGGCTATCCAGCGGAATATCCTTGAGAATCCCGCGTGGTACACCGCCTATACCCCCTATCAGCCCGAGATTGCTCAGGGCCGGCTTGAGGCGCTGTTGAACTATCAGACCATGGTGGCCGATCTGACCGGGTTGCCCTTTGCCAACGCCAGCCTGCTGGATGAGGCAACGGCGGCTGCCGAGGCGATGACAATGGCGGAACGGGTGGCGAAATCCAAAGCGCGGGCGTTCTTTGTCGATGAGCATTGTCACCCGCAGACCATCGGTGTGATCCAGACGCGGGCGCAGGCTTTGGGGATTGCGGTGATGGTCGGTGACCCGGAAACCCTTGATCCGGCTGCTGTTTTCGGCGCGATCTTCCAATACCCCGGCACTTGGGGCCATGTCCGCGACCTGACGCCATGGATCGAGGCGCTGCACGCGGCCAAGGCGATTGCCGTGGTGGCGACGGATCTGCTGGCGCTGTGCATGCTGCGCGAACCCGGTGCGATGGGAGCGGATATTGCCGTGGGGTCCAGCCAGCGCTTTGGCGTGCCGATGGGCTATGGCGGCCCGCACGCCGCGTTTTTCGCCTGCAAGGATGAACACAAACGCCAGATGCCCGGGCGGATTGTGGGCGTGTCGATCGACAGCCACGGCAACAAGGCCTACCGATTGGCGCTGCAAACGCGTGAGCAGCACATCCGGCGTGAGAAGGCCACCAGCAACGTTTGCACGGCGCAGGCGCTGCTGGCGGTGATGGCCAGCATGTATGCGGTGTTTCACGGCCCGCGGGGGCTGCGCGCGATTTCTGAACGGGTTCACGGGCTGACGGTGCGGCTGGCCAAGGCTTTGCGCGACGCGGGTGCCAGTTTGCCGCAAAAGCAGTTCTTTGACACCATCACCGTCGATGTGGGTGTGGGGCAGGCGGGTATCTTGGCTGCGGCGCGGATGGAGGGGCTGAACTTCCGCAAAGTGGGGCGCGATCACGTCGGCATTTCGTTGGATGAAACCAGCAATGAGGACGTGCTGCGCCGCGTGCTGTCGGCCTTTGGCATCAGTGATGCGCCCCCGGCCAAGGCAGAGTTGGGGTTTGACGAGGCGATGCTGCGGCAGAGCAATTATCTGACTCATCCGGTGTTCCATATGAACCGGGCGGAGTCGGAAATGATGCGCTACATGCGGCGGCTTTCGGACCGCGATCTGGCGTTGGACCGCGCAATGATCCCCTTGGGGTCTTGCACGATGAAGTTGAACGCCGCCGCCGAGATGATGCCGATCACCTGGCCTGAATTTGGGTCTTTGCATCCGTTTATCCCGGCAGATCAAGCGCTTGGCTACCGTGAGGCGATTTCTGATCTGTCAGACAAGCTGTGCGAGATCACGGGTTATGATGCGTTTTCCATGCAGCCAAACTCTGGCGCGCAGGGAGAATATGCGGGGCTGTTGACCATTCAGGCCTATCACCGGGCGCGTGGGCAAGGGGCGCGGAACATCTGCCTGATCCCGGTGTCGGCGCACGGCACCAATCCGGCCAGCGCGCAGATGGCGGGGATGGAGGTTGTGGTCGTCAAAGGCATGCCGAACGGTGACGTGGATATGGAGGATTTCCATGCCAAGGCAGTGGCGGCGGGGGATCGGTTGGCGGCCTGTATGGTCACTTACCCCTCTACCCATGGTGTGTTCGAGGAAACCATCCGCGACATCTGCCGTATCACCCATGAATTTGGCGGGCAGGTCTATCTGGACGGTGCCAATATGAATGCGCTGGTGGGTCTGGTGAAACCGGGTGAGATCGGCTCGGACGTCAGCCACCTCAACCTGCATAAAACCTTTGCGATACCGCATGGTGGCGGTGGGCCGGGCATGGGCCCGATTGGGGTGAAGGCGCATCTGGCGCCCTATCTGCCGGGGCATCCTGAAACCGGGGGCGAAGAAGGCCCGGTTTCAGCCGCCCCCTTTGGCTCCGCCTCTATCCTGTTGATTTCATGGGCCTATTGCCTGATGATGGGTGGCGAGGGCATCACGCAGGCCACCCGTGTGGCGATCTTGAATGCCAATTACATCGCGGCGCGGCTGGTCGGGTCGTACCCGATCCTGTTCATGGGCAACAAAGGCCGGGTGGCACATGAGTGTATTCTGGACACCCGACCCTTTGCCGAGGTGGGCGTGACGGTGGATGACATTGCCAAGCGTCTGATTGATAACGGTTTTCATGCGCCAACCATGTCTTGGCCGGTGTCTGGCACGCTGATGGTGGAGCCAACGGAATCCGAAACCAAGGCGGAAATCGACAGGTTTATCACGGCGCTTCTGGCGATCCGGGAGGAAATCCGCGCCGTCGAGAATGGCGAAATATCCAGTGAGGACAGCCCCTTGCGGCACGCGCCGCACACTGTCGAAGACCTGGTGGCCGACTGGACCCGCAAATATCCACGCGAACAGGGCTGTTTCCCACCGGGCGCGTTTCGGGTGGACAAATACTGGCCACCGATTGGCCGGGTGGACAACGTTTATGGCGACCGCAACCTGATCTGCATCTGCCCGCCGTTGGAAAGCTATATGGCGGCGGAATAGGTCGGCGTTGCAAGGCGTTGACAAATTGGGGGCCGGGCCGCTAGGTCTGGCCCCCATGTCATTGCATCCGCCCAGATCCACCTTCACCGCGGGCCTTGTCACCGCCCTGCCGATCGCTTTGGGCTATTTTCCGATTGCGTTTTCGTTCGGCGTGGCGGCGACGCGCGCGGGCCTGTCTGGGGTTGAGGCGTTCGGGTTGTCCCTTATCATCTATGCGGGGGCGGCGCAGTTTTTGGCGCTGGCGCTGATCACCGGGGGAGCGCCGGTTCTGGTGGCGGCCTTCACTTTGGTGGCGATGAATGTGCGGCATGTGCTTTATGGTCCGGCGCTGATCAAACGGGCGGGGCCGGGTGCGCGGTCACGCCATGCTTGGGCTTGGGCGTTTGGGCTGACGGATGAGGTGTTTGGTGCGGCCTTGGGCGCGCTGGCGCGGGGGAAGGTGTCGTTTTCGGAGCCGTTCATGTTCGGGCTGGGGCTGGGGGCCTACGGGTCTTGGCTGGCGGGCACAGCCTTGGGTGCATTCGCCGGGGGGGCGGCCTTGAAGGATTGGCCGGTGCTGGATGCGGCCCTTGGCTTCATGTTGCCGGCCCTGTTTCTGGCCTTGCTGTTGTCGATCCTGTCGCGGGTCCAGTTGCCGGTGATTGCGGTGGCTGCGGTGGCGACAGTTGCGGTGACGCTGCTTTGGTCCGGCACGGCGGGGATTTTGGCGGGCATGGTCGCGGGGGCAGTGGCGGGGCTTTTGCGAAAGGTGCCTGATGCGGGCTGAGATTCTGACACTGGCTTTGATCGTGGGGGCCTTCACTTGGGCGTTCCGGTTTTTTCCGACCAAGTTGGACCTGTCCACCATGGCCCCCGATGGACTGCTGGCGCGGTTTCTCGCGGCGACCGGCCCGGCGGCGATTGCGACGCTGTTTGTGGCGTCGGTCTTGCCGATGCTGGCCCAAGGCGTGCCGCTGCCCTTGGCCGCGGGCACGATTGCCGTGCTGGCGGTTTATGCCGTGATGCGGTCGGTGGTCGGGGCAACGCTGGCTGGCTCGGCGGGGTACGGTTTGGCGGTCTGGCTGATCTAGGTCATAGGCCGATGGATTTTGCGGACTTAGGATGGCGTTCAATGGAGGCCACCATGCTTGAAATCATTCCTGCCAAGGTCGTTCAAATCATCATCCAATCGCGCGAAGGCCCGATGGTGAAACCCGAGATGCGCGCTTTTATTGCCGGGCTGAACGATGACGAAAAGGCCCATTTGACGGCGCTGGCCTGGATCGGCCGCGGCGCATTTGAGGCCGAAGATTTTGCCGAGGCCGTGGCAACTGCGGTGGCAGAAGCCAGCACACCGACCGAAGACTACCTGATGGGCATGCCGCATCTGGCCGAAAACCTTGAGGGGGGGCTGGAGGCGATGGGAATTGATGTCGCCGCCGAGGAAGAGGATCTGCTTTAGGCTTGAACCCCGGCGCGCCGCCCATATATCTGCGATAAGTGGAATATATGAGGCTGCGATGACCGAAGCTGTAAAGCTGTGCTGCGCCACCTGCGGGCAAATGAACCGGGTGCCATTGGCCAAGTTGGGCGATGCGCCGAAATGCGGGTCTTGCGGCGATCCGTTGGCGGATGGCCGGGTGATGGAGTTGGACGCGGGTGCGCATGAAAAGGCGACGCGCGGTGATGAAATGCCGCTCTTGGTCGACTACTGGGCGCCCTGGTGCGGCCCCTGCCGCGCAATGGCACCGGAATTCGTCAAGGCCGCCAAGGCTTTGACCGGGCGGGCGCGGTTGGCGAAACTGAACACCGAGGACAATCCAGAGATTTCCGCCCGCGCCCGCATTCAGGGCATCCCGGCGCTGATCCTGTACAAGCGCGGGCGCGAAGTGGCGCGTTTGGCAGGCGCGCGTCCGGCCAGCGATATCGTGGCCTTTGTGCAGGGGCATTTGGGCTAAGGGTTTGGGTCTTGAGTGCCGAAAGCGCGCACCCAAACACGCCGGCCAGAGCAGGGGAACTTCCTGATCGCCGCTGTCACCCGCCATGCGAGGTCTGATCTGTCGCGGGCGTGGCAGTTTGCTTTGGCGGGGAGGTGACGCTGCTCTCGGCGCGGCTGGTCGGCGCTTTTGGGTCACGGCGGGCCGCTTTGGTGCTTTTGCAAATGTCAAAGCCAAGGGGCGGCGGGGCGGTCTTAGGTGTCACCGGGACTGGCGGGACGTTTGCTGATTTCGATGCGCGACCCATTGGGGCAGGTGGCCAATCCTTTGGCCCGGTGATCGCGACGAGAGGGGAGCATTCCAAAGCCGGCGGCGCAGGGCAAAAGCAACAAGGAAGCCGGGCGCGATCTGTCGATTCAAGAACAGACAGTCAGGCATTACATGACATCGATCTAGCAGCAATTGCAGGCGCGCAGCCGGATCGAGGCGGCGATGTTGGCGCGCGCGCATCTGAAATGCCAGGGTTTTCAGACCATGGTCCGGGGATGGCGGCCAAGATCGGCGGCCCTTGATGCCTGTGGATCGGACCTTGCTGGGGGAGATTGGCTTCAGTGACCCCAATAGTGCGGCTGCCAATGAAAACCCAGATCCTGACTGCAACCCTTGCCATTTTCGCCTTGTCGTTGATGGGCGAAGCCGATGCCCGCATCGGTGCCACTGGTGCCTATTCGGTGGAAGACCTGACCTACACTTGGGTGGAAAAGCGCAAGAAACAGCACGTCAAGGGTGGGTCCGGCTGCGATCCGGCGCGTGACGTCGCTGAACAGCCAGAGCGCCGTTAAGCCTTTCGACATGACAACGCCAAAGCGGGGCCTTCTGTCGCTTTTTGCATCTTGGGCCGCCCCGACTGGTTTTATCCAGTGCTTGGGGGGGGCAAACCCGCACATATGACAAAGCGCGCACAAGGGTTTGCCCGCCATTGCATGGCCCCAACCTGCGGTTTCGCAACATGGATCGGGTCTGGTCCTTTCGCAGTCTTGCTGCAAGACCTGCTGGTTTTGCCAAGCCACCCGCTGCGTTGGCCGGGCTTTTTGGCAAGGGCTTTGGAGGCGGTTTGAAGGTTTCCAAAGTACAATCCCCGTTCTTGTCATCCTGTGAAATCGGGCGAATTTGGCGCAATATGAAAGTGGTTTCACCTGTTTTGCGCCACATGGATGAGAGAGACAAAGGGATGATATTCCATAAAACAAGGGAATCTTCAGCACGTTCGTCACTTTTCAACACTGGTCAGCGCCAGATCACGCTTTGGCTTGGCTCCAAGGTCCGGTTGCCAAGAAAGATGCAGATCCAAGGCAATATCTGATCCTTCAGACAACTGATTTTAAAGCGCTTTGAGGGGAGAATCGTTGACAGTTGCAAACCCTTTGCGTTAAACGATCCCCAAATGCTTCGGGAGGCCTTTTCACGCGGAAGAGGAAAATGGGGCGTTTTGCGACAGGGACGCGCCGAAAAGGCGCTCAAAATCAACAAGGAGGAATACCATGTCCTTTGGATTCAAAGGCCGTGCATTGCGGTCCGCTGCTGTTGTGGCGATCGTAAGCGCTTTGGGCGCGCCGGCTATGGCTGACGAAGTGTTCTACGTTTCGGGCGCCGTCGGCAACGCTGTTGAAAACTTCAAAACTTTGGTCAAGCCGTGGGAAGACGCCACTGGCCACACCGTCACCATGGTGCCGATGCCCGCATCGACCAGCGACCAGTTCGCACAGTACCGTCTTTGGTTGGCCGCTGGCACCGCTGACATCGACCTTTATCAGACCGATGTGATCTGGGCGCCGCAGTTGGCCGACCACTTCGTTGATCTGACCGAAGCCGCCAAGGATCTGGCCCCAACGCATTTCCCGTCGATCATCCAATCGCAAACCGTTGGCGGCAAACTGGTCGCGCTGCCGATCTTCACCGACGCACCGGCCCTTTATTATCGTAAGGACCTGCTGGAAAAGTACGGCGTCGCCGTGCCGAAAACCTGGGCCGAGCTGACTGTCGCGGCACAGACCGTGCAGGATGGTGAGCGCGCGGCTGGCAAGGCCGACTTCCACGGCTTTGTCTGGCAGGGCAACGCCTATGAAGGCCTGACCTGCAACGCACTGGAGTGGGTGAAGTCGTTCGGTGGCGGTCAGATCGTCGAGCCTGATGGCACTATTTCGATCAACAACGAAAAGGCCGCACTGGCGCTTGAAACCGTCAAGGGCTGGGTTGGCACGATTTCGCCGGCTGGCGTTCTGGCCTATCAGGAAGAAGAAGCCCGTGGCGTCTGGCAGACCGGCAACGCCGCGTTCATGCGCAACTGGCCCTATGCTTATGGCTTGGGCAACGGCGCTGACTCGGCGGTGAAAGACTTGTTCGGCGTCACCACGCTGCCGGTTGGCGCAGAGGGCGATACCTCGGCTGCAACGCTGGGCGGCTGGAACGTGGCTGTGTCGAAGTACTCGGTCCATCAGGAAGCCGCCATGTCGCTGGCGATGTATCTGGCTGGTCCAGAGGCACAAAAGCAGCGCGCGATTGCTGAATCGAACCTGCCGACGATCGTCGCCTTGTATGACGATGCAGACATCGCGGCTGCGCAGCCGATCATTCCGCAGTGGAAAGACGTGTTCCTGAATGCCGTGCCGCGTCCTTCGGCCCCGACCCTTGGCAAGTACAACGAGGTTTCCTCAAAGTTCTGGTCCGCGGTTCACTCGACCCTTTCGGGCAACGGCACCGCTGCTGAAAACCTGGAACTGCTGGAAGCGGATCTGACAGAACTGAAAGGCGACGCTTGGTAATCCTCCCGGCGCGCCAGAGCGGATTTCCGTCAATCTGATTCAGTTTGACGGAAATCCAAGACAGGCACTGCCAGTGTATGTTGCGGTTGCGGTCCTTCGGCCAAACCCGATGGAACACAACACGCTCCGACACGCCTTGAAAAGGGGCGGTGGGGGGATTTGAAAAAATCCCGCAACCCGTCGCCCTTTTTCTGTTTTCGGCCCCGGTGGGGGGGCCGTTCAAAGGGGGGGTATGATGACTACTGCGACATCCAGCGCCGGACAGAACAGTGGCAAAAGCCTGCAACAGCAGCGCCAGGCCGCCGCCTTCTGGTTTCTGGCGCCCATGCTTTTGGCGCTGTTCTGCGTCGCCGCTTGGCCATTGCTGCGCACAGTCTGGTTTTCATTCACCGACACGTCGTTGAACAATCTGTACGGCGGCAAGTGGATTGGTTTCGACAATTATCTGAAGGTCAGCACGCTGGCCTCGGGCAAAGTGATTTATCGCGGCACGCTGGTGGATCCGGCCTGGTGGAACGCGGTCTGGAACACGGTGCGATTTTCCGTCATTTCGGTGATCTGCGAAACCACGCTGGGCCTGATCGTGGCGCTGGTGCTGAACGCCGAATTCAAGGGCCGGGGCATCGTGCGCGCGGCCATTCTGATCCCTTGGGCCATTCCGACCATCGTGTCGGCCAAAATGTGGGCCTGGATGCTGAACGACCAATACGGCATCATCAATGACATGATGATGGGTCTGGGTCTGATCGACCAGAAAATCGCATGGACCGCCAGCACCGACACCGCGATGTACGCCGTTCTGATGGTGGACATTTGGAAAACCACACCTTTCATGGCGCTTTTGTGCCTTGCCGGTCTGCAAATGGTGCCGCGCGATATCTATGAGGCAGCAAAACTGGACGGCATCCATCCGGTGAAGGTGTTCTTCAAGATCACCCTGCCGCTGATACGCCCGGCGCTGATGGTGGCGGTGATCTTCCGCATGCTGGACGCACTGCGGGTGTTTGACCTGATCTATGTGCTCACGCCTAATTCGGCGGCCACCAAAACCATGTCGATCATCAGTCGTGAAAACCTGATCGAGTTCGACAAGTTCGCCTATGGCTCGGCGCAATCGACACTTTTGTTCGCGATTCTTGCGGTCTTCGTGTCGCTGTACATTTGGATCGGCAAAGTTGATCTAAGCGGGGAGAGCGGCAAATGACTGGTAGAAAGCTGCTGAACAACGTCGCGTTCTACGCGCTGGTTGTGGTGATCGTGGTGTTTTCGGTGTTTCCGTTCTACTACGCGATCGTCACCTCTTTTTCCACCGGCACGGCATTGTTTGAGATCAACTATTGGCCAAAGCAATTTGATTGGGCCAACTATGAGACGGTTCTGGGCGGGCGCAGCTTTCCGCGCAACATTTTGAATTCGGTCTTCATCGCGTCAACCACGGTGATCTTTGCACTGTTTCTGGCGGTCACGGCATCTTACGCCTTGGCGCGGGTACGCTTCCGGGGGCGGGGCTTGCTGTTGATGACCATCCTTGCGGTGTCGATGTTCCCGCAAATCGCCGTTCTGGCCGGGTTGTTCGAGTTGATCAAGTTCCTTGGCATCTTCAACACGCCTTGGGCTTTGATCCTCTCTTATACCATCTTCACCTTGCCGTTCACGGTTTGGGTGCTGACCACCTTCATGCGCGATCTGCCGGTCGAGATTGAAGAGGCGGCAATTGTCGATGGTGCAACACCCTGGATCGTCATCACGCAGGTGTTCCTGCCGCTGCTTTGGCCAGCACTGGTGACGACGGGTCTTTTGGCTTTTATCGGCGCGTGGAATGAATTCCTGTTCGCGCTGACCTTCACCTCGCAAGAAGTCACCCGCACAACTCCGGTGGCGATTGCGATGTTGTCGGGGGCATCGACCCAAGAAATTCCGTGGGGTCCGATCATGGCGGCTTCGGTCATTGTGACCATTCCGTTGATCATCCTCGTTCTTATCTTCCAACGCAAAATCGTGGCGGGTTTGACCGCTGGCGGCGTGAAGGGTTAAAGCAATGGCAAAAATCGAACTCAAGAACGTCAAGAAGTCCTACGGCGCGGTGGACGTGATCAAGGGCATCGACCTGACCATCGAAAAGGGCGAATTCATGGTGTTTGTCGGGCCTTCGGGCTGCGGCAAATCCACCTTGCTGCGGCTGATTTCGGGGCTTGAGGAAATCAGTTCGGGCGACATGCTGTTTGACTCTGAACGCGTCAACAATGTGCTGCCGTCGCAGCGTGGCATCGCGATGGTGTTCCAAAGCTATGCTTTGTACCCCCATATGACGGTGTATGATAACATGGCCTTCGGGATGAAACTGGCCAAGGCCAGCCCCGAGGCGATGAAAAAGAGGGTGCTGGAGGCAGCAAAACTGCTGCAGATTGATCACCTGCTGGACCGTCTGCCCAAGCAGCTTTCGGGCGGTCAGCGCCAGCGTGTCGCCATCGGCCGCGCGATTGTCCGCGATCCGCGCGTGTTCCTGTTCGACGAACCCTTGTCGAACCTCGACGCCGCCCTGCGGGTGCAAACCCGGTTGGAAATTGCCAAGCTGCACCACTCGATGGCGGACGTCACCATGATCTATGTGACCCATGATCAGGTGGAGGCGATGACCTTGGCCGACCGCATTGCGGTGCTGCGCGACGGCAAGCTTGAACAGGTGGGCAGCCCTGCCGAGTTGTACGAACGCCCGAATTCGATCTTCGTGGCGGGCTTCATCGGCAGCCCGAAGATGAACTTCCTGACCGGGAAATTTGCCACAGATCATGGCTGTGCCACCTTGGGCATCCGCTCTGAACACCTGGATATTGTGGACGGCGGCGGTATGTGGACGGGGCAGGTTGTCCATGCCGAAGACCTTGGCAGTGACAACTATCTGTTCGTTGAAGTGGGCTCGGACGAGCCGCTGATCGTGCGCCAAGATGGCAAGCTGACCCGCCGCGTGGGCGACACCGTGTCGCTTTCGCCAAAGGCCGGACAGATCCACAAATTCGACGCGAACGGCACGCCGATCCGTTGATCTTCACCCTGTCGCGTCCCATGAAGGGGCGCGACATTTTCTATAGGAGTATGCCATGAGCATCCGCGTCACCGTTTGGGGCGAGAACGTCCACGAGCAGAAAAACAAAGTGGTTTCAGGAATTTACCCGCTGACCATGCATGGCACAATCGCCAAGGCGCTGAACGCGGCGGGGCATGATGCCACCACCGTCACCTTGCAGGACGCCGAACACGGGTTGACGGCTGAAAAGCTGGCGGCGACGGATGTCCTGGTCTGGTGGGGCCACGCGGCGCATGGCGATGTCGATGACGCCATCGTCGAGCGGGTTTGCGATGCGGTCTGGGGCGGCATGGGGATGATCTTCCTGCACTCTGCGCATTTCGCCAAGCCGTTCAAACGGCTGATGGGCGCGCCTTGCAACCTCTCCTGGCGGGAGGCGGGTGAGAGGGAGCGTCTGTGGGTCACGTCACGTCAGCACCCGATTGCCGCCGGTCTGCCGGACCATTTCGAGTTGGAATATGAAGAGATGTATGGCGAGCCCTTTGGTGTGCCAGAGCCGCTGGAAACCGTTTTCATCAGCTGGTTTGCCGGTGGTGAAGTGTTCCGTTCGGGCCTGACCTACAAGCGCGGCGCGGGGAACATCTTCTACTTCCGCCCCGGCCATGAAACCTATCCGACCTATCACGACGCCAATGTGCAGCGGGTGATTTCCAATGCTGTGGCTTGGGCCCATAACCCGAACGCGCGCATCCAGAACCCGAACGACGCGCCGAATACGCCTGTCGACCAGGCGCTGGAGCCGATAGAGGAACGTGGCCCGCGCTTGCACCATGACGGTGAAGAAGGGTATCGGTGATGTTGAAACCCGTTCGCGTATTGATCCTTGGCACGGGTGGCATGGCCAATAACCATGCCGACAGCTTCAAGGCGATTGACGGCGTGAAATTGGTGGGTGGGATTGACACCCGCCCCGACCAGTTGCGCAGCTTTCAGGATCGACATGGCATTCCGCGCGGCTTTGCCTCGATTGATGAGGCCATCGCTTGGGGTGAGTTTGATGCCGTGACCAACGTCACGCCCGATGCAGCACATTTTCCCACCACAATGCCTTTCCTTGCGGCTGGCAAGCATGTGCTGTGCGAAAAGCCTTTGGCCACCAATGAGGCGGACGCCGACGCAATGGCCGCCGCTGCCCAAAAGGCGGCTGTGGTCAATATGGTCAACCTGTCCTATCGCAACGTCGCTGCGCTGCAAAAAGCGGCGACCATGGTGCGCGAAGGGGCCATCGGCACCGTCCGGCATTTTGAGGCGTCCTATCTGCAAAGCTGGCTGACCCAACCCGCTTGGGGGCATTGGGACAAGGAAAGTCAGTGGCTGTGGCGGTTGTCTTCCAAGCACGGGTCCAAAGGCGTGCTGGGCGATGTGGGCATCCATATCCTTGATTTTGCGACCTTCATCGCGGGGCAATCTGCAACCGAGGTGTCGTGCCGTCTGGCCACTTTCCACAAGGCCCCGGGCGATCAGATTGGCGAATATCCTTTGGACGCCAATGACAGCGCCACGATGCAGGTGGTGCTGGAAAACGGGGCGCTGGGCACGGTTGCGGCGACGCGCTTTGCCAGCGGTCATCTCAACGACCTGCGTTTGCGAATTTACGGCGACAAGGGCGGGCTGGAGGTGTGTTGGGAAAAGAACGTCAGCACCCTGCGCGCCTGTCTGGAACCGAACCTGCAATCGGGCGAATGGCACGACGTTGACGCGCCGGTGCTGGCCACGATCTACGAACGTTTCATCGCCGCCATCCGTGGTGAGGGTGTGGCAGAACCAGATTTTGCGCGTGGGGCCGCCTTGCAACGCCTGCTGGACCGGGCCGAGCAATCGGCGGGTCAGGGCGGACTAAGCCTGAGGGTCTGACGCCATCCGGGGCGGCGCAGGTCGCCCCGGGTTTTCACGCGGAATCTTCCCTTTATTGACCCGGATCAAAGTGGCGCTGGCCAAAGCGTGACATGCAGGCGCAAACAAAGGCTGGAGGCCGAAGATGCGCTTGATGCTGGTCCTGTTCTCGATCATTTCCACAACTCTGATGGGGGTCGGAGTCATCGTTGCGCTGGCGACAGGCAATGACACCTTGATCCCGATTCTGACAGGTGCGGCCGTGGGTTTGGCGGTGTCTTTGCCCGTGTCTTGGTATGTTGCAAAGCGGCTGGAATAGCGGCATTGAATACTGAAAGCCCGCCTGTTGGTGGCGGGGGAATATCGGCAATCTGCGAAGGAACACAGCATGCCCGCGCTTAAAGGGTACTCGTTTACACAGATCCGCCTGCATTGGGTCATCGCCGCTCTAATCGTGTTTCAGTTGATCTTTGGCGAGGATATGGGTGGCGCTTGGGACGCCTTTGAAGATGGGGCTGTGCCGGTGATGACCAATTGGGTCTGGGCGCATATCCTTGTGGGTATTTCCGTGCTGGTGCTGGTGGTGTGGCGCGTCATGCTGCGTGTGTCGCGCGGCGTGCCGGATGCGCCGCACAGCGACAGCGTACTGATAACCAAGGCGGCGGAATGGGGGCATCTCGCGCTGTATGCGGTGATGTTTCTGGTGCCGGTCACCGGGTTGGTGGGCTGGTATGGCGGCGTCGAACAGGTGGTCGAATTGCATGGCTGGGCCAAGCCAGTCGTGATCATCTTGGTGGCTGGGCATACCGCAGCCGCTCTGTACCATCAGTTCTGGCTGAAAGACGGGCTTCTGCTGCGGATGAAGCGGCCGCTGGACTGACGTCAGGCGTTCAGGAACACCCTTACGGTTTCCTCAAATTCACGCGGGCGGTCGGCGTGCAGCCAATGGCCTGCGCCCGGCAGCTTGGCAAGGCGCGCCTTGGGGAACAACGCGCGGATCGCCTCGCGGTACTCGGCTTTGACGTAATGCGAGTCTGATCCGGTCAAGAACAGGGCGGCGTTGTCGAAATGCCCTTGAGTCCCCGGCCAACCGACGATTTTCGGCATTTCCGCCTCCAGCACATCCAGATTCAACCGCCAAACGGGCGGACTCGCCTTCAGGTCCAGCGATTGCAGGAAAAACGCGCGCAGGGCGGGGTCGGCTATCGTTGATGACAGGCGGCGGTCCGCCTCGCCGCGAGTCGGGTTGCCGGACAGATCCAGACCGCGCATGGCGTGGATGTGGCCGCTTTGGTCGTGGCTGTAAGGCACCGGTGCAATGTCGGCCACCACAAGGCGGCGGATCAGATCGCCGTGGGTCAGGGCCAGTTGCATCGCCGCTTTGCCGCCCATCGAATGGCCCAGCAGATCGACCTTGCCGCCACGGTCGCGGATCACCTCGGCCAGATCGCCCGCCATATCGGCGTAGCTTTGGCTTTGCGCGCGCGGGCTGTGGCCGTGGTTGCGCATATCCACCGTGATCACATCGCGGACATCGGCCAGATGGCGGGCAATCACGCCCCAATTGCGCCCCGATCCAAACAGGCCGTGCACGATCAGCAGCGGCAAAGCCGGATTGGCCGCGCCATCGGCGGCGATTTCGGGGGCGGCGGCGGGATAATGGGTTGTTGCAAGCATGGCATTGATCTTAGGGCCTTTGCTGCGCTGGGGCCAGAGCAGTTGAAGCGGCGACAGTGGCGCGTTACCATCTGCGCAAACCAAAGGGGAAGCAGATGAGCGCAGTCACAATCCAGCAGATGGCCGACCGGGTGGCCGGCCTGATGGAAGAGCGTCTGCGGGTGCGCGGCACCGGGCTTGCCGAAAAGCTGCGCAAAAGTGGTCGCCTGCTGCCGCGGCGGGTGCGTGTGCAGGCAGAGTTTCTTGCGCAATCGGCGGCACTGGCGCAGAATCCCAAGCTGATGATGCAGATGGATCAGGCGG
The DNA here is from genome assembly GCA_945860375.1 of Pseudorhodobacter antarcticus. The sequence goes on from CAMAQR010000002.1 coordinate 73,646, forward strand.
CGGTGGCACAGGCATATGATGTCTGCGTCAAGCATTTGGGCGGGGTCAACGCGTGGGAACGGCGCAAGGGCGCGATTCTTGGCGTGGCGGCATCCATAGCCGCTGCGTTGTTGATGATCGGCGGGCTGGTTCTGGTGGTGTTGCGCTGGCGCGGCTTCATTTAGGTCTGTGTGACAGCGCCTGTCGGCTGACCAGCGTGACCGTCACGAAAGCCACGTAAAGCAGCAGATACCACGATCCCAGTTTACCAAGGCTGACCCAATGATCCGGGCGCTGGCCGGAATAAAGCCAAGTGCCGGTGGCGGTGCCGATGTTCTCGGCCACCCACAGCGCAAGACTGGACAGAAACGCGGCAACTGGCATCGGGAGCCACCAATCGCGGTTGGAAATGCGGAACCAGACCCTTGTGCGGGCGAAAAGCAGCAGGGTGGCTGCAAACAGGGCCAGCCGGATGTCGGGCAGGAAGTGGTGGGCGAAGAAGTTCGCATAGATCGCGGTGGCCAGCAGAAACGTCAGGGCCAGCGGCGGATAGGGGGCAAAGCGCATCTCGAAAATGCGGATGACGCGGGCGATATAGCTGCCGACGGATGCATACATGAACCCGGAAAACAGTGGCACGCCCAGCAGTTTGAAGAGGCCTGGCTCGGGATAGCCCCAAGACCCTGCATGCACCTTGAACCATTCCATCGCGGTTCCGGTGAGGTGGAACAGCAGGATCACGCGGGCCTCTTCCCAGGTTTCCAGCTTGAACCACAAAAATGTGGCCTGCGCGGCGATGGCGAAAAGGAATAGCGCGTCATAGCGATGGATCGGCCAATCGGGCTGCCACAGGGCCTTGGAGATCAGGATGGCCGCCAACAGCAGCCCGCCAAACAGACAGGCCCAGCCCTGTTTCAGCACGAACATCACAAATTCGGCCAAAGCGTAGGGCAAACGGGCGCGCGCCCAATCGCCAAGCGCGCGTTCAAGGCGGGGGGTGCTGGGCAGATGGGTCATGAAAAAGGGGCGTAGCATGGTGCTACGCCCCTTGTCATTGGCTTTTGAAGGCGATCACAGCCCCGGATAGATCGGGAAGCGCAGGCACAAAGCCTCAACCTTGGCCTTCACCGCAGCCTCAACCGCCGCGTTGCCATCTTCGCCATTGGCGGCCAGACCGTCGACGACTTCGACAATCCAGTCGCCGATCAGGCGGAATTCGGCCTCACCAAACCCGCGGGTCGTACCTGCGGGGGTGCCAAGGCGGATGCCAGAGGTGATCGTGGGCTTTTCGGTGTCAAACGGGATGCCGTTCTTGTTGCAGGTGATATGGGCGCGGCCCAGTGCCTTTTCGGTGGCGTTGCCCTTCACGCCCTTGGGGCGCAGGTCGACCAGCATCAGGTGGGTGTCGGTGCCCGATGTCACGGTGCCAAGCCCGCCCTTCATCAGCTGATCAGCCAGGGCCTGAGCATTGGCAATGACCTGCGCCTGATAGGTCTTGAAATCAGGCCGCAGCGCTTCGCCGAAAGCCACGGCTTTGGCGGCGATCACATGCATCAGTGGGCCGCCTTGAATGCCCGGGAAGATTGCCGAGTTGAACTTCTTCGACAACGCCTCGTCATTGGTCAGGATCATGCCGCCGCGCGGGCCGCGCAGGGTCTTGTGGGTGGTTGTGGTGGCCACATGCGCATGCGGGAAAGGCGAGGGGTAAAGACCCGCCGCGACCAGACCTGCAAAGTGGGCCATGTCGACCAGAAGGAAAGCACCCACCGAATCCGCGATCTTACGCATGCGGGCAAAGTCGATGATCCGGGGGATGGCCGACCCGCCTGCGATGATCATCTTGGGCTGATGTTCGGTCGCCAGCGCCTGCACCTGATCGTAATCCAGCGTCAGGTCTTGTGCGCGCACGCCATATTGCACGGCGTTGAACCATTTGCCCGACTGATTCGGCGCGGCACCATGGGTCAGGTGGCCGCCTGCGTCCAGCGACATGCCCAGAATCGTATCGCCGGGCTTGATCAACGCCTGAAACACGCCCTGGTTGGCCTGAGAGCCCGAGTTTGGTTGCACGTTGGCGTAAGCCACCCCGAACAATTCACACGCGCGCGAAATCGCCAGATTTTCGGCCACGTCCACAAACTGACAGCCGCCATAATACCGCTTGCCCGGATAGCCTTCGGCATACTTGTTCGTCATGACAGAGCCTTGCGCCTCCATCACCGCACGGCTGACGATGTTTTCCGATGCAATCAGTTCAATCTCGTGGCGCTGACGGCCCAGTTCGGACGTGATCGAGCCGAACAGCTCCGGGTCGCGGGAGGCAAGGCTTTCAGTGAAAAAGCCGGTGTCGCGGGATGTCTCGGTCATTGGCGTCTCCTGTGGGGGCGTGCTGCTGGGCTTTGCGGGTATTTAGGGCAAGGTAATGCGTGGGGGAAGGTCTTAAAACGACAGGTATTTGCGCCGCGACGAAATGGCCGCGCTTATTGGAAACCTTGGGGCAGATTGAAAACGCGGGTAAGGGCTTGAGTTTGCCCAAAACGCCCGCCAAGACTGTGGCAACCATGGGGGAAACCAAGTGCCGTTTCATCGGATCGCGTTCAAGGCAAGCCCGACCCCTGCGGCGCAAGAGGCATTCGCGACACTGATCGCGCTGCATGGTCAATACGCCGATGCAGTGGCCGACGTGGTGGTGGCTTTGGGTGGGGACGGCTTTATGCTTCAGAGCCTGCACGAAACTCAGGCGCTGGAACTGCCGGTTTACGGGATGAACTGCGGGACGGTCGGTTTTTTGATGAACACATTCTCGGTTGATGATTTGCCCGCACGGTTGGCTGCGGCCGAAGAGGCGGTGATCAACCCGCTGATGATGCGGGCGGTGTCGGCAGATGGAACCGTCACTGAAAGTTTGGCGATCAACGAGGTATCGCTGCTGCGCGCGGGTCCGCAAGCGGCCAAGCTGCGTATCTCGGTCGATGGCAAGGTGCGGCTGCCAGAACTGGTTTGCGATGGCGTGTTGCTGGCCACACCCGCCGGGTCCACCGCCTATAACTATTCGGCGCATGGGCCGATTTTGCCAATCGGGTCGGATGTGCTGGCGCTGACGCCGATGGCGGCGTTCCGGCCAAGGCGCTGGCGGGGGGCGTTGTTGCCGAAATCGGTGGTGGTGCGGTTTGACGTGCTGGAGCCGGAAAAACGCCCGGTGCGCGCCGATGCTGACAGCCGCCCGGTTTTGGATGTGGTGTCGGTGGAAATCCGGTCAGAACCCGCGATCCGGCATCGCATCCTGTTCGACCCTGGCCATGGGCTGGAGGAGCGCTTGATCGTCGAGCAATTCGCCTAGTGCAAATTGAACGCAATCGACCTTAGCCCTTCGCCCAGCCCTCAATCTTGCGATAAAGCGTCGAGGGCGACAGTTCCAACACCCGCGCGGCCTTGGGGACCGATCCTCGGTGGCGGGCCAGCGTTGCCTCTATCACCAGCCGCTCCACCTCGGCAAGCGGCCGGCCCAGCAGGCTTTCCAGATCACCCGCCACGTCGCTTGGCCGGGCCAAAACCGGCACATCCATAGGCCCTTCGTTTGCGTGCAGATACAGGCTTTCGGGCAACATGTCGGGCGTGACCACCCCACCTTCGTGCAACACCACGATGTTGCGAATGACGTTCAAAACCTGCCGCACGTTGCCCGGCCACGGCAAGCGACGGAACAACGCCTGCACATCGGCATCCAACCCGTCGAACTGTTTCGCCTCTTCCTGAGCAAACCGCGACAGCGCGGCTTCGGCGATCTCGACGACATCATCGCCACGCTCGCGCAGCGGCGGCATGTGAATGGGAACCACAAACAGCCGGTAGAACAGATCCTCGCGGAACTGCCCGCGCCGAACCGCATCCATCGGGTCGCGGTTGGTTGCGCAGACGATGCGGACGTTGACCTTGCGCGGGCGGGTGGCTCCCACCGGAACGACAGTGGAGGTTTGCAAGAACCGCAGCAATTTTGTCTGCAGCGCCGGGGCCATTTCGCAGATTTCGTCCAGAAACAGCGTGCCGCCATCCGCGGCCGTGGCCGCCCCCGGTTTGTCGGAAATGGCGCCGGTGAAGCTGCCCTTCATATGGCCAAAGACCTCGGACTCCAGCAAATCCTGCGGAATTGCCCCACAGTTCAGCGCGATGAACGGACCTGTCGCTCGCGGGGAATTGCCATGCACCGCCAGAGCGCACAGTTCTTTGCCTGTGCCGCTTTCGCCGGTGATGAACACCGTGGCCATCGACCGCGCCACGGAGGCGATCTTGGCGTGGATGCGGCGCATCGGTTCGGAATTGCCAATGAAAGCAGTGGTGTTCGGGCTGGCTGCGGGTGGGCGGGGCGGCCCGCGTTTCAACGCCGCGATGCCGCCGCCCGCATTGGCGACCGCATTCAGAAAACGGGTCTCATCGAACGGCTTGACCAGAAATTCATGCGCGCCCGCCCGCATCGCCTCGACCGCCTTGTTGACCGAACCGTGGGCGGTCATCACGATCACCGGCAGATCGGGGCGCAGGCGCAAAAACTCCTGCATCAGGTCCAGCCCGTCGCGGTCGGGCAGCACAAGGTCCAGCACCACCAACCGGGGCTGGTGGTCTTCGAACGCGGTCATGCCTTCGGCGGCCGAAATTGCTGTGATCACCTGATGCCCGGCAGTGGCCAGAACAGACCGGTAAAGCAACAGCAGTGACGGCGTGTCTTCGATCAGCAAGACCGGTGCGCGGGCGTTGGGCGGGAGGCTCATGCTTGGCCGCCAAGGTGGCGCTTTTTGTCCGCCACAAACAGGATCATCGCTTGCAAGTCCTGCAGGGTTTCATCAAACAGCGGTGTCAGATCGCTGCGGTCATGGGTATCGCTGTGGGCCAGTTGGTTCAATTGTTCGGCCCGCCTTTGCAGTTGATATGCGCCCGCGGTTCCAGCCAAAGCGATCAGCACATGGGTTTGCGCGCGCATGCTGGCCCAGTTTGGCGCACGGCGGGCAGCGGTCAGAAGGCGCTCTGCCGACTGCAAATCTTCCAGGAAGTGGTCCACCAGTTCCGCCGCCGTTGCAGGTCCAGCCATTGCCAGCAGCCGTGCAAACACAGTCGGGTCTATGTCGGGCAAATCTGGCCCTGCCATCGCTTTGGCCACCTTGGCACCAAGCGCCAGCGGGCAGATGATGGGTTTTGACAGCACCGCATCAGCCCCTGCAGCCCGAATGGCATCCAGCTTGGTTTGGCTGGTGTGCGCCGTGACCGCCAGAACCGGCAGCTTTGTCAGCAAACCGGGCATGGCGCGCAAATGACGGATGACGTCCAAACCACCCATCCTGGGCATCGCGATGTCGATCAGCGCGAGGTCGAAGCTTTCACGCTCCAGCCGCCCGACAGCCTCTACGCCATCGGTGGCAAGGATCACCTCCGCCCCCATCTGGCACAGGTGCTGCTGCAAGATAAAACGGCTGGTGGCATTGTCATCGGCCACAAGAACGCGGCAACGGCTGAGGTCGCGGGTCGCACCTGTGGTCTGTGGCGGGTCAGACTGGCCGGGCAGTGGCAGATCGACGACCACCTCGGCCCCGCCTTCCCGTCGGTTCCGGGCGACGACGCTGCCGCCGGCACGGTCAACCATGTCGCGCACGATGTGCAGCCCCAGCCCGGTGCCGGGTTTTGCGGCATTCCTCGGGCGGCTGTTGACCTGAAACAACCGGGGCAAGGCAGTGTTGGCAAAGCCGGGGCCGTCATCTTGCACCGAAATGGTCAGACGGTCGCTGGCCACAGCAATTCGGCAAATCACACAGCCTGCACCCGAAAACTTCAGCGCGTTGCCCAAAAGATTCGCCAGAATCCGTTCCACCAGCGCGCCATCCACACGCAGCTGCGGCGGCAGATTGGCCGCCTCCAGCCGGAAATCCAGTCCCTTTTCCTGCGCCCTTCCCTCCCAGCGCAGACAAATGCTGTCCAGAAGCCGATCGGTTTGCAAAAGGTCCGAAGGCGTGTTGGTCTGGCCGTCTTCGCTCAACATGATCGACAAAGCCTGCTCCAGCAGCAGGGAAAGCGCCTCTCCGGCGGCGCGGGTGCGGGCGATTTTCAGGCGGTTTTCGGCATCCATCCCTGTTGTGTCGACCAGCCGCAGGCCGCCGGTCACTTCGGACAATGCAGCGCGCAAATCGTGGCCCAACAGGGACAGCGTGGGCGCATCACGCGGATCCAGTGTGGGGAAACCATAGCCGTCATGAAGCAGGGCACGATCTGTCATCGTTCCCCGCGCCGCCCTGTGTCCAATTCTGAAAACGCGATCCACCTCATGCAAGACGAGGTTACGCAACATGGCGGCGATGTCCAGCCGCCATGTCAAATGCAAGCCATTCAGCCTTTGGCATAGCCCAAGGATTGCAGCGCCAGCGTGATCTCGTCCAAAATCGCCGGATCGTCGATGGTGGCGGGCATTTTCCACTCGGTACCATCGGCGATTTTCACCATGGTGCCGCGCAGGATTTTGCCAGACCGGGTTTTGGGCAGACGGTCCACCACCACCGCACGTTTGAAATCGGCCACCGGGCCGATCTTGTCGCGCATCAGCTTGACGCATTCGGCGACTACTTCGGGGGCAGAACGGTTTGCGCCCTTGTTCAGGCACAAGAATCCCACCGGGCTTTGACCTTTCAGCGCGTCTGCGACCCCGATCACCGCGCATTCGGCGACGTCCTTGTGGCCCGCCAGAACCTCTTCCATAGCCCCCGTGGACAGGCGGTGCCCGGCCACGTTGATGACGTCATCGGTGCGCGCCATGATGTAAAGATAGCCGTCGTCATCGACATAGCCCGCGTCTCCGGTTTCGTAAAAGCCGGGGAAATGGTGCAAATAGCTTTTCTTGAACCGGTCTTCGGCGTTCCAAAGCGTGGGTAGGGTACCGGGCGGCAGCGGCAGCTTGATCGCAATTGCGCCCAACTGGCCGGGAGCAACCGCATGGCCACCTTCGTCCAGCACCTGCACGTCAAAGCCTGGCATGGCCACGGAGGGCGAGCCGATTTTCACCGGCAGATGTTCAATCCCCATAGGGTTGGCGGCAATCGCCCAGCCGGTTTCTGTCTGCCACCAGTGATCAATGACCGGCACATTCAGGTGGCGCTGCGCCCACAGGATGGTGTCGGGGTCAGCACGTTCGCCCGCAAGATACAGGGTTTTCAGGTGCTTCATGGCGTAGTCCTTGACCAACTCTCCTGCCGGATCGTCGCGTTTGATCGCGCGCAGGGCGGTGGGGGCGGTGAAAAAGCTTTTCACCTTATTCTCGGCAATCACCCGCCAGAAGGTGCCCGCGTCGGGCGTGCCGACCGGCTTGCCTTCAAACACAATCGTTGTGCATCCGGCGATCAACGGCGCGTAGCAGATGTAGCTGTGGCCGACGACCCAACCGACATCGCTTGCCGCCCAGAACACATCGCCCGGTCCGCAATCATAAATGGCCTTCATGGTCCAGTTGAGCGCCACCAGATGGCCCGCCGTGGGCCGCACCACGCCCTTGGGCGCGCCGGTGGTGCCGGATGTGTAAAGGATATACGCCGGATGATCGCCCGACACCGGCACACATTCGGCAGGCCTCACGCCATACTGGAAGGTGTGCCAGGCGAAATCGCGGCCCTCGATTAGCTTGGCAACCTCTTGCTCACGCTGCAAAATCACGCAGAAGCTTGGCTTGTGTGTGGCCATGGTGATGGCGGCATCCAGCAGCGGTTTGTAATGCACCACACGGGACGGTTCGATGCCGCAGCTTGCCGCAATGATCGCCTTGGGGGTGCAGTCGTCGATCCTTACCGCCAATTCACTGGCCGCAAAGCCGCCGAACACCACGGAATGGATCGCACCAAGCCGGGCGCAGGCCAGCATCGCCTCCAGCGCTTCGGGGACCATCGGCATGTAGATGATGACGCGGTCGCCCTTGCCGATACCCTTGTCACGCAGCGCGCCCGCAAGGTTGGCGACGCGGGTTTGCAATTCTTTATAGGTGATGCCCCTGCGCAGATGCGTCACCGGGCTTTCATGGATGATCGCCAGCTGGTTGCCCCGCCCGGCCTCGACGTGACGATCCACCGCGTTCCAGCAGGTGTTGACGGTGGCATCAGTGTACCATTCATAAAGCGGTGCGCGGCTGTCGTTCAACGCGCGAGAGGGCGGCTTTACCCAATCGATACCCTGCGCCGCCTGCATCCAGAATGCTTCTGGGTCGGCCTTCCAGCCGGCGTAAACATCACGGTATCCCATGGTATGCCTCCTCCAAAGCGTTGGCCTCTTATGCAGCGCGGCCTGAGTCGTGCAATGATGTTAAGGGCCTGCGGAGGGGGCTGCGACAAAAAGTTTGCAGAAACGTGGCAAATACCCGGACGAAGTTTTGCAAACTGCGCCTTTATATGCGGCCAGGGCGGATGTTCGCCATGGTTTGCAAACCCGCCGGAGCGGGTTTGCGAAGTTTGCCCTACCCGTAATGCGCCACCGGGGTTCCTGCCAAGGCCGAGATGTTCAGCAGCCCGCGCGCGGTGATGGACGGGGTGACGATATGGGCGCGGTTGCCCATGCCCATCAGGATCGGGCCAACCTCCAGCCCCCCGGCCTTGAGTTTCAGCATGTTGCGCGCGGTGCTGGCGGCATCGGTGTAGGCAAACACCAAAATATTCGCGGTCCCTTGCAAGCGGCAATTCGGGAAAATCCGGGCGCGCAACTCTGGGTCCAAGGCGGCGTCGGCGTTCATTTCGCCGTCAAACTCGATGTCACATTCCTGCGCGTCCAAAATCTCCATCGCGGCGCGCATGCGGCGGCCCGAGTCGCTGTCCAGATTGCCAAAGCTGGAGTGGCTGCACATCGCCACCTTGGGCGTCACCCCAAAGCGGCGGGCGTGGCGCGCGGCACCGATGACGGTCTGGGCAATCTGCTCGGGTGTGGGGATCGGATTCACTTGCGTATCGGCGACAAACAGCGGGCCATCTTCAAGAATCATCAGCGACAGCGCTCCATGAGGATGCAGGCCGCCCCGCGCCAGAACCTGCCGCACATAGCCCAGATGCCACAAATACTGGCCAAAGGTGCCGCAGATCATCGAATCGGCATCGCCGCGATGCACGGCAATGGCGGCGATGGCGGTGGAGTTGGTGCGCATCACCGCGCGCGCAATGTCTGGGGTAACGCCGCGCCGCGCCATCAATTCGTGGTAGGATCCCCAGTAATCGCGATAGCGGTGGTCGCTTTCAGGGTTGATGATTTCAAAGTCGCGGTCGGGCCGGATCGGCAGGCCCGCACGTTCGCAGCGGGTGGCGATGACCTCGGGGCGGCCGATCAGGATCGGCTTGTCGGTCATTTCTTCCAGCATCGCGTTGGCGGCGCGCAGCACGCGTTCATCCTCGCCTTCGGCAAAAATGATGCGGCGGGTGGCCTGACGCGCGGCCTCAAACACCGGGCGCATGATCAGGGCGGATTTGAACACCGAGCCGTTCAGCTTTTCGCGGTAGGCCTCCAGATCGGCAATCGGGCGGGTGGCGACCCCGGTTTCCATCGCGGCCTTGGCCACGGCGCTGGCGACCACACCGATCAGACGCGGATCGAAGGGTTTGGGGATCAGGTAATCGGCGCCAAAGGTCAACTGTTCCCCCTGATAGGCGGCCGCCGCCTCGGCGCTGGTGGTGGCACGGGCGAGGGCGGCGATGCCTTCGATGCAGGCCAGTTCCATTTCGGCGTTGATGGTGGTGGCCCCAACGTCCAAAGCGCCCCGAAAGATGAAGGGAAAACACAGCACGTTATTGACTTGGTTGGGAAAATCACTGCGCCCGGTGGCCATGATGGCATCGGGGGCGACCGCCAGAACATCTGCGGGCAGGATTTCGGGGTTGGGATTGGCAAGGGCGAACACAATGGGGCGGCTGGCCATTTTGGCAACCATGTCAGCGGTCAGAACGCCGGGGCCAGACAGGCCAAGAAACAGGTCGGCCCCGCCGATCACATCAGCCACTGTTGCAGGTTTGGTGCCTTGCGCAAAAGCCGCCTTCTGCGCCGAGGTTTCCGAAGACCGCCCGTGGTACACCAACCCGTCAATGTCGCAAAGCCAGACGTTTTCGCGTTTGACCCCCAGTTTCAACAGCATGTTCAGGCAGGCAATGCCTGCCGCCCCGCCCCCGGTGGACACCACCTTGATATCGGCGAAATTCTTGCCCGCCACATGCAGCGCGTTGGTGGCGGCGGCACCGACGACAATCGCGGTGCCGTGTTGGTCGTCATGGAAAACCGGGATCTTCATGCGCTCGCGGCAGATTTGTTCAACGATGAAACATTCCGGGGCCTTGATGTCCTCCAGATTGATCGCGCCAAAGGTCGGTTCCAAAGCGCAGACGATATCGGCCAGTTTGTAGGGGTCTGGCTCGTTCAACTCAATGTCGAAACAATCGATGTTGGCGAATTTCTTGAAAAGGACGGCCTTGCCCTCCATCACCGGTTTTGAGGCCAAAGCGCCAATGTTTCCAAGGCCCAATACGGCGGTGCCGTTGGTCACAACTCCCACCAGATTGCCCCGTGAGGTATAGCGCGACGCGGTGGCGGGATCGGCTTTGATCTCAAGACAGGCTTCAGCCACGCCGGGCGAATAGGCGCGGGCAAGGTCGCGGCCATTGGCAAGCGGTTTTGTCGCGCGGATTTCCAGCTTTCCGGGTTTCGGAAATTCGTGATAATCCAACGCCGCTTGCCGCGTGTTGTCGTTGCGTACCTCGTCCATTCGCCCCTCCGGCACTATTTGGTTTAGCCTTAAACCATCTTGTCGGTTGCGCCAACTGCGGCTTTTCCCAAGGTCTTGTCGGGTATGCTTGCAAATCAGACCATCGCACAGCAGTCTTGCCGAAACATCAGGGGAATGCCATGGCCGAGACCATTGCCGAGATTTTGCTGCCGACAACCAACTTGCGCGCGGATTTGCCATTTTTTACCAAGGGTTTGGGGATGCGGATGGATATGATTTACCCGGCGGACAACCCGGCCGTTGCGGTGCTGTCCGGGCACGGGCTGCGGCTGCGGCTGGATGCGGGGCATCAGGCCGCACCGGGGCATCTGCGGATTTTGACCGATGGCGATGTGCCGCCGCGTGGGGTGCAAGTGGCCCCGGGTGGTACGGTGGTGGAGGTGGTTGAGTTGAACCCGCCCTTGATCCTGCCCGCAACCGAGCATGCGTTTGTGGTGCGCCGTTTGGCCGACCAAGCGCCGTGGGTGATTGGCAGGGCGGGGATGGAATACCGCGACCTGATCCCGACTCGACTGGGCGGTGCAATGATCGCCAGCCATATCCGCGTGCCGGATGGCCCGGTGCCGGATATGGTGCATTACCATAAAGTCGGCTTTCAATTGATCTTCTGCGTCGCCGGCTGGGTGGACGTTTACTACGAAGATCAAGGCGACAAGCTGCGCATTCAGGCCGGGGACTGCTTTATCCAGCCGCCGGGCATCCGCCACAAGGTGCTGCATTCCGAAGGCGTGCAGGTGGTGGAAATCGGCGTGCCAGCCGAGCATGTCACCGAGATTGATCATGAGATGACACTGCCGACGGCGACATTTCGACCGGACCGGCAATGGGATGGCCAGCGGTTCGTTCACAATATCGGGGCGTCGGGTGAGTTTGCGCCCTTCCGCATTCCGGGGTTCGAGGCGCGCGATACCACGATCAACGCCAACACCAAGGGCGTGGCCTCGGTGATGGTGGCGCGGCCGGTGGGGGTGGCCCCCTGGACGCGGCATGCGGGGGATATCCTGTTCAGCTTCGTGATGGCGGGCGAAATGACGTTGGAGGGTGAGGGCAAAGAACCGTACCGCCTGACGCCGGGCGATGCCTTTGTGATTCCACCGGGTATGGCCACACGGTATTGCGACTGTTCGGCGGATTTGCAGCTGATGGAAGTGTCGCTGCCAGGGAACCCGCCGACAGAGGTGATGTAGCTTTGCTCGATTTGCGCCGGGGGCCAGCCCCCGGACCCCCGGGATACTTTTGCCAAGATGAAACCAAATTTTAACCAAATTGTCTTGAATGCGCGGCGCTTGCGCTTTGGGTGAGGGCGGATCACACTTATGAACCGAATGATCAAAAATGATGAGGCTGTGATGAACCTGCTGCGAGCGGCGACCGAAGTGAGGCTGCGCGCCTATGCGCCCTATTCGCGGTTCAAGGTTGGGGCGGCGATCCTGTCGGTGGAGGGGCGGGTGCATCAGGGCTGCAACGTCGAAAACGTCGCTTATCCTGAAGGGACATGCGCCGAGGCCGGGGCGATTGCGGCGATGATCGCAGCAGGTGACAGCCGGATTGCCGAGATTTTCGTGATCGCGGACAGCCCCGAGCCGGTGCCTTGCTGCGGCGGTTGTCGGCAAAAGATTGCGGAATTTGCGGCGCAGGATGTGCGGGTGACTTTGTGCACCACCGATGGCAAGCAACGCGTGCTGACGGTGGCGGAATTGCTGCCCGGCGTGTTCGCCGCGTCGCATCTGGACAAGGTCTGATGGACGCCCGCGCCATCATCGTCAAGCTGCGCGAAGGCCGGGTGCCGGATGCGGCAGAGTTGCAATGGTTCGCGCGGGGGCTGGCCGATGGGGCGGTGTCCGACGCACAGGCTGGGGCCTTTGCGATGGCGGTGTTGCTGAAGGGTTTGGGAGAGGCGGGGCGTGTCGACTTGACCCGGGCGATGCGGGACTCTGGCCATGTGCTGCAGTGGGACATGCCCGGCCCGGTGTTGGACAAGCATTCGACGGGGGGGATTGGCGATTGCGTGTCGCTGATGCTGGCCCCGGCTTTGGCCGCCTGTGGGGCCTATGTGCCGATGATTTCCGGGCGGGGGTTGGGGCATACCGGCGGCACGCTGGACAAATTGGAGGCGATACCGGGGTTCAAGACCGGCTTGACCGAGGATCAGTTGCGGTCACAATTAAAGGCAGTGCGCTGCGCCATCGTGTCGGCGTCTTCTGAAATCGCACCAGCGGATCGGCGCCTTTATGCGGTGCGCGACGTGACTGGAACGGTGGAGTCGATTGACCTGATCACCGCGTCAATTCTGTCGAAAAAGCTGGCGGCGGGGCTGGAAGCACTTGTTCTGGATGTGAAATGTGGATCCGGCGCGTTCATGAAAACGCTGGCAGAGGCGGAAGCGTTGGCGCGGGCACTGGTTGCGACGGCGCAGGGGGCGGGGTGCATGACATCTGCGTTGATCACCGACATGTCGCAGCCCTTGGCCACGGCGGCGGGCAATGCGCTTGAAGTGATCGAGGTCATGGAGACGTTGACAGGCACTTCGGTGAACGTGGCTTTGTGGGACATTACCATGGCGCTGGGCGGCGAGGCCTTGGCCTTGGGCGGTCTGGCGGCAGATGCGGCAGATGGGGCAGGGCGGATTGAGCAGGCGCTGGAATCAGGGGCGGCGGCAGAATGGTTTGGCCGCATGGTCGCGGCGCAGGGCGGCCCCTTGGATTTTGTCGAGCGCTGGCCGGACCGATTGCCTGCGGCCACGGTGATCCGCGAGGTGCCGTCGCTGGGGCCGGGATTTGTGCAGACCATTGATGGGCAGGCTTTGGGGCTGGCGGTTGTGGGTCTTGGCGGCGGACGGCAGCGCGAAGGCGATAAGGTCAACCCATCGGTCGGCTTGTCCGATCTGGCGGGGATTGGCGAGGACATCGGCGCGGGCGATCCGTTTTGCATGGTGCATGCGGCGACGGAAAGTCAGGCTGACGCGGCAATTGCGGCGGTTCAGGCGGCCTATCTGATGGGGCCGGTCGCCCCGCCAGACCCCGAATTGATCATCAAAAGGATTGCCTGAATGACGCGTGCATTTCTGGTGGTGATGGATTCGGTCGGCATCGGCGGCGCACCGGATGCGGCGGCATTTGGCGATGCGGGCGCAAACACGCTGGGCCATATTGCGCAGGCTTGCGCCGGGGGGCGGGCGGAACAGGGGCGGTCGGGGCCGCTGCGGATGCCTGTGTTGGACGCTTTGGGATTGGGGGCGGCCGTTTCGCTGGCGTCAGGTTTGGCCGCGCCGGGGTTTGGTGCGATGCCCAAGGGGCGGTGGGGGGCTGCAACAGAGGTGTCGCGCGGCAAGGACACGCCCTCGGGGCATTGGGAGATGGCAGGGGTGCCGGTGCCGTGGGATTGGACCTATTTTCCGGACACCGTCCCGGCGTTCTCGGATGAACTGGTGGCGCTGGTCTGTCGGTTGGCCGGGACAGAGGGGATACTGGGGAATTGTCATGCCTCGGGCGTGCCGATTATCGAGAAGCACTGTGCCGAACATCTGCGCACAGGTTGGCCGATTTGCTACACCTCTGCGGATTCAGTGTTCCAGATTGCCGCGCACGAAGAGGCTTTCGGGTTGGATCGCTTGCAGCGCCTGTGTCAGGATCTGGCGCCGCTTTTGCACGCGATGAAGGTGGGCCGGGTGATTGCGCGGCCCTTTATCGGTGGCCCGGGGGCGTTTCAGCGCACCGCCAACCGGCATGATTACGCGATGGACCCGCCCGCCCCGACCCTTCTGGATTGGGTGGCGGGTGCCGGGCGCAACACCCATGCGATTGGCAAGATAGGTGACATTTTCTCTATGAATGGCGTGGGGCGGCTGTGGAAGGGCAAGAACGACGCTGAGCTTTTCGATCATCTCGACCGCTTGATGAACGAAGCCGAGGATGGTTCCCTGACCTTTGCCAACTTTGTCGAGTTTGACAGTCTTTACGGCCATCCCCGCGACGTGGCGGGTTACGCGCGGGCGCTGGAGTGGTTTGACGGGCGGGTGGGGGCGCTGCTGGCCCGGATCAAGCCGGGCGATCTGGTGATCTTTACCGCCGACCATGGCAATGACCCGACTTTCCCCGGCACCGAACACACGCGCGAACGGGTGCCGGTTCTGTGCGCTGGTGCCAGAACCGGAGAGATCGGCCATTGCGGATTTGTCGATGTGGCGGCGTCAGTGGCGGCCCATTTGGGCGTTGCTGGGCAGGGTTTGGGGCGGTCGTTTCTATAATTGGCTGCCGCAAGACCCCCGGATTACTTGAACACAGAGGATAGAAGATTTGTTTCAGTTGCCGAAGATTGAGTTGCACCTGCATCTGGAGGGAGGCGCGCCGCCTGCCTTCATCCGGGGGCTGGCGAAAGAGAAGAAACTCGACCTTTCGGGGATTTTCAACGAGAATGACAGCTATCGCTTCACCGATTTCTGGAATTTCCTGAAGGTCTATGAGGCGGCGTGTACCACGTTGCAAAAGCCTGAGGATTTCTACCGGCTGACACTGGCGGTGCTGGAAGAGAGCGCCGCCAGCGGGGTGGTTTACAGCGAAACCTTCCTGTCACCTGATTTTTGCGGCGAGCGCGATCTGGGGGCGTGGCGAGAGTATCTGCATGCAATCCAGGAGGCGGCTGCGAAGGCCGAGGCAGAGTTTGGCATCACCCTGCGCGGGATTGTCACCTGTATTCGGCATTTCGGGCCAGAAAAGGCGCGCCAAACTGCGCGTTGTGCGGCAGAAACGGCGGGTGATTTCATCACCGGCTTTGGCATCGCAGGGGATGAAAAAGTCGGTGCGCTGAAGGATTACCGGTGGTCCTTCGATGCCGCGCGCGAGGCGGGTTTGCGGATCACGGCCCATGCGGGTGAGTGGAACGGACCCGATGAGGTGCGCGCGGCGATGAACGATCTGGGCGCGGAACGCATCGGCCACGGCGTGCGCGCGATTGAAGATATGGCGCTGGTTGAGGAAATTGCCGAGCGTGGTGTGGTGCTGGAGGTTTGCCCGGGATCGAATGTCGCGCTGGGGATTTATCCCAGCTTTGCCAAACATCCGATTGGCGAAATGTTCGACCGCGGCGTCAAGGTGACGATCAGCACTGATGATCCGCCGTTTTTTCACACCACCATGGCGCGGGAGTATGAGATGCTGCACCGCGCCTTTGATTGGGACGAGGGTGTTTTCCAAAAGATCGCCCGTACTTCGCTTGACGCGGCCTTTTGTGACGCCGATACCAAGATCCGAATTCTGAAAACGCTGGAGTAGGCTATGCTGGATCATCTGACCGTCGTTTCGCACCCTTTGGTGCAGCACAAGCTGACCCTGATGCGCGAAAAGGACACCTCGACCGCCAGTTTCCGCAAGCTGCTGCGCGAGATCAGCCTGCTGTTGGCCTATGAGGTCACGCGCGAGTTGCCGATGACGACAAAGCGAATCGAAACGCCGATCGAGCCGATGGACGCGCCGACGATTGACGGCAAGAAATTGGCGCTGATTTCGATCCTGCGCGCGGGCAATGGCTTGCTGGATGGCATTCTGGAATTGATCCCGGCGGCACGGGTGGGGTTCGTCGGATTGTACCGCGATCCGGAAACACTGCAGCCGGTGCAATACTACTGCAAGCTGCCCGATCATCTGGAAGAGCGGCTTTCGATTGTGGTCGATCCGATGCTTGCCACCGGCAACTCATCCGCTGCGGCGATCACGCTTTTGAAACAATCGGGTGCGAAGAATATCCGGTTTTTGTGCCTGCTGGCCGCGCCCGAGGGCATTGCGCGGATGAAAGAGGCGCATCCTGATGTGCCAATCGTCACAGCAGCAGTGGACAGCCACCTTAACGACCATGGATATATCGTCCCAGGGCTAGGGGATGCGGGCGACCGCATGTTTGGCACTAAATAAGGGCCAGCCCCCTTTACTCGGAAACAATCCTGACGCATTCTGGCCTCATTACTACTTGGGGGTAGTCTATGTTTTTGAAAGTTTTGTCCGTTGCTGTGTTCACGGCGACAATTGGTCCGTTGTCTGCGCAAGCGCAGACTGTTGCTCAAATCGGTGGTCCAGCCGAAAATCCGCCAGCGGGTTTCAAGGGCCAGCAATATGTTGACAGTCGGGGCTGCGTGTTTCTGAAGGCCGGTTACGGTGGTCGTGCGACTTGGGTGCCGCGCGTCGGTCGTGATCGCAAAGCGTTGTGCGGACTGCCTCCGTCCAGCGCGGCCCGCGCGATTGAGATGGCCGACGAGACGCCCGCGATTGCCCCGGTCGTTGTTGCCAAGGCTGCGCCGCGGGTGATCCCGGTCGCACGCCCCGCCGCCAACGCACCGATGGAAACCATCGCCAGCCTGCCGCAACAGCGCAGCGTTTACGTGCCGCGTGCGGTCGCGCAGCCCACCCCTCATGCCGATACCGCGCCGCGTGCGACCTATGAGATTGCGACAGGTTCCGGCGTCCCGCAGGGCAAGATCGGTTGCTACAGTTCCGCCCCGGTGCCGCAGCGTGTGCGTTTGGCCAACGGTGGCACCGCAGTGGTCTGTACCCGTGGTGACGGCAGTCTGAGCGGCTGGCGTCCGCCGATCTATGCCGATGGTTCCCCGGTGGGTGCGTCGTTGGACTATCCGCGCGTGGCGGAAGGGTCTGGCCGGGTCGCGGCCCATGGTGCGGCACCCGCACAGAATTATGCGGCGGCGGATGCTGCCCCCGCGATTCCGCACGGCTACAAAGCTGCTTGGACCGACGATCGTCTGAACCCCAACCGGGGCCGTGGCACCGCCGCAGGGCAGGCCGCGCAGGATCAGATCTGGACGCGCGATGTGCCTGCGCAATTGGTGTCGGATCAGGGCAAGAAGAAGGGCAAGACGGTCACGGTTTCGACCCGCAATGTCGCCACGGAACCGGCGCAACCCCGCGTCAAGGCCAGCGGCAAGGTTTGGCTGCAGGTTGGCACTTTTGGTGTACCGGCCAATGCGCAAGGGGCGGCGCAGCGGCTGTCGGCACTGGGATTGCCGGTGGCGAAAAGCAAATTGAGTAAGGGCGGCAAAGCGCTGGAGATTGTTCTGGCGGGGCCGTTTGGATCGGCGGCGGAGGCGCAGGCTGCGCTGTCAACGGCCCGCAACGCAGGCTTTGGCGACGCCTTCCTGCGTTAAGCGGTTGCAAACAGCCTTGGCCTTCCGGTTCTGCCGGGGGGCTTTTCGACGACTATTCGGTGCAGACCGCCTGCAACTCTAACCACCCCGCATCGTCCAGCACGGGCGGCAGCGACCCTCCAAAGAAAGGGTCGGCCTCGATGAGCGGCAATGAGGTTTCACCGGTAGAATCCACTGCATAGGCGTAAGGAGTGGTTGATACGCCCGCGCCGTCAAAGGCTGCCAGCAAGGCATTTTCGGACAGGGCCGCGGGGTTTTGCAGCAGCAGGGTCTGGCCGTATCCGGCAATGGCGTCCGGCGACATTGACCCGCTGGCCAAAAGCCGCACCGTTGCCAATAGCCCTGCATGTTGCAGCAAGGCCCGGGTGGGGTCCAGCGTCTGCGCCCGTTGCTGTTCGGCAAGCACAAAGCCTGCAATGGCATCCGGCCCGTCGGCTTGGTCCAGCAGCGCGGCAGGCAAGGCGATGATGTTACCTGTCAGGATCAAAGGCCGCGTCAGCCCCTCACGCAAAACCACCACCTTTGGTGGCACGAGCGCGTTCAATCGCACCGCCAAAGCTGTGGCGGCCGCCAGACCGGGTTTGCTGCCGCAGGGCGAGCCTGTCAGCTTGACCAGATCGGCAAGCGCCATACCGCCCAGATCGGCCCGTGTGGCCGCTGGCAGCATCGCAGCGGTGTAGTTGATCAGTTTCACCGGAAGCCAGAACAAGGCCAGAGCGGCCACAGTCACCAGACTGCCGCCAAGGATCGCACCGCGCAAACGTCCCCGGCGCGGCCGACGACGATCGAGCGCGGATCGCACCGTTTCCAGCGCGGTGATCATCTCGGGATCGTCTATTTCCACACTTTCCGTGCCATCACCGCCGGGGCTAAACAGTGCAGGAAACACGCCCGGATTCAGCCGTGCCAGCGCTGGCAAAGACCATTGCGCCAGTGCCATTTCGGTTTTCGGATCGGACAGGATCAGCGTCGCCTCGCGCAGCCCCACCACCACCTCGCGCAGCTGCGTGTCCGGGCGGTCGCGCCACAGGCCAGAGCTTTCAAGTCGTTGGTATTTTTTCAGCGCAGTCATGGCGCGGGGGCGACCCTTTGGGTTGTTTGACAAAGTTTAGCCGATGGGGGCCGCGTTCACAATGCGGCGGTGGGCCGTCCGCGCAATCGGCATCGGTGGTCACCTGACTGCGTGGAATGTCGCTTTCTGGCGCGCAGCGTTGCCTTGGTCGCGATTGAGTGGTCAGGCACAGCCAAGGATCGCCCGATGACACCGACCAAAGACAAAACCCTGCTGGCTGCGGGGCTGATCCTGATTTATGCCACCATCATCGGCTTTACCGACAATTATGTGCGGGTGATCGCGGCCGAGGCAGGGCTGTGGCAGTTCCACTTTATTCGGACCGCAATGGCAATGGTTCTGTTGGCCTTGGCGGCGGCGCCTTTGGGGCTGCGGCTGCGCCCGGTCGATTGGCGCGCGGTGGTGGCGCGGTCGACCATTCACGGGCTGGCAATGGTGATCTACTTTGGCGCGCTGGCGTTTTTGCCGGTGGCTTTGGTGGCGGCCGGCCTGTTCACCGCGCCTATTTTCGTGCTGCTGATCTCACGTTTGGCTTACGGCGAACACATCGGCCCGTTTCGGATTATCGCGGTGGTGCTTGGGTTTGCAGGCGTTGTGCTGGTGCTTGGGCCCGAGGCCATGACGGGTGCGTCACTGCCCGCACTGCTGCCGGTGATCGCGGGGGCAATGTATGCGATGGGCAATATCGCCACCCGCAAATGGTGCCCGCAGGAAAGTGCGGAAACGCTGTTGGCGGGCTTCTTTTTGGCGTTGGGCGTGATTGGCGCGGTTGGCATGGTGGTGCTGACGGTGATGCCAATCGCGGTTCCCACAGGGGCGGAGGGGTTCTTGCAGCGCGGCCCGGTCTGGCCAACGCAGGGCTTTTGGTTCTGGACCTTTGTACAGGCGGCAGGGTCGCTGATTGGGGTGGGCATGATGGTGCGCGCGTATCAATTGGCCGATGCCACCCGCGTTTCAGTGCTCGAATACGTGATCCTGCCCGCAAGCGCCTTTTGGTCTTGGGCCATCTGGGGTGAGACCCTCAGCGGGTTGGCCGTGTTGGGTATGGTGATGATCGTGGCCGCAGGTCTGATGATCGCGCTGCGGGCACGAACGACAGCCTAGCCTTCGACCGCCTCACGCCAATGCCGACGGCAGAGCGACACATAAGTTTCATTGCCGCCGATCTGCACCTGCTCTCCGTCCCGCAGCGCGCGTCCATCCGGGCCGCGTCGGATCACCATGGTGGCTTTCTTGCCGCAGTGGCAGATGGTGCGGACTTCGCGCATCTCATCCGCCCAAGCCAACAGGGCCGCCGAACCGGGAAACAGGTTGCCCTGAAAGTCCACGCGCAGCCCGTAGCACATCACCGGCACGCCCAGATCATCCACCGCGCGTGCCAACTGCCACACCTGCGCCTTGGTCAGGAATTGCGATTCATCAATGAAAACGCAGGCCACTTTGCCATTTGCGAACCGCGCCGTCAGCTTTTCGAACAAATCTTCGTCCGGGCCAAAAGTATCGGCAGGTTCCCCAATGCCGATGCGCGAGGCAATCCGCCCCTCACCCGCGCGGGTGTCAAACTGCGCTGTCATCAGATAGGTCGCCATTCCCCCCTCACGATAGTTGTGCGAGGCTTGCAGCAGCGAGGTCGATTTCCCTGCGTTCATTGTTGAGTAATTGAAGTAAAGCTTTGCCATGGGATCGATTTATCCCAAGCCGCAGTGGCACCGCAAGGCCAAGCAGGCATGACAAAACCAGGGTGGGGGCGCAGTGCGGGCCGTCAGAACCTTTTACAACCGAAACCAGACACCAACCAACACCAAACGAACGGCAAGCCCGCCGCGCGATCATGGCAAACCAGAGTCACCCCAAACGGGACAAAAGCACGGCGGACCCCCACCCAAGTCGGCGCTGGGGACGCCGACCACTCTTTACTGTTCCGGTTGCCCGGAACACCTTTATCAATGACAAAGAGTTACGACCGAATTAACGGGAAAATGGGAAACGAATTCCCCGGTTCGGGCGTTCGGGGAAAACGAAGGCGCATCATGAGTATCGAGACCTATCTCAAAAAGCACACCGAAGCCCTTTTCAAAGACGTCGGCATCGAGGCGGCTTGCAGGTTGACGGGCAAGTCCAAGGCCACGTTGGGCCGCTATTACTCTGATTTCGATGAACATAGTGACCGCTTCATGCCCATCGACGTGGTGGCACAACTGGAGGCTGGATCGCGGTTCCCGCATGTGACGGCGGCGTTGGCCGACCTGCGTGGCATTACAATGTCTTATGACAATGAAAAACGGAATGCCGAGTCCAAGGGCGTCAATCAGGACGTGGTGGCACTGGCGCAGCGGTTCGCGATGCTGATGTCGGAATACAACATGGCAATCGGCGATGGCGTTATCTCGAACAATGAGGCCAAGCGGATGCTGCGGGAAACCTTGATAATTCAACAGGTTCTGCTGGATATGAAGCTGAACCTCGAAGACGAAGTCAGCTAGGAAAAAGCGCCCGGACTGATCCGGGCGCTTTTGGCATCAACGCGGGCTGCGTGAAGCGCTGCGCGGCTTTGCGGCACCGTCGGCACGACGCGGCGCAAAGCTGCCGCCAGCCGGTTTGGGTTTTCCCGCTGGTTTTGTGCCGGGTTTACCGGGGGCCGCGCGCTGGATCGGCTGCGAACCTGTCTTTTGGCCACCACGCCCCTGCGCCGGACGCTGACCACGGTTCTGCCCGGCCTTCGGTGCTGCGGCCACGATATCCGCGGCCCATGGTGCGCCACCCAGAATTGGGATCTGCTTTTTCAACAGTTTTTCAATGGCTTGCAACTCACCCATCTCGGCAGGAGCGCAAAAAGAAATGGACGTTCCTTCTTTGCCAGCCCGCGCGGTGCGGCCAATGCGGTGAACGTAATTTTCCGGCACGTTCGGCATGTCGAAATTGTAAACGTAGCGCACGCCCGGAATATCAATCCCGCGCGATGCCACGTCGGTGGCGACAAGAACATCCAACTCTGCGTTGCGGAATTCCGTCAACGTCCGGTCGCGCTGGTTCTGGCTTTTGTTGCCGTGGATAGAGCCCGCCTTGAAGCCCCATGTTACCAGCAATTTCATAAGTTTCTCTGAACCATGCTTGGTGCGGCCAAACACCAATGCCTGCTCGCCCGGATGCTTCAGCAGGTACTCTTTCAGCACCGTGGCTTTGTCGCCGGTTGGCAGGTAATGCACGCCCTGATCAATCCGTTCGACCGGTTTGCCCGGAGGTGCAACCTGCACTTTGATCGGGTTCTGCAGGTAGGTCGACGCCAGTTCTTCAATGTCCTTCGGCATGGTGGCCGAGAACAAAAGTGTCTGACGTTTCAAGGGGATATGCTTGGCGATCTTGCGCAGGGAATGGATGAAACCCATGTCGAGCATGTGGTCGGCCTCGTCCAGAACCAGATAGCCAGTGGCGTGCAAGGACACATCGCCGCGCTCCAACAGGTCAATCAGTCGGCCGGGCGTCGCGACCAGAATATCAGCGCCGCGTTTCAGCCGTTCGGCTTGCTTGAAAAGCGACGCGCCGCCGACAACCATGGCGACCTTGACAGAGGTGCCTTTGGTGAAAACCTCAAGGTTATCAGCGATTTGCGCGACCAATTCGCGGGTTGGTGCCAAGATCAGCGCGCGCACGGTTTTGGGCGCGGGCGGGTGGCCCAGATCGAGGATACGGTGTAACAGCGGCAGGCCAAAAGCGGCGGTTTTGCCGGTACCGGTTTGGGCCAGACCCATCAGGTCCTTGCCCGCCATGATGTGCGGAATCGCCTGCACCTGAATCGGTGACGGCATCTTGAGGGTGGTTTTTTCGAGTGCTTTCAATATGGTAGCAGAAAGCCCCAGATCGGCGAAAGTGGTGGTCATATCAGTCTTTCCGGCAGCCAACAGCCGCCTTCCACCCCCAAACAGGGGCGACAGTGGGAAGCGACAGCCCCTCGCACCGGGCGCTTGCCCCATGCCGTGACGGTCGCGGAACCCCTGCGTGCGGTGGGAACCAGTCTCGGGGCCTTACACATGCTCACGCGGCACGGGCACTCCGATGGGGTGCAAATGGGGGATTTGGGGGCCTATGTCAAGGGGGAGGTCTGCGGGAGGTATCCGTGTCTCTGCGTCAGTTTCGCGTCCCTACGCAGCGCGCGCGGGGACGGGGCGGAGTGATTGTGCTTGCAGCGGTGATGGCGCCTGCGCGCGCACGGGGTAAAGGCGCCACCAACAGTCGGTCCGTCTGACTTGCCAAGCCGACACGGGCGCGCGCTGTCAGACTGGCTGGTTTAGCCCCGGGTGTTTTTTGACATCCCTCACCCTTGCAACGTCCGAACCCCGTAGCCCTCGCTCCGGGCCTTCATCGCCTCCACCACGGCGATGCTGGCCGCGGCGGTGGTGAAATAGGGGATCTTGTCCATCAGCGCCACGCGGCGGATGTCGCGGCTGTCGCTGACCGCCTGCGTGCCTTCGGTGGTGTTCATCACCATGGCAATGTCGTCGTTTTTCAAGCGGTCGACAATGTTCGGGCGGCCCTCGTAGACCTTGTTCACCTGTGTTGCCGGAACCCCAACCGACACCAGCCAGGCGGCGGTGCCTTTGGTGGCGACAACCTCGAATCCCATGGCGACAAGGTCGGTCATGGCGGCGGCGAAGGCCGGGGTCTTGTCCATGTCCTTGATCGACACAAAGGCGCGGCCTGCGTCGGGCAGGATCACGCCCGCGCCCATTTGGGCCTTGAGGAAGGCCAAAGCGAAGGTGCGGTCCCAGCCCATCACCTCGCCGGTCGATCGCATTTCTGGCCCCAGAACCGGGTCAACGCCGGGAAACCGGGCGAAGGGCAGGACGGCTTCTTTCACGCTGAACCAAGGGGTTATGGGGTCGGCCAAGGTAAAGGCGTCGGCCAGTGGCAGCGGCGTATCGGGGCCGACGCCTGCGGGGTAGGGCGCGCGCATCGGGAAGTTGGACATTGGCTCGCCTGCCATCAGGCGGGCGGCAATGGCGGCGATGGCGCTATCGGTGGCCTTGGCGACGAAGGGCACTGTGCGGGACGCGCGGGGGTTGACCTCCAGCACATAGATCACGCCGTCCTTGATCGCGAATTGCACGTTCATCAGGCCGATCACGTTCAGGGCAAGCGCCATCTGGACGGTTTGGGCTTTGAGTTCGGCAATCGTCTCTGGCGACAGCGAATGCGGCGGCAAACAGCAGGCCGAATCACCCGAATGCACGCCCGCCTCTTCGATATGTTCCATGATTCCAGCGACATGCACCTCTTTACCGTCGCTTAACGCATCTACGTCAACCTCAATGGCACCGGACAGATAGCTGTCGAGCAGAACCGGGCTGTCGCCGGAAACCTGCACGGCGGTGCGGATATAGCGTTCAAGCTGGGCGTCGTCGCGGATGATCTCCATCGCGCGGCCACCCAAGACGAAGGAGGGGCGGATGACCAACGGATAACCGACGTCTTTGGCCACGGCAAAAGCCTCATCGCGCGAACGGGCGGTGCCGTTGTGCGGTTGCTTCAGGTTCAACCTGTGCAACAACTGCTGGAACCGTTCACGGTCTTCGGCCAGATCAATGGCGTCGGGCGTGGTGCCAAGGATCGGGATGCCTTCGGCGTGCAGGGCGTTGGCCAGTTTCAGTGGGGTTTGGCCGCCGAATTGCACGATGACGCCGTGCAGGGTGCCGTTTTCCCGCTCAACCCGCAGGATTTCCAGCACATGTTCCAAGGTGAGGGGTTCGAAATAGAGGCGATCCGAGGTGTCGTAGTCAGTGGACACGGTTTCCGGGTTGCAGTTGACCATGATGGTTTCGTAGCCCGCTGCCGTCAGGGCGTAGCAGGCGTGGCAGCAGCAATAGTCGAACTCGATGCCCTGCCCGATGCGGTTGGGGCCGCCGCCAAGGATGACGACCTTTTTCGCGTTCGAAGGCCGGGCTTCGCATTCCACGTCGCCCATCGCGGGGGCCTCATAGGTGGAATACATATAGGGGGTCTGCGCCTCAAATTCTGCGGCGCAGGTGTCGATGCGTTTGAAGACGGCAACCACGCCCAGGCGCACGCGGGCGCGGCGAATTTGCGCCTCGTCCCGGCCCGTCAGGGTGGCCAAGCGGGCATCGGTGAAGCCCATCATCTTGAGGCGGCGGATGCCTGCGGCGTCCAGCGGCAGTCCGTCGCGGCGGACCTGCGCCTCGACGTCGATGATCTCGCGGATGCGGGCAAGGAACCACGGATCGAAGGAGGTGATGGCGTTGATTTCGTCATCGGTCAGCCCGTGCCGCATGGCCTGGGCGATGACGCGCAAACGGTCGGGGGTGGCTTTGGACAGCGCATGGGTGATGGCGGCGCGGTCGGGGGCGCCTTCGATGGCAATCTCGTCAAAGCCCGACAGACCGGTTTCCAAGGACGCCAGCGCCTTTTGCATCGACTCGTGGATGGTGCGGCCGATCGCCATCACTTCGCCCACGGATTTCATCGCGGTGGTCAGGTTCGGCTCGGAGCCCGGAAATTTCTCAAATGCGAAGCGCGGGATCTTGGTGACGACGTAGTCGATCGACGGCTCGAACGACGCGGGCGTGACCTTGGTGATGTCATTGTCCAACTCGTCCAGAGTGTAGCCGACCGCCAGTTTCGCGGCGACTTTGGCAATCGGAAAACCAGTGGCTTTCGATGCCAGCGCCGAGGACCGCGACACGCGCGGGTTCATTTCGATCACCACCATGCGGCCATCGGCGGGGTTGATCGCCCATTGCACGTTCGATCCGCCAGTTTCGACGCCGATTTCGCGCAGCACGGCAATCGAGCCGTTGCGCATGATCTGGTATTCCTTGTCGGTCAGGGTCAGGGCCGGGGCGACGGTGATGCTGTCGCCGGTATGGACACCCATCGGGTCGATGTTTTCAATCGCGCAGATGATGATGGCGTTGTCGGCGGTGTCGCGGACCACCTCCATCTCAAACTCTTTCCAACCGAGCAGCGATTCATCGACCAGAATCTGTGCCATTGGCGAGGCTTCAAGCCCAGAGCGGCAGATCGCTTCGTAGTCGTCGCGGTTGTAGGCGACGCCGCCGCCGGTGCCGCCAAGCGTAAAGGCGGGGCGGATGATCGCGGGCAGGCCGACGTATTCGATGGCGGCCATCGCCTCGGCCACACCTGCGGATATGTCATACTTGCCGGTGGGCAGTTTCGGCGCAGCGATGATGGTGGCCTTGGGGTTTTCCAGCCCGATGCGGTCCATCGCCTCGCGGAACAGTTTGCGATCTTCTGCCATTTCAATGGCATGGCGCTTGGCCCCGATCAGTTCCACGTTGAACTTTTCCAGCACGCCCATGTCGGCCAAGGCCAGCGCGGTGTTCAACCCGGTTTGCCCGCCCATGGTGGGCAGCAGCGCGTCGGGGCGCTCTTTTTCGATGATCTTGGCGACGACTTCGGGGGTGATCGGTTCGATATAGGTGGCGTCGGCCAGACCGGGGTCGGTCATGATCGTTGCCGGGTTGGAGTTGACCAGGATCACCCTGTACCCCTCTTCGCGCAGGGCCTTGCAGGCTTGCGCGCCCGAGTAGTCGAACTCGCAGGCCTGACCGATGACGATGGGGCCCGCACCGATGATCATGATCGATTTGATGTCGGTTCTTTTTGGCATGGCGGCCCCCTGTCTTTCAGCGCCCCGTTCATGAGTGCCCTGAGCGCAAAACTTTGCGGGTTATAGTCGCCGCAAGCCGGGGCGCAAGGGGCGATGCGGGGGAATTGGGCTAAAGCAGGATGCCCCAGCGGTTGGCGGCCCATAGCATCACCAGATAAAGCCCGAAGGTCAGCGCGCAGCCCGCACCCAGCGCCAGCCAGAATCCCCAGCCATGTCGCAGCAGATAAGGAATCAGCAGGAACATCGGCAGCGACGGCGCGATGTACCACAGCGTTGCGCCGACATGATCTGCCATGCGCTCGGGGTCATGGCTGTCGCGCCAGAGCCAGATCATGCCCAGCACCGACACCAGAGGCAGCGAGGCAATCAACGCGCCGATGCCTGCATTTCGGCGGGCCACCTCGGAGGCCAGCGCGATCAGGATGCCGGAAATCGCGGCCTTCAGCAGCAGGTAGGTCATGGGGATATCCAAATGGAAAAGGCGGCCAGAGCGTCTGGCCGCCTTCGTTTCATGTCAAGCAGCTTAGCCCTTTTGGCCAACGGCAGCTTCGGCCGCAGCAATCGCGGCTTTGCGGGCCGCGATGCGGTCGCCGGTCGGCGGGCCTTCAAAGCGGCCTTTTTCGACCGCAACCCACAGCACCAGCGCCAGCGCGATGAAGCCTGCGACAACGTAAAGCACACGCTCGTTCGGCGGGGCAATGGCGATGAACAGGATCACGCCCATGCCGACGACTGACAGAACCGTCACCAGTTTATAGACGCCCGCAGACATGGCCCAAGGGCCGGGGGTTGGCCATTTGGCGGTGCCATAAGCGAAGAGGCCCGCCACCAAAGGAATGGTGAAGGACAGGAACAGGAACACCAGCGTCGAGTTCACCACGATGACGTAGATCGAGGTTCCGGCGATTTTGATCGACATCGCCAGCACCACGTAAAGGATGCACAGAACGGTGGCCGTCCAGATCGCATTGACCGGGGTGCGGTACTTTGGCGAGACGGAGGCCAAAGCCTTGGATGCAACCGGCATGCCGTCATCGCGCGCAAACGCAAACAGCATGCGCGATGCCGAAGTGACGGTGGCCAGACCACACAGGAATTGCGCGATCAGGATACCGAGGTAAAGCACGGTCGTCAGGCCCTTGGGCATGATGGCGTCCATGGTGGCGTAGAACATGCCCCAGCCTTGGCCAGCCGCAACCGACAGATCCGGGATCGCCAAGGTGATGGCGCAAATCATGATCCAGCCGATCAGTGACGACCAGAACACCGCGTTGACGATGCCATTTGGCACCGAAGTGGCGGCGTTCTTGGTTTCTTCCGAGGTATGGGCCGAGGCGTCATAGCCGGTGATGGTGTAGACCGGCAGCAACAGGCACAGCAGGAACAGATAGCCCATGTTGTCCGATTGCGGGAAGACGTTGCCGCCTGCTTCACCCGAGTAGTTGGTGAAGGTCCACAGCCGCGAGATGTCGATCGCGGGTGCGTAATAAAGGCAGGCCAGCACCAGCACGGCCGTGGTTGCGAAGATGATGTAGCCAGAAATGTCGGTCAGCATCGTCGTTACTTTGATGCCGACATGGTTGAAGATCGCTTGCACGATGGTGATGGCGGCGACAAAGCCGACAACCTGCATGTCACTGCCGGTAAACCCGAACATCGCCCCGAAGGTGCCCGCGAAGAAATAGGCGGTGCCGATGTTGATGGCGCCCAGAACGGTGATCAGGCCCAGAAGGTTCAGCCAGGCCGTCAGCCAGCCCCAGAAGCGGCCGCCGAGGATCGAGGCCCAATGATAAAGCCCGCCCGCTGTCGGGAAGGCCGATGCGATCTGCGCCATGGCCAGTGCAAACATGCCCGAAAGCACGCAGCCGACGATCCAGCCGATGCCAGCGCCCGCGCCGCCGACCGATGAGATTGCTTGCGCGAAAGAGTTGATGCCGCCCGACAGGATGCAGATGATCGAGAACGAGATCGCGAAGTTTGAGAATTTCGACATAGAGCGTGAAAGCTCTTGGGCATAGCCCATGCCATGCAGGACTTTCATGTCCTCATGGGCCGCTTTATCGGTGTAGTCATCCGATGCCATTACATTTCCCTCCGAACCGTTGATTGGTCGTTTTTATGGTGCCCGGGCAAGGCCCGTGGCGGTGCGGCGATTTGCCGTCCCTGCCGGCATGGAACTGCTAATTGTACAGTCTGGCAAGTGCTGAATAGATAATTACAGAAATCGGGGTCATTCGCCTGAAATGCAGGCTGTTTTGCGGGTTTGGGTCGCATTTTGCCGGCAGTGCGGCGGGAAGCCACTGGCAAGGGGGGGGGGAAGGCCCTAGGTGAAGGGGACAACATTGGGGAATGACGGCGTGATCCTGTGCGAAGATGGACCGGGCGGGCGGCCCGCGCTGTTTGACGGCGCCGAACGCTTGGTCGTGGCGCGCGATGCGGATGACGTTATGCGCGCCTTGGCGGTGCTGGACGCGGCACGGGCAGCGGGCAAATGGGTGGCGGGCTATCTGTCCTATGAGGCGGGCTATGCGCTGGAGCCGCGGCTTGCGCCCTTGATGCCTGCGTCAGGTCAGACGCCCTTGTTGGCCTTTGGCATTTATGAGGGGCCTGCCAACGCCGGGCCCGTGCTGGCACAGGCTGCGGCCGCTGCGCAGGGCGCGGCGCTGGCCCCGCTGGTGCCGATGATCAGCCGCGCAGACTATGGTGCGGCAATGGAAAAAGTCATGGGCTATATCGCCGCCGGCGATTGCTATCAGATCAACCTGACCTTTCCGATGCAGACGCAGATGACCGGGTCCGCTTTGGGCCTTTACGGCGCGTTGCGGGCGCGGCAGGCGGTGGGGCACGGGGCCTATGTCGATCTGGGAGTGGGGCCAGTGCTGGTGTCGCGCAGCCCTGAATTGTTCATCGCGTTGGATGCGGGCGGTCGGATCGAGGCACGTCCGATGAAGGGCACAGCGCCGCGCGACCCAGACCCTGTACGCGATGCCGAACTGGCCGAAGAGTTGCGGGCCAGCGCCAAAGGGCAGGCGGAAAATCTGATGATCGTTGACCTGTTGCGCAATGATATCGCGCGGGTGTCACAGGTTGGATCGGTCAAGGTGCCGAAGCTGTTCGCGGTCGAAAGCTATGCGACCTTGCATCAGATGGTCAGCACGGTGGTGGGGCAGATGGTTGAACCGCCAAGCATGGCGGGGGTGATGGCGGCGCTGTTTCCTTGCGGCTCGATCACAGGGGCGCCCAAAATCCGCGCGATGGAAATCATCCGCGAGGTCGAACCGCATCCGCGCGGGGCCTATTGCGGCGCGATCGGCTGGATGGGGCCGGATGGGGCGGCGTCGTTTTCGGTGGCGATCCGCACCCTATCGGTGACAGGGCAGGATGTGGTGCTGAATGTGGGTGGTGGCGTGGTGCAAGACAGCACGGCGGAGGGTGAATGGGAGGAGGCACTTTGGAAAGCACGCTACGCGCAGGGGCTGGTGCGCCGGGGCTTTGCCTGATCGAGACGATGCGGCTGTTGCCAGATCGGGCGGTGCCGCGACTGGCGCTGCATGCGGCCAGAATGGCGCGGGGGGCGGCGTTGCTGGGCTGGCGGTTTGACCCGGCAGAGTTTCACGCGGCGATTGCAGATTGTGACCCGGTTGGTGGCAGCCGGTTGCGGTTGACCCTGGCATTGGACGGGTTTTCTGTGACCCAAAGCGGGCTGCCCGACAGGCAGGCAGAATGGCGGCTGGGGCTGGCCGGGGAGCGGCTTCGGTCAGACGATCCTTGGCTGGGAGTGAAATCCAGCCATCGCGCGGCCTATGATTCGGCGCGCGCGCAGATGTCAGCCGGGCTGCACGAAGTGATCTTTCAAAACGAGCGCGGCGAGGTGTGTGACGGGTCGATCACCACGCTGTTTTTTGATCGCGGGCAGGGTTTGCGGACGCCCCCCCTGCGCTGTGGGCTCTTGCCGGGGGTGCTGCGCGCAGAGATGGCCTGCGTGGAAGAGGTGCTGTTGGCGTCCGACTTGCCGCGCGTGGCGCTGTGGGTGGGCAATTCCTTGCGGGGGCTGATCCCTGCACGTTGGATGATCTGACGGAGCGCGTGCCGCGCGCTGCTTTTGTCTCGGGTTTGCGGGACTTCGCCCGAAACCCTCGGCTGGGATGCTGCATTCATCTGTCTTCCAAATATCCCCGCCGGAGGCTTCCTGCGCAGAGGTTGGGGAGCCTCCGGCGGAGATATTTAGAAGACAGATGAAAGGGCTTGGGCTTGACTTCACCCATGCGGCGGAGTGTATCGGGTCAAACCGTTTAGCCTCGTTGAAGGGGAAGTCTATGCACGCCTATCGCAGCCATACTTGCGCCGATCTGAACACCGCCCATGTGGGCCAAGAGGTGCGCCTTTCGGGGTGGGTGCACCGCGTGCGCGACCACGGTGGTGTGCTGTTCATCGACCTGCGCGACCATTATGGCATCACCCAAGTGATCGCCGACAGCGATTCTGCGGCCTTTGCCGATATGGACGCGGTGCGTGCCGAGTGGGTGGTGCAGATTGATGGCCGGGTGAAGGGGCGGGATGCGGCGTTGATCAACCCCAAACTGCCGACAGGCGAGATTGAGGTTTACGCCACCGGGCTGACGGTGCTGGGCGAGGCCGCGGAATTGCCGATGCCGGTGTTTGGCGATGTGGACTACCCCGAGGAAACCCGGCTGACCTATCGCTTTTTGGACCTGCGCCGTGAGAAATTGCACCGCAACATGATGCTGCGGTCCAACGTGGTCCGTTCGATGCGCAACCGGATGTGGGATCAGGGATTCAATGAATTCCAGACGCCGATCATCACGGCCTCGTCGCCGGAAGGCGCGCGGGATTTTCTGGTGCCGTCGCGGCTGCATCCGGGCAAGTTCTACGCTTTGCCGCAGGCGCCACAGCAGTTCAAGCAGCTGATCATGGTGGCGGGGTTTGACCGTTATTTCCAGATTGCGCCCTGTTTCCGCGATGAAGACCCACGCGCCGACCGCAGCCCGACCGACTTCTATCAGCTTGATATCGAGATGTCTTTTGTCACTCAGGAAGACGTGTTTGCTGCTGTGCAGCCGGTGGTGCAGGGGATATTTGAGGAATTCGCGCCCGAGAAGAAGACCTATTCCGACTGGACAAAAATCTCATATCGGGACTCGTTCAAATGGTACGGGTCGGACAAGCCCGATCTGCGCAACCCGATCAGGATGCAGGACGTATCCGATCATTTCGTGGGCTCTGGCTTTGCGATTTTCGCGAAGCTGCTGGAGGTTGAGGGCAATGAGGTGCGGGCGATTCCGGCTCCGACCGGGGGCAGCCGCAAGTTCTGCGACCGCATGAACGCCTTCGCGCAGAAAGAAGGTTTGCCCGGAATGGGGTATATTTTCTGGCGCGAAGCCGAAGATGGGTCGGGGATGGAAGCCGCCGGGCCTTTGGCAAAAAACATCGGGCCAGAGCGGACCGAGGCCATTCGTATGCAGTTGGGTTTGGGCAAGGGCGACGCGGCCTTTTTCCTCGGCGGCAAGCCGGAAACCTTCGAATCCGTGGCCGGCCGGGCGCGCAACGAGATTGGGCGGGAACTGGGGTTGACCGAGCAGAACTGCTTCAAATTCGCCTGGATCGTCGATTTCCCGATGTATGAGAAGACCGACGAGGGCAAGATTGATTTCAGCCACAATCCGTTCTCGATGCCCCAAGGTGGGCTGGAGGCGTTGAATGGCGATCCGCTGAAGGTCTATGCTTATCAATATGATCTGGCCTGCAATGGCTATGAGCTGATCTCGGGCGGCATCCGCAACCACAAGCCCGAGATCATGTTCAAGGCGTTTGAACTGGCGGGCTATCCGAATTCAGAGGTCGAGAAGCGGTTCGGCGGCATGGTCAAGGCGTTCAAATATGGCGCACCGCCGCACGGTGGCTGTGCGGCTGGGATTGACCGCATTGTGATGCTTTTGGCTGATGAGGCCAACATCCGCGAGGTGATCATGTTCCCGATGAACCAGCGCGCCGAAGACCTGCTGATGGGGGCGCCGTCCGAGCCGCTGAACGCGCAGCTGCGTGATCTGAGCCTGCGCGTGGTGCCCAAAGAGTAGGCCGGCATCGGGCGATAAATCGCCGCCCAATACCAACGCCGGGATGAAATCTGCCGTTACCGCGCCTATCTTAGCCGAAAGGAGAGGTGCATGACCACGATCAGAACGCTGGCCGCGATTCGCTTTGGCTTTGGCTTGCCTTTGCCAGAGGGCGCGCCTGATACCGCAGCAGCGATGCTGGCGGCTTTGGCGGGGCCGGACCTTGCGGCTCAGGTCTGGCCGATTGACGGGCTTTCGGTGATCCAGCCCAAGTTGGCGGAATTGCGCGGCATGAAGGGCGGGGGGCGCACAAACCCGGCCTTGAAAGCCCGCTATGACCAATTGACAGTCGAGGTGGTGGCCGCTGTTGCCCATGCCCAACGCATGACCTTTGTGCGGGCGTTGTCTGCGGCGGACGGTTTGCGCGAGCGCCTTGTGGCGTTCTGGTCCGATCATTTCACGGTAGTGTCCAAGACCACTGTGGAAGGGATGATGCCCTTTGCCATGGTGGAAGACGTGATCCGCCCGCGCCTGACCGGGCGGTTTGCTGATCTTTTGACCGAAGCGACGTTGCATCCGGCGATGCTGATCTATCTGGATCAGGTGCAGTCGACGGGCCCAAATTCCTTCATGGGTCAACGCAAGGATCGGGGATTGAACGAAAATCTGGCGCGGGAACTGATTGAGTTACACGCGATGGGCGTGGGTGCCGGCTATTCTCAGGATGACGTGCGCGAGATGGCGGAACTGCTGACCGGCGTCACCTATGATGCGCGCCGAGGCATGTGGTATGAGCGCCGTCGTGCCGAGCCGGGGGCGGAAACCGTGCTGGGTCAGACCTATGACGGCGAGGGGCTGGAGCCGATCCGCCGCGCCTTGGGCGATCTTGCAAGCAGGCCCGAAACCGCTGCGCATATTGCGCGGAAGCTGGCGGTGCATTTCGTGTCCGACACCCCGGATCCGGGTTTGGTGGCGGCGTTGGAGACGGCATTTCTGGCCACCGATGGTGATCTGATGGCGGTGTACACGGCTTTGCTGATGCACCCGGCGGCTTGGGGCGCGGCAGCGGAAAAGGTGCGGCAACCCTTTGATTTCATGGTGGCTGCGCTGCGTGCTATGGGCCTGACCGACGCGCGTTTTCTGGCGCTGAAACGCGGGCCGTTCCGACAGCAGGTGCTGCGTGGCATGGCAAGTATGGGGCAGGTGTGGACGCGCCCGGGCGGCCCGGATGGCTGGGCCGAGGCGGCAGAGGCGTGGATTTCGCCACAGCTTTTGGCGGCGCGGATCACTTGGGCGATGCAGGCGCCGCAACGGCTGATCGACACTTTGCCGGACCCGGTCGCCTTCGCGCAGGCCTGCTTGGGCGACCGCGCGTCAGAGCGGCTGCTGTGGGCGGCGGCGCGGGCGGAAGATCGGCGCGAGGGCGTGGGGCTTGTGCTGGCTTCGGCCGAATTCAACCGACGGTAGGAGGCGGGGATGGACAGACGGCATTTTCTGCGCGGGTTGGCGGCGATGGGCTGTTCGGCAGCGGCGCACCCGCTGATGACGACCGTGACCTTTGCTGCGGGGGCCTTGGGCGATCATCGGCTGGTGGTGATGATCCTGCGCGGGGCAATGGACGGGCTGGACGCGGTGCAGCCGCAGGGGGACGCGGCCTATGCGGGGCTGCGGCCTTCGCTGTTGCAGCCGGAGGCCATTGATCTGGATGGGCTTTTCCGGCTGAACACCGGGCTTGGCGGGTTGAAGCCGCTCTGGGATGCAGGCCAGCTGGCCTTTGTGCAGGCGGTGGCCACGCCCTACCGTGACAAACGCAGCCATTTTGCCGGGCAGGATATGCTTGAGGCCGGGACGGGCATGGATGTTGCGGCCAGTCAGGTGCGCGATGGCTGGCTCAATCGGATGCTGCAGGTGGTGCCGGGCCTGACGGCGGATACTGCCTATGCGATTGGCCGCGACAATTTGGCGGTTTTGGCGGGCGACGCTCCGGTGCGCAATTGGGCGCCCGAAGCGGTCTTGAATCTGTCACCGCAGGCGCGGCTGTTGTTTGAACAGATCTACCATGACGACCCACTGTTCCAGTCGGCGGCGTTGGAGGCGATGGAACTGGCGGAGGCTGGCGCCATTGTCGAAGGCATGAAACCCGTGGCGCAGGTAGGCGTGCGGTTGGATGACGTTGAACGGCTGGTCGATTATGCGGCGGGACGACTGCGCGGCGATGCGCGGATTGCGGCGCTTTCGCTGTCGGGTTGGGACACGCACCGGGGGCAGGCGGGCGGTATTGGCAAGGCGCTCGCGCGGTTGCAACATGCGATTTTGCGGCTGCAAACCGGGCTGGGGCCGGATGTCTGGGGCCGCACGACGCTGCTGGCGATGACCGAATTTGGCCGCACGGCGCGGGAAAACGGCACAGCGGGGACGGATCATGGCACCGGCGGCACCATGTTTGTGGCCGGGGGCGCAGTGCGCGGCGGGCAGATGTTCGGGCGTTGGCCGGGCCTGGCCGAGGCTGATTTGTACGAGGGGCGCGATCTGATGCCGACCTCGGATGTGCGGGCTTGGGCCGCGATGGTCATGCAAGGCATGTATGGGCTGGACCGTGCGGTGCTGGAGGGCGCAGTGTTTCCGGGCCTGCAAATGGACGGGCTGCCGAACCGCGGGCTGATCCTGTAACGCTTTGACGTTGCGCAATTTGTGCAGCGCGCCATAGTGAGGCGGGCTTTGGAGGGGTGCGACGTGGCGGATCGGTTGGGTGATTTGGTGACGGGTTGGACGGCAGCGGCGCGTCCGGCCGGGGTGGTGCTGGAAGGCCCAGCGGTTCGGTTGGAGCCGATGGACCCTGACGCCCACGCCGCCGACCTGCACCGCGCCTTTTCAGGACACGAATTCTTGTGGGATTACATGCCATATGGGCCGTTCGCCTCGGCTGCGGGGTATCATCGCTGGGCCAAAGAGACGGCGAGCGGGGTTGATCCGTCTTTCTACGTCCTGCGCGACAAGGCTTCGGGTCATTGCGGCGGGGTTGCCAGCTATTTGCGCATCACACCCGAACAGGGGTCGATCGAGATCGGGCACATCTGCCTGGCACCTGAAATCCAACGCGGGCGGGCGGCGACAGAAGCGATGTTTCTGATGATGGATTGGGCGTTTTCGGCGGGCTATCGGCGCTATGAGTGGAAGTGCAACGCGCTGAACCTGCCGTCCCGGCGGGCGGCGCAGCGGCTGGGGTTCAGCTTTGAGGGCGTGTTCCGTCAGCACATGCTGGTGAAGGGGCGCAACCGGGACACGGCTTGGTTTGCGATCATAGATCAGGAATGGCCTGCCTTGCGTGAGGCTTATCTGGCATGGCTGTCGCCTGCGAATTTTGACGCCAAGGGGCGGCAGCGGGAACGCCTGTCGGATCTGACGCGGCTGGTGCGCCCAGGGTCCGACCCGGCCCTGTAGACCCGGCGCGGAAACCGGCGCTTTCGGTAAGCCGGTCCGCCACCATGGCGCGCAAGATGGTCAGGCCGGCCTCACCCCGGCCCGCGGTTTCGGCGGCAGCGGCAAGTTCGGCATCCCGCGCATGGCGGGCCAATCCGGCAATGAAACCCGTGATATAGCGGCGCGCGGTGGCGTCTTGTGCACCAGACAGCGCGCGCGCAGCTTTGGCCAGATCATCCTGCAGCGCCAGCGGGTCCGGGGTGATCGGGTCATTGCCGGGCAGCGTTTGTGCAAAGCCGGGCAGATGCGTCAGGATGCTGGCGCAAAACCGGTGCAGGCTTTCCAGGGGTTTGTCCAGAAACCCATCTGCCCCCGAAGCCAGCGCCGATGCGCGCCCGTTGGGAGTGCCCGAGGTGCCAAGGATCAGGTTGGGCCGGGCAGTGGACAGGACCAGATCGCGAATCAACGCCTCCCCCCGCCCATCGGGCAGGCCCAGATCGACGATCACCACATCGGGGCGGTAACAGCGCAGATGCGCGCGGGCGGCGCGCAGGGTTTCGGCGCGACGCAGACGGGCCCCAGCGCGGCGGCACATCAGACGCAACGCCTCACAAGCGTAGCGGCTGTCTTCGACGGCCAGAATCGTCAGCCCGTGCAGGGGCAGGATGCTGCCTGGTGCAGGAATGGCAAAGCCTTTGGGCCGGGGGGGCGCAAAAGGATCGGTGCAAAGGGCGGGCATGGCGGCACCTTTCTTGGAACGGTGAAGGCAGAATGCGCCGGTTTGGTGAAGGCGCGGTTAATGCCGCAGCGTTTGATGCAGATTTCTTGCGGGCTGCGGCGCAGAGGCCTCTTGCCGGGGGCCGCTTTGCCACCCATAACCGCGCCAAACACCGAAATGGAGCCTGCCATGATTGGCCGCCTGAACCACGTCGCGATTGCAGTGCCGGATTTGACCGCCGCCGCCGACCAGTATCGCAACACCTTGGGTGCAAAGGTCAACCCGCCGCAGGATGAACCGGATCATGGCGTGACAGTGGTGTTCATCGAACTGCCGAACACCAAGATCGAGCTGCTGTACCCTTTGGGAGAAAACAGCCCGATCCAAGGGTTTCTGGACAAGAATCCCTCAGGTGGCATCCATCATATTTGCTATGAGGTGGATGACATTCTGGCCGCGCGTGACCATCTGCTTGCCAGTGGCGCGCGGGTTCTGGGCACGGGCGCGCCCAAAATCGGGGCGCATGGCAAGCCGGTCTTGTTCCTGCACCCCAAGGATTTCAACGGCTGTCTGATCGAGTTGGAGCAAGTATGACCATCACCGCCGCATTTGTGCTGTTTTCCGTGACATGGTTCATGGTGTTTTTCTGCGTCTTGCCGCTGCGGTTTCGCAGTCAGGCACAAGAGGGCGTTGTTGAGCCGGGCACGCCCCGGTCCGCCCCGGCAGACGCGATGATCAAGCGCAAGGCGCAGATCACCACAGTTGTGGCGCTGATCGTGTTTGCGGCGCTGTATCTGCTGATCACCTCGGGCCGGTTTGGCATTGATGATCTGGATGTGTTCGGCATTCTGAAGATGGCCCCGCCCGGCCCTTAACGCGGCACCGGCGGGATGTCGCTGCGCCGGGATTCGGTGACAAGCGACTGAAACATATGGGTGAAGGTGGCGACGCCAAGCACCGGAATGATCAGGTTGACCAAGGGGACCGACAGGGGAGCGGCCATCAATGTGCCCGCCAGCCAGACTTTGCCCCAGTGCTGTTTGCGCAAGGCCTTGGCCCCCGGACGACCAATGCGGCGGGTGGCGACAAGGGTGAAATATTCGCGTCCCAGCAAAAAGCCGTTGATCGCCCAGAACACCACCGGAATGAACGGACCGGCGAAGGCATAGAAGAACAGTGCCACCACGTTCAGCGCGATCAGCAGGCCCATGAAATTAACGGTGTCGACCAGACTGTCCATGAATTTGGCGCGTGGAACGGGCGGCAGTTGGGGGTAATGGCGATCCTCCACCGCAGCGGCAACGTCTTCCAGGAAGAGGCCGGAAAACACTGAGGCCACCGGGATCATCAAGAACACCGACAATCCCAGCATCAGCAGGAACGACCCCCAGGACAGCAGGGTGTCAATGCCGCCAACCGGGCCAATATAGGGGATTTCAACCGAGTTTGGGATGAAGGTTTCCAGCAGCCACAAAAACGCCGCGTAAACTCCGGTCAGCAGGGCGATCGACAAGATCACCCCCAGAACGACCACGCGCAGAAAGCGTCGGTCGTTGATCTGGGCCAAGGCTTTGCCGAAAGACGCGAAGATCATGGTGCGGCCCAGGTGATCAGGCGATCAAGATCGGGGCGGGGGCGGTCTTGGCCTGCCTTGCCGGGGGTGCCGATGTGGATGATGCCTGCCACGGTTTCGGATGCGGTGCAGTGAAAAGCGGCTGCGGCAAAGGCCGCGTCATGGGATGGCCAGCCGGACAGCCAGTTCGCGCCCCATCCGGCAGCGGTGGCGGCGGTGACGATGCCAAAACACAGCGCGCCTGCCGACAGCAGTTGTTCTACAGGCGGCACTTTGTCGGAAGGTTTGGGCGCGGCGATGACCACCACCGCCAGCTTGCCCATATCAAACTGTCCCCGCGCCTTGGCGGTTTTCTCGGCGTCGGCGCCGATGTCATGCGCGTGCGCCTCGGCCAATGCGGCGACGCGTTGCATGGCGGCATGGTCCAGCACCACAAGCCGCCATGGCTCCAGCTTGCCATGATCGGGCACGCGGATTGCTGCGGTCAGGATCAGGCGCAACTGATCGCGGCTGGGCACCGGG
Source organism: Pseudorhodobacter antarcticus (assembly GCA_945860375.1). The sequence continues at coordinate 112,567 of CAMAQR010000002.1, forward strand.
CCTGCAAACAGCTTGGCCGGGTGCGAGGCGCGGTGCAGCAGAAAATCAAAGGCGGCGGGGTTTGGGGCGGGCATGGGCGACTCCTTCGTGCAGCCATGGGTGGCGGGGATTGCGCGGGGCGTCAAGGGTGGGTGGCGCTCTGGCCCCTTGTGGTGAGCGCAGGGGCTGGTCAGGATAGGGCATGCGCAAGGGTGAGTGGTCAGACAGGGCGGTGGCGGGCGCAGAGTTTCACTGCCGCGTCACCCCACGCGCGCGGCGCGACAGCATCACCGATGAGGGCGCAATCAAGGTGTGCGTGACCGAACCGCCCGAAGATGGCCGCGCCAACGCCGCTGTGGCGCATGCTTTGGGGGTTGCGAAAACCCGGCTGACTTTGCTGCGCGGGGCCACTTCGCGCGACAAGGTGTTCCGGCTGGATTGAGGGTGTGAGGGCTGAGACACAGAGAAGATGGATATTTGGACCAAGATGAAACCAAATTTTAATCAAATTGACCGGATCGTCAGTCGTCTGGTGGCTTTGGCGCGATGCGGTAGCTGCCCTCGGGCAGATCGAGCGCCGCCGCCAGATCGGCAAGCTGAGTCATCGACAGGGTGATCGACACCGGCTCGTCGGTGCGCGGATCGACCTGACGCAGCACGACACAGTCTTCAAACGCCTCTATCGTGACGTCTTCTTGCAAGGCGCTGGTGCTGGCCCCCTCATCAACAAGGGTGATCACGGTGGCGTCAAAGTCGTGCTCTATGGTGAACATGCGCGAACTCCTTTGTCCTTGCCCCAGCTTAGGTCTGTTTCGCAATCAGTGCCATCGCAGTCTGCGGCACGGAATCGCCGCGCGCCAGACGCATTTATGTCAAGTTTTCCGGGTTGAGTGCTTGGGACCGAAACAGCCCTGTCGCGAATTGCAGGGTCATCAAATGGAATGACTGCGATGACACGTTTTCCCACTTTGGCGGCCTTTGTGGTTGCCGGCCATTGCGCTTTGACACTGCCCGCTTTGGCGGACGCGATAGATCCAGTGGACATTCAGATCGCGATTGAAGCCTTTGCGCCTGAAACTCTGTCGCCGACCGAACAGCGCCCCGCCGATCCGCAGCCGATGCCAAAGACGCCTGTGAGCGAGCCGCCCATCGATGCTGCGCCATCGGAAGTGGCGCCGGTTGTGAAGCAACCGGCAGAGGAAGTCCTGACGCCGGAGCAAATCGAGCAGCAACAGCGCGAGGCCCAGATGCAGGCTGATTTGCAGTCCAAAGCGGCACAGCTTGAATTGCAGCGCGTGATCGCCGAGGCCGAGGCCCGGTGGCAGGCAGACTGGGTCGCGGGCTGGAATGCCCGCTGGCACGCAGAGCAACAGGCCGCAGCCGAAGAGCGCGCGCGCCAGTTGGCCGCAGAAGAGCACGCCCGCCAAGTGGCCGCAGAGGCTTTGGCCCGCCAACTTGCGGCCGAGGCCGAAGCGCGTCAGGCGGCCATTGATGCCGTCTTGAAAGAAGAAGCCGAGCGTCAGGCTGTCATCGCCGCTGCCGCCGCTGAGAGAGAAGCTATTTGGGCGGCGATGAGACGTGCAGAGCGTGCCGCTTTCCTGCGTCAGGAGGCCGGAGCCGCCAAAGCTGCAGCCAAGGCCGCGCAGGTTGCGACGAAAGCCGTTGCCAAACAGGCCGCCGCCGAGGCAAAAGCCGTCGCCAACGCGGCCAAAGCCGCTGCCAAAGCCGAGGCTGCGGTAAAGGCCAAAGAGCGGGCTGATGCGAAAGCCGCGGCTGCGGCCGCCAAGGCCGCGCGGGCCGCTGCCAAGGCCGCTGCAAAAGCTGCAGCTCAAGCATCGTAACTGTCGCCGATTGCGGCAAAGGCCCCGGATTTACAAAGGCAAGACCGGGGCCTTTGTCCGTGCGCGCTGCCCGCCGCGCATCTGATGTTCGGGGCTGTGCCAGCCGACCGGGTTTTGCTATGTCTGTCCCAAGCCGAAACATCGGCAGGCGACAAAAGCAAGGTGAGCAGATGCGTTTTTGGCCAATGATGGCAGGTTTGGCTTTGGCAGGTTGCGTGGCCCCAACGCCTTATCCGCCGCAATCCAGCCCGGACCCAATGCCGGCCCCGATAGTCTACAGCCCCTCAGCACCGCTGCCACCCGAGCAGGCCGCGCGGAACTTTCTGACCGTGGTGCAGCGGGTGGAGCCGGTGGCAGAGGCCTATTGCCGCGAGGTGGGCCGCGCCGGAAACTGCGATTTCCGCATCGTGATTGACGACCGTCCGGGGCAGCCCGCAAACGCTTTTCAAACGTTGGACAAACAGGGCCGCCCGATCCTGGCCTTCACACTGGCGCTGATCGCGGATGCCCGCAATGCCGATGAGGTGGCCTTTGTGTTGGGCCATGAGGCGGCGCATCATATTTCCGGTCACATCCCGAAGGCGCAGCAATCGGCTGCCACTGGGGCGATTTTGGCCGGGGTGTTGGCGGCTGCGTCTGGGATGGGCGATGCGGGGATCGAGCAGGCGCAGCAGATCGGTGCCGGGATGGCCGCTCGTGGGTACTCGAAGGAATTTGAATTGCAGGCCGATGCGCTGGGCACTGAAATTGCTTTTCATGCGGGTTATGACCCTTTGCGCGGGGCGGCCTTCTTTGACCGTTTGCCCGACCCCGGCGATCAGTTTCTGGGCACTCACCCTGCCAATGCGCAGCGTAAGGCGACCATTGCGCGCGTGATGGCTGGCTTGCGTTGATCTGCATCAAGGCGGTTTGGCGGTGGGGGTGTCAGTCTGTCTGAAACGACAGGAGGCGGTTGATGTTGGGCTATGTGGATGCAGACCCGCGGGCTTGGGAGTACACCCGCGGCGCGGCGCGGGTGGTTGGGGTCAATCTGACAGGCGCCGTGGTCGATGGCTGGTTGAGCCGGACCGAACTGGCTGCGCTTGTGCAGGCCTGCCATAACTGCGAATCATCGGTGCCCTGCACGGACTTTCTGGCGCGTACGGTGCGGGCGGAAACCTTGCCCGGATATTGCCCGAATAAGGCGGCCATCGAGTCTTTGCGCCCGTAACGGGTTTGCAGGCGGCGCGGGTCGCGCTAAGCTGGCCATATGAAACAAATACTGGATGTCGTGCGTGACCGTGGTTCCCGTTATGCCGTGTCGGGTGGCCCTGTGCAGGACCGCGCCGGGGCAGAGGCGTTTCTGGTCGAGTTGAAGCGCGTCAAGAAATTCGCCAAGGCCACGCACAACACCTGGGCCATGCTGCTGCCGGATGGCCCTGTCAAGAATGACGACGGCGAGGCTGGTGCGGCGGCGGTGATCTTGAAGATGCTGGAGCGCGAGGGGTTGCGCGACCATATCATCGTGGTGACGCGCTGGTATGGCGGCGTGCATTTGGGGGGCGACCGCTTTGCCCATGTGGTGACAGCGGTGCGGGCGTATCTGGCGGCTTTGGCATAGGCCGGGTTTCGCCCGATGACAGATAAAGTCAACGTCATTGGCGGGTTTTTGCACCGAAGTGCCCGTGGGCGGGAGAAAATCAGTGGCCTGACCAAGGTGATTGGCTGGGCCGCTTGGTTTGCGCGCTGGTGCCGCAATCATCCTTCGGGCAGCTTGCGCAAGTTGACCAATTGCCTTTGGGGCTTCACCATAGACCACCTGCCTTGTTTGAAGTGATCCTGAAGCAATGACCCTGTCCCCCGAACGCGCCATTGGTCCCCGCCTGCGCATCCGCATCTATTTCAGTGCTGCTGAGATGATGGGGCCGGGTAAGGCCGAGTTGTTGGACCGGATTGCGCGCACAGGATCCATCGCCGCGGCAGGCCGTGAGATGGGGATGAGCTACAAGCGGGCTTGGATGTTGATCGAAACGATGAACGCGATGTTTCGCGCGCCAGTGGTCGAAAGCACGCGGGGCGGACCGGGCGGCGGTGGCGCGGTGTTGACCGATACCGGGTTGCAGGTGTTGTCACTTTACCGGGCGATCGAGGCGCATGCCAACGATAAGGGGGCGGGCGCGTTGACCCAGATGCAGGCGCTGCTGCGCGATATTCCCGATGAAACATAACGATTGACTCTGCCCCCCGCGTGAAGCGATATTTCCATTCGAACATATCAACCCGAGGCGCGCCATGGCTGTCACGATCCGCAATTTGGCCTTTGCCGCCGCCCTTTGTGGCGTGTTGCAGGGCCAGACCGTGCTTGCGCAGACTGACGCGCCGGTGATTGCCGCAGCGGCGGATCTGAAATTCGCTGTGACCGAGATTGCCGCGGCGTTCGAGGCTGAAACCGGCAAAAGCGTCAAGGTGACCTTCGGTTCGACCGGCAACTTTGCCACGCAGATCCGGGAGGGTGCGCCGTTCCAGATGTATATGGCGGCGGATGAAAGCTATGTGGCCGAGTTGGCGGCGGAAGGCTTTACCCGCGACGCTGGCACCCCTTATGCGCAAGGCCGCATCGTTTTGATGGTGCCACACGGCTCTGTGCTGGCGGCGGATGGCAGCTTGGAAAGCCTGAGGGCGGCGCTTGCGGCGGGCGCGATCCGTCACTTTGCCATCGCAAACCCCGACCACGCCCCTTATGGCGTGCGCGCGATGGAGGCGTTGCAGCACGCCGGGTTGTGGGAGGCGGTGCAGCCCAAGCTGGTCTTGGGCGAGAATGTCGCCCAAGCCGCGCAATTCGCCACCTCTGGAGATGCGCAGGGCGGCATTATTGCCTATTCTCTGGCTTTGTCGGCAGAAGTCTCGAAACTGGGCAGCTTTGAGTTGATCCCGGCAGACTGGCATCGGCCACTCAATCAGCGCATGGTGCTGTTGAACGGCGCGGGGCCTGTTGCAGAGGCCTTCTATGCCTTTATCAACGCTCCGACCGCGCGCGAAATCATGAAGAAATACGGCTTCGCTTTGCCGGGTGAGTGAACAGTGGACTGGACATCGCTTTTTCTGTCGTTGCGGCTGGCGGGTTGGACCGTTTTGATCCTGATTCCGTTTGCGATTTTTGCGGGACGCTTTCTGGCCTATCGCCGCTTTGCCGGGAAAGGGTTCGTCGAGGCGCTGGTGATGCTGCCGCTTGTGTTGCCGCCGACGGTCTTCGGCTTTTACCTGTTGGTCAGCTTTGGCGCGCGTTCTCCGATCGGGCAGGCGTGGCAGTCGCTGTTTGGGCATCAATTGGTCTTTACCTTTGAGGGGTTGTTGGTCGCATCCGTGATCTTCAACCTGCCCTTTGCAATTCAGCCCACGCAGCGCGGGTTTGAAGCGATCCCGGTGCAGGTGCGCGAGGCAGCGGCCTGCTGTGGCCTGTCGCCCCTACGGTCCCTGTGGAAAGTGGAGTTGCCGCTGGCTTGGCCGGGGTTGATGACGGCGATGGTGCTGACTTTTGCGCACACGCTGGGAGAGTTCGGCATCGTGCTGATGGTGGGCGGCTCCATCCCGGGCGAGACCAAGACCATCGCGATTTCGATTTATGACAAGGTGCAGGGGTTTGACATGACGGGCGCGGCGCTGATGTCGGCGGTCTTGCTGGCGATTTCGCTCTGCACCATCACCTTGACCTTCTGGCTGTCGGCGCGAGTCGGACGGCGGCTGTCATGACGCTGTCGGTGTCGATCAGGGCGGCGGGGCCGATTGCGTTGGACGTGGCCTTTGACGTGGCACCCGGCGAGTTGTTGGCACTTGTCGGGCATTCCGGGTCGGGCAAGACCACGATCCTGCGCAGCATCGCGGGGCTGTGGACGCCTGCGACGGCTTGCATCCGGGCGGGCGGGGCCGTCTGGCTGGACACTGCGGCGGGGATCAACCTTGCCCCGCATCGCCGTCATGCGGGCTTTGTGTTTCAGACCTATGCGTTGTTTCCGCATATGACCGCGGCGCAGAACGTGCTGACCGCAATGGCCACGCCAGACCGGGCCGAAGCAGTCCGCATCCTTGATCTGGTCAACCTGCAGGGCCTTGCAGACCGCAGACCAGCGCAGATGTCGGGCGGCGAGCAGCAGCGTGTGGCCCTTGCCCGTGCACTGGCCCGCAGGCCCGCAGTCCTGCTGCTGGATGAGCCGTTTTCGGCTGTTGACCGCGCCACCCGCGAAAAGCTGCATGCCGAAATCATCGCCCTGCGCGCGCATCTGGCGATGCCGGTGGTGCTGGTGACGCATGACATGAACGAGGCGCAGTTGCTGGCTGACAGGATGCTGGTGATCGACAAGGGCCGCGTTGTTCGGGAAGGCACCACGGCGCAGGTGATGTCCGATGCCTATGCCTTGCGCGCCCTGGGCATCCGCGAAGTCGCAGCCCTGCTGCCTGCCGTCATCGTGGGCCCCGAAGAGGATGGCTTGACCCGGCTGGAAACCGCGACGGGGCCGATCTTCCTTCCGGGTGTGCAAGGCGAACCCGGAACGCGGTTGCGCGTGCGGATCATGGCGCATGAAGTCATCCTGTCGCGGGCGCGGCCCGTTGGACTTTCGGCGCAAAACATCTTGCCCGCGCGCGTGACCGCACTGCAGCAGCGTGACGGCCCCGCCGTGATGGTGCATCTGGCCGTGGGCGAGGCCGAGATACTTGCCCGAATCACCCGCCGCGCGGCAGTGGACATGGCCCTCGCTCCGGGCGATCAGGTTCATGTCGTGCTGAAGGCCATGTCAGTGGCCCGCGACCACATCGCGCCTGAACCCCCGCAAACCTGACATCAGCGTGCTTTCCGCCGGGCATTCTGAAACCCTGCTGCCAACAGGTGCCGTCCAACCGGGCATCGAGCCCGGTCGTCCGGCGCAGCCAGTTTCGGCTGCGGTCGCGCCGAGCCTGCCCGCGCGAGGTCTGGCAGAACCGGGCGAAAGCTGTCATCGGCCCTTTCCGGCAGGGATCAGGTCGTGGCGGGAGCCGGTGCGCCGCCCTCAAACCGATTGCCATGCCGATAATCGCAGGGGGCTTCCTGCATTTGAAGATGCAAGCCGTTGCCGGTGTAGGGATGCGCGCGGGCAACGTCTTCGTCGAAGTCGATGCCAAGGCCGGGGGCCTCTGGCGGCAGGATGTAGCCATCTTCCCATGTGATCGAATTGCGGATCAGTTGCTGATGGAACGCGCCGCCGGTCTGGATCGTCTCGGCCATCAGGATATTCGGGATTGAGGCCGCCAGATGGATGTTGGCCGCCCATTCCACCGGGCCGGCATAAAGATGCGGGGCCACTTCGGCGTTGTAAATCTCGGCAATCGCCGCAATTTTTTTGGCCTCCCAGATGCCGCCCACCCGGCCCAAGGCGGGCTGAAGGATTTTCACGCCACCAGCGCGCAAGAGCATGCCAAATTCGGTTTTGGTGGTGAACCTCTCACCCGTGGCCAGCGGGATGCGCACCTGCCGGGCCACTTCGGCAAACTCCAGAATGTTGTCTGGCGGGATCGGCTCTTCATACCACAGCGGGTTGTAGGGCTCCAACTCCCGCCCCAGACGGATCGCGCCGGGGGTGTTGAACTGGCCATGGGTGCCAAAGAGCAGGTCCGCCTTGTCGCCCACCGCTTCGCGAATGGCTTTGCAGAAAGCGACCGATCGCGAAATGTCGCTCATCGCCGGTTCATGGCCGCCGCGGATGGTGTAGGGGCCGGCGGGGTCGAATTTCACCGCCGTAAAGCCTTGGGCGACGCATTTCGCCGCTGCTTCGGCGGTCATGTCGGCGTTGACCCAGAATTCAGCGGCGTCCTGATCGGGTTCGGGGTAAAGATAGGTATAGCTGCGAATGCGCGCGTTCATCTTGCCACCCAGCAGCGCCCAGACAGGACGGTTGCGGGCCTTGCCGACGATGTCCCAGCACGCCATTTCCAAGCCGGAAAACGCGCCCATCACGGTGGGGTCGGGGCGCTGGGTGAAGCCGGACGAATAGACGCGGCGGTACATCAATTCGACGTTTTCCGGGTTCTCGCCTGCCATATGGCGTTCGAACACGTCTTCGATCACCGCGCGCATGGCTTTGGGGCCGACGGTGGAGGCATAGCATTCGCCGTAACCGATGATGCCGTCGTCCGTGGTCAGCTTGGTGAATATCCAATAGCGCCCCCCCCAGCCGGGGGCTGGCGGGGCCACCACGAAAATCTCAAGGTCTTTCAGTTTCATGGCGCGGCCCCCCTTTGACATTTGCGATAGGCTAGGATGTGTGGTGGCGTTTGACTGTGCAGAATGCGACGATAATTGTCGCGGATGATCAGGGCATTTGTCTGGTGAAGTCGCTGATGCAGGCCGCCAACCGGTCGGGCATGGCCAGAAACGGCGCATGGCCGCAGGCCAGTTCGGCGCGCAAGGCGATGCTTGTGGCCATGGTGTCTTGATAGCTGGGCGGGATCGCGCGGTCTTCGGTGCAGGTGATGTAGGCGCGGGGCAACGCCTCGGCCCGCGCGGTGTCGGGCAGGGCGGTTTCCATCGGAGCCACGGATTCCGCGCACAACTGCTGTGCCACGGGTTCGGGGCAATCGTGGAAAAACAGCGCTGCGGCCAGTGCGGGATCAAAGCGGAAAGTCTTGCGATCCGCTGCCACAAGGAACGCCGGGGCCAACGGTTGGCTTGGCCCTGCGCGGCGCATTTGCGCAAGGCTTTGGCCGGGAGTTGGTACATAGGCGCAGACGTAGATCAGGCCTCGGATCAAGGAGTTGCCAGTTTGTGCGGCGGCAGTAATGGCGAAGCCGCCGGCAGAATGGCCGACCAGAATGGTGGGGCCCCTGAGCGCGCCGATGACAGAGGCCACCTGTTCGGGCAAAGTGGTCAGGCTGTTGCGGCCGGGCAGGTCAATGGCGCGGGCGGTGTGGCCAAGGGCGGTCAGTTCCGGGATCACGCGGTCCCATATCCATGCGCCAAGGCAGGCGCCGTGGATCAGCAAAACCTCAGACATGGCCGATGCTGCGCAAAAAATCGGTGATCAGCGCGGCGTAGTCTTGTGGCGCATCCACCATCGGCAAATGGCCCGCGCCCCGCATCAGATGAAAGCGGTGGCCTCGGATCAGATCAGCGGTTTCGCGCACCAAGTCAGGCGGCGTTGTGCCATCGTTGGTGCCGGCGATGGCCAATGTGGGCAGGGTCAGCCCCGCCGTAGGGGTGTAAAAATCCGTCCCGGCGATTGCGGCTGCACAGCCGATCCAGCCAGCGGGCGGCGTGTTCGTCAACATCTGGCGCATCCTTGCCACCCCGTCGATTTCGCGCCAGCGGCGGCCAAACATCCGCTCCATCGCGGGATCGGCGTAGTCCTCCAACCCGCTTTCCTGAACCTGCGCGATGCGCGCAGCCCATAGTTCGGGCGTGCCGATCTTGGCGGCGGTGTTCGACAGCACCAGCCCGCGCACAAGGTCCAGCCGCTTGACCGCCAGCCCCTGCGCCACCATGCCGCCCAAGGACGACCCCACCACAACCGCGTCTTTCAGCGCGAAATGGTCCATCACCCGCTCGGCATCGCGGATCAGTCCACCCATGGCATAGGGTGGCTGTGGCGTATCAGAAGCGCCATGGCCACGATGGTCATAGCGCAGGACTCGCAGGTTTTGCGGCAGGCGGGCGATCAGTTCGTCCCAGATCGTCAGGTTGGTGCCAAGCGCGTGCAACAACACCAACGGCGGGCCATGGGCAGGCCCAGAGAGCAAGGCGTTCAGGCGCAGGTCACCAAGGTAGATCAGCGGCATTGTTCGATCTTTATATTGGAGGTGGGAATGGCGGGCAGGCAGAATGGCGCATGATTCAGCAGGGTTGCAGGATTGCGTTCAGGTACAACTTGAAGTCTGTTTTTCGGTCAAAATGTTGTGAAACCTCAAACCGGAAAGCGCCTGAGCACATCTGCAAACAACACCGGGTCGACGTTACCCCCTGAGGCGGTGCAGATCACGGTGTCAGGCAAGTCGGGCGCAAACAGGGCGGCGGCCAAGGCCACTGCACCCCCCGGTTCCACCACGATGCGCAGATGCGCGAAGGCCAGCGCCATCGCCTGCAACGCCTGATCATCCGTCACCACCAGCCCCGGTCCGCACAATCGTTGCAGGATCGGAAAGGTCAGTGCGCCGGGCTGCGGCGTGACAATCGCGTCGCAGATCGAGCCAGACGTCCGGGCATTGCGCTGCACCGTCCCTGCTGCCAAAGACCGTGCCACATCGTCAAACCCCGCCGGTTCTGCGGGGCGCACCTGCAACCCCGGCGCATGAGCCTCCAGCGCCAAAGCGATGCCAGAGGTCAGTCCCCCGCCACCGCAACAGGTCACCACATCGGCGGCGGTGATCCCCGCTTCGACCGCCTGTCGGGCAATCTCCAGCCCCACCGTGCCCTGACCGGCAATAACCTGCGCGTCATCATAGGGCTTGATCAGCGTCAGCCCGCGCGCGGCGGCCAAGCTTGCGCCGATTGCGTCACGGTCGTCTGTGGCGCGGTCGTAAAGCACCACCTCGGCACCATAGGCGCGGGTGTTGTCGATCTTTACGGCGGGCGCGTCGGCGGGCATCACGATCACCGCCGGGATGCCATGCATCCGCGCCGCCAGCGCCACCCCCTGCGCGTGATTGCCGGAGGAAAACGCGATGACGCCGCGGGCACGCACGTCCGGTGACAGCGCCGACACCGCCGACCAGCCGCCGCGAAACTTGAAGCTGCCGGTCCATTGCAGACACTCGGCTTTCACAAACACCCGCCTTCCGGCGAACTGATCCAAGAGCGGTGCGTTCAACAAGGGCGTGACACGGGCATGGCCTGCCAAACGTTTGGCTGCAGCCTCGATCAAAGTGATGTCAGTCATGGCAGGCCTGCAACCATCTGCGAATGACGCCCAGACTTTCGGGTTCATCGAGGAAGGGAATATGCGCGCGGTCCGCAACGCTGGCATAGGCCATATCCGGGCGACGGCGGCGCATCTCGTCGGCGCAGGCTTGGGTCAGCAGATCGGAATTTGCGCCGCGCAGCAGTCCCATGGGCAGGCCGGCGCAGGCGTCAAACAGCGGCCACAGATCAGCGGGCGGCGCGGTTGCCGCCAGCATGAACGCCTCACGCAGGGCCGGATCATAGGTGACGCTCAGCCCATCGGCGGTTTCAGCATAGTGCAACCGCGCCTCGGCCAGCCAACGTTCTGGCGGCACGTTGGCAAAGCCGGGCAAATAGCCCGGCAAGCGTGCGGCAAGTTCGGCATGGGTTTTCGCCGCCGGATTGCGGCCGACGTAATCGGCAATCCGTTCTAGCCCCGGCTGATGGATTTCGGGGCCGATGTCGTTCAGGCACAACCCCAGCAACCGGTCCTTTGCCATCGCGGCCAGCACCATCCCGATCAGCCCCCCGCGTGAAGTGCCCAGCACGGCCACCCGGTCCAGCCCAAGATGCGACAAAAGGGCCAGAACATCCTGCGCCTCTTGCGGGACGGTGTAGGTCGCAGGACCGCTCCAACCGCTGCCGCCGCGCCCGCGGTAATCGACGCGGATCAGGCGCAAAGGCGGCAGATGCGGGCGCAGATAGTTGAAATCGCCCATGGTGCGGGTCAGGCCGGGGAGGCACAACAGGGGCATTCCCTCGCCTTCATCACGATAGGCCAAGGCGGTGCCATCGGCGGCAAGGTAGGTCTGGGTCATCGCACGCTCCTGTTCGGGGCAGCCTGCCATGTGGTCGGGCGGGGGGCAATGGCCGCCGCGCGCAGATGCCACGCTTGCGTGCATTGGCCTGCGGGCTTAGGAACAAACCGCACAGCAGGGGCGAACACATGGCGGACGACGACAAAGCAACGCGGGCAGGATCCAAGAAGGTGGGGGCGCTGCGGGGCCTTTTGCCCTTCATCGCGCCCTATCGCACCATGGTCATTGTCGCGGCGCTGGCGCTGATGCTGACGGCGACGGTCAGTCTGGTACTGCCGATGGCGGTGCGCCGGGTGGTGGACAGCTTTAACGGCGGCGATCTGACCCTGCTGGACCAGTATTTTGGCGCGGCTTTGGCGATTGCGGCGCTTTTGGCGGCGGGCACCGGCGTGCGTTATTACTTCGTCACCCGGTTGGGAGAACGGGTTGTCACCGACATTCGCCGCGCGTTGTTTGACCGTGTGGTGTCGATGAGCCCGGCCTATTTTGAAAAGATGATGACCGGCGAGGTGTTAAGCCGGATCACCACCGACACCACTTTGATCCTGTCGGTGATCGGGTCGTCCGTGTCGGTGGCGCTGCGCAATTTCCTGACATTGCTGGGCGGGTTGGTGCTGATGGCGCTGACCTCGGGCAAGTTGACCGGGCTGGTGCTGTTGGTGGTGCCTGCGATTGTGGTGCCGATCATCGTGCTGGGGCGGCGCCTGCGCGGGCTGAGCCGTGAGAATCAGGACCTGATCGCGCAGTCGTCCGGCATGGCCTCTGAGGCGCTGTCGGCGGTGCAGACCGTGCAGGCATTCACGCATGAGGGCCAGACACGCAGCGCCTTTGCGGCGGTGAATGAGCGCTCTTTCGGCAGTGCCAAGACCCGGATCAAGACGCGGGCACTGATGACGGTGATCGTGATCTTTCTGGTGTTTGCGGGCGTCGTCGGGGTTTTGTGGATGGGCGCGCGCGACGTGCAGGCGGGCACGATGTCGGCGGGGCAGTTGGTGCAGTTTGTGATTTACGCTGTTCTGGTGGCCGGGGCCGTGGGGGCGCTGTCGGAAATCTGGGGCGAATTGCAGCGTGCCGCGGGCGCTACCGAGCGTTTGGTGGAAATGCTGGGGGCCGTCGATTCTGTGCAGGACCCAGCCGCGCCGGTGGCGCTGCCCCGCCCGGTGCGCGGGCAGATCGTGCTGGACAATGTCGGTTTTCGCTATCCGGCGCGGCCTGAAACCTCGGCTTTGGACGGAGTTTCGCTGACGGTCGAGGCAGGCGAGACGGTGGCCCTCGTCGGGCCTTCGGGGGCGGGAAAATCGACCGTACTGCAATTGCTGATGCGGTTTTATGATCCGCAAAGCGGAGCCATCCGACTGGACGGCGTCGATCTGCGGGACATGGCGCGCGCCGATTTTCGCGGGGCGATGGCGCTGGTGCCGCAAGATCCGGTGATCTTCGCCGCCTCGGCCTTGGAAAACATCCGCTTTGGTCGCCCGGATGCGACCGAAGCCGAAGTGCAAGACGCCGCCCGCGCCGCCGCTGCGCATGATTTTATCGCGGCCCTGCCGCAGGGTTATGGCACCTATCTGGGAGAGCGCGGCGTGATGCTTTCGGGCGGGCAAAAGCAGCGCATTGCGATTGCGCGCGCGATCTTGCGCGATGCCAAAGTGCTGCTGCTGGACGAGGCAACCTCGGCATTGGACGCCGAAAGCGAACGTGCGGTGCAGGCAGCGGTGGAACGGCTGGCGCAGGGCCGTACTTTGTTGGTGGTGGCGCACCGCTTGGCCACGGTGAAGCGGGCTGATCGGATTGTGGTCTTCGATCAGGGCCGCATTGCCGCGATTGGCACCCATGAAGCTTTGGTCGCCGAAGGCGGGTTGTACGCGCGGCTGGCACGGTTGCAGTTTACCGATGGCACGATATAGCGGCTGACCTGAGCGAGGCACGCCGCAGCGACATTCTGCGGCTCCTGTGGGATTTTGACGTTGCGTTTGGCTTTGCAGTTTTTCTTGGCAAACCCACCATTCCCCCGCATCCTGTCACCACAAAGAACAACCCTTTGCCAAAAAGGGATCAGGGGAGGACAGTATGGGAAGCTTCGCATCACGCGCGGACTTGAAGGCCATTGAGGCCGAATCGTCTTGGGAAGGCCGCGATATTGCGCATTCCATGTATGATTTCATCAGTCGCACGCGGGCCAAACACGGCACAAGGCCTGCGATCAGCTATCAACTGACATCCGGCCCGGGGGACCGCGCCGAAACGCTGACCTGGAACGCGCTGCATGCGAAGGTCACACAGGCGGCGAACCTGTTCCGCAGTCTGGGCGTCGGGGAAACTGACGTGGTGGCCTATGTGCTGCCGAACGCGCTGGAAACCGCTGTGACCCTGCTGGGCGGGGCAGTCGCGGGCATTGTGAATCCGATCAACCCGCTGCTGGAGGCCGAGCAGATCAGCGCCATCTTGCGCGAAACCAAGGCCAAGGTCGTGGTCACGCTGCGCGCCTTCCCAAAGACCGACCTGCCACAGAAGGTGGCCGAGGCGGTGCGGCATTCACCGAGCGTCAAGACAGTGTTGGAGGTCGATCTGAACCGCTATCTGTCGCCACCCAAAAGCTGGATCGTGCCCTTGGTGCGGCCGAAAAATCCTGTGATGCATTCGGCCAACGTCAAGGATTTCAATGCCGAATGTGCCAAACATTCGGGCGACCGTCTGAATTTTGCCGACCGTACCTCCGACCATATCGCGGCTTACTTTCACACCGGCGGCACCACCGGCATGCCGAAAGTGGCGCAACACAAGGCGACGGGGATGATCTACAACGGCTGGCTTGGGCATCGGTTGCTGTTCCGGGAAACCGACACTGTGATCTGCCCGCTGCCGCTGTTCCACGTCTTTGCCGCCTATCCGATCCTGATGTCGATGATCGCGTCGGGCGCGCATGTGGTGTTCCCAACACCCGCGGGCTATCGCGGTGAGGGGGTGTTTGACAATTTCTGGAAGCTGGTGGCGCGCTGGAAGGTCACTTACATGGTGACGGTGCCAACCGCTCTTTCGGCGCTGATGCAGCGGCCGGTTGACGCCGATGTGTCCACTCTGCGTGGCGCGTTTTCGGGATCAGCCCCCTTGCCGATCGAGTTGTTCAACCGGTTTGAAAAGGCCACCGGCGTGCAGATCGTCGAAGGCTATGGGCTGACCGAATGCACCTGCCTTGTCTCGATCAACCCGCCCGAGGGAGCCAAGAAAATCGGATCGGTCGGCCTGCCGTTTCCGCATTGCGATGTGCGGATCATCGGCACCAACTCGGATGGCAGCCCGCGCGCCTGTGCGGTGGACGAGGTGGGCGAGATTTGCGTGTCAAACCCCGGCGTGTTTGCGGGCGCGACCTATACCGAGGTCGAAAAGAACAAAGGCCTGTACTTTGATGGCACCCATCTGCGCACCGGCGATCTGGGGCGGTTGGACGCGGATGGCTATTTGTTCATCACCGGGCGGGCCAAGGATCTGATCATCCGGGGCGGCCATAACATTGACCCCGCGATCATCGAAGAGGCGCTGATGGGCCATGATCAGGTGTCATTTGTGGGCGCGATTGGGCAGCCGGACGCCCATGCCGGCGAGTTGCCCTGCGCCTATGTCGAGTTGATCAAGGGCGCAACCACTTCGGTGGCCGAATTGATGGCCTATGCCAAAGAGCATATCCACGAGCGCGCGGCACAGCCCAAGCACATCGAGATACTGGACGAATTGCCGAAAACCGCTGTGGGCAAGGTGTTCAAACCCGATCTGCGGCGGCGGGCGATCACGCGCACCTATGATACGGCACTGGCCGAAGCCAAGTTGGCGGTGCGGGTGGTCGAGGTGATAGAGGACAAAAAGCGCGGCTTGGTGGCGCGGGTGTCGACGTCGGCTGCGGTGGACGACGCGGCAGTTGCCGCCGTTCTCGGGCAGTTCTCGCAGGCTTGGGAGTGGGCCGCCTGAAGCACGCGTCAAGAAAAAGGCCGTCAGCCGCAGCGTGACGGCCTTTTTCATTTGCGTAAAAATCGCCTTCGGCCAATCCTACCCTGACGATTAGCAAGAAGGGGATTGGAAATGAAGGGTTGGTTGGGAACGGTTTGTGCCTGTGCGATTGCCACCACGTCTGCGCCCGTTTGGGCCGAGACAACGTCAGAGATGTTGTTCAAACACAAGCACTGGGAAGTGGAGATCGTCGGTTTTGACGACGGCACCGTTGCCTGTCTGGCCGAGGTCGACGCGACCACGGAAAGCTTTACGGTTTGGGTGTACCCCGATCAATCAGTGAAGCTGCAGTTCTATTCCACTGCCTGGGATTTCGGCGAGGGCGACACTGCCGACCTTGATGTCAAGATCGACCGCCGCGCGGGTTGGGATTTGACCAATGCCGAACTTTACAAGAATTCGATCCTGTTCAACCTGCCGGATTCCGATGCAGGGGTGCGGTTTTTGATGGAGATCGCGCAAGGACAGCGGTTGTATCTGCGGTCGGCGGATGGATCCCCGGTGCAGGATTATTCGCTGGCCGGGTCGCGCGCGTCGATGGATGCGCTGATCGAATGCAGTGACGCCATCTGATAGGGTAATTTTTCTGCGAAAAATCAGGGGGCTGTCTGCCCCCTGACCCCCGAGGATATTTTCAGACAGATGAAGGGTCAGAGGTTGTCCGTGTCCATCCAGATGGTCACGGGGCCATCGTTGTTCAGGCTGACATCCATGTCGGCGCCGAAGATGCCGCAGGCCGTGGTGATGCCTTCAGCGGCGATGCGGGCGGTGAAGTGATCGTACAGACGTTTGCCTTCATCCGGGGCGGCGGCATAGGAAAAGCCGGGACGGTTGCCGCGCAGGTCGGCGGCCAGCGTGAATTGTGACACGACCAGCGCAGCGTTGCCTGCGTCCTTGATCGACAGGTTCATCTTGTCGGCGCTGTCCTTGAAAATCCGCAGCTTGGCGATTTTGGCAGCCAGTTTGTCAGCTTGTACCGGCGTGTCGCCCTGCATGGCGCAGATCAGGATCAAAAGGCCGGGGCCGATTTCGCCCACCACCGCGCCTTCGACCGCAACCGAGGCGCGGCTGACGCGTTGCAGCAGGGCCCTCACAGCTCATTGGCCCAAGGTGGGTTTGCGCCGGGGCGTGATACTGTGACGGCGGCCGCGCGGGTGCCGAGCGTCAGGGCGGCGTCAAGTTCGGTGTCGCTGACAGTCAGCAGACGCGCCTTGGTCAGCGCACCAGTGGCGTGCAAGGCGGCCAAAGCACCTGCGTTGAACGTATCGCCCGCGCCCACGGTATCGGCCACGGTCACAGGGGTCGCGGCAACAAAGCGGTTTTGCGTGGAGGTTACCGCGCGTGCGCCCGCGGCGCCTTCGGTGATGAAGACCACTTTCGGGCCCTTGGACAGGATTTGCCGCGCCAGATCCACCAGATCGCCCGCGCCCATCAGCCAGTGCAGGTCTTCGTCCGACAGCTTTACAATGTCGGCCCGCGCGATCATCCGTTCAATCCGGGCACGGTATTGGTCTTCTTTCCCCGCGATGAAGCCGGGGCGGATGTTGGGGTCGATCATGGTGACGCGCATCGGCGCCTCACGCGCTTGCAGCGCCTCATAGGTGCTGGCGGCGGGGTCGTTCACAAGGGAGATGCCACCGAAAAACAGCGTGCCGATCTGGGCGGGCAGGCTGGGCAATTCATCAAGCGACAGCATCCGGCCAGCGGTGCCTTCGTCGTAAAAGGCATAGGTTGCCTGGCCGTTCACCAGTTTGACAAAGGCCACCGTGGTCGGGCGGTCTGACCGCGCGCAGAATGACGTGTCGACCTTGGAGGCGGTCAGCGTGTCGGCCAGAATCTCGCCCAGCATGTCGTTGGACACGCCCGAGAAAAAGGCGGCGGGGGTGCCGAGGCGGCCCAAGGCAATCGCGGTGTTGAAAACGGCCCCACCCGCGTAGGGAGAGAACGCGGGTTCGCCCAGCGTCGAGGTGCGCGGCAACATATCAATCAGGGCTTCGCCACAGCTGAGAATCATTTCACCCGTCCTTTGCAGTTTTTCCGATGTTATATGACCGGTGTGTGTTAGCGCAAACGGTCCTGCGTCAAGCGGTGAAATAGGGCTGCAGGTTTGCGCGAATGCGGTCCAATGGCGTGGCGTGGCTGGTGTCAGGCGCGAAGGGCTGTCCGGTGATCGCCTCAAACGCCTCGATGTACACCCGCGCCGTGGCTTCGATTATATCGGCGGGGATTTCCGGGATCGGGTCTGTGTAGGGATCACAGCGCGCGCCGACCCATGAGCGAATGACGTCCTTGTCGAAGCTGGGCGGGCGGGTGCCAGCCTCAAACGCCTGCTGGTAGCCAGCGGCGATCCAGTAGCGGCTGGAATCCGGGGTATGGATTTCATCGGCCAACAGGATATGGCCATCGGCATCAGTCCCGAATTCATATTTGGTGTCCACAAGGATCAGCCCGCGTTCGGCCGCCATCTTCTGCCCGCGCGCGAACAACGCCAATGCCTTGGCCGACACTTCTGCCCACTGTTCCGCCGTCAAAAGCCCTTGCGCTACAATCTCTTGCGCCGTCAGCGGTTCATCATGACCGCCGTCGAAGGCCTTGGAGGTGGGGGTGATGATCGCCGCAGGCAGCACTTGATTGTCGCGCAATCCGTCGGGCAAGACATGCCCGTACATCTGCCGCACCCCGGCCTTGTATTGGGTCAGCACCGAGGTCGAAGTTGTTCCCGCCAGATAACCGCGCACCACAATTTCGACCGGAAGAATGGTCACATGCCGACCGATCACCACATTCGGGTCGGGGTAGGACAGCACATGATTGGGACAAATGTCGCCCGTGTGATCAAACCAGAACCGCGCCATTTGGGTCAGCACCTGCCCTTTGAACGGGATGGCCGCCAGTATGGTATCAAAGGCCGAAATCCGGTCCGAAGAGATCAGGATGCGCCGCGCAGGCTGGCCGTCGGCCGCTGGCAAATCGTAGCAATCACGCACCTTGCCGAAATAGGGGTTCGGAAGTTCCGCAATGCGGGCGTGGTCAAGGATGCGGCTGAAATCAAGGGTGGTGTGGTCGGTCATGGCGGACTCCCAAGCTTGGGCGGGCTATCGCGCGCAAGGGCTGCGATGTCAACCTTCGGCTTGGATGACACATGTTGGCAAACGGCGGCCAATGAGCGCCTGCAATGGCAGCCGCACTCTTTGGCTCAGACGGTTCACCTAAAAACGGACTGATATCGTCCTTCTCGACGCTCAGACTTCAGGCTGTAGGGGCGCATCCCCCCCGCACCTGCGCTTTCAACCGTCAGTTCATCCAGCTTGGCGTGCTTAACCCCAAGACCTCGGGGTCGTTCAGATAGACCACGCCAAGAACCAGAACGGCCACCAAAACCACGGTAAAGCCGATCTTCCACCACGAATAGGGTCGCTCGCCCTGCACTTCACCCGTCTGGCCGTTGACCATAAAACGATAGCTTTTGCCGCCGTATTTATACGCCGCCATCCAGATCGGCAGCAGGATGTGCTTGAAGGTTTCGGCGCTGTAATCGGTGTCAACGCTTTCGACCCGCTGCACATCGCCGCCAATGTCGCGGCGCACATCGTTTTCGATCACCCCCGCCATCACCTCATGTGCGCGGGCGTTGCCGTCGCCCAAAGACACTGTATACCCCTCGGCTTGAAACCCGGCCAGATAATCGGGGCTGTAAGGTTCCAGCTTGCTCAGGTCCCAAGGGGTCAGATCATTGCCCAGCCGCGCGGGCAGGCTGCTGGAGGCCATCACCAAGACATCATCAAATTGCCGTGCCACCCGGCCAGAGGCCGCGTACCAACGGGTTTTCTGCACCGAGCGTTGTTGCCGCTCGGTCTTGCCGTTGACGGTTACATTGACCCATTCGGTTTCGGTGTAATGTTCGCCACGCTGGCCACGATAGCTGCTGCGCGTATCGGCGTCGTAGGTCCAGAACGGCACATAAATGCCATCCATCGCCCGGCCCTTGCGGGTGTATTCCAGCACGCCATTCGGCGCGAACCACAGGCTGCCCAACCAGCGCACCAACTCAACACGCGCCTGACCTTCGGTCAGGGCGAAAGGCACAAGCGCCTGCGGTTTGATTCGCCGATGGTTGCCAGTGTCGACCACCACGGGTGTGGCGCAAAACGGGCATTGGGTGGCGTGATTTGCCCCCTGAAATTCAACCACCGCCCCGCAACCGGGGCAGTGGGTGGACCGCACGGCCTCGCTGGCGGCGGCGGGCAGATCATCGGCCAGCCCCCGGTCCAGATCAAGTTCGCCCAAGGCCCGGGCGCGTGTGCGCGGGGCAGCGGCGGCGATGGCCTGCACATGGCCGCAATGGTTGCAGGTAAGTTCTGTCTGACCCGGTGCATAGCGCAGGTCGGCCCCACATTGCGTGCAAGGCCAGTGGTGTTCTTCTGTGACCGTCATGGCGCGTTACCCGCGCGGCGGTGGTGGCGGCACCATCGACAACAGCCGCGCAAGCGCGGTGTCGCCAGCGGCTTTCCAGCCGTCCTGCCCGGCGGTCCAGACTTGGGTGGCGGCGGTCAAAGCGCCCGTTGCTGCCATCTGCGCCATCTCAGCCTCGGCAAACGGCCCCTTGGTCGCACCATTTTCCGCCACGTGCCAAACGGTGGCTGCAGGCGGCGGTGGCGGCGGCGCAGCGGCTGCCGCTGGAGCAGCCCCCCACGGCCCGGCCCCGCCTGCCATATTCATCCCCATGCCAGCCGCCATACCAGCGCCCACCATGGCACCAACGCCCGAATTCGGATTGGCCATGCCTTCGGCGGCATTGAACTGCATGTATTTGTTCAGATCGCCAGCGATCCCCATCGAGGTGCGCTTGTCCAAAACCTTTTCAACCTCTTCCGGCAGGCTGATGTTTTCGATGTAGAATTCTGGCAGTGATAGCCCGTATTCGGCCACTTTGGGGCCAATCGCGGTGGTGATCAGCTTGGCCAGATCGGCGGTGTTGGCCGCCATATCCAGCACGGGGATGCCCGACTTGGCCAGAATCTGGCTGACCTCTTGCACGATCACGTTGCGGATCTGAAAACTGATTTCATCCGCCGTAAACTCGCCATCCGTACCGACGATTTCCTGCATGAACTTGGCCGGATCGGCCACACGCATGGAATAGCTGCCAAAAGCACGCATACGCACTGGACCGAATTCCGGGTCGCGGCACATGATCGGGTTCTTGGTGCCCCATTTCTGATCGTTGAACCGGGTGGTGTTGATGAAATAAATCTCGGACTTGAACGGGCTGTCAAAGCCGTGATCCCAGTGTTGCAGCGTGGTCATGATGGGCATGTTGTTGGTTTCCAACATATACATGCCGGGGCTGAACACGTCGGCCATCTGGCCTTCATGAATGAAAACCGCCGCCTGACCTTCACGTACGGTCAGCTTCGCACCGTATTTGATCGCGTTGCCATGGCGTTCAAACCGCCACACCATCGTGTCACGGCTGTCATCCAGCCAGGTGATGACATCCACAAATTCGCCGCCCAGAAATCCGAAAACCATGATCTATGCTCCTTCGTGCCGCGCAAGGCGGATTTAACTTTCACCGTCCAGCAGGCGGGTGGCAAGGGTTTCCACAATCGGCCGCGCCTCTGCTTCGGTCATGCCGGGGCGCAGTTGTGGGTTGTAAAGCATTCGCAGCATCAACTCATCCTGACGGGTCAGCACCGCAAACTCTTCGTCATCGTTGAAAATGCTCGGGCGGGCCGCCGGGCTGTCATTGGGCAGGCCCAGACCCTGAGCGATTTCCTCATGAATGCAAGCCAGCCGCATCAGGTCGGGGTGTTCGGACGGGATGAACACAAAAGCGTGCTCGTAAAGGTTGGTCGCGGAGTCGCTTTGGGTCCAGACAAGGCAATAGGTCGACCGGTCCAGATTGGTGACACCCGACACTTGTGCCGCCGTCAGTTCCGGCAAGGCGGCCTGCAGGGCGGGGCCAAGGGCGCGGCGTTCATCAACGCTGGCGATGTGGATGATGAAATTCGGGTTGCCATCGGCCAGCCGGATCGACAGCCCGGTCAAGCCCGACAGCCGGGCCAGATATGACCCGATGCGCGCGGTGTCGGTCGCGCGTTTGTCGGCGGAAACAGATGCGCCAAACCGCAAGCCCACCCGCACCGGGCCCTGCCAGCGGGTCAACTGCATCGGCGCTGTGCTGGCCACGGTGCCGCCAAGTGTGCGATCATATTCTTCATACATCGCGATGCGCAAAAAGTTGTTGGCCAGCATGCGGTCGGTGACAGGCGTGTCCACGCCGCCGCCATCGGTGCGCAGCAAACCTTGCGACAACAGCGCCTGCTGCACCTGCGCAAAATAGGCGCGGTTGGCGGCACTTTCGGGCGTTTCAGGCTGTGCCACCGGGGCCGGGGCATAGGGCAGGGGCCGCGGTTGTGCCACCGGCCCCGAAGCGGTTGACTGACAAGCGGCCAGCGCCAGCGCCGCCACAAGGGCGGGCAGGCGGTTCAACCCTTTGGCGCGCACGGTATTGTTCATGGATCAGACAGCGCCGCCGACGTTTTCGCCAAGCCCGGTCTTGCGCGCGCGGGCCGAAGCCAGCGTGTCGCGCAGGTCATGCTCCATCTTGATCAACTCTGCTTCGGCAGCGGCACGGCGGATCTTGCCCTCATCGGCAATGGCAAGGCTTTCCTCGATCGTCGCCAGCAGAGTCGCATTGGCCTTTTGCACCGATTCAATGTCGAACACCCCGCGCTCCATCTCGGTGCGCACGATCTTGTTGGCCTCTTTCAGGTTGTCGGCGTTGGCGGTCAGCAGTTCGTTGGTCAGATCATTGGCATCGCGGATCGCCTCGGCGGCCTCTTTGCTGCGCTGAATGGTGACGGCCTGCGCCAGTTGGGTTTCCCACAATGGCACGGTGTTCATCAGGGTCGAGTTGATCTTGCCGACCAAGGATTTGTCGTTTTCCTGCACCAGACGGATCGAGGGCAGCGATTGCATTGTCACCTGACGCGTCAGCTTCAGATCATGGACCCGACGTTCCAGATCATCGCGGGCCGAGCGCAGATCGCGCAATTCCTGCGCGCGTTTCATGCCATCGGCCTCGGGCGCGGTTTTGACAGCCGCCTCTTTGGCGGGAATGTCGTTGGCGTCAATGTCCTTCAGCTTGGCCTCACCCGCCGCGATATAAAGGCCCAATTCGTCGTAAAAGGTCAGGGTCTTGGCATAAAGGATGTCCAGACTTTTGATGTCTTTCAGCAAGGCGGTTTCATGAACCAGCAGGTTTTCCGTGACCTTGTCGATCTGGGTCTGCACCTGTTCATACCGCGCGATGAATTCGGCAAGCGGGGCGGCGTGTCCGGTCAGCCATTCCCACCAGCTTTGCTTGCGATTCACGTCCAACTCTTCGCCCGAAAAACCGCGAATGGTGGACACGATTTCGCGCAAGCTGTCGCCCGCCGGGCCGACATCCTTGTTCTTCACGCCCTGCAGCATTTCTTGCGAAATCACCTGCAATTCGGCCTGTGCGCCCGACCCGAAAGAGATGATCGACTGGGTGTTGTGCAAGTCGATTTCCGCCATGCGCTTGCGGATGTCTTCGGCCATGGGAGCGGGTGCCACCTCCAGCGCCACAATCTCACGCCCCGGTTCGGGCAGGATCATCGCGGTGACTTTTTCAACTTCGGCCAAAGTGGTGGCGGCGGCGGCGCGGATGTCTTCGGTCATGGGGTTCTCACTCATTCAAATGGGGCAAAGGGGTAATATCAGGTTTCCAGTTTCAGCCGGTCACGTAACACCTGAATTTCAACATCCAAATCGGTGTGGCTGCCCGACAGCAACGACTGCGTTCGCTGGGCAAAAGTGGTTTCCAGATCGGCCAGAAGCGCTTCATAATCGGTGCGAATTTTGGGGTTGCGCGCCCGAGCGTAGGCATCGGCAAACTTGACCGTCGCGTCGCGCGCGCCCATCAAATAGACTGACAAATACTTGCGCGCCGCCGTCAGATCGCCGGGATCACCTTCGACCGTGCGGAACAATCCGCGCGCGATGGTGGCAAATGTCTCGATCCGGGCTTCCAGCACGCGGTCGTTTGCGCGTAAAATGGCGTCTATCATGCCAGCCAGCAGCGCCTCGGCCTCGTCCACAGCGCGGGCGACTCGTTGCACTTGAAAATCATCGACGCCCTCCATGCCCTTGTTCGCCATCGGGTCCAGCCCGAACGCGCCAAGGTGCAGGGCGGTTCCGGCAATGCCGAACAGGATCGGATACAAAAGCCCCGGCTGCGCCATCATGCCGCCAATCACCAAAGCCACCCCCGTCAGCACCGCACCAAACAGCTTGCGCGGTATCGCGGGTTTGCGGGCGACCTTACGCTCGTCATAGGCGAATTGCGCGCGGATGCCGTCACGGGTCAACCAAGCCGCCAGCATCAGCACCGCCGCTGCCGACAGGCCAAGGATCAGCGTGCGCGGCTCACCCCGCAGGCCATTGATCGCAAAGAGGATGGGCAAAAAGAAGAGCGCCGCTGGCCGCCCGTCGCGTTTGCGCGGTGCAACCGCCCGAATGGCAGGCGGATGGTCGGTTTGTGGGCCCGCATCGGTGCGGGCATTGTCGGGGCTGAATTCCCCGCCAAAACGCTGTGCCATCAGGCGGCTCCACTTACGGCGACATAAACGATCAACGCCAGCAACATCAAAAACGATACGGTCTGCAAAGATCTTGCGGACATGACCCCTCCGCGCCCGAGTGATCCGGGAACGCCTCAACTATAGGCACGGCTTTGCATTCCTGCCAGTGGGCAGAGCGGGAATTCGCCGGGATTATTCCCCCCTCTTGGGCCGTGGTCCGGGCTTGCCGCGGTAGGGTGTGGCGCTGCGCGGTGCGGCAGGGGTGTTGCGCGCCTTTGGTGCTGTGGCTTTCAGCCTGCCCGCACCCGCGAAAGGCTTGTCGCCCATGGGTTTCTTCCCCATCGGCGCGCGTGGTTTGGTGGTGACGGCGTCCCAGGCGTCGGCCGATTCCTTGATCCCAGCGCCGGGTTTGCCACGCACAACCCGCGTCGCCGGACGCGGCCCATCGGCACGGGGTGACACAGTGCGGGCGGTTTCGGACTTGGTGCCCGTGGCAGTGCGGCTGGCAGCTGCCCCACGCGGCGCGCGCACGACTTTGCGCGGTGCGTCATCCTCGGGTGTGCGGCCTTCGCCCAATTGATCGCGCAAAACCTTGCCCTTGACCTCTTCCACCTGACCCGGTTGCAGATCGCCCAGACGAAACGGGCCATAGCTGACCCGGATCAGCCGGTTCACTGTCAGGTTGATCGCGTTCAGCGCCCGGCGGATTTCGCGGTTCTTGCCTTCGCGCAGACCCACCGTCAGCCAGGCGTTGGCGCCCTGAATGCGGTCCAGAATGACGATCATCGGCTGAAAGCGCTCGCCGTCCACTTCGATCCCCTTGCGCAGGGGTTCAAGATCTGGATCGGTCGGGTTGCCGTTGATCCGCACCCGGTATTTGCGCAGCCAGCCTGTCGAGGGCAGTTCCAACCGCCGCTTCAGCGCGCCGTCGTTGGTCAACAGCAGCAGCCCTTCGGAGTTCAGATCGAGCCGTCCGACGGACATCACCCGTGGCAATTCCTCGGGAAGGTTGTCAAACACTGTCTCGCGGCCCTTTTCGTCGGACTCTGATGTCACCAACCCGTCGGGCTTGTAATACAGCCACAACCGCGCCTGTTCCGGTTCGCCCACCAATTCACCGCGCACGGTGATGCTGTCTTTGGCGGTGACGTTCAGCGCGGGCGAGGTGATGACCTTGCCGTTCACCGAAACCTCACCCAGTTCGATCATCCGTTCGGCCTCACGGCGCGAGGCGATGCCGGCGCGCGACAGCACTTTGGCGATGCGGTCGCCTTCGGGTGCCGTTGATTTGGGGGCGGCGATTTTGGAAGACTTGGCGGGGGTTGTCTTTTCGGCCATAGCAGGCATCCTTCAAAGGGCGGGGGCGCGCGGCATGCGGGCCATGTGTGCAGAGTATTCGGTCACAGGGGCGGGAACAAGCTTGGTCTTTCGGTCGTTCATGCAGTCTGCACTGGATCAGGCGCTTTTGGCCTCCCTGCGCGGTGAGGTGCCGGTGGGCGCTGTGATCGTGCATCAGGGCCAGATCGTCGCCGCCGCTGGCAACCGCACGCGCGAGTTGTGCGATCCGACCGCCCATGCCGAGGTGCTGGCGATCCGCGCCGCTTGTGTTGTTGCCGGGTCCGAGCGCCTTCCGGGGCATGACTTGTACGTCACGCTGGAACCCTGCCCAATTTGCGCTGGAACCATCGCCGCCGCCCGGATTGCGCGGCTGTATTACGGCGCTGCTGATCCGAAATCCGGCGGCGTTGCCCATGGCGCGCGGGTGTTCTCGCACCCTCAATGCCATCATGTGCCCGAGGTTTATGATGGCATCGCGGGGGCCGAGGCCGAGGCGCTGTTGAAAGATTTCTTCGCCACCAAACGCTGAACCCCGGCTGTGGCGCGGCGGGCACAATCTGCGGCGTCATTTTGGTGGCGCGATTTCTGACCTTTGGAAATTGAGGCTTCGGTGTATGATCAGGGTCAACAACGCAATCATGGAGGGCGTCCGAATGACCAATATTCACACCCTTGATCGCTGTATCGGGCTTTGCGGCGCTTTGACCGCCACGTGCCGCCGGGTTTCCCGGCACTAGCATCGGCTGGGCCATCTGCTCCGCTTTCCGTTTCATCCCAACGCCACCCGGTCAGTCCGCGCCCCGCGCTGATGTGGCCCGTCCGATCTTTCCTACAGAGGGGCCAGTCTGTCTGCGGGCAACGGCCAATGTGACACATGAATGCTGTTCTGAATTCCGACCAAACCGGGGTCAAAGCCGATTTGGAAACTCTGATGGCCGAGCATGGCGTCTGGCCAACCCTGCGCGCCGCTTTGGGTCTTGCCCTGCGACGGCCCGAGAAACTGGTCCTGCCGCATGATCTGTCACCGCATCTGCGCCGCGATCTGGCGCTGCAAGAACCGGAAGCGGGGCGCAAGTATTGGGAACTGCGGTGACCTAAAGGGTGATCGGCTGCATCACCTGCGGCTCGATCACTGTCACGCCGGGCAGGCCATCGGCCAGCACAGTCGCCTCCTGCGCCAGCGCCGGGAAGGTGCGGTAATGGCAGGGGATCACTGTCTTGAAGGCGAAATACTTGCGCGCCGCATAGGCCGCGCGGGCCATGTCCATGGTGTAATGGCCACCACAGGACAGGATGCCGATGTCGGGCGCGTGGTATTCCCCCATCCACGCCATATCGGCCATGATGTCGGTGTCGCCCGAGATATAGATGGTATGGCCCTCACCGGCGATCATGAACCCTGCTTCGGAGCCGGCGTAGATCGGTCCGTCCGGGCCAGTCACGCTTGAGGAATGGCAGGCGTTCACCAGCGTTACCTTGGCGCCGTTGAGATCGACGGTGCCGCCCTTGTTGAAACCGACCCCCTTGATGCCATCGCGGGCGGTGTACCAGCTGATCAGATCGTAAATCCCCACCACCGGGATATCGAGGTCTTTGGCGATGGTCAGCGCGTCGCCCACGTGGTCGCTGTGGCCGTGGGTCAGCAGAACATGCGTGGCGCCGTGCAAGGCTGCGGCGCGCGCCTTTGAAGGGAACATCGGGTTGCCGGTCAGCCATGGGTCCACCAGCAGCACCGCGCCTTCGATTTCGATGCGAAAGCCTGAATGGCCCAACCAGATGATCTGCATGGCGTTCCCCTTTATCTATCGCGCAAAGTTTAGCCCGGGGCTGGTGTTTGTCAAAGCAGTTAGAGCCGGTCCCAACTTGGGACTTTATATAAAGCATTTAATATCAATGGTTTGGGGTGGCGAAATTAGGGATTTGTTAAGGTTTGGACCGGATGGCTTGGGGCGATGTGCGGGGCGGGGCGGGTTGGGGATAAGGTGGGGCTGACTTTCAAGAGAGATTTCAGCCCACCCAATGCCACTGTGGGCGCGTCAACCCCGCCCGACACCTTGCGGCCCCGTGGCCCTGCGGGTAAACGTGGCGCGATCATTTTGCGGAGAACCCCCATGTCCATCGACATCGACACGGCGCGCAAGGTCGCCAAACTGGCGCGCATCCGCGTCGACGAGGCGCATTTGCCGAAACTGGCCGAGCAATTGTCGGGCATCCTTGGCTTTATGGAGCAGTTGAACGAGGTCAACGTCGATGGCATCGAACCCATGGTGTCGGTGACGCCGATGCGGCTGGCGCGGCGGGCTGATGTGGTGACGGATGGCAACATTCAGGGCGCGATTCTGAAAAATGCGCCCGATGCGCGCGAAGGGTTTTTTGCAGTGCCGAAGGTGGTGGAATGAGCGCGAATACCTGGACCATAGCCGCCGCGCGCGATGCGCTGCGCAAGGGTGACATCACGGCGGTCGATCTGACCATGTCTTGCCTGACGGCGATTGACGCGGGCGACGCCTTGAATGCGTTTGTGCATAAAACCCCAGAGATTGCGCTGGAGCAGGCGCGGGCGGCGGATGTGCGGCTGGCGGATTGCAGAAAGTCGGGCGGCGATGCGCCGGGGCTGTGCGGGATTCCGTTGGGGATCAAGGACTTGTTCTGCACCAAGGGCGTGCCGTCGCAGGCGGCGTCGCGTATTCTGGCGGGATTCAAGCCCGAGTACGAGTCGACGGTGACGACCAAGCTGTTCGGCGATGGCGCGGTGATGCTGGGCAAGCTGAACATGGATGAGTTTGCCATGGGGTCCAGCAACGAGTCGTCTTGCTATGGCAATGTGATCAACCCTTGGAAGGTTGACGCGCGCGATCTGACGCCGGGCGGATCGTCTGGCGGGTCGGCGGCTGCGGTGGCGGCAGACCTGTGTCTGGGTGCGACGGGGACGGACACCGGCGGGTCGATCCGGCAGCCTGCGGCGTTCACCGGCATTGTCGGCATCAAGCCGACTTATGGCCGCGTCAGCCGTTGGGGCGTGGTGGCCTTTGCCTCTTCGTTGGATCAGGCCGGACCGATGACCAAATCGGTGCGCGATGCCGCGATCTTTCTGCAGTCGATGGCCGGGCATGACCCGAAGGACAGCACCTCGGCGCAACTCGCCGTGCCCGATTTCGAAGCGGCGCTGACCGGCGACATTCGCGGACAAAAGATCGGCATCCCGCGCGAATACCGCATGGACGGCATGCCCGCCGAGATTGAGGCGCTTTGGGCGCAGGGCGTGGCGATGCTGAAAGACGCGGGGGCCGAGATTGTCGATATCTCCTTGCCCCACACCAAATACGCTTTGCCCGCCTATTATGTGATTGCGCCCGCCGAGGCGTCTTCGAACCTCGCCCGCTATGACGGGGTGCGCTATGGCCACCGCGCCAAGCTGGCGGCAGGCGATGGCATTACGGAAATGTATGAAAAGACCCGCGCCGAAGGCTTTGGCGCGGAAGTGCAGCGCCGGATCATGGTCGGCACCTATGTGCTGTCGGCGGGGTTTTATGACGCCTATTACAACCGCGCCCGCAAGGTGCGCGCCCTGATCAAGCGCGATTTCGAGCTGGCCTTCGCCGACGGAGTCGATGCGATCCTGACGCCTGCAACGCCGTCTTCGGCATTCGGTCTGGGTGAAATGGCCAATGCCGACCCGGTTGAGATGTATTTGAACGACGTTTTCACCGTCACCGTGAACCTTGCCGGGTTGCCCGGTGTGGCGGTTCCGGTGGGTCTGGATGCCAAGGGCTTGCCGATGGGGCTGCAATTGATCGGGCGGCCTTGGGATGAGGGCGGTCTGCTCAATCACGCCTATGTGCTGGAGCGGGCTGCGGGCTTTGTGGCCAAGCCGGACAAATGGTGGTAGTGGGCGGAAAATGACAAAATGCCGAGGCTGACAATGCGCCCCCCCGTTCTGATTTTGGCAGCCCTTGGGCTTGCCGCTTGCTCTTATGACGTGCCCGAATCTGGCGCGGGTGTGGGGTTTAACGCCTACAACAGCTACAGCGCCCCGGCCCCTGTTGCCCCCGTGACCGGATTTTCGCCCAGTTCGGCGGCGGCGGCGATCGCGGCCGCTGAAGGCAGATCGGCTGCCCCAGTGCCCGTGGTGGTGCCGCAAGTGCAAGCGCAACCGCAGACGCAACTGCAGGGGTTGCCAGCGACCCGTCCGCGTGGCGACGCCCCGGCCGGCATTGAGCAGACCAGCTCGGAAATGTCCTATGTCAAAGAGGGCGTGTCGGATGAGCAGGACTTTGCCGCCGTGGCCGCGCGTGAAACCATCGAAAGCGACAAGGCCCGCATCGCCACCAACCGCGCCAAATATCAGGTCGATCAACCCGGCGCGCTGCCGCAGCGTGCAGGGGACTCTGGCCCGAACATTGTCGAATTTGCGATTTCCACCACGCACCCGGTTGGCACTCAGATGTACAGCCGCTCTGCGTTGCGGCTGACCCGTCCGGCTGCTGCCTGCGCCAAGTTCACTTCGCCCGATCTGGCGCAAGAGGCGTTTCTGGCTTCGGGTGGCCCGACCAAGGACCGCAAGGGGCTGGACCCGGACGGCGACGGCTTTGCCTGCGCCTGGAACCCGCTGCCGTTCCGCTCTGCGCTGAATTGACAGCCCACCCGTCGCCCAACTTTGGGGAACGACGGGGGGGCGTTCGGCCTTCGATCATCGTGATCCACTACACCGCCATGGCGAGCTGTGCCGAGGCGCAGGCGCGGCTGTGCGATCCGCAATTTGAAGTGTCGGCGCACTGGCTGCTCTCGGAAACCGGGCAGGCTTTGGCGCTGGTGGCTGAGGCCGCGCGTGCCTGGCATGCCGGGGCGGGGCAATGGGCGGGGATTTCGGACATCAACAGCCACTCGATCGGGATTGAACTGGCCAATTCTGGCAGCCAGCCGTTTTCTGAACCGCAGATGGGGGCGCTGGAGACGCTGCTGCGCGGCATCATGGGACGCTGGGCGATCCCGGCGCAGCGCATCATCGCCCATTCCGATATGGCGCCGGACCGCAAAGGCGATCCGGGGCGGCGGTTTGACTGGCGCCGGCTTGCACTGCAAGGGCTGTCGGTCTGGCCTGACGCGCCGGGCGATCCCGCGCAACCGCTTGCCCACAGCCTTGACGCCATTGGCTACCCGCCGGCCCCGGATGACGCCCGGCTGACCGCCTTTCGCCTGCGCTTTCGGCCTTGGGCAGCGGGTCCCGAGGGGCCAGAGGACCGCGCGCAGGCCGATGCGGTTGCGCGTCTTGTGGGCAGCCTTTCCGCTTGAGGCGTATGAAAGACGCTTCCGGCATGCGCAGTTGCCCTGCTGCGGGCAGGGGTGGGCCAGGTTTGCCTTTGGCCAAGTGAAAACCGCTTGAAGCGCGGCTCGCTTGCGCCTATCCCGATGCTCGCGCGGATGGCTGGATGACCGCGGAGGTGCATACCTTCGAGGAAAGTCCGGACTCCATGAAGGAAGGGTGCCGGGTAACGCCCGGCGGGGGCAACCCCAGGGAAAGCGCCACAGAGAAGAGTCTGCCATGGTGTTTGGCGCAAGCTGAACGCATCCATGGTGATGGTGAAACGGTGGGGTAAGAGCCCACCACGGTTCTGGCAACAGAAACGGTATGGCAAGCCCCACCCGGAGCAATGCCGAATAGGGACCCCACGTCGTAAGGTCCGCCATATGCCTTCGGGCGGCGGAGACCACGACAAGGAACTTCAGCCCCGGGGTCCGGGTTGGCAGCTTGACCGCCGTGGCAACACGGTTGGCAGAGGAATGGTCATCCAAGGGGGCAACCCCGGGACAAAATCCGGCTTATAGGCCATCCGCGCAAATTCCTTCCGTGTTTTTCAGTTTTGGCCGCCCGCCCCAGATCGCGGTTGCCACACGCGGTGGCGCCGTGTTTTATGCGCCCAGAGAAAAAATGGATTGAGACAATGGCTTTTAAGAGTGGAATGTTCAAGAAGGCCAATCAGGCCGCAGCCGAACTTGGCAAGACCGAAGTGCAGGAAAGCGAAGGCTTTGTGCTGCATAAATACCCCGATTATGAAACCTACCGGCAGGTTCAGGAAGAGGGCAACAAGGCCAAGCTGAACGCGCAATTCGTGCAGAAAAGCCACATCTTCTTTTTGGCGTCACATCTGAACGCGGCGCTGGGCAAGGTGGATTTTGGCCTGTGCCACGGCGTGCGGCGCGGCAAGGAACAGGCGTGGTTCCGGCGCAAACTGGTGGGCGCGGCCAATGTGGTCGGCACCGACATTTCCGAAACCGCCACCGATTTTCCCAATACCGTGCAGTGGGATTTCCACGAGGTGAACCCGGAATGGACCGGCAAGGCCGATTTCGTTTATTCCAACTCTTGGGACCACGCCTATGATCCGCACAAGGCCTTTGCCGCCTGGTTCGACGCCTTGCGGCCCGGTGGCATGATCTTGCTGGACCACACCAGCGGTCATTTGCCCAAATCGGCCAATGCCTTGGACCCGTTCGGCGCGACCGAGGCCACCTTGACCCGCATCTTGGCTGAAGTGGTAGGGGAGGCCGGAACCGTGGCTGAACCGCTCGATCGCAGCAGCGATGCGGACTATCCTTGCCGCGTATTTGTCTGCGTCAAAAATACCTGACACGAAAGGTGCCTTGGGGTGTTGACTCTGCCCCATCCCTGCGTAAAAGACGGGCTTCAAGAATTTCGCGGGGGAATGGTGTTCCCTTGATGCAGGAGAGACGACTATGGCCAAACCGGCGACGATCAAGATCCGTCTGAACTCGACGGCTGGCACCGGGCACTTTTATGTGACCAAGAAGAATGCCCGTACCATGACCGAGAAGATGGTTGTGAAAAAGTACGATCCCGTCAAGCGGGAGCACGTCGAATACAAAGAAGGCAAGATCAAGTAAGATCGCCGCCACTTTGTGACGCAAATGCCGCGCCTTCGGGCGCGGTTTTTCGTTTTGGACATCGGGGTTTTGGACACCCGGGTTTTGGCGCAGGGTGCGGGCGCATCGGGTAAAGGGCAAAGCCATGGAACGAAATCACGTTGAAGGACATTACGTCGCCCGCGTCGGCTGGCTGCGCGCGGCCGTTCTGGGGGCGAATGATGGGATCTTGTCCACAGCATCGCTGATCGTGGGCGTGGCCGCGGCGTCGGGGCGGGCCGAGGTGCTGGTGGCGGGTATCGCCGGGCTGGCAGCCGGGGCCTTGTCGATGGCGGCGGGGGAGTATGTTTCTGTCAGCTCTCAGGCCGATACGGAAAAGGCCGATATCGTCCGCGAAAAGGCCGAGATCGACGCCGATCCGGCCGAAGAATTGCGGGCGCTGGCCGGGATTTACGAGCGCCGGGGTGTGCCTGCCGATCTGGCGCTCCAAGTGGCGGCGGCGCTGCATGCCAAGGACGCTTTGGGCGCGCATGTGCGTGACGAGCTGGGGATTTCGGAACACACCGAGGCGCAACCTTTGGTCGCCGCAGGGGCTTCGGCCTTTACCTTTGCCATCGGCGCGGCTTTGCCTCTGGCCACAGCGGCGCTGGTGCCAGAGGCCAGCATCAGCCTGTGGGTGACGGTGCTGTCGCTGCTGTTTCTGGCGGTTCTGGGGGCCGTTGGGGCACGGGCTGGCGGTGCGTCGCTCTGGCGCGGCGTGGCGCGGGTGACGTTCTGGGGCGCGGTGGCGATGGCGGTGACGGCGGTGGTGGGCAAGGTGTTCGGTGCGGTGATCTAGGGCGGAAGGGGGCTGCCGCCCCCAAACCCCCGCGCGTATTTCCAAAACAGCAATGAAATTTTAGACAAGTTTTAGCGGGTTGCCGCAATGCAAAAGGGCCGGGGTTTCCCCCGGCCCTTTTGTGTTTCAGATCGCGCTGTTATTCGCGGTTGCCCATGAAGTTCAGCAGGAACATGAACATGTTGATGAAGTCCAGATACAGGCTGAGCGCGCCCATGATCGCCGACTTGCCCAGCCATTCGCTGTCGCCCATCTGCGCGTGTTGCAGGTAAGTGGTCTTGATGGTCTGGGTGTCATAGGCGGTCAGACCCGCGAATATCAGCACACCGATGACCGAGATTGCAAAGCCGAGACCCGGCATCGGAAAGATCATATTCACGATCGAAGCCACGATCAGGCCGATCAGGCCCATCATCAGGAAGGTGCCCATGCCCGACAGGTCTTTCTTGGTGGTGTAGCCGTAAAGCGACAGGCCCGCGAAGGCGATCGAGGTCACAAGGAAGGTCTGTGCGATCGAGGTGCTGGTGTAGACGGCGAAGATGAAGGCCAGCGACAGGCCAACAGCGGCGGCGTAGGTGTAGAAGAACAGTTGGGCTGCGGCGACCGATAGGCGGTTGATCATGGCGCTGAAGGCGAAGACCATGACCAGCGGCGCGAACATCACCACCCATTTCAGCGGGGTGCCGAAAATCGCGGCGACCATCGCGTCATTGGTGCCGACGGCCCAAGCCACGCCTGCGGTGATTAACATCGCCGCGGACATCAGCCCGTAAACTTTGGTCATGTGGGCGCGCAAGCCGGCGTCGATCGCGGCGGTGCGGGTTCCGGCGGTTCCGGTCCGGATCGTCTGATAGTCAGCCATGGATAGCCTCCGATAGGATTATGGCGGGTGGCGCAGAGGATCCGCGCCACCTAATGTCCGCAATATCGGGGCATCGTGGCGCGATTTCAAGGATTTCCGTTCAGGAAATCATGCAGCCCTAAAATAGGTTTGGTGACGCCATGCTTTCGGCACGTCCCAAAGCGGCTTTTGCGCCTCGGCGGTGGCCTGCGTCCGCGTCACGCCGATGTCGGCCAGACGGGCAGCATCAAGGGTCAGCAACTGCTGGCGTTGGGCCCGGGCGATCAACGCAAGGCGCAGCTTGGCAGCAAAATCAGCAAAAGAGCCGCGCGTCTGCACGTGGGCAACTGCCATCGTGGAGGTGTGGAGCGAGGCGAACATGGTCTTTCCTTTCAGGGTTTCATCAGCGTCGGTGAGGCAGATCTTTGGGTTCCTCACATCACTTGATCTGTTTACGCGAATCGGCATGATAAGAAAAATGAATGGTTTTGACTTCTGGCATCAGGATTTGTGATATGGTTCGCAATCTCGACATCACCTCATTGCGGTCATTCGTGGCCATTGTCGATGCGGGCGGGGTTACGCGGGCGGCGGGATTTCTGAACCTGACGCAATCGGCGGTGTCGATGCAGATCAAACGGCTTGAGGAGGTGTTGGAAACACAGCTGCTGGACCGGTCCGGTCGCAAGGTGGGCTTGACGGCGGATGGCGAGCAATTGCTGGGCCATGCGCGGCGGATGCTGGCGCTGAACGACGAGGTGTTCGCGCGCCTGACCCAGACCCAGCATGAGGGCGAGGTTATTCTGGGCGTGCCGCATGACATCGTTTATCCGATCATCCCGCAGGTGCTGCGGCGGTTCGCCAAGGAATACCCCAAGATGAAGGTGACGCTGCTGTCATCCTGGACGCGGGTGCTGAAGGCGCAGTTTTCACGCGGCGAATGTGACGTGATCCTGACCACCGAGGAAACCATCGAACCGGGAGGCGAAACGCTGGCCGAGTTGCCGCTGGTTTGGGTGGGGGCGCAGGGCGGGGTGGCGTGGCGCGGGCGCCCCTTGCGGCTGGCCTTTGCCTACAACTGTTTTTTCCGTCAGGGCGTGCAGGCGGCGCTGGATGCCCGCGGGATCGCTTGGGAAATGGCGGTGGAAAGTGAAGATGGCCGCGCAATTGAGGCGGCTGTGGCGGCCGATCTGGCGGTGCATGCGGTGCTGGCGGGATCGGAGCCGCAATATGTGGAGCGCATCAGCCACGGCGGCGTTTTGCCAGAGTTGTTGAAGATCAAGGTCAACATGTATGTGGCCGACCCGGTGCATTCCGAGGCGGTGCGGGTGCTGGCCCAGATGATCAAGCAGGCCTATCAGCCGCGCGTGATGCGCGACCGCGACGCTATGGCAGGGTGATCACCACTTTGCCGGTGGCTTGGCGGGTTTCCAGCAGGTCGAGCCCGCGCGGGTAATCGGCAAAGGGCAAGATGTGGCTGATGTGGGGGTGCAGATCGCCTTTGGCCAGCCAGTCCAGCAGGGTTTGCAGGCTTTGGGTCAGCACTTGCGGCGCGAAGGTCAGATAGCCGCCCCAATAAAGGCCCATCACTGTCAGGTTTTTCACCAGCAGCAGGTTGGCGGGAATCGGCGGCACCTGACCGCTGGCGAAACCGATGGTCAGCAGGCGGCCTTCGGGGCGGCAGGCGGACAGCGCGGCGGTGAAGGCGGGGCCACCCACCGGATCATAGACCACGTCGACACCGCCCATGGCCTTGAAGGCGGCCTTGAGGTCTGGCGTATCGCTGTCGATCACCGCATCGGCTCCGGCGGCGCGGGCTATGGCCAGTTTTGCGGAGCCGCGCGCGCAAGCGATCACGCGGGCGCCCATGCGCTTGCCGATCTCAACCGCCGTCAGGCCGACGCCGCCTGCGGCCCCCAGCACCAATAAAGTCTCACCAGCTTGCAGGCGGGCCTTATGGTTCAGAGCCAGATGCGAGGTGCCATAGGCAATCTGAAACGCTGCCGCCTGCTCAAAGCTGACCGCATCGGGCAGGGTGATCAGCCGGGCGGCGGGCAGGACGGCCAGTTCGGCGAGCCCGCCATGGCCGGTAAAGCCCGCCACGCGGGTGCCGATGGCGGGACCGTTCGTGTCCGGCCCCAGTGCCACAACCACGCCCGCAATTTCCATTCCCGGTGTGTAGGGCAGAGGCGGGTGTTCCTGATATTTGCCCTGCTGCATCAGCAGATCGGCGAAATTCAGGCCCACGGCTGCAACCTGAACCAACACCTCTCCTTCGGCTGGCTTGGGTGCCTCGATACGTTGCAGCAGGGCGCTGCCGCCGATGTGATCCACGCGCCAAGCCTGCATCTTTGGTCCCCTATTTCCTGTGCTGCGGGCGCAAACCCGCGATGGAGCCATCAGGAAGGGCATTTGCCGCGCGGTCAAGGCGTGAATCATTGCAAAACGCAAAGAAATTGTCGGGGACACAATGCAAAATGCAATGCAATTTGGCAAACCCCTTTGGCGCGAGTGTCGCGTTTGTGGTGATCCTTATGCGGTACAAGGGGCTACTCTTCTTCACTTGTATAATTGGACATATCCAAAAAGACAGGTTTTGCGGCCTGTTACGGGAATTTTTCAAAGAACTGGGCTGCTGGCGACTTTGGCACAGTAATTGCTTATAAGGGAACAGAGACTAGACCGTGTAAAGTGGAGATTGAAATGAAGCACCCTGTTGATGCCCATGTTGGCAAGCGTATCCGTCACCGCCGCTGGATGATTGGCATGACGCAGCAACAACTGGCCGATAAGGTTGGCATCAAGTTCCAGCAGATTCAGAAATATGAAACCGGGATGAACCGGGTGTCCGCCTCGCGGCTCTGGGATATTGCCGATACGCTGGGCGTGACGATTTCGTTCTTCTTCGAGGGTCTGGCCGAGGGCGCGAATGTGTCGCAGGCGGCCAATGACATGATGGCCGACAAAGAAGCGCTTGAACTGGTGCGGTCCTATTATGCAATCCCGGAGGCGCAGCGTCGCCGTCTGTTCGATCTGGCCCGCGTATTGAGCGAAGCAGCGTAATCTTGACCTGACGCCCCGGCATCTATAGCGCCGGGGTGCGGGCACATTGCCCGCCACCCAAGGGGCGGCGTTCATGATCCAACTTTCCCAAACCGAACAGACCGACATTATCGCCGTGGCCGCCGAACTGGCCGATGCGGCGCGACTGGCGACTTTGCTGCATTTTCGCAGCGAAGGTCTGACGGCGGATAACAAGGAAGCCGAGCGCTTTGATCCGGTGACGGTGGCGGACCGGCTGTCGGAGACCCGCATGCGCGAGATACTGGCGCGGCGCAGGCCGTCGGACGGTGTTCTGGGCGAGGAATTTGGCCGGGTGGAGGGCACTTCGGGCCTGACCTGGGTGCTGGACCCGATCGACGGCACCCGCGGCTATCTGTCGGGCACGCCGACCTGGGGGGTGCTGATCTCGGTGCGCGATGCGGGGGGGCCGATTTATGGGCTGATTGACCAGCCCTATATTCAGGAACGCTTCGAGGGCGGATTTGGCCGGGCCGAAGTCAACGGGCCCATGGGGCGGCAGGCCTTGAAAACGCGGGGGCCGCGGGCGCTGTCGGAAGCCATCTTGTTCACCACCTTTCCCGAAGTTGGCACGGCAGAGGAGGGGGCTGCGTTCCGGCGGGTGGCCGCCAAGGCGCGGTTGGTGCGCTATGGCATGGATTGCTATGCCTATGCGCTGATCGCGGCGGGGCAGATTGATCTGGTGATCGAGGCTGGCTTGCAGGCCTATGACGTGCAGGCCCCGATCGCGGTGATCGAGGCCGCGGGCGGCATTGTCACCGATTGGCAGGGGCGTCCTTGTCATGACGGGGGGCAGGTGTTGGCGGCGGCGAATGCGGCGATCCATGCCGAGGCGCTGGCGCTGTTGAACGGCTGATCCAGCGGCGGCCCGAAGCCGGGCCACTTGGCCACTCACCGTCGCGCTTCGCGCTTTGGGTTCGGGCGTGGGGGCATTCTGCCCCCATGGTTGCAATTGCCTTGGCAATTGTAACCTCCCCCTGAGGATATTTTTCGACAGATGAAATGGCTTGGCGGCGGACTTGGGCTTTGCTAGTTTTGAAAAGCGCGAGTCCTTGATCCCCCCTTCTGTCGCGCCGTCCCTGATCCACCGAAGGGGGTGGTGTGCGGGGAAATCATGTCCGAAATTCAAAGCGAAATTCTGATCCGCAATGCGGATGTCGTGGTCACGATGAACGCGGGTCGCGTTGAGGTGGCGCAGGGGGATGTTTTGCTGCGCGGCGGGGTGATTGCAGCGGTGGGGCAAGGCTTGGTTACCTTGGGTGACGTGGTTGAGGCGCGCGGTTGTGTGGTGACGCCGGGGTTGGTGAACACGCATCACCATCTGTATCAGACCCTGACACGGGCGGTGCCGGGCGGGCAGGACGCGCTGTTGTTTGGCTGGCTGCAGGTTTTGTACCCGATCTGGGCGCGGTTTGGGCCGGAGGAGATGTTTGTTTCGGCGCAGGTGGGCTTGGCGGAACTGGCGCTGTCGGGTTGTAGCATGAGCTCGGATCATCTTTATCTGTTCCCGAACGGGGCGCGGCTGGATGACACGATTGCGGCGGCGCGCGCGGTGGGGTTGCGGTTTCATCCGACGCGGGGGGCGATGTCGATTGGGATCAGCGCCGGGGGGCTGCCGCCGGACAGTCTGGTGGAGGCGGAGGCGGCGATCCTTGAGGATTGCATCCGGGTGGTGGACCAGTTCCATGATGCGGGGGAAGGGTCGATGCTGCGGGTGGGGATTGCGCCTTGTTCGCCATTCTCTGTCAGCCGCGATCTGATGCGGGAGGCGGCGTTGCTGGCGCGCGACAAGGGCGTGATGCTGCACACCCATCTGGCCGAGAATGACGAGGATGTCGCCTATTCGCTGGCGAGGTTCGGCTGTCGGCCGGGGCAATATGCCGAGGATCTGGGGTGGACAGGCGCTGATGTCTGGCACGCGCATTGTGTCAAGCTGGACGCGGGCGAGATTGATCTGTTTGCACGCTCGGGCACCGGGGTTGCGCATTGCCCCTGTTCCAATTGTCGTCTGGGGTCTGGGATTGCTCCGGTAAGGGCGATGCGGGATGCCGGGGTGAAGGTGGGTCTGGGCGTCGATGGATCGGCGAGCAATGACGCCGGAAACCTGATATTGGAGGCGCGGCAGGCGCTCTTGTTGCAGCGGGTGTCGCGCGGCGCGGATGCGATGGCGGCGCGCGAGGCGTTGGAACTGGCAACG
Source organism: Pseudorhodobacter antarcticus (assembly GCA_945860375.1). The sequence goes on from CAMAQR010000002.1 coordinate 151,877, forward strand.
CTGGGCGGGGCAAGGGTGTTGGGGCGCGGCGATTGTGGGTCGATCGAACCGGGCAAGCGGGCGGATATCGCGATCTGGGATGTGTCGGGGATTGAGGCGGCGGGGTCTTGGGACCCGGTGGCCAGTCTGATCCTGTGCGGGCCGACCCGGGTGCGCGATCTGTTTGTCGAGGGGCGGGCAGTCGTGCGTGGTGGCCGGATGGTCACGATTGATCTGCCGAGGGTGATCGAGCGGCAGAACCAACTGGCGCGCCGATTGGTGGGTTGACCGGGGCTGCCAATCGGAGGCACCGGACCGCGTTCAACTGCTTTTATGTGCCTGCCAGATCGGGCGTGACGCTGGGTGTGCGCCGCAAATGCCGTTTACAGAGTGTGTCGCTTGCGATAAACGCAGGCGATGTTCACTCGGACCGCCTTGATTGACCGTCCCCGACGCCAGCGCCGCAGCGACTGACGATTGATCCGCTTTGCCCGGCGTTTTGGGCATGCCATCCGTTGACTTCCCCTTATGTCCTTGGCTACGCCTAGGCTTTCGCTGTGAAAGGTCCCGTCCATGATCCCCCCGGTATTGCCCACCTACAACCGTGCGCCGATCGCCTTCGAAAAGGGTGAAGGGTCTTGGCTGACCGCGACCGATGGCAGCCGCTATCTGGACCTGGGTGCGGGCATTGCCGTGAACGCGCTGGGCCATGCCAACCCGGAGCTGATTGCGGCGCTGACGGCGCAGGCGGCAAAGCTTTGGCATGTGTCGAACCTGTACCGCATCCCGGAGCAGGAAAAGCTGGCCCGGATGTTGGTGGAGCACACTTTCGCCGACACGGTTTTCTTCACCAATTCCGGCACGGAGGCGGCCGAACTGGCGATCAAGATGGCGCGCAAATACCATCATGACCGCGATCAAGCCGACCGGGTTGAGATCATCGCCTTTGAGGGCGCGTTTCATGGCCGCTCCACCGGGGCGATTGCGGCTTCGGGGGCGGAAAAGATGGTCAAGGGCTTTGGCCCGCTGATGCCGGGCTTTCGGCAGTTGAAATGGGGCGATCATGACGCGTTGCGCGCGGCCATCACCACCCGCACCTGTGCTGTCATCATTGAACCCGTACAGGGTGAGGGCGGTATCCGGGTGGTGCCCGATCAATGCCTGAAGGGTCTGCGCGATCTGTGCGATGAAACCGGCACCTTGCTGATTTTCGACGAGGTGCAATGTGGGGTGGGGCGCACCGGCAAACTGTTTGCGCATGAATGGTCCGGCATCACCCCCGACATCATGATGGTCGCCAAGGGCATTGGCGGCGGATTCCCGTTGGGTGCGGTTCTGGCCACCGAAGACGCGGCCAGCGGTATGGTTGCCGGCACCCATGGCTCCACCTATGGCGGCAACCCTTTGGGCTGTGCCGTGGGGGCTGCGGTTCTGGGCATCGTGGCGCAGGACAGCTTTCTTGACGCCGTGTCGCGCAAATCCGCGCAATTCCGGCAGGGCCTTGAGGGTCTGATCGCTGCCCATCCGACGGTGTTCGAGGCGGTGCGCGGTCAGGGGCTGATGCTTGGTTTGAAATGCGTGGCCTCCAACCTTGACGTGGTCAAGGCCGCCTACGCCGAACACCTGCTGACCGTGCCCGCGGGCGACAACGTGCTGCGTCTGCTGCCCGCGCTGAACATCCCGGAGGCAGATATTGCCGAGGCTTTGACCCGGCTGGACCGCACGGCCACCCGGATCGAGGCCGCCTGATGCATCTGTCACATCCGAGCGCCGAGGCCGCGCATTGTGCCTCGCGACGACTGTGGGATTGACCTTTCGGTTCACCCTTTGTGCGCAAAACCCGGCGGTCCGGGGGCAGACAGCCCCCGGTGCTTGCCCAAAAGAGACGCTTTATGAAACATTTCCTTGATATCCACAAAACGGACGCCGCCGAATTGCGGGGTATGATCAACTCGGCCCATGCGATGAAGGCCGCGCGCAACAACCGCCCCAAGGGCACGCCCGATGATGACCAACCCTTGGCTGGCCGCATGGTGGCGCTGATCTTTGAAAAACCATCGACCCGCACCCGCGTGTCCTTTGACGTCGGCGTGCGCCAGTTGGGCGGGCAGACCATGGTGCTTTCCGGCAAGGAAATGCAGCTTGGTCACGGTGAGACGATTGCGGACACCGCCCGGGTGTTGTCCCGCTATGTCGATCTGATCATGATCCGCACCTTTGAAGAGGCGACGCTGCTGGAGATGGCTGAACACGCGACGGTTCCGGTGATCAACGGTCTGACCAACCGCACCCACCCCTGCCAGATCATGGCCGATGTGATGACCTATGAAGAGCATCGCGGCCCGATTGCGGGCAAAAAGGTGGTCTGGGCCGGGGACGGCAACAATGTCGCCGCGTCGTTCTTGCATGCCGCTGGGCAGTTCGGCTTTGATTTCACCTTCACCGGGCCGGAAACGCTTGACCCCGAAGCGGCTTTTGTCGATTTCGCCCGCGCCAAAGGGTCAACCGTGCTGATTGAACGGGACCCGGCGAAGGCGATGCAGGGGGCCGATCTGGTGGTGACCGACACTTGGGTGTCGATGCATGACCCCGAATCCGCAAAGGAACGCCGTCACAACCAATTGCGCGGGTATCAGGTGAATGAGGCGCTGATGGCCCGCGCCAAGCCGGACAGCCTGTTCATGCACTGCCTGCCCGCGCATCGGAATGATGAGGCGACCAGTGCCGTGATGGATGGCCCGCATTCGGTGATCTTTGACGAGGCCGAAAACCGTCTGCACGCGCAAAAGGCTGTCATGCGCTGGTGCTTGGGGGTTTAAGGGGCGGCGTCGGCCAACCCCCTGTGCCGCCCCGGATCAAGACCGGGGCGGCGTGCCGCCTTTGCGGCCAGAACTGCCCAAAACGCACCCGGATATTGATCTTCTGCGCCCCGCGTTTCCGCCAATTAGAGATTGCGTTTTGCGCCATTTCGCCGCCATCTACTGCCCAGAAACCCGCGCAAAGGCCTGCTCATGCAAAATCCCGTTCCCTTCTTCACCCATTCCCTGACTGCCCTGTCCAATCTTCTTGCCAAGGCCGAGGCCCATGCGGCGGCGAAAAACATCAAGCCCGAGGTGTTGCCGCAGGTGCGGCTGGTGGCCGATATGCTTCCGCTGTGGCGGCAGGTGACGATTGCCTCTGATCACGCCAAGGGCGCGTCGGCGCGGCTGGCGGGGCTGGAGGCGCCCAGCTTTGCCGATACCGAAACCACATTGGCCGAGTTGCAAGATCGCATCGCCAAAACCATCGCTTTCATCGCCACGATCCCGGCGGATGCCTTTGAGGGTGCCGAGGCGCGCACCATCACCGTCAAGGCTGGCCCGCGAGAGCTGACCTTCCCGGCCACGCAGTATTACCATGGCTATGCGGTGCCGAACTTCTATTTCCACATGACCACCGCCTATAATATTCTGCGGGCCAATGGTGTTGACGTTGGCAAGACCGATTTTCTTGGCGCGTGATTTGGGGGCGTGAATGACCACAGCTTTGCTGGTGATTGACGTGCAGATGGCCTTTGTGGCGCGCCGCGACGCGGGTCACGCTTGGGCCAATCCTGACGCCGATGCCAGCATCGCCACCCTGCTGGCGGCGTTTCGGGCGCAGGGGTTGCCGGTGATTCATGTACACCACCATGGGACCGACCCTGCTGATGACTTCCACGCCGATGCGCCGGGGGCTGTGGTGCAGCCTGCGGCGGCTCCCACGGTCGCAGAGCCTGTGTTCATCAAAGCGGGTTCATCCGCGTTTATCGGCACCAAGTTGCAGCAGTATCTGGCCGATCAGGGGATCTCTGCGCTGGTGATCGTGGGTGGGGCGGCGAATTATTGCGTCGAGTCCACGGCGCGGATGGCGGGCAATCTGGGGTTCTCAACCACGGTTGTCGGCGATGCCCTGATCAACTTTGGCGCGCGGCTGCGTGATGGGCGGCGGATGCCTGCGGCGGATGTGCTGGCACTGATGCTGGCCAATCTGGATAGTGAATTCGCCCATATCGCCAGCACCAATGAGATCCTGACCCAGATTGCCACTTAGACCTTGTGCAACTGATCCGCAGCCGCCGTCCGCCCGGCCAATGCGACAACCACCAAAAGTAGCAGTGACAGCGCGGCATAGGTAAAGCGAAACCCGATGTGTTCGGCTGCAAAGCCGATGGTCGAGGGCGCAATCAGGATGCCCGCGTAACCCACCATGGTGACAGTCGAAATCGCAGTTCCGGCGGGCAGGCCGGGATGGTTTCCGGCGGCGGAAAACATGATCGGCACCATATTTGCGATGCCAAGACCCGCACAGGCAAAGCTGATGATGGCGACCACATCCGTGGGGGCTAGCGCCCCGCTCATCAGGCCAGCTGCCCCGATAAGCCCCGAAAGGCGCAGGGTTTTCACCGCGCCAAAGCGGTTGCGCACCCGGTCGCCCGCAAAGCGCATCACTGCCATGGCCCCGGCGAAGAAGGCAAAGGCAAGGCCCGAGCGGAACAGATCAGACCCCAATTCCTTGCTCAGATAGATCGCGGCCCAGTCCAGCACGGCCCCTTCGGGCACCATCGCAAACAGCGCCATGAAGCCCAATATCCACAGGCCCCAGTCACGCGGAAACAGCCCGGCATGATGCGCCTTGGCCTCGCCTTGCGCAGGCACGGCAGGGGCATCGTGCATCAGGAACGGCATCGCCGTCAGCACCAGCGCCAACGCCACCAGCGTGCTGCCCATGGCCTGCAACTCTGCCCCCCATTGCGCGATGGCATAGCTGCCGACCGAGCCGCCGACAAAGCCGCCAAGGCTCCAGAAGCCATGGCTGGAGGACATGATGGCGCGGCCCAGACGGCGTTCCACCCCAACGGCGTTGGCGTTCATCGCCACATCCATGCAGCCGACCAATGCGCCAAACAGCGCCATGGCGGGGGCGACTGTCCATAAGGAAGGCGACAGCACGATCAGCAGCAGTGTCGGCACCGCGGCCAAAGCGAACACCGACAGCACCCGCCGCGCGCCATAAGCCGCAATCAGGCGGCCCGCAAACAGCATCGCGCCCACGGCCCCCAAACCCAGCACAAGGATCAACAGCCCCAGCGTGGTTTCGGTGATCTGATGGCGCGGCAACAGCAGTGGGATTTGCGGTGCCCAAGCCCCCATCAAAAAGCCGTTGGTGGCAAACATCGCCGCAAGGGCCCAGCGGCCACGTTCCGCCTCGGTGTCTTTGTGCATCATCCGCCCCTGCCTGTTCGCGCCAGCAGGGATAGGTGCGAAAGGGCCAAAGGAAAACCCCGAACTCTGCCTGTCGCCGCACCTTTTGTGGCAAATGTTGCAGGGCGGGTCAGCCGCGGTCAATCAGTGTCGGGCAAACCGCCATTCGGTGACTTGCGTCAGCACCGCAGCGGGGGCCAGATCAATCGGTGGAAAGCCGGGTTGGTTTGGCGCATCAGGCCAGCCCTGCGCCTCTATCGCCAGCCCTTCATAGGGGCCATGGCCGGGGCGCAGGGCGTTGCGCCCGTCATAAAGCTGCACGCCGGGTTCGGTGGTGGCGACGACCATCGACAGGCCGGAGCTCCCCCGAAGCCGCAGCACATCGCGCAGGGGCACGCGGCTGCGGCCGAGGCAATAGCAATTGTCCAGATCGGGGGCATGGGGCGACACCGGGCGCATTTGGCGCAGGTCACGGTCGCCCGCCACTGCGCGAATTTCCCCCGTGGCCACGAAATCGGCATCGGCGGGCAGGTAGTGATCGGCGGCGACCTGAACCGCATGGCCGTCCCATGTCTCGCTGCCATCAAGGTTCCAATAGCTGTGGTTGGCGGCGTTGAAGATCGTGGGTGCGTCGGTGGTGGCACTGATCGACAAGCGCAGCCCAGCCGGGGCCACCAGTGTAAAGCGGGCTTCAATCCGGCGGTTGCCCGGAAAGCCGCCCTCACCATCCGGCAGATCGAGCGCCAGAACCGTCTCGGACGCCGTGGCGCTGACCAGATCCCAGACCTTCAGATGGGTGCCAGCCGCCCCGCCATGCAGGCAGATGCGGCCATCTTGATTGGCATCGAAGCGATGCAGCCGCCCCGCAATCACCGCCTGAGCGCCTGACAGGCGATTGACCACGGGCGCGATGACGGATCCATGATGGCGCATGTCGCCCTCATAATCGGCCAGCAGGTCCGACCCCAGCGTCAGATCATGCGCCACACCGTCCAACCGAACCGATTGCAAAACCGCGCCCCATGTCAGCACCGACACCGTCAGATCGCCCGCCTGCATGGTGATACGCCGCACCTCTTGCCCCTGCGCGGTGGTGCCGAAGATGGTAATCCTGCTCATCGTCGCCCCCTTTTGGCCCAGAGTGGCGATTAGCGCGCCAGCGTCAAGCGCCGTTCAGGCAATCGGCCAAAGTGGTGGCCAACCCGCGCATCAGGTTGGCATAGGCCTGCGGTCCCGGCTCCAATCCCGACCCCACCGGATCCAGTGCCGCGCCCGCGCGCGCGGTGGTGCCGTCCAGCAATTGCAGCAGCAGGGCAGGGTCGTGTTGCAATTCGGGAAAGACGCAAGTGACGTTGGCGATTGTGGCTTGCAGCTCCGCCAGATGCGCCACCCCCGGGGCCGTGGCATCGCCCATCGCCACCGATCCCGCGGCGTTCAGACCGTAATGCGCGGTGAAATAGCCGTAGGCGTCGTGATAGGTGACGAAAGCGCGGTCCTTGAGCGGGGTCAACAGCTTGGTCAATTCAGCGTCCAGCGCGGTGATCCGGTCCTTGGCCGCGATGGCGTTGGCGGTGTAGGTTTCGCTGTTGTCCGGATCGGCCAAGGCCAGTTGCACTGCGACCATATCGATCCAGTGGGCGGCATTCGCCGGGTCCATCCAGGCGTGGGGATCAGCCCCGTCATGGCCATGGGCATCGGCTTCTTCGCTGTGATCATTATGACCCGCTTCACCATAGGCGCGGGTTTCGGTCTCTGGCTGATCCAACAGCGGCAGCGACACCATCCCGGTTTGCGCCCCTGCCAAGGCCCGATCCAGCCATGGCGTCAGCTCTGGGCCGATCCACACCATCAGGTCGGCCTCGGCGATCTGGTGCATCTGGCTGGGGCGCAGTTGGAAATCATGCTCATCCGCGCCCTTTTCCAGCAGCAGCACGGGGGTGCCCAGATCACCCATCACCTGCGCCACCAAAGCATGCACCGGGGGAATGTCAGTGATCACCTGCGGCACGTCAGCCATGGCGGTCAGCGGCAGGCTGGCCAAAAGTGACGATATAATATAACGCATTGCAAAGACCCTTTCGCTGCGGTTGGCGTTGAGGTAGTATGTTATACTATAACATGTCAAGAGGCCAAGATGCTCTCTCTCGCCGACCATCACACTTGCCCCGGCTGCGCCACCCCTGATCTGGCCTTCGCCGCCCATGACCATGGCCATTGCGCCGCAGATGCTTTGGCGCGGGCCGATGCCGTGATCGCGGAACGCGGCTTGCGGATGACCCCGGTGCGCCGCCGCACGCTTGAGATTTTGCTGGAGGCCCATCGTGCGTTGGGGGCCTATGATGTGCTGACGCGGTTGGCCGCCGAAGGCTTTGGCAACCAGCCCCCCGTGGCCTATCGCGCGCTGGAATTCTTGGAAGATCAGGGTCTTGCCCACCGCATCCGCCGCCTGAACGCCTTCACCGCCTGTATGCATCCGGGCGAGGCGCATGCCCCCGCCTTTCTGATCTGTCGTGCCTGCAACACCGTGGCCGAGGCCCCCGCCGCCGCTGTTCTGGCCGCTTTGGAGGCCGCCGCCGCCCACAGCGGCTTCGAGGTCGAGCGCAGCAATATAGAGGCGTTGGGCCTGTGCCCCGCCTGCAAAGTCGCCGCATGAGCCTGATTTCCGCGCAAGACCTGTCGGTGCGGTTCGGGGCCGAGGACGTGCTGTCCGGCGTCACCCTTGCCATCGAACAAGGCGAGATTGTCACCATCCTTGGCCCCAACGGGTCGGGCAAATCCACCTTGCTGCGGGCGCTGTTGGGTATTCTGCCTTTGTCCAAGGGCTCTGTCGTCCGCGCGCCGGGGCTGCGATTGGGCTATGTGCCGCAAAAACTGGCGGTGGATCGGTCGATGCCGATGACGGTGCGGCGGTTCCTGTCGCTGCCCGTGCGCGTGAGCGATGCCGAGGCCACGGCGGCGCTGGCCCGTGTGGGTCTGCCCGATCTGGAACAGCGGCAAATGACGGGCCTGTCGGGCGGGCAGTTTCAGCGTGTGCTGCTGGCCCGCGCCCTGCTGTCCGCGCCGCAACTGCTGATACTGGATGAACCCACGCAGGGGCTCGATCAACTCGGCGAGGCGGCGTTTTACCGCCTGATCGAAGAGGTCCGCCACGACACCGGGGCTGCGATCTTGATGGTCAGCCATGATCTGCATGTGGTGATGGCGGCGTCGGATCGGGTGATCTGTCTGAACGGCCATATTTGCTGCCAAGGCGCGCCACATGTGGTGTCGAACGCGCCGGAATACCGCGCATTGTTCGGGATGGGCAGCATGGGCGCGCTGGCGCTTTATCAACACCAGCACGACCACAGCCACGCGCCCGATGCCCCCGACGCGCATGGCCGCGCACCGTCGCATCCGCATCACGGACACAACCATGCTTGATGATTTCCTTTTGCGCGCGGTTTTGGCCGGGTTGGGGTTGGCCTTGGCCACCGGGCCCTTGGGCAGCTTTGTGATCTGGCGGCGGATGGCTTATTTCGGCGATGCCACCGCCCATGCGGCCATTCTGGGTGTGGCTTTGGCCTTGGCGCTGAACCTGCCCATCGCGGCAGGCACGCTGATTGTGGCGCTGAGCATGGCCACGACCGTGTCAACGCTGGCCGCCAAAGGCTGGGCGATGGACACCACTTTGGGGGTGCTGGCACATGGGGCGCTGGCCTTTGGACTGGTGGCGATTTCTTATGTGCCGGGGGTGCGGTCTGACCTGTCCGGCTATCTGTTCGGCGACATTCTGGCGGTGACGCCGGGTGATCTGGGTCTGATCTGGGGCGGTGCTGGCCTTGTGGTGGCGCTTCTGGCATGGCGTTGGCAGGCGCTGCTGACGGCGACGCTGAACGAAGACCTTGCCCATGCCTCTGGCCTGAATCCCGACCGTGAGCGGTTGGTGCTGACGCTGGCCTTGGCGGTGGTGGTGGCGGTGGCGCTGAAGGTGGTGGGCGCATTGCTGATCGCGGCCATGCTGATCATTCCTGCCGCTGCCGCGCGCGGCTTGGCCCGCACGCCCGAATCCATGGCCATTCTGGCCGTGGTGATCGGGGCTCTGGCGGCCTTGGGCGGGTTGGCGTTGTCGCTGTGGCAAGACACCCCTGCCGGACCTTCCATCGTCAGTACCGCTGCGATCCTGTTTGCGCTGGTCGCTGTCTTTGGCAAAATGCGCCGCGGCTGAGGCAATCCGTGTACGGGTGGGGCGGCAGAGAGCCCCTTGTGCTTGACGCCAGCGCACCAATCGCCACACTGGCCAAATGTTCCCAATCCGCGACCATAACCCCTCGGGGCGAGTGCCTTTTGTCACCTACGCTCTGATCCTGACCAATATCGGGGTGTTTCTGGCTTATTGGCTGACCATCACCGACCAGAATCAACTGGGCTGGTTCTTTTACACCTGGGGGCTTGTGGCAGACCGCACCATGGCGGGCGGTGCGCCGCAAACCCTGATCACCCATATGTTCCTGCACGGTGGCTGGCTGCATCTGGCGGGCAACATGCTGTTCTTGTGGATCTTTGGCGACAATCTGGAAGAAGAGATGGGGCATTACCGCTTTGCCCTGTTCTATCTGGCCGCAGGTCTTGCGGCGGCGGCGTTGCAGATCGCGGCGGATCCTGCGGCGGATGTGCCGATGGTGGGCGCGTCGGGCGCGATTGCAGGGGTGTTGGGCGGCTATCTGCTGCTGTTTCCGCGCGCGCGGGTCGATGTTCTGTTCATCTTTGTGATCTTTTTCCGCATCTTCGCCATCCCGGCCTGGGTCGTGCTCGGGGTCTGGTTCGCGTTGCAACTGTTCAACGGCGCGGTGGGGCCTGCGGATGGGGTGGCCTATCTCGCTCATGTCGGCGGGTTCATCGGCGGTGTGGTTTTGGCCGTGCCAGTGCTGTTGCGCCGGGGCGGGCGGGCATTCTGGACGCGCACACAAGGCCATCCGCCGCACCCGGCAGCAGAATACAAGCTGTCGAAATCGCGCATTCCACCAGTGCGCAAGCGTTAAAGCGCGGCGATCACTCGTTGCGGATGATCTTGCGGAACCCTTCAAACAGCGGGTCATTGGCGCAGATGACGGCGCCTTTTTCCAGAATGTCATCGCCCTCACGGATGGCCGAAATCATGCCGCCCGCTTCTTTCACCAGCAAGATCCCGGCAGCGATGTCCCAGGCTTTCAACTCGCGTTCCCAATAGCCATCGTAACGGCCTGCAGCGACGTAAGCCAAGTCGAGCGAGGCAGCGCCCCAACGACGCACACCCGCACAGGCAGGCATCAGCCGCGCCAGATCGGCCAAGGTGGCGGGCAGGGTTTTCTTGGCACCAAACGGCACACCCGTGGCAAACACCGCCTCGTGCATGGCGCGACGGCCCGACACCCGCAAGCGGCGGTCGTTCATCCAGGTGCCCGAACCTTTCTCGGCCCAGAACATCTCGTCCTTGGCGGCGTCAAATACCACCGCCGACACGATTTCGCCCTTATGCTCCAGCGCGATGGAAATCGCCCAATGCGGCATGCCGTGCAGGAAATTGGTGGTGCCGTCCAGCGGATCGACGATCCAGCGGCGGGTGGGGTCTGCCCCCTCGTCGCCGCCGGTTTCCTCGCCCAGCCAGCCATAGGTTGGGCGCGCGCCCATCAGATCTTCCTTGATCATCCGTTCGGCTTCGCGGTCGGCTTTCGACACAAAGTCGCCCGGACCCTTGGTGGACACCTGCAGGTTTTCGACTTCGCGGAAGTCTTTCACAAGGCTTTTGCCCGCACGACGCGCGGCCTTGATCATCAGGTTCAGGTTGGCAGTGCCTTGCATGGCGGGACTCCGGTCGGTTCAAGCTGCGGGGCATACACGCGGCGGGGCCATAAGTGAAGGGCTGGACGCTTGCAAAATGCGCGCCCGCCGTCAGCCCTGCATTTCGGCGGCAAAGAACGGCTCGGGATCATCCACCTCGACCAGCCGGCGCTTTTCGATCTGCCAAAAGCGGTTGGCGACGTTGCGCACGAAACTGCGGTCATGGCTGACCAGCAGGCAGGTGGCACCTTGGTCCAGCAGTTCGGATTCCAGCGCTTCTTGGCCCTCGATGTCCAAATGGTTGGTCGGTTCGTCCAGCAGGTAGAAGTTGGGGTTCGACAGCCGCAACAGCAGCATCGCCAGCCGCGCCTTTTGGCCGCCCGACAGTTTGCCCAGCGGTTTGTCCTGCCAATCCGGTTTCACCCCGGCCCCGGCCAGCAAGGTCTTGGCGGTCTGATCGGGGACAAATCCCGTGACCAGTGCAAAGGGCGTCGCCGTATCCGGCAGTTGCGCCAGCATCTGATCAGAATAGCCCAAAGCCAGCGTTGACGCCGCCTTGATCGTCGGATGACCCGCGCGGATGGCGGCCAGTATCGCCGTCACCATCTGGGTTTTGCCCGCGCCATTGCGACCCAGAATGACCACCCTGTCGCCGCGTTCGATCCATTTCTGCCCGGTGGAAAACAGCGCCCGCCCGTCTGGCGTTGTGATCGGCGCATCGTCCAGCGTGATCAGCGCCTTGGCATGGGTGCCGGAATTGGCCAGCTTGATCGCCCCCGCCGAACCTTCCTTATGGGCCGGGCGCGACGCCGCCTCGATCTTGTCGGCGCGGTCTTTCAACTGTTTGGTCTTGGTGATCAGCAGGTCCGAGCCCGAGTTGATGCCGATGTTTTTAAGCTTGGCCGCTTGGCGGCGCAGTTGATCCGCCTTGGCCTGATCATTTTCAAACCGCCGCCCGTCGGCTGCGTCCATATCGTCCAGTGCCGCCTTGGCACGGGTGTAGGGCAGGGCAAAGGCGCGGCTGCCAGCGGTGCGCAAAAACAGGCTGCGGGTGGTGGCCGCGTCAAGGAACGCGCGATCATGGCTGGTGGTGATCACCGCCACGTCGCGGGGCAGGGCGTTCAGCCAGCTCTGCAACTGGCCAATACGGGCCAGATCAAGGTGGTTGGTGGGTTCATCCAGTAGGTAGACGTCGGGTTCCGTCACCGCCGCGCGGGCCAGCAGGGCAGTGCGTTGCCAGCCGCCCGACAGGGCCGAAAGGGCGGTGTCGCGGAAGGTTTCAGGCACGCCCAGATCGTCCAGCACGATATCAACGCGCCAGCCTTCATGGTCGGCTTGGTCCGGTGTCAAAGCCGCCAGCACCGCCGCGCGGAAGGTCAGTGCCAATAGGGCGGATGGCACGTCTTGCTCCACCAGCGCCGCCACAAGACCGCGCGACCGGGTGATATCGCCTTTGGTCGGCTCCAACACCCCGGCCAGACAGCGCAACAGCGAAGATTTGCCGCGCCCGTTGGCGGCGATCAGGCCAAGGCGGTCGCCTGCCGAGACGGTGAAGGTCAGGTCGGAAAACAGCGGGCTGCCAAGGGTCAGCGACAGCGATTTGACGGCAAGGAGGGTCATGATGGGGTCCGAGATAAAAGGGTCGGCGCAAGGCGCCAGATCGGGCGGACCAGCGGTAAGGCCAGATCAGCCCCGCGACAGAGGCGGGGCAAGAACAGGGCCACAGGTGCGCGGGCGGCAAGATTGGATCGTCATGGCACCCCCCTTGTTTGGCGAGCAGATTACCGTCCTTTCGCTCCGGCGCAAGGGGGCTACCCGGCCTTGTGGTGCTTATCCGCGCGCTTGTCACCAAACAGTTGGCGGCTTTCCAGATGCTCGCGTTGCGCGCGGTAGAATGCGGTCAGGAAGTCCAGTCGCTCTGACGGCAGCACCCGGTCGGCATAGCCGATCTTGGTGATGATCGCCTGCGTGACCCGTTCCACCTCGGTCTGGTAGGTCGGCGATTTCGAGGTATCGCGCAGGATCGACTCCAGCGTTTGCAACTCATAGCGGCCGTAATGGTCCAGATGCACCGGCAGAAATTCAAACCGCACCGCAAGGGCCGCTGCCAGATCGGGCAACAACACCGGGCGCGGCTGTTCCACCACAATCGTGCCCGCCAGAATATCGCCCACCCGCTGCCGCTTGCGGTTGAACAGCGGCACAAGGATCACAAACAAGATCCACCCCAGCAGCAACAGCACCGAAATCCAGTCCGTCCCGGTGGTGAACATCATGGTGGCCGGGGTGAACACCTCGACCTCTTTCATCAGGTTGCGCGCGGTGATCTGATGCGGCGTCAGGCGGCGGCCATTGGCACTGATCACCCGGATTTTCACGATGCGCTTGCCAAGCGTGCGGCCGTTCCAGACCAGTTCGGACAGGATGTAATAGGGGATGCGCACGAAAAAGATCAGCAGCATGAACGCAGCACCCAAGGCCGAATGGGGCAGAAGGTTCATCCAGACCACGGCCCAGATCAGCAGGCCAAGCCCGACATAGGTGATCATCAGGTCCAGAAACTGCGCCCCAAACCGCGCGCCAAGGCTTGCCACTTCAAAACTGACAGGCACGCCTTCGGGCGGGATGAAGTCTTGCAGACGGCGCTTGGGGGTGGCCGATTTGGTCATGTGCGGCGTCCCGACAGGGTGAGCCATGCCAACCAGCCCAGCCCAAAACCCCAGCCAATCATCAGGCGCAGTTCCGGCGATTGCACCCATTGCCGCAAAAAGCCTTCGATGAAGGCGGCCACGATCAGCATCAGCCCGGCCAGCACCATCAGCTTGACTGCGTCGCGCCCATGCAGGCGCAGCGACTCCCGCCGCGTCAGATCGCCCGGCATCAACACCGACAGCCCGATCCGCGCGCCCCCGGCGCAGGCAAAGCAGATCGCCGACATCTCGGTCACACCATGGATCGACAGCCATGCGAACAGATCATAGCCAAGGCCTTTGGCGGCAAACATGCCGTAAAACGCGCCCAAAAGCAGGCCGTTGTAGAAGGTCAGCAGGAAACTGGGCACCGACAGGAAAATCCCCAAGGCAAAGACCAGAATGGCAACCTGAGTGTTGTGCGAAAACAGAAAGCTGGCGAAAAAACCAAGGCTTTCCGAGTCTTGGCTGGCCCCGTCATACAGCGATTGGCGCAGATACTCGGCCGATGCGGCCGGGGTGCGCCCATCGGACAGATTGGACGGCACAAAGCTGAAATACCAGGATGGGTCTTGTTGAAACAGGATATAACCCACAACGAACCCGCCGATCATCGCCAGAAAGCCGATGAACAGCGGCACCGCTGACCTGCGCACCGCCTGCGGAATGCCCTGCCGGATCAACGTGGTTAACAGCCCGCGCAGGCTGGCTTGCGGCGCATAGACCACCAGATAGGCCCGCGCACAGAGCCGCTCGAGATAGGTCAGCAGCGCAAGGTCCAAGGAGATATCCCGCGCCACGGACAGTGAATTCATCGCCTGACGGTAGCAAGTCGCCAGATCGCGCGCCTCGTCATAGCTCAGTCCCGCAGCACCCAGACTTTCGGTTTTCGCGACCAGAGCATCCAGCCGTTTCCAGCTGGCCTCACGCTCCAGACGGAACCGGGCGGATCGCAGCAGATCGGGCTTTGCCGTCATATCAGCTCGCGCGATTTGATGTCGATGTAGCGCGAAATCAGGCCGGCGGTCAGAGTTTCGGGGGTGGTGTCAAGGCAGATCACCCCCAGCCGCGCCAAACGGTCCAGAACGGCGCGGCGTTCTTGCAAGACTTGGCTGGCCGCCACCGATTGCGCCACGGCCTCCATCGTGACCTGCGTGGGATGGGCCAAGGTTGCCAGTGCGGGGTCGCGCAGCGCCACGAACAACACCAGATGGCGGCGGGTCAGCACGGTCAGGTTTTGAACCATCAATTCGGCGGTGATGCTGTCGACGAAATCGGAAAACACGATGATCAAGGACCGCCGCGCCAGCCGCCCGGACAGGTGGGAAAGGCCCAAAGTGTGATTGGTTTCAACGCTTTCGTATTTCAGCGCCGCACAGGTGGCTTGCAGCCGGGCAAAAGCCGCCCGACCCGGCGCAGGCGGCACGAACACGCGGGGCTGGCTGTCAAAGCTGTAAAGCCCAACCTGATCGCCGCCCAAACCGCCCGCCCAAGCCATTGCCAGCGCCGCATTGATCGCGCGGTCCAGCTTGGCCAGCCCGCCGATGCGTTCGGACATCAAATGGCCAGAGTCGAGGCACAGGATGATCTGGTGGTTCTTTTCGGCCCGCGTTTCGCGCGCCACCAGACTGCGCATTCGGGCCGACCGTTTCCAGTCGATCTGGCGCGGGTCCATGCCCGCCACATAGTCGCGCAACTGATGAAATTCCGATCCCTCGCCGCGCAGCTGCATGTCCTTTTGCCCTTCGGTCAGGGGCAGCATACGGGTGTTGATCTGGCCTGACAGCACCGGGGCTATGTCGGGCACCACGGTGAGCGTGTGATTCAAAGGCCAGGTGCCAATGATCTCGAACAACCCCAGTTTAGACTGCCATTTCAACGCGATAGAGCGGATCGCATGCACGCCCCTGCGCGACAGGGCCAAATCGGCCCCGGTGGCCGCGCGCAGATTGTCGGGGCTTGCGGCACAGGCAGGCAGATCGCCCGAACCCAACGCGGCGTCCAGATCCAGCCGGGCAATCAGGCCCGGTGGCAATGCGCCCTTGACTGCCGCCACCTGCGCCACCAGCCGCGCCACAGCGCCCGCATATCCGGTCTTCGGCACCGCCACGACGACCGACAGGTGCTTGCGCGGCGTTGATGTCAGCAGATCGCCCACGGCGACCACCACCAGAATGCCCCAAACCGATGCCGCCAGCCCACCCGCGTTGGGCCAGCCCAGCACCAAAGCCACGGTCACCGCCGTCAGCAGCAGGGCCAGCGTCAAAAGGCGGGGCGAGGGGCGCATTTACCGGGGTGCGTCGATGCGGTTCAGCACGTTGCGCAGCACGTCGATGGCACTGCGGCCGTCGATTTCCGCGCTTGGTCCCAACACGATGCGGTGGCGCAGCACGGGCAGCAGCAACGCCTGCACGTCGTCGGGCAGCCCGTAATCGCGCCCCTCCACCGCCGCCCGCGCCCGCACCGCCCCGGCCAAAGCATCCGCCGCACGGGTGGATGCGCCATGCAGTATGTCGGCATCGTTGCGGGTGGCGCGGATCAGATCGACGATATAGGTCAGGATGGAGGCATCCAGCCGGATGCTGTCCACCAAGGCGCGGCCTTCGATCAAATCCTGCGCCGTCATCACCTTGTGCAAGGCGGCAGAGCGGGCGTCGAACTCCAGAGGTTGCAACGCGTGACGGGTCAAAATCGCGATCTCGGCGGCGCGGTCAGGGAAATCGACCACCAGTTTGAACAAGAAGCGATCCAGCTGCGCCTCGGGCAGGGGATAGGTGCCTTGCTGTTCTATGGGGTTTTGGGTGGCGATGACAAAGAAGTTGCGGCCCAGCGAATGGTCGGTGCCGTCGATTGTCACCACCCGTTCGTTCATCGCCTGCAACAGCGCGGATTGGGTTTTTGGCGGCGCGCGGTTGATCTCGTCGGCCAGCAGAATATCGGCAAAGATCGGGCCTTTGGTCAGCGCGAAGGCATTGGTCTGAAAGTTGAACAGGTTCACGCCCAGAACGTCGCCCGGCATCAGATCGGGGGTGAATTGGATGCGGCCAAAGTCCAGATCCATCACGGCGGCAACCGACCGCGCCAACAGGGTTTTGGCCGTACCCGGCGGGCCTTCGACGATGCAATGACCGCGTGCGAAGACCGACACCAGCAGCAGGTCGATCAGGGCGTCTTGCCCCTGCACGGCGCGGCCAATTTCGGCGCGCACCGTTTCAATCAGGCTTTGAAATCGGGTCAGATCCATGGGTCAGTCTTTCCAAAAGGTCGCGGAAGGTGGCAAGATGTTGATAAAGTTCATGTTTTGGCATGGCCGCGCCGCGCGAGATCAGTTGGGCGCAGGTGTTGCGGAATTGACTGGCAAGCGCAGCATCGCGCCGGGCCAGCAGGTTGAACAGGCGATCATGACTGCCGCCCGTGCCAAGGCTTGCCTCACTGAGCGCATCCAGCCGCGCCCGCACAAATTCCGCCACCATCCGCCCGTCATTGCCCGACAGGCGCAGCAGGCGGGCCTTGGCGTCGATGCTGACGGTTTTTGATTGCTCCAAACCATCATCAGGCGGCAGACGCGGTGGCCCAAAGCGCATCGCGCCACGCCAACCGGCGAGGGCCAATATCACAGCGGCAACCGCCCACAGAACCGACAGCGGATAGTCGAAGAACCGTGCAAACTCGGCCCAGCCACGGTTGTAATCCTGCGCCTCGTCGGCGGGTGGGTCGGTGATGAGCAATTGCTCTGTGCTGGTGTCGAGATAGATGGGTTTGGTGGCATCGGGTCGCAGGCTGGCGATCAGATCGGCGGCAAGGGCGGCATTTTCGGCCAAGCCAAGCCCGTGGTTGTTCAAGAGGTCTGGGTCGGACAGGTAATAAGCGGCGGGGGTTTCCAGATACACCGCCGCGCCCGTCCTGTCGCAGGCGATCACCAGCGCGCCTTGCGGCAGGCCAAGCACCTCGCGGCAGTGGTCGGGGATGGCATCGCGCTGGAACAGCTGCGCGTGAAACAGCGCCAAGCTGCGGCTGGCCTCACCCTGCACGGACAGCGGCATTTCGGTCATTTGCGGACCCAGGCGGATCAGCATCCCGGCAGGCAGGACCATGCTGCGCAGCGCCTGGGTCATTCCGGCCTCGGGGATCAGCGTGCTTTGATGCGCCACCGCCGCCCTGTAAAACCCGGTACGCCATTTTGGCAGCACCACCAGAGTCGGCAGCGCGTCCAGCTTTTGCTGAAAAACCCATCGCTCAAGATCGCGCTGGGTGGCTTGCTGCATCTCGTCATCGGGGGTTTCGGGCGGTTGCGCGTCAGCATCAAGCTGGATGTCATACAGCGGCAAAATTGCCAAAGACATTTCATCGGACCGCGGCGTCAGGCGCGGGTTGGAATGCACCACCTCGATGCCCTGATCCTGTAACCATATCTGCAAACCATCGGTCCCGATCAGGGAGACGTCCAACTGCCGGTCCCGCGCCGCAGATCCGTCGCCGCCGAACCAGAACAGCGCCAAAACGGCGGCAATCAGGGCGGCAAGACCGATCCAGGGTGCGGCTTTGCTCATGCCTTTGCCCCGAAGATCGGGCGGGCACGGTCGATCAGGGCGGCCAGCGTTTCGGGCGCAACCTCGCGCCCGCCGTAATGCGCCAGTTCGGCCTGCTGCAACAGATCGGCCAGAACCGGGCGGGCGTGCAGATGTTGGGGCAGACGCCGCAGCGCCTCGCGTTCGGTGTCAGAACGGGCAAAACGGGTGTCGCTGATCTCTGCCGCCCGCATCAGGCTGGCGCGCAACAGCAGCACCATCGCGGCCCGGCGGTCGGCCATACTCCGGATCAGCGCGAAGATGTCGCCCGAGGGCAGGGTGGTGTCGGGCAGTTTCCAGCCTTCGGGTGCCATGGATTTGGGTTTCAGATCGCCCGGACCGGCTGCCAACAGGGTGCCTGCACCGCCAAAGCGCAGCCACAGGGCAAGGCCGCCCAGCAAGGCCACCAACACCAGAACCAACCCCAGCGGCCCGTTGACAACAGGCCCATCAAGGGGTCTTGGCGCGGCGGGTGGGGTGAATTTGCCATCGGTGGGCAGCTTGCCTTGCAGGTCGCTGGCATAGGTCGCCTCTGTCTGCACGCCCCGGGCGCGGGCCATGTCGCGGTAGCTATCGGAAACCGCACCGCGCGGGGCATCCACGGCTGTGACTTTCAACGGGTTGTCTTGGCCAAGGGCCTGCCCTGCAAGCAGAACAGACCCCAGCACCAGTGCCCAAACCAGCCGCATCAGCGACAGATCAGTTGAAGACTTCGGCGCTGTGTTCCGGTCCAAGCGGGTCGCGGCCAAACTTGTTGGGCCCTTCGGTGCCTTTCAGAACCGTAAGGACGAAAGCCGCGATGGAGGCCAGAAATCCCACAAATGGCACAATGCCCAGAACGATGGCCGCCAGATAGTACCAGCCCGACAGATTGCGGTCATGGAACCGACGAACCCCGACAGCGATCGTCGGCAACAGCATGGCCAGATAGAAAATCCCCAATGCACCGAAAAGCACCATCGTTGCGACCGGCATGCGCCCGCCTTTCTGCATGGCCATCAAGCCATCCGCGCCAACCGACACATAGGCCAGCCCGCCGAGGACAAGCGCCACCAGCATGGTGAACAAAAGGAAATACCAATGTTCAGACCGCGAGGCGCGGCCTTGAAAGGTGGCGTATTTCAATTTCAGACAAGTGCGAACGGCGTCAGAAAATCCCATTTTTGTCTCCAATACAGCTTTGTATGGCCGCTATGCTAGCAAGGCCATGTAAACTTGCAAGCTGTCCTGGGTGAAATCGGTTCTCCCGCTGTCGGGCAACGTTGGACCGCCAACCGCAGGCTTGAACCGGCAGCGCAAGCTTATTCGAGAGCCGTGATTGGTATCAAAGCAGCCTGCGATGCGGTTCGCGGTGCTGGGTTCGGGTTCCATCAGCCGAGGGATGCGGCAGTGACCCGTCTGCTTGGTTCGTCAACTGTTGCGATGGTTTTTGCCAGTGGACCAAGCAAAACGTGACTGCCGGTCTGATTTCAACCGGCGTCAACTGTTCCTTCCAATGGAAGATGGACGGGCGCAGCAACCGGGCTGCGCCGACCTTACCCGCGCTGCAGCTTGACCGGTTCTGAGCGCCCCAGTTTCAAAAAATGCGCAACATAGGGTTTGGCGCTGTCTTCGGTGCGGGTGGCCGCATAAAGCCGTTTGGTGATGGTTCCGGGGCCAAGCGGGCGGGTGATGTAGTCGGCGTTGCTTTTCACATCGCGCAGCACCCAGTCGGGCAGCACCGCCACGCCGCGATTGGATCCCACCAGCATCAGGATCACGGCGGTCAACTCTACCGCGCGCAGGGCGCGGGGTTCCACCTTGGCGGCGCTCAGCAGTTCGGTGAACACATCCAGCTTGTCGCGTGGCACCGGGTAGGTGATCAAGGTCTGGTCGCGGAAATCTTCCGCCTCGATCACCGCCTTGGCCGCGAGCGGGCTCTGGGCCGACGCCACGAACATCGGGTGATAATCAAACAGCGGGTTGAAGGTGATGCCGGGCAGCGGGGCCGGATCGGACGAGATCACCAGATCGACCTCTTCACGGTTCAGGGCGGGCAGGGCGTCAAAGGCCAATCCGGCGCGGATGTCGACGTCCACCTCGGGCCAGGCGTGGCGGAACAGTTCCAGCACCGGAAACAGCCAGTCAAAGCAGGCATGGCATTCGATGGCGATGTGCAGCCGCCCGGTCTTGCCCGATTGCAGCGCGCGGAACTCTTCCTCCAGCGCAATGATTTCCGGCAAGATCCGATCCGCCGCCCGCAGCATCCGAATCCCCGCCGCCGACAGCGTCATCGGTTTGGACCGGCGCACGAACAGTTCCATCCCCACCTGCGCCTCCAGCCCCGCGACCTGATGCGACAGCGCCGATTGGGTCATGTTCATCAGGTCGGCAGCACGGGCAAGCCCGCCCGCCTGATGAATGGCGCGGATGGTGCGCAGGTGGCGCAATTCGATGTACATGCTTGAAACCTCATGTTGATCTTGAATTATATGAATTTGTCTCACGTTCAGCATCCTGCGACAAGAGGGATAAGAAAACAGGAGACACGTTATGACCAGCCCACGCATCAGCTTTGAGTTCTTCCCGCCGCAAACCCTCGATGCGTCGTTCCGGCTGTGGGAGACGGTGCAGGCGCTGGCCCCCCTCGCCCCCAATTTCGTGTCCGTCACCTACGGCGCAGGCGGCACCACCCGCAAGCTGACGCATGAGGCTGTGGGCGCGATTGGCCGCAATTGCGGGCTGAACGTGGCGGCACATCTGACCTGCGTCGATGCCAGTCGTGCCGAAACGCTTGAAATCGCGCAATCTTATGCCGAGGCGGGTGTGACTGAGATTGTCGCGCTGCGCGGCGATGCCCCCAAAGGTGAGCAACGGTTTACCCCGCGCCCCGACGGTTTCGCCAATTCCGTCGACCTGGTCGAGGCGCTGGCCAAGACCGGAAAATTCAAGGTCCGCGTCGGTGCCTATCCCGAACCGCACCCCGATGCAGCCGACCCGTGCGCCGATGTGACATGGCTGAAGCGCAAGATTGATGCCGGTGCCAGCAGTGCCATCACCCAGTTCTTCTTTGGCGCAGACACCTTCTTTCGGTTCCGCGATGCCTGCGCGAAGGCAGGCATCACCGCGCCGATCATTCCGGGCATCCTGCCGATCCAAAGCTGGGAAGGCACCAAGCGTTTCGCTGCCCGCTGTGGCACACGCGTTCCGGCGCGTCTGGACGAAGGCTTTACCACGGCGGCCCGCGACGGGCGTGTGGAATTGCTGGCCTTGGCGCATTGCACAGCACTTTGTGACAAGCTGCTTCAGGGTGGCGTGCAGGACCTGCATTTCTACACCTTGAACAAGCCGCACCTGACCCGTGAAGTCGTGCGGGCTTTGGGGCTGGCCCCCGAATTGGCACTGGAAAAGGTCGCGTAACGGGCTTTGGTTTCCCTGCCACGCTCTGATTTGGGCCGCGACCCCATGATGCGCCTCCCCCCACGGGAGGCGCATTGCTTTTGCACGCCCTTTGCGGCGCGCGGAGATTGGGTTAGGTTCAGGCAAACCGCCTCGGGAGAACAGCCTTGTCCAAGCCCATTTTCGTTCTGAACGGCCCCAACTTGAACCTTTTGGGCCAGCGGCAGCCCCAGATTTACGGGTCTGAAACCTTGGAAGAAGTGGCGCAGGCCTTGGCGGGGCTGGCGGGCGATCTGGGTCTGACGGTGCAATGCCTGCAATCGAACCACGAGGGGCAGCTGGTGGATTGGATACAGCTTGCGCGGGATCAGGCGGCGGGGATCATCATCAATCCGGGCGCCTACAGCCACACTTCGGTGGCCATTCTGGACGCGCTGAATGCCTTTGAAGGTCCGGTGCTGGAGGTTCACATCTCAAACATCCACAAGCGCGAGGCGTTCCGGCATCATTCATTCGTATCCGCCCGGGCCGAGGGTGTGATCGCGGGCTTTGGCACCGAAGGCTATCTGCTGGCGTTGCGGCGGCTGGGCAGTTTGCTGAAACGCTGAGCTGTGGGAGCCTCCGGCGGGGATATTTATGCCAAGATGAAATCCGGGTTCCGTTGGCATCCCGAGGCGCGGGTGTTTGACGCCCTGGGCGTTGTACAGCCCATGGTGCAGGGCGGGGGGTGGATTGATCCGTTGCCCTCTGGACAGGCTTTGGCGCGGGCTTTGGCGGTGCCGGGGGCGGCGTTTCGGATTGGCGGAGGGGGCGGGCTTGAGGCTGGCGAGGGGGCGTTCGAGACGCTGACCTCGGGGTCTTCGGGCCAACCGCGGCGGATTTTGCGGTCTGTTCGGTCTTGGACTGACAGCTTTGCGGTGAATGCAGCGGCCTTTGGCATCGGGCCGGGGTGCCGCGTGGCGGTGCTGGGGCAGTTGGTGCATTCGCTGGCGCTTTATGGCGCGCTGGAGGCGGTGCATCTGGGGGCGGAACTTCACCTGCTCGACACGATGCGGCCCGATCGGCAACGGGTGGCCTTGGCTGCGCGGCGGGTTAAGGTGCTGTACGCGACGCCCGCGCAGCTGCGGTTTCTGGTGGAAACGGGCGGGCCAGAATTGCCGGAGTTGCGGCTGGTTCTGGTGGGAGGGTCGAAGCTGGACCGGGCGTTGCGGGCCGGATTGGCGGCGATGACCGGGGCTGAGGTGCGCGAGTTTTATGGCGCGGCCGAGGCGAGTTTCATCACTTTGGCCGGGGCGGATACGCCGGAAGACTCTGTGGGGCAGGCTTATCCCGGGGTGCAGATTGAGGTGCGGGATGGCGCGGTTTGGGTGCGCAGTCCGTATCTGTTCACAGGCTACGCCGGGGCAGACAGAGGCAGCGCGGTTTGGGATCAGGGCTGGCTTTCGGTTGGCGAAATGGGGCGGCTGGAGGGTGGCTTTCTGTATCTGTCGGGGCGGGCGGGGCGGATGGTGACGATAGCGGATCAGAACGTCTTCTCCGAAGAGATAGAGGCATTCATGGCAGGGCTGCCGTGGGTGGACCGGGTAGCCGTGCTGCCCCGTGCCGATGCGTTGCGGGGGGTGGTTCTGGTGGCGGTGGTGATGGGGGATATTGAACAAGAGGACGCGATTTTGCGGGCGTGCCGGGCGCATCTGGGGCCATTGAAGGCGCCGCGCGCGGTGATCTGGCGGGGCGATTGGCCGGTTCTGGCCTCGGGGAAGACCGATCTGCGGGCTTTGGAGGCGGCGTCGTGGCGGTGATACTGGCCGCCAAGCGGACGGCTGTCTGCCCGCGTGGGGGGGCTTTCGGGCGGCTGTCCATCGAGGATCTGGGCGCGCCGGTGGTGCGGGCATTGCTGGATGCTGCGGGGATTGCGGGGGCGGATGAGTTGATCTGTTCGAACGCCTTGGGCGCGGGGGGCAACCCGGCGCGGCGGGTGGCTTTGGCGGCTGGGTTGGATCGCGTCGCTGGGCTGTCGCTGGACCGGCAATGCGCGGGGGGCTTGGATGCGGTGCTGCTGGCGCGGGCACTGGTGGACTCTGGCGCGGCAGAGGTGGTGATCGCGGGCGGGGTGGAGAGTTACTCCCGCAGGCCGTTGCGGTTGCGGACCGATCCAGAGGGTGGGGCGGCGGTGGCCTATGATCAGGCGCCGTTCACGCCTTGGCCAGACCGGGACCCTGATATGGCGCAGGCGGCGGCGGAGTTGGCTTCGCGGCTGGGGATTTCCCGGGCGGCGCAGGATGGGTGGGCGGTGGCCAGCCATGCCCGCGCCCGGGTGGCTGAGGGCGAGATTGTCGCAGTGGCGGGGCAGGTCCGCGATGCCTTTGCGCGGGGATTGACGGTGGCGGTGGCGGCGCGGGCGAAGGCTGTGGTCGGCTCCATCACCGCAGCCAATGCGGCGGTGGCGGCGGATGCGGCGGCGTTTGTGCTTGTGGTGTCGGACAGGGTGGCCGCCGGGCGGGGTTTGCGGATCGTCGGCGGGCAGACCTTGGGCGGTGATCCGGTGCAGCCGGGGATCGCGCCGATCGCGGCCATTCAGGCGGTGCTTTCGCGCGCCGGAATCACGCCTGACAGGATCGCGGTGGCCGAGGTGATGGAGGCCTATGCGGTGCAGGCGATGGCTTGCGTGACAGGGGCGGGGTTGGACGCGGCGTGTGTCAATATTGGCGGTGGCGCGCTGGCGCGGGGGCATCCGATCGGTGCCTCGGGGGCCGTGCTGGCGGTGCGGTTGTTTTATGAACTGCGGGCCGGGTTTGGCTTGGCCGCGATTGCCGCTGCCGGGGGGATTGGCACGGCTTTGCTGGTGGAACATGGGGCGGTCCCAACTCGGGACCATTTTTTAGATGTTTTAAATCAATAGCTTAGGGTTGGAGATTTAACCAGATCTTAACCTTTGGCCAAGAGGTGCGAGGCATCAAACCCCGCGCCGCCCCAGATCAGGCGCGCGACAACAGCGCGTCGGGGCGCATGCGGGCGATGGCTTGGGTGATCAGACCGGCCAGAACCGCCTTCAGGCAGTCGCCGATCAGGAAAGGCGCGGCCAGCAGCGCCGCTTCGGGCAGGGTTTTGTCCAGCATCACCGACATGCCGATGATGCCAATGGCGTTCAACACCACCAAGCCGCCCAGAAACGCCGCAGCCACGGCGGCGGGCAGGATCGGCGCTTTCCACGTCTGCACAACCCAGCCGATGACAAAGGCGGCAATCGGGAAGCCGATGATATAGCCCACGGTCGGCGAGGCCAGCAGCCCAAGGCCGCCACGTCCACCCGACAACAGCGGCAATCCTGCCAGTGTCAGGCCCAGAAACAACAGCACCGCCAATGCGCCGCGTTTGGCCCCGAGCACCGTGCCGCACAACATGATCCCCAGCGATTGCGCCGTGATCGGCACGCCAGAGGCAAGGTCGATCTTGGGAACAAGGCCCAGCACCGCAATCAGGGCGGCAAAAAGCGCGATATGGGTGAGGGTCTTTTCCATGGTCTGCTCCGGTTGTGTGGCAGCAGTTAGACTGCGCTTTGGCCGGGTGCAAGCCCGTTGTGCCGCTGGTGGAACGCTACCGCAACAGACACCGGCAATGCCTGTCTTGGATGTCCTTCCATCTGAATCAGTTGGAACGAAATCCGCTCTAGATGCCGCCTCTGGCGCGCAGGGCCTCGGCCACGCGGTCGGCATCGTCCAGCGCCGCAATGGTGGTCGGCGGCAGGACGCGCCAGCCGGGCCTGCGGGCGCTGCGCGCGCGAAAGCTTTCGCGGATCTGCGCGGCGCGGTCCAGCATGACCGGGATGAAGCGGATGGTCAACGCGATGGCCAGCGCCAGCGCGCGCGGCGGGCTCAGCCGGGCAAACGGGCGCATCAGGCGTTCCAGCACCGCGATCATATCCGAAAGGCGGGTGGTCATGGTGACAAGGTTGGCGGCGGCGACGGCGGTGACCATGCGCAGGATGATCGACAGTCCGACCGGGTCGCGCAGCCACAGGTGCCACAGGGCGATGATGATGACAAAGGGGATCAGCGGCCGCAACATCCGCAGGGCGTGGGCGGCGAAACTTGCGCCCCCTGTTGCGGTCAGCGCGGCCACGGTCAGGGCTGCGGCGGTCAGCGGCAGCGGGGAGGCAAGTGCAAACAGCGTTGCCGTCGTGCCGCACAGGGCCAGCAGTTTGGCTCCGGCTGGCACCTTATGCGCCCAAGTTTCAACCGGCGAGGTCAGTGTCAGCATCCTGCGCCCCCAGTTTGGCCATCTCGGCGGTGAAGGCATCCAGCACCGGGGCGGGGGGGCCGTCGGCGCGGATGCGACCTTGATCCAGCCAGATCACGCGGTCAGCGGTGGCGACGGCTGCGGGGTCATGGCTGATGGTGATCAGGCGCTGCGGCAGGGCGTGCAGGCGGCGGGCAAGGCGCAGTTGCGTTGGCAGATCAAGGCCGGCGAAGGGTTCGTCGAGCAAGAGTGTGGCGGGCCGCATCAGCAGGATCGCCAACAGGCACAGGTAATGGCGCTGCCCTTGGCTCAACGTGTGGGTGGGGGCGTTGGCCCAATGGCTGCGGGCTTCTGACGCCAGAAGGTCGGTGACGGCGGCGTCGGCCTGCGCTTGGGTCTGGCCCTGTTGGCGCAGACCGAAGGCCAGTTCCTCGGCCACAGTGGGGAACAGGATCTGGTGATCGGGGTTCTGGAACAGAATGCCGAGGCGCGGCAGGATCGCGCGGCGGTCGGTGGGGTTCAGGCTGTCAATCAGGACGGTGCCGGTTGTGGGTGCGATCAGCCCTGCGATCAGGCGCAACAGGGTGGTCTTGCCCGATCCGTTGCGGCCAATGATGCCGATGCGGGGTTCGGTCAGGGTCAGGGTCAGGTTGGACAGGATGGCTTTGCCGCCAAGGGAGACGGAGGCGTTGCGAAGGGTGATGCCTTGGGCGGTGGTCATGGATGCGGTCCCCGATTGCGGGCGTGATAGCCTGTGGGGGGGGCTTGTGCAAACATCAGCTGTCGCGCCACCCCGATCAGCCCCGCGCCCCTGCACATTCATCTTGGCAAAAATATCCCCGCCGGAGGCACCCCAGCCGAAGGACAAGAGCCTCCGGCGGGGATATTTGAACCAAGATGAAAGCCCGCAGACATGCGAAAGGCGCCCGAGCCGCACCCGGACGCCTTTGCACAAAAGGGCTGGTCAGGCCTGGCGCGCTGCTGCCACCGACGCATCCAGAATGTCCATTGCTTCGGCGAAATGGGCGTCTGGGATGGTGATGGGCGCGAGGAAGCGCACGACGTTGCCGTAAACGCCACAGGTCAGCAGGATCAGGCCGCGCTTTTGCGCCTCCAGCCGGACGCGGGTGGTGAAGCCTGCGTCGGGTTCATGGTTGCCCGGGTTGGCGAATTCGACCGCGACCATGAAGCCCGGGCCGCGAATGTCGGCGATTTCCGGCGTCACCGAACGGATCGCCTCCAACCGCTGCTTCAGACGGCCACCCAGTTCGTTGGCGCGCGCGCAGAGCGCCTCGTCCTCGATCACGTCCAGCACCGCGTTGGCGGCGGCGATGCCCAAGGGGTTGCCGCCATAGGTGCCGCCCAAGCCGCCCGGATGCGCCGCGTCCATCAGGCTGGCCTTGCCGGTCAGCGCCGCCAAGGGCAACCCGCCCGCCAGACCCTTGGCCATGGTGGTGATGTCGGCGGCGATTCCGTAGCCTTCCATGGCGAACATGTGACCGGTGCGGGCAAAGCCGGTCTGCACCTCATCCGCGATCATGACGATGCCGTGGTCATCGCAGAGCTTGCGGATGGCGCGGACGAGTTCTTTGGGCGCGGGGTAAAAGCCGCCCTCGCCCTGCACCGGTTCAAAGATGATCGCGGCGACGCGGCTTGGGTCCAGATCGGCCTTGAACAGCTTGGTGATGCCCGCCATCGCGTCGTCGGTGGTGATGTTGTGGATTTCCTGCGGGAAGGGCACGTGGTAGACATCCGGCATCATCGCGCCGAAGCCCTTCTTGTAGGGATCAACCTTGCCGGTCAGCGACATGCCCAGCAACGTGCGGCCATGGAAGGCACCGCCAAAGGCGATGATGGCGTTGCGGCCTGTGGCGATGCGCGCGACTTTCACAGCGTTTTCAACAGCTTCAGCGCCGGTGGTTACGAAGACGGTTTTCTTTGGATAATCGCCCGGGACCAGCGCATTCAGCCGTTCCGCCAGACGGACATAGTTTTCATAGGGCAGCACCTGATGGCAGGTGTGGGTGAATTTCGACAGCTGTTGCGTCACCGCCTCCATGACGCGGGGGTGGCAGTGGCCGGTGTTGACCACGGCAATGCCGGCGGCGAAGTCGATGTAGCGGTTGCCCTCAATATCCCAGACTTCGGAGTTCAGGGCGCGATCGACGTAGATCTGGGTCTGCACCCCGATCCCGCGCGAGATGTTTTCGTCGCGGCGGCGCGCAATTTCGGCATTCTTCATGGCTGTCTCCTCTGCGCCCCGCTGGGCGATGTCTGCTGCTATTTGATCAACGTTTGCGGTTGCGATCAATTGGGCCAGTGCGGGTTTCGATAGGTCCAGATGGGGCCCCGATAGTGCCAGATGGCCGTTTACCACCTGTTAATCTCGCTGCGCCAAGCTGGCGGGGAACAAGGGGCAAGGCGGATGGCTTTGGCAAAAGATTCGGTACTGGCGTTGGAAGACCCGCTGCTGTGGCTGTGCCTGATCCGGTCGCGCCGGGTGGGTCCGGTGACGTTTCATCGGCTGGTGGCCGATCACGGCGGGGTGGAGGCGGCGCTGAACGCGCTGCCCGCCATTGCGCAGGCGGCTGGGGTGGAGCGCTACAGCACTTGCCCGATCGAGGTGGTGCGGCATGAACTGGCGCAGGGTCGTGTGGCGGGCGCGAAATTGTTGCTATGGGGGCAGTTGGGCTATCCTTTGGCGTTGATGGACCTGCCCGACGCGCCGCCGGTCCTGTGGGCGCAGGGCGATGTGGGCCTGCTGTCGCGGCCGATGGTGGCGATGGTTGGCGCGCGCAACGCGTCCAGTCTGGGCCTGCGGATGGCGCGGCGGCTGGCCGAGGGGCTGGGGGCGGCGGGGCAGGTGGTTGTCTCGGGATTGGCCCGTGGCATCGATGCCGAATGCCATGCGGCGGCTTTGGATACCGGGACGGTGGCGGTGCAGGCGGGCGGGGTCGATGTGATTTATCCCGAGGAAAACGCCGACCTTGCGGTGCAGATTGCCGCACGGGGTTGCCGGGTGTCGGAACAGCCGATGGGCATGGCACCGCAGGTGCGGCATTTCCCGCAGCGCAACCGGATCGTGTCGGGCCTGTCACGCGCGGTGGTGGTGGTGGAGGCTGCGGCGCGGTCGGGCAGCCTGATCACCGCCAAGAACGCGCTGGATCAGGGCCGCGAGGTGCTGGCGGTGCCGGGGCATCCGTTTGATGCGCGGGCGGCGGGCTGCAACATCCTGATCCGTGATGGCGCAACTTTGGTGCGTGGCCCGCAAGATGTGCTGGAGGCAGTGGGCGGGCACGCGGCGCCAGTGGTTGCGGTGGCGGAACCTGTCTTAGAGGCCGTGGTGGTGCCCGATCCCTTGCCCGGTCCAGTGCCACTGCGCCGTGGGTTGTCGGAAATGGCAAGCGTGCACAGTCAGATTCTGGCGCGGCTTGGCCCCAGCCCGCTGGCCGAGGATCAGTTGATCCGCGATCTGGCGCTGCCGCCGTCGCTGCTGTCACCCGCTTTGGTGACTTTGGAACTGGAGGGGCGCATTATGCGACAGTCGGGGGGCCTGTTGTCGCGGCTGGACTGAGGAACCCGTTTGAAAGACAGCGCTGAGACATTTCCGTGAAAGGTTTTTCGCGGGATCATCAGCGATGTGTCGGAAAGGGGGCTTTGCAGGCTTTGGACGGGATATCGATGACGGCAAGCTGGGGCTCTGTGCCAAGCCCCGGTTGACATTCCACCGCCTTGCCCCCCATGGTGCGACCCCATCCATAACCGCGCCAAATGTCCGCTTTACAGGGAAGTTTCATGCCAGTCGTTGTCGTCGAATCTCCCGCCAAAGCCAAAACAATCAACAAATATCTGGGCCCGGATTATGTGGTTCTGGCGTCATACGGCCACGTCCGGGACTTGCCGGCCAAAGATGGCTCGGTCGATACCGAAAACGGATTCGACATGCTGTGGGAAGTGGCTGCGGACAGCAAAAAGCACATCCGTGCCATTGTTGATGCGCTGAAAACCGATGACGAATTGATTCTTGCCACCGACCCTGACCGCGAAGGGGAGGCGATTTCCTGGCACTTGCAACAGGTCTTGGCCAGCAGCCTGAAGAAGGGCAAAAAGGTCAGCCGGGTGACCTTCAACGCCATCACCAAGGCGGCGGTGACCGAGGCGATGAAGAACCCGCGTCAGGTCGATCAGCCCTTGGTGGACGCCTATCTGGCACGGCGGGCTTTGGATTATCTGGTCGGGTTCAACCTGTCGCCGGTGCTGTGGCGCAAGCTGCCGGGGTCGCGGTCGGCCGGGCGGGTGCAGTCGGTCTGCCTGCGCTTGATTGTTGAGCGTGAGATGGAGGTTGAAGCGTTTCGTGCCCGCGAATTCTGGTCGGTGGAGGCCACTTTGGCCACGCCGCGCGGACAGGAATTTGCCGCGCGTCTGACGGTTCTGGGTGGCAAGAAGCTGGACAAATTCGACATTCCGACGGCAGCGGTGGCAGAAATTGCGGTGCAGGCTGTCACTTCGCGGACATTGACGGTGAGTTCGGTGGAGGCAAAGCCGGCGGCGCGCAACCCGTCGGCGCCCTTCATGACCTCTACCTTGCAACAAGAGGCCAGCCGCAAGTTTGGCATGGGCGCCAAAGTGTGCATGTCTGCGGCGCAGCGGCTTTATGAGGCCGGGCACATCACCTATATGCGGACCGACGGCATCGACATGGCCCCCGAGGCGGTGGCCGAGGCGCGGACCGATATTGCCCGCCGTTTTGGCCCGGCCTATGTGCCCGACACACCGCGCATCTACAAGAACAAGGCCAAGAACGCGCAGGAAGCGCATGAATGTATCCGCCCGACCGATATCTCGGTGGCCCCGGATGATCTGCGTCTGACCGAGGCCGATCAGCGCAAGCTTTATGAATTGATCTGGAAACGCACGATCGCCAGCCAGATGGCCGCCGCGCGGCTGGAGCGCACGACCGTGGACATCGGCTCGCCCGATGGGCAGGTTGCCTTGCGCGCGACGGGTCAGGTGGTGCTGTTTGATGGCTTCCTCAAGGTCTATGAAGAAGGCCGCGATGATGAAGACGAGGACGAGGGCCGTCTGCCGCAGATCATGGCGAAGGAGGCCGTTGAAAAGCGTCTGATCTCACCCGAACAGCATTTCACCCAAGCGCCGCCCCGCTACACCGAGGCGACTTTGGTCAAGCGGATGGAAGAGTTGGGGATCGGGCGACCGTCCACCTATGCCAGCGTGTTGACCACGATCGTCGACCGCGAATATGTGCGCAAGGACAAGAACCGGCTGCTGCCAGAGGACAAAGGGCGGCTGGTCACAGCGTTTTTGACCAACTTTTTCCGTCGCTATGTGGAGTATGACTTCACTGCCGATCTGGAAACCCAACTGGACGAAGTGTCTGACGGCAAACGCGATTACAAGGAAGTTCTGGCGCGGTTCTGGCGGGATTTCTCGGCGGCGATTGCGGAAACCGCCGATTTGCGCATTGGCGAAGTGCTTGACAAAATTGACGAATTTCTGTCTCCGCATCTGTACCCTTTGCGCGCCGATGGCTCTGACCCGCGGGTTTGCACGTCTTGTGGCACCGGGCGGCTGCATTTGAAAACCTCGCGTTCGGGTGGGGCTTTCATTGGCTGCGGCAACTATCCGGAGTGCCGCTATACCCGGCCGATTTCGGGGGAAGAGGGTGGCTCGGTGGACGGTCGCGTGCTGGGCATTGATGCCGAGGGCGTGGAAATCAGCCTGCGCGCAGGGCGTTTTGGTCCCTATGTGCAGAAGGGCGAGGCGACGACCGAAAACCCGAAGCCGCCGCGTGGGTCTTTGCCAAAAGGCTGGGAATCCAGCAGCTTGACGCTGGAACGCGCGATTGAACTGCTGTCCCTGCCGCGCCAGATCGGGCCCCATCCCGAGGATGGGGTGATGATCGAATCCGCGATTGGCCGCTTTGGACCCTATGTCAAACACGGGGCGGTTTACGCGAACATTCCCGATGTTGAAGAAGTGTTCACCATCGGGATGAACCGCGCCGTCGAGGTTTTGGCGCAAAAGGTTGCGGGTCGGCGGGGTGGGCCGGTGGCCGAAGCGCTGCGCGACTTGGGGGAGCATCCGTCAGGTGGGCCAATTCAGGTGATGCCGGGCAAATACGGACCGTATATAAAATGGGCCAAGGTCAACGCGACCCTGCCGAAAGAGCTCACGCCCGAAGCGGTGACTTTGGAAGAAGCCATTGCTTTGATTGCGGAAAAGGCTGGAAAGTCGGGCAAGAAAACCCCGGCGCGCAAGGCCCCTGCCAAAAAGGCTGCGGCCAAGGCCGAAGGCAAAGCGGCGGCGCCCAAAGTGGTGGAAAAGCCGGCAGCCAAGAAAGCCGTGGCCAAAAAAGCTGTTGTTCAGAAAAAGGCAGCAGAATAGCACCTGTCAGGCGCATTCTGGCAGACCAAAGCGGAGCAGTGATGACGCGCGGCTTTCTGTTGGCCCTGTGCTTGCTTTGGGCTGGGGCGGTGGCAGCGCAAGAGGCGGCTGTGGCGGGCTTGGCGCCCGGCAGCCACGGTGAACCCTTTGCCGTGGACGGGCTGATGCAAGGCTGCGCCGAACCGGAAACCAACGGCTGCCTGTTTTATGCCGAAAGTGCGCGCTGGGCTGTGACGCGCGGAGCGGGCGGCAATGAGGCGGCGATTGACGCGAAGGCGGCTTTGCCGATGCCTGCCCGGGGCGCGCGCCGATTGGTGCGGTGATTTTCAAGCAGGAAAGGGGCGGCAATCCGGTGGACTTGCCCTGTTTTGCGGTGCTCGACCTCACGCGCGCGCGGATGGCGTTGTCTTATGTCGGGCGCGGCAACATGTTGGTGTATCTGCGGGATTGAAGAGGGGGGGCTTCACGCCCCCCACCGCATTTGCGAAGGGCCAATGCGCCCCCCGTGGGATATTTTTACCAAGATGAACGCAAATTTTAGATAAACTTTATGGGCTTAGCCGCGCGGGCTGATCAGTTTGGCGATCAGTCCCGCTGCGCGAATCATCCCAACGGGTTGGCCGTTTTCGGTGACGTTCAACGCGGTTTCGCTGCCCGTCAGCCGTGCCATCACCAATTTGACCGGCAGGTCGCAATCCACCGATGGGCCTGTGCAAGTACCGGCTTGCATCACATCGCGCGCGGTCAACACACCCAGCGGGTTCATATGGGCGACGAAATCGGCGACGTAATCGCTGACCGGGTTGGCGATGATCTCACGCGCGGTGCCGATCTGCACGATGCGCCCGCCCTCCATCAAAGCGATGCGGTTGCCCAGTTTGAACGCCTCGTCCAGATCGTGACTGACGAAAATGATCGTGCGTTTCAGCTTGGCTTGCAGGTCCAGCAACTCGTCTTGCAGGCGGGCACGGATCAGCGGATCGAGCGCGGAAAAGGGTTCGTCCATCAGCAGGATCGGCGCATCGGTGACAAAGGCGCGGGCGAGACCGACGCGTTGCTGCATGCCGCCCGAAAGTTCGCCCACCCGGCGTTCGGCCCATTGGCTGAGGTTGACCAGCGCCAGTTGCTGATCAACCTTGGCGCGGCGTTGCTCGGGCGTCTGGCCCGCGAGTTCCAACCCCAGCCCGACGTTTTCACGCACCGTGCGCCAAGGCAACAGGCCAAACTGTTGAAACACCATGGCAATTTTGGACAGTCGCAGTTTGCGCAGGGTTTCCGGGCTGGCCTTCGTCACCGAGACCATCCGGCCGCCATCGGCCACCCGCACCTCGCCGCGCACCACGGGGTTGAGGGCGTTGACGCCGCGCAGCAGGGTGGATTTGCCCGACCCGGACAGGCCCATCAGCACCAGAATCTCACCCTCGGCCACCGAAAGGCTGCAATCATGCACGCCCAACATCTGCCCGGTCTGAGTTTGAATATCGCTGCGCGACATGCCTTGATCCATCAGCGGCAGCGCGCGGTCGGGGCGGTCGCCAAAGACGATGGAAACGCGGTCGAATTCTACAGCGGTGGTCATTTGCGCGTCACCCTCAGCATGCGGTCCAACAGGATGGCCAGCACCACAATCACCGATCCGGCCTCAAATCCCAGATCGGCGCGCACGGTGTTCAGCGCGCGCACCACCGGGATGCCAAGGCCGTTGGCCCCGACCCAAGCCGCGATCACCACCATCGACAGCGACAGCATGATGGTTTGGTTCAGCCCGGCCATGATCTGCGGAAAAGCGTAGGGCAGTTCGACCTTGAACAGCACCTGATGCGGTTTTGCGCCAAAGGCGGTCGCGGCCTCGAGCAGGGCTGTGGGGGTGGAGGCCACGCCCAGCTGCGTCATGCGGATCGAGGCGGGGACCACGAAAATGATGGTGGCGAGCAGGCCCGGCACCATGCCAAGGCCGAACAGCACCACGAAGGGGATCAGGTAGACCGGCGTCGGCAGGGTTTGCATCAGGTCAAGGACCGGCTGCATCACGGCGTACATCTTGGGGCGATGGGCGGCGGCGATGCCGATGGGCACGCCGATCGCCATGCAGATCATGCAGGCGTAAAGCACCAGGACCAGCGTCTCGGTCGTCGCCTCCCAATAGCCTTGGTTGATGATGTACAGAAAGCCGAAGCCGACAATCGCGCAGGGCCGCCAGTTGCGTTGAATGGCCCATGTCAGGCCGACAAACAGCGCCACGACGATCAGGGGGTGGGGGGATTGGATCAGCCAAAGCGTGGTTTCGATGATCCATTCCATGACGTCCTTGATGCTGTCAAAGAAGGCGTCGAGGTTGATCTTGATCCAGTCGAAGATGGCCTTGGCCACCTTGCCCACGGGCAGTTTTGCGTCGGTCAGCCAGTCCATAGGGCCCCACATGGTTCGGAAAAAGGCCCCGGAAACGCTCCGGGGCCTTGATGTTTTACTGCAGTGCTGCGGTCACGGCGGCCTTGGCGTCGCCGCCATCTTTGGTGGTGACACCGTCCAGCCATGCCTCCCAAGTGGTCGGGTTGGCGGCCAGCCATGCCTTGGCGGCTTCACGCGGGTCGGTGCCATCGTTCAGGATCGCGCCCATGATCTCGTTTTCCATGGCAAGCGTAAACTTCTGATTCGTAAGCATTTTTCCAGTGTTTGGGCATTCGGTGACATAGCCTGCGCGGGTGTTGGTGAACACGCTGCCTTCGCTGCCAAACCATTCTTCGCCGCCGGTCAGATAGGTCATCTCAATCGCGGCATTCATCGGATGCGGGGCCCAGCCCAGGAACACCACTGGCTTGCCATCGGTGTCAAGGCTTTGGGCCTGTGCCAGCATGCCCGACTCAGAGCTTTCAACCAGTTCAAATCCGCCCATGCCAAAATCATCGGCGGTGATGCGGTCAAGGATCAGGCGGTTGCCGTCGTTGCCCGGTTCGATGCCGAAAATCTTGCCTTCCAATGCGTCCTTGTTGGCGGCCAGATCGGCAAAAGACTTGATGCCCAAAGCGGCACCGGCGGCATTGGTTGCAAGGGTGTATTGCGTTCCCTTCAGATTTTCAGAAACGGTGTCAACGGTTTTGGCGTCACGATAGGCAGCAATATCGCCTTCCATCGTGGGCATCCAGTTGCCCAGAAACACATCCACGTCCCCTTCGGCCAAGCCGGTGTAGGTGATTGGAACCGCCAGAAGCTTGGTTTCAGTCTCATAGCCCAAGGCCTCAAGGACCAACGTGGTGGCGGCGGTGGTGGCGGTGATGTCGGTCCAGCCAACATCCGAGAAGATGATTTTGTCGCAGCCTTCGGCATGGGCGGTGCCCACAAAAGCGAAGGCCACAACGGTGGCAAGCAGGGTTGATTTCGTGACCATTGGACGCTTCCATTTTTTGTTGATTGACGAGTCAATAAACTTCAAGCTAGCTGCCAATTGCAAGCATTTTCTATCGCAGGCGGGACAACATGCCAAAGCTTGGAATGGAGCCTATCCGAAAGGCGGCGCTCGTCAAAGCCACGATTGTGGAAATTGGCAGGGCCGGGTCGCTGGATGTGACGGTCAGCCAGATCGCCAAGCGTGCTGGCATGTCTTCCGCTTTGGCGCATCATTACTTTGGGTCCAAGGAAGAGATGTTTCTGGCCGCGATGCGCCACATTCTGACGCTGTATGGGGCCGAGGTGCGCGGGGCGCTGGCGCTGGCACAGGGGCCGGAACAACGTTTGAACGCCGTTTTGGCCGCCAGTTTCAGCGCGGCCAACTTCCGGCGCGAGGCGATCGGGGCTTGGCTGAACTTTTGGGTGCTGGCGCAAACGGTGCCCGAGGCGAAACGATTGCTGGCGGTCTATCAGCGGCGGTTGCGGTCCAACCTGCTGGCGGGCTTGCGGCCCTTGGCCGGGGCGCGGGCAGAGACGGTGGCGAATGGTCTGGGCGCGCTGATTGACGGGCTTTACTTGCGTGAGGTGTTGAAATCAGGGCCGCCCGATGGGCGTGCCGCGGTGGCGACGGCGCTGGACTATCTGAATGCGCAATTGCAGGGCGTTGATGCCTGATGCAGTTGATTTACTTCAATAAAAGGGCCTGCCTGTGCGGGCTGTGGGGAATATGACGGCGGATTATGTGATCATCGGGTCGGGGTCGGCGGGGTCGGCCATCGCTTATCGTATGGGCGAAGCGGGCAAGCGGGTTATCGTCATTGAACAGGGCGGCACCGATATGGGGCCGTTCATCCAGATGCCTGCGGCGCTGTCTTATCCCATGAATATGGGGATGTATGACTGGGGCTTTGCCAGCGATCCCGAGCCACATCTGGGAGGGCGTGTGCTGGCCACGCCGCGCGGCAAGGTGATTGGCGGGTCTTCATCCATCAATGGCATGGTCTATGTGCGGGGTCATGCCCGCGACTATGACAATTGGGAGGAAATGGGCGCGCGAGGGTGGTCTTACGCCGATGTGCTGCCTTATTTTCAACGGATGGAGCATTGGCACGGTGATGCGGGCGACGCTACCTATCGCGGCCATGACGGCCCTTTGCACATCACGCGCGGGCCACGGAAAAACCCGCTGTTCAATGCCTTCATTCAGGCAGGGCAGCAGGCGGGTTACGGTGTGACCGACGATTACAATGGCGCCGCGCAGGAAGGTTTTGGCGCGATGGAGGCAACGATCTGGAAAGGCCGGCGCTGGTCTGCCGCCAACGCCTATCTGCGCCCGGCGCAAAAGCGTGGCAATGTGACGGTGGTGCGGGCTTTTGCGCGCCGGGTGGTGATCGAGAACGGTCGCGCCGTGGGGGTTGAGGTGCTGCGCGGCGGTCAGGTTGAGGTGATCGCGGCGCGGGCAGAGGTGATCATCGCGGCATCAAGCATCAATTCGCCCAAGCTGCTGATGCTGTCGGGGATTGGCGATGCGGCGCAGTTGCAAAGCCATGGGATCGAGGTGGTGGCGGATCGGCCCGGCGTGGGCGCAAACCTGCAGGATCATCTGGAAATTTACATGCAGTATCAGGCGGATTTGCCTGTAACGCTTTATAAATACTGGAATATCTGGGGTAAGGCCGCGATTGGGGCGCAGTGGTTGTTCACCAAGACCGGGCTGGGGGCCAGCAACCATTTTGAGGCTTGCGCCTTTATCCGGTCGCGTGAGGGCATAGATTATCCCGACATCGAGTACCACTTTCTGCCCATCGCAGTGCGCTATGATGGCAAAGCCGCCGCAGGGGGCCATGGTTTTCAAGTGCATGTGGGGCCAATGCGCAGCAAATCGCGCGGCGCTGTCACCCTGCGGTCTGCCGATCCAATGGAGGCGCCGCGCATTCAGTTCAACTATATGTCCCATCCCGATGACTGGGACGAGTTTCGCCGCTGCATCCGTTTGACGCGCGAAGTGTTCGGGCAAGAGGCGATGCGCCCCTTTGTGAAATCGGAAATTCAGCCGGGTTCGGGGCTGCAAACCGATGCAGAGTTGAACGCCTTTCTGAAAGAACACGTCGAAAGCGCCTATCACCCCTGTGGCACTTGCCGGATGGGGCGGGCGGATGATCCGGGGGCCGTGGTGGACCCGGAATGCCGGGTGATCGGGGTGGAGGGGCTGCGGGTGGCGGACAGTTCCATCTTCCCGCAGGTGACGAACGGCAATCTGAACGGGCCTTCCATCATGACCGGTGAAAAGGCGGCGGATCACATTCTGGGCCGGGTGCCATTGCCGAAATCAAACCTGCAACCGGTGGTGAGCGGGAATTGGCGGCAGAGCCAGCGTTAGCCAGTGGGTCCACGCCGCCCTGGATCAGGTCTGGGGCGGCGTGGCACTTGCAAGAGTTTCGGGCCGTTGCGGCAGGGCGGCCCGGATGCGGGTGGTGAAGGCGGCGATTCGGGCGGGGCTTGCGGCCTCGGCCTAGTAAAGTGACAGCATCTGAAAACGGGCTTTGGGGGCGCAAGGGCGCAGCAGGCCGGTTTTCAGGATGCGGCGGACGGGGCGGCGCATGACAAGGCTGTCGACCCACCACGGGGAACCCAGCGTGGTGATGGCCAAAACCTGCTGCAAATTGTGCAGTCGCGGACGGATCAGGCCCAGATCTGTCGCGTGATCATAGGCCACGCCGGGGGCCCAGACCCTGTCAAACCAGCCCTTCAAGATGGCGGGAAAGCCGAACCACCAGGTTGGAAAGCACAGGATCAGCGCCTCGGCCGCAAGCAAACGGGCGATCTGCGGCTGCAGGTCACTGCTGTCATAAACGGGCGCGTGATAGGAGTTGCGCTCTGCGGCCGTCAGGGCAGGGGCGAAGGCGCTGTCATAAAGGTTTTCGATATCAACCTGATGCCCCGCAGCCAACAGTCCCGCGACGGTTTTATCGGCGAGGAAGCGGCACAGGCTGCCCGGCACCGGATGGGCGATGATGACAAGGCATTGCATGGTATCTCCGCTGTGCCGCCTCAAGAATGCGCTTGGGTTTGATCAATATCAAGGTCGGGCAGACCGGCTGCGCCTAATCTGAGCCCCGGACACGCAAAAAGGAGCGATCGCATGACGCACACACCGCACGGATTGGCCGAGGAATTCCCGGCCCATATCACCAAGATCAGCGCAATGAAGGAAGGCGATGCCCATTTCGCCAAGCTGGTGGCAGACTACAACGCGGTGAATGAACAGGTGCACCGCAGCGAAACCCGGCTCGATCTGCTGACCGAAGAGCAGGAAGAGCATCTGCGCAAACAGCGCACGCATCTGAAAGACCATATCTGGATGCATCTCAAGGGCTGATAGGGCGCAGGGGGGGGCTGTCTGCCCCCCCAAGCTGCAATTGCTTTGGCAATTGCAGCCCCCCCGAGGATATTTCTGCCAAGATGAAAGTCAGTCGGCGATGTCGTAGGGCAAAAGGCCGCGACGGTCGGGATCGACTTTCAAGCGGCGCTCCAGTGGCGGCACCGATCTTTGGTGACAGTCGTGGCGTTCACAGATGCGGCAGGAAATGCCGATGGGTTCGCAGCGGCCCTTCAGATCGAGGCCGTCGGAATAGACCAGACTGGCGGCATGGGTGATTTCGCAGCCCAGACCGATCGCATAGCGTCGCACCGGCGCAAGGTAGGCGCCGCCGGGTTTGGATACGTCGCGCGACAGGCAGAGATAGCGCACACCGTCGGGCGTTTCGGCCAGTTGGCGCAGGAAATGCCCCGGGGTTTCAAAGGCGCGGTGGACGTTCCAAAGCGGGCAGGCGCCGCCAAAGCGGGCGAATTGCAGCCGGGTGGCGGAGTGGCGTTTGGTGATGGTTCCGGCCTGATCGACGCGGACAAAGAAGAACGGGATGCCCTTGGCGCCGGGGCGTTGCAGCGTGGACAGGCGGTGCGCGACCTGCTCAAACGAGGCACCGAAGAGGTCGGCCAGCCGTTCGATGTCGTGTCGGGTCTTTTGCGCGGCGTCCAGAAAGGCGCGATAGGGCATCAGCGCGGCCCCGGCGAAGTAGTTGGCCATGCCGATTTTGGCGATGTCATGTGCCTCGGGCGTTTGAAAACGGGCAAGGTCCAGTGTCGCCTCCAGCAATTCATTCTGGGTTTGCAGCGCGACCTGATACAGCAGTTGAAAGCGTTGGGTGGGCGTGGCGGCGCGGGCCGACAGGGTCAGGCGGCGGCTGACAGGGTCATAGACGCGCATCGGGCCAGTGTCGGAATATTGCACGTCGATGCCGCGCTTTTTCAGGGCCTCTGTCGCGATCATTACTGTGTCTTTCCCGGGGCCTGCGGCGGTTATGAAATGTTCGGCTGCCCGGTCCACCGCATCGACGTAATTGTCGCAATAGTGAAAGAAGTCGCGGACCTCATCCCATGGGCTGGCGCGCAGGGTGGCGTCGTCGCGGCCCAAAGCCTCGTCGAGGGAAGCCAGCCGTTCGTGGCTTTGGCGGTAGGCGCGGTGCAGATCAAGGAAGGCGCGGGCCAGGGCCGGGGCGTTGGAGGCGGCAAGGCGCAAGTCGGCCAAGGGCGGGGTGGCCTTGGCAAAGACCGGATCGGCGAGGGCCTCGCGCATGTCCGTCACCAGCCGTTCGCCTTCGCCCGCGTTCAGTTCGGTTACGTCCAGACCGAACTCTTGCGCCAAGGCCAGCACAACGGTGGCGGACACCGGGCGGTGGTTGTTTTCCATCTGATTCAGGTAGGGCAGTGACACCCCCAGCTTGTCGGCAAAGGCGCGTTGGGTCAGGGACAGCCGCCCGCGCACCTCGCGCAGCTTGGCCCCGGCGTAGAGTTTCTGAATGGCCATTTGCGCCCCCCTTTGCAAAGCCAAACTAGGCTTTGCAAAGTTGCGGCGTCAAGGGGCGATGCCGATGGCGCGGGCGCGGCGGATCACCCAGAGGATCGAGATCAGCGAGGCGACGCTGGAGGCCAGCATCAGCAGGATCAGCGGCATTTCGGTCGATCCGGGCGGCAACAGCGCCCCCGCCAGCGCCGCAAGGCCCGCGCCACCGCCGATCATGATGGCGCCGCCAAGGCCGCTTGCGGTGCCCGCGAGTTCCGGGCGCACCGACAGGATGCCTGCGTTGGCCGAGGGCAGGCCAATGCCGTTGCCAAGGCCCATGGTGATGGTCAGCCCGAAAAACACCACCGGATGCGACAGGCCGAGGGCCGTCACCAGCGTCAGGATCAACAGACCCGCCAAGGTGACCAGAGCGCCGATCAGCACCATACGGTTCATGCCGAGGCGCACCGAAAACCGCCCGGCGAAGAAATTTCCGGCCATGTAGCCCACCGCCGTGATGGCGAACAATACGCCGATCTGGCTGGAAGTCAGGCCGAAGATTTCGTTGCCGACATAGGGCGCGCCGCCAAGGTAGGCGAAGAAACAGCCCGAAGCGAAGGCGGCCGACAGCGAATATCCCCAGAACCGCTGTGAGGACAGCAAGACAGGGTATTGGCGCAACTGATTGGCAAAGCTGAGCTTCCTGAGCGTTGCGGTTTCGCCCAAGTCGGCCCAGACCAGCCACAGCACCAGCAGGCCCAGCCCCAACAACAGCGCGAAATTCGCCTGCCAGCCATAAGCCTCGTCCAGCACCCCGCCGATCACCGGGCCGATCATCGGCACCACAGACATCCCCATGGTGACATAGGCGATCATCGAGGCGGCCTCGGCGTCGGCCACCATGTCGCGCACCACGGCGCGCGACAGCACCATGCCCGCCGCAATCACCGCTTGGGCCATGCGGAAGATCAGGAACAGGGTGGCGTTGGGGGCAACCAAGGTGCCAACCGTGGCCAGCAAGAACAGCACCAGCGCGCCAAGGATCACCGGACGGCGGCCATAGGCGTCGGAAATCGGGCCGATGATGATCTGCAACACCGCCGACAGGGCGAGATACAATGCGACGGACAATTGCATGAAGCCGTATGGCACGTCGAACCACGCAGCCATTCCGGGCAAGGACGGCAAGAAGATGTTCATCGTCAATGCCGACAGACCCGCCAGCAGGATCAGCGTGATGATATGGGGCGGGGTGGTGCGGTTAAGGAATTGGCTTGGTTTGTGGGACATGGCCAAGGGCTACGCCTGTGGCCGGGGACTGTCCAGACGGCCTACCACTTGTGGAAAATGAAGAAAGCGCCAAGACCGATGAAACTGAACCCCAAAGCGTGGTTCCAGCCCAGTGGTTCTTTGAGGTAAAGCACGGAAAAGACGGCGAAAACGGATAGGGTGATTACCTCTTGAATGGTTTTCAACTCGGCCCCGGAAAAGTGACCATGGCCGATGCGGTTGGCTGGCACCATCAGGATGTATTCGAAAAACGCGATGCCCCAGCTGATGAGAATGACGGTGATCAGGGCAGTGGATTTGAATTTCAGATGGCCGTACCATGCGAAGGTCATGAAAACATTGGAGGCCAGCAGCAGGCCGATGGTGGTGAAGGCGATGGAGAATTGCGGCATGAGGAACCTATGTTTGTGGGTAATGCTGCATAGCAAGGGGCGGCTTGCAAGGCCATCAATTTGCTGATTTGCAATTAGCAACACTGTCTCTTCCAAAGCTTTGCAAATTTACTCGAAACCGCTTTGCCTGCAGCGCTCGCCCGTCTATGGTGCCGGGCAATATCGGGGGGAGACGACCATGAAGGACATCTTGCAACAGTTGGAGTCACGCCGCGAGGTGGCCCGTCAGGGCGGCGGGCCGCGTCGCATCGACGCGCAGCACGCCAAGGGCAAGCTGACCGCGCGCGAGCGGATCGAGCTGCTGCTGGACGAGGGGTCGTTCGAGGAGTTCGACATGTTTGTCCGCCACCGCTGCGTCGATTTCGGGATGGAGGCGGACCGTCCGGCAGGCGACGGGGTGGTGACGGGCTGGGGCACCGTGAATGGTCGCATGGTCTATGTGTTTT
This sequence comes from Pseudorhodobacter antarcticus, assembly GCA_945860375.1. The sequence goes on from CAMAQR010000002.1 coordinate 194,509, forward strand.
CGCAGGATTTCACCGTGTTCGGTGGGTCCTTGTCCGAAACCCACGCGCAAAAGATATGCAAGATCATGGACATGGCGATGCAGAACGGCGCGCCGGTGATCGGAATGAACGATTCAGGTGGCGCGCGGATTCAGGAAGGTGTTGCGTCCTTGGCGGGCTATGCCGAGGTGTTTCAACGCAACATCATGGCGAGCGGCGTGGTGCCGCAAATCAGTCTGATCATGGGGCCATGTGCGGGCGGGGCGGTGTATTCGCCTGCGATGACCGATTTCATCTTTATGGTGAAAGACACCTCGTTCATGTTCGTCACCGGCCCCGATGTGGTCAAGACCGTGACCAACGAAGTGGTGACGGCAGAGGAACTGGGCGGGGCTTCGACGCATACCAGGAAGTCTTCGGTCGCCGATGGTGCGTTTGAAAATGATGTCGAGGCGCTGGCCGAAACCCGTCGCCTGATCGACTTTCTGCCGCTGAACAACCGCGAAAAGGCTCCGGTCCGCCCGTTCTTTGACGATCCGGCGCGGTTGGAGTCCAGCCTTGATACCCTGATCCCCGACAACCCGAACCAGCCCTATGACATGAAGGAACTGATCGGCAAAATCGCGGATGAGGCTGATTTCTTTGAAATTCAGGCCGCTTTTGCCGCCAATATCATCACCGGTTTCATCCGTATCGAAGGCCAGTCGGTGGGCGTCGTTGCCAACCAGCCGATGGTGCTGGCGGGCTGCCTTGATATTGACGCCAGCCGCAAGGCCGCGCGGTTTGTGCGGTTTTGTGATGCGTTCGAGATTCCGATCCTGACCTTGGTCGATGTGCCTGGCTTTCTGCCCGGCGTGGCGCAGGAATTGGGCGGCGTGATCAAGCACGGTGCGAAGCTGCTGTTTGCCTATGGCGAGGCGACGGTGCCGAAAGTCACCGTGATCACCCGCAAGGCCTATGGTGGGGCTTATGATGTGATGGCATCCAAGCACCTGCGCGGCGATTTCAACTATGCGTGGCCGACGGCGGAAATCGCGGTGATGGGGGCCAAGGGTGCCACTGAGATCATCCATCGTGGAAAATCGCCCGAAGACATTGCGCGGCTGACCAAGGAATATGAGACACGGTTCGCCAACCCTTTTGTGGCCGCCGAAAAGGGCTTCATCGACGAGGTGATCATGCCGCATTCGACCCGCCGCCGGGTGGCGCGGGCTTTTGCATCGCTGCGTGGGAAGAAGCTGGCGAACCCGTGGAAAAAACACGATAACATCCCGCTGTAACGACAGGGAGTGTGACATGTGCGGGAACCAGGGGGCGGTGCGATGACCGATCCGATAGCAATGCAGGCCGACGGGGTGCAAGTGACCTCGGGCAGCGATGAGGCCATCGCGGTGCCTTCGGGGCAGGCGGTGACGTTGCAAGACGTGATCTGGAACGCCCCCGGCCCCGATGGTCTGGTGGTGCGGTTCCGCTTTGTCGCCCCCGCGATTGCGCGCGATGGTGGTGGTGTGGATTTTGACACCGCAAGTGCCGACATGCAGGCGCTGTGCCAAAGCTACGCGCTGACGCGGCTGTCAGAATTCGGGCCTGTACCTTCGCAAATCATCATTTCGATGGCCGACCGCGCGGTGCCGTTTGGTGAGGCTGCCCCCGACGCAACCCAGTTTTTTGAAGCTTACTCGATGGACGGCAATACCTGCATTTGGGAGGCATTTTGATGCGCGTACCAAATCTAGCGGCGGGTGCCGGGGCTGATGTAGCTATGCCACATGGGGCGGCTTTTCGCGAAGTTTCGTTTCAATTCCGCGCTTTGTGGGCTATTGTTCATCCAGGCCGATCCCAAGCGGCCTTCACCTCGCACAAGGCGGCGGCACAAAGCACGCTTCCGGCAAATAAATGGAGTAGAGGATGTCGAGCACTAAAATCACCGTTCTGGCACTGTGCATGGTTGCCTTCGTGGCAGCTTGCGCCAAGAAAGAAGAAGTCGTTTACGTTGACGAGCCGGTTTCGGTCGAGCCCGTCTACACCGGCAAATACAAATAAGCTTTGGGCGCGGGCGCTTTGGGCTCATTCGGCCCGGCCCGCGCCTTTTCTGCTTGGCGCGTCGGCGGAAGACCACCGACATGACCGCAGGCGCTTTGCCTCTGCCGATGCCAGTCTCTATGCTGGCGGCATCTGCAGCGATACAACCCAGAGGCAAAAATGCGCACTTCTTCCCTTTTCGTCCTTCTTCTTGTCGGCTTTGTCGCAGCTTGCGCACAGCCAGCACCCGAGCCGATGGTTGATACCGTTCCACTGTCGGAAGAGCCTGTTTCGACCGGCAAATACAAGTGATCTGACCGGGCGGGCCGGATCACTTCGGCCTGCCCATTTTGACCGCCCTTTCATCGCAAAGGTGCAGTCATGCTGAAGCATCGCGGCTTTCCAGGCCGACTTCCGGGTTCCGATTTTCAATTCGTCATCCGCCGCGCCAATATGAAAGAGGGCGCCTCCAAAATCACCAAGCGCGAGCGGTTCAAGGACCGCAAAGCCGCCGACCGCAAGGCCGACGCGGGCTTTATGGCGGCGCTTTGGGCGCAGTTCGGTGAAGAGGTGTTCGAGCGCGGCAATCTGGACGCGGGCCGCCTGTCGTGGCTGTTTGGCCGCGAAGTGGTGGCCGCCGAAGACCCGTTCAACCCGGCCTCTTATGACGCGCTGATGAAGATCAACGTCAAAGTGGCACAGGTGTCTTTCCCCCATATCTTTGCCCCTGATGCCGTGCCGATGGACTTTGGCGACTGGGAAGACGACGAGGATCAGGACTAGGCATGTTTCCGCTTAACCCCTTGGCATCTTGGCAAGAATTCGCGCACGGCTTGGATCGCGCAGGATTTGGCTTTGCCATGGGGAAGGGTATTTGCCAATCTGCACCCCTGCGCGCCGTGCATCCCTTCGTCAGTGGTGCGCATGACTGTTACCCGTTCCCTTCCCCTTGGCCTGGCCCCTCAAAGGTCAGGCCCTTTCTTTTCCGCGTTGGGCGGGGTTTTGCCGGTGCCCTTGCCCAGTCACGGGATTTTTTCTTTTCATTTTGCAGAAATACGATAGAATCGACCCCAATAATAACAACCAAACGAGGCAGTTCGACATGCGTAAGCTTTTCCTTCTTTCCCTTTTTGCCCTGCCGCTGGCTGGCTGCGTCACCAATGACGTGCAGCGCGGTCTTATCGGTGCGGGCGCTGGCGCGGTTCTGGCCGACGTCACCGACAATTCGGTCTTCACGGGCGCGCTTATCGGTGGTCTGGCTGGCACCGTCTGCGACGACGTCAACCTCTGCCGCTGATCTGAACCTCGTCCTTCGGGGCGCGTCTACACACACCCCAAGGCCAACCGGGCATCCCGCCCGGTTGGCCTTTTTGCATTTGCGCCCCGGCTTTTGGTCCGGTCGGGGTAGAACGGAAGGAACCGCGCCATGTTCAAGAAAATCCTGATCGCCAACCGGGGCGAAATCGCCTGTCGCGTCATCAAATCGGCACAGAAAATGGGGATCAAGACGGTGGCGGTTTATTCCGACGCCGATAAAGGCGCGCTGCACGTCAAGATGGCGGATGAGGCGATCCATATCGGCGCGTCGCCTGCCGCGCAGTCCTATATCGTGATCGACAAGATCATGGCGGCGATCAAGGAAAGCGGTGCCGAGGCCGTGCATCCGGGCTATGGGTTCCTCAGCGAAAACATGAACTTCGCGGCGGCGCTTGAGGCTGCTGGCGTGGTGTTCATCGGCCCACCTTCACCTGCGATCGAAGCGATGGGCGACAAGATCACGTCGAAAAAGCTGGCGATGGCGGCGGGGGTGTCCACGGTTCCGGGCCATATGGGTCTGATTGACGACGCCGAACATGCGGTGAAAATCGCGAATCAGATCGGCTATCCGGTGATGATCAAGGCGTCTGCTGGCGGGGGCGGCAAGGGCATGCGCATCGCTTGGGACGATGCCGAGGCGCGTGAGGGCTTTCAGTCGTCCAAGAACGAGGCGGCGGCCAGCTTTGGTGACGACCGGATCTTCATCGAGAAATTCGTGACACAACCGCGCCACATCGAAATTCAGGTGCTGGGCGACAAGCACGGCAATATCGTCTACCTGCATGAACGCGAATGTTCGATTCAGCGGCGCAATCAAAAGGTTATCGAAGAGGCCCCGTCGCCGTTTCTGGACGAGGCGACGCGCAAGGCGATGGGCGAACAGGCCTGTGCGCTGGCGCGTGCGGTCGGCTACACCAGCGCCGGAACGGTGGAGTTCATCGTCGATGGCGATCGCAATTTCTACTTCCTTGAGATGAACACCCGTTTGCAGGTGGAACACCCTGTCACCGAGTTGATCACCGGGGTCGATCTTGTGGAACAGATGATCCGGGTGGCTTATGGCGAGCCTTTGCCGTTCAAGCAGGAAGACCTAAAGATCAACGGCTGGGCGATGGAAAGCCGGCTTTACGCCGAAGACCCCTACCGCAACTTCCTGCCCTCCATCGGTCGTCTGACCCGTTACCGTCCCCCGGTGGAAGGCCCGACAGCCGCAGGCGGCATCGTGCGCAATGATACAGGCGTGTTTGAGGGCGGCGAGATTTCGATGTTCTACGACCCGATGATTGCCAAGCTTTGCACCTGGGGGCCGACGCGTCTGGAGGCGATCAAGGAAATGCGGCTCGCCTTGGACACGTTTGAGGTGGAAGGCATCGGCCACAACCTGCCCTTCGTGGGGGCGGTGATGGACCACCCGCGCTTTGTTTCTGGCAACATCACCACGGCGTTCATCGCGGAAGAGTATCCAGACGGCTTTCAGGGGGCGGTGCTGGACGCGGCCACCTTGGCCCGCGTTGCGGCCTCTGCTGCGGCGATGAACCGGGTGGCGGAAATCCGGCGCACCCGGATTTCGGGCACCATGGACAACCACGAGCGCCGGGTGGGCGATGACTGGGTGGTTTCATTGCAAGGCATTGATTACACGTTGACAATCGCTGCCGATCCGGCTGGGTCCACTGTGACGCTTGCCGATGGCACCTGCTTTCGCGTGGCATCCGACTGGACGCCGGGCCAGCCTTTGGCCAAGCTGACGGTGGACGGCACGCCCTTGGTGATGAAGGTCGCCAAGATTTCCGGCGGCTTTCGGATGCGTTTGCGCGGCGCTGATCTGCGCGTGCATGTCCGCACCCCGCGTCAGGCCGAACTGGCCAAACTGATGCTGGAGAAACTGCCGCCCGACACATCAAAATTCCTGCTGTGCCCGATGCCCGGCTTGATCGCAAAAGTGATGGTCGAGGTGGGTGACGAGGTGCAGGAGGGTCAGGCTTTGGCGACGGTTGAGGCGATGAAGATGGAAAACATCCTCAAGGCCGAACGCAAAGGGGTGGTCAAGGCGATCAAGGCGGTGGCGGGCAGCAGCCTGAAGGTGGACGAAGTGATCATGGAGTTTGAATGATCAGCGTCCGGCAGGCATCCGTTCCAGCACTTCAATGCGGCGGCTGGGGAACTTGTCGATGGCATGGGTGATCTCGCGGGTGTCCCATGGCAGGGGTTTGCGCAGCACCGCTGTGCCATCCTTGTCGAGGATCACCAGTGAGAAACCACTGGGCCGCAGCTTGGTGCGGATGTCAGACGGAGGTTTGGGCAGGGTGTCGGTGATGACGACCACATCGCGTTCGATCAGGTCGGCGGTGTCGCGGGTCAACAGTTCCATCTGGCGGATGTAGTTGGGATCATTGGGGCTTTCGGCAAAGACCACCACCGCGCGTTTGAGGTATAGCAGATCGGCCATCACCACTTGATCGGCCGGAATCGGGGCAAAGGGCGCGTCTTGCGCCTGGGCTCCAAAGGAAACAACGGCCAATACGGCCAGCAAAAGCGGTTTCATGCGGATGTTCATGCCCCAGATATAGGGCGGTGCAGCTCGCAAACCAAGCACTCCGGGTGGCCCCCGGGCAGGAGGGTTGAGATGACAGACAAATTGGCAGCATGGGCGGCACTGGCGGGCAAGGAAATGAAGGGCGGCGACCCGGACAGTCTGATCTGGCAAACCCTTGAGGGGATTGCAGTCAAGCCGCTTTACACACAGGCCGATGTCGATGGCCTGCCGCAAATGGGCGAGATGCCCGGATTTGCGCCGTTCACCCGTGGCGTGAAGGCGACGATGTACGCAGGCCGCCCCTGGACCATCCGCCAATACGCGGGCTTTTCCACGGCCGAGGCCAGCAACGCCTTTTACCGCAAGAATCTGGCCGCCGGGCAACAGGGCGTGTCGGTGGCCTTCGATCTGGCGACGCATCGGGGCTATGACTCGGATCATCCCCGGGTCGAGGGCGATGTCGGCAAGGCGGGCGTGGCGATTGATTCGGTCGAGGATATGAAAATCCTGTTCGACGGTATCCCGCTGGATAAAGTCAGTGTTTCCATGACGATGAACGGCGCTGTGATCCCGATTCTGGCCAGTTTCATCGTGACGGGCGAGGAACAGGGCGTGGACCGCCGCCTGCTGTCGGGCACCATTCAGAATGACATCCTGAAAGAGTTCATGGTGCGCAACACCTATATTTACCCGCCAGAACCTTCGATGCGGATCATTGCGGATATCATCGAGTACACGTCAGCCGAGATGCCCAAGTTCAACAGCATTTCGATCTCCGGCTATCACATGCAGGAAGCTGGGGCCAATCTGGTGCAGGAACTGGCCTACACCTTGGCCGATGGTCGCGAATATGTGCGGGCGGCGATCGCGCGCGGCATGAATGTCGATGACTTTGCGGGGCGTCTGTCGTTCTTCTTCGCCATCGGCATGAATTTTTTCATGGAGGCCGCCAAGCTGCGCGCGGCGCGACTGCTCTGGCACCGGATCATGGCGGAGTTTGAGCCGAAAAAGCAGGGCTCGCTGATGCTGCGCACCCATTGCCAAACTTCGGGCGTCTCCTTGCAAGAGGCCGACCCCTATAACAACGTCATCCGCACCGCTTACGAGGCGATGTCGGCGGTTCTGGGCGGCACGCAGTCGTTGCACACCAATGCGCTGGACGAAGCCATGGCGCTGCCCACGGAATTTTCAGCGCGGATTGCGCGCAACACCCAGTTGATCTTGCAAGAGGAAACCGGGGTGACGCATGTGGTCGATCCTTTGGCGGGATCTTACTATGTGGAAAGCCTGACCGCGCAGTTGGCCGAAGAGGCGTGGAAGCTGATCGCAGAAGTCGAGGAAATGGGCGGCATGACCAAGGCTGTCGCCTCGGGGATGCCGAAACTGCGGATCGAGGAATCAGCGGCGAAGCGGCAGGCGGCGATTGACCGGGGTCAGGATGTGATCGTCGGCGTCAACAAGTATCGGTTGGCCAAGCAAGACCCGATCGACATTCTGGACATCGACAATGTCGCGGTGCGTCTTAGCCAGATCGAACGCCTGCAATCGACCCGCGCGGGCCGTGACGATGCGGTGTGTCAGGCGGCCTTGGCGGAACTGACCCGTCGGGCAGAGCATGGCGGCAATCTTCTGGCAGGGGCGGTCGATGCGGCGCGCGCCCGCGCCACGGTGGGGGAAATCAGCATGGCGATGGAGAAGGTCTTTGGTCGTCACCGGGCGGAGGTGAAAACCTTGGCGGGCGTTTATGGTGCCGCCTATGAGGGTGACGCTGGATTCGCCGCCATTCAGGCCGATGTGGAGGCCTTTGCCGAAGAGGAAGGCCGCCGCCCGCGCATGCTGGTGGTCAAGATGGGGCAGGATGGACACGACCGGGGTGCCAAGGTGATCGCCACCGCCTTTGCCGACATCGGCTTTGACGTCGATGTGGGGCCTTTGTTCCAGACCCCGGCCGAAGCGGCGCAGGATGCCATCGACAATGATGTGCATGTGGTGGGAATCTCGTCCCAAGCGGCCGGGCACAAGACTTTGGCCCCGAAGCTGGTGCAGGCCCTGCGCGAAGCGGGCGCGGGCGAGATTCTGGTGATCTGCGGCGGCGTCATTCCGCAGCAGGATTATCAGTACCTTTATGACGCCGGGGTGAAGGCCATCTTCGGGCCGGGGACGAATATTCCCACGGCGGCGAAGGACATTCTGGACCTGATCCGCCGCGCGCGGGTTTAGGGCAGACCCTCCGGGGGGGATATTTTTGCCAAGATGAAAGGCCAGAGGGTGTTGCGTTCGATCGGGTTTGGCCGATGGAACGCAACCGCAACATAGACCGGCAATGTCTGCCCTGGATTGCCGTCAATCTGAATCAGATTGAAGGAAATCAGCCCTAAGTCGCCTTGCCTTTCAAAAGGGCCACGATCGCCATGGCGTGACCCTGGCCCAGTGCGAAATCGGCCTTCAGCCAATCGGTGATCTGGGCGGCCTTCGTGCCGGGTGCGATGCCGTTTGCGGTTGCAAAGCCCTTCGCCACAGCCATCGCCCGGAAGTCGGCCGGCGTTTTGCCGGTCTTGGCCTGAATATTGTCGAGATAGGCTTGAAAGCTCATCCCCGTGCCGCCCAGATCATGCCCCGCCGTAGCAGTTCGCGGGCTGGGCCGTGGTCGATGACATTGGCTTGATGCCCCAAGGCGTTGTAGTAAACCCGGCCCTGACCCCACAGTTTGGTGAAGACAACCGGCATCGCCACCGGGCCGTTGGGCGAGTGCGGGCCTGCGACCACCGGGAAATCGCAGACAGCATGAACCTTAACCGCCGGGTCGATGTGCAGGTAGTACTGCTCTGTCGCCACGTCGAAATCGCCAATCCCGGCCACCAGCGGATCATCACTGACCATCCGCACCCGGTAGCGCACCCCGTCATTGCCCGGATGCGCCACCCATTGCGCGCCGGTCATGAACTGCCACAGCACATCGTTGCGAAAGGCGTCGCACATGCCGCCGTGACAGCCCGCCAGCCCCACGCCCGCCGCCACCGCCGCTGCGACATGTTCGGATTGCGCCTTTTCAAGGGTGGACATGGTCCAGACCGGCACGATCAGGCTTAGGTCGGCCAACCGCACCGGATCGTCAAAGCAGGCCAGAGTATCCGTGACCTCCACCTCCACCTCCATCCCGGCCGCGCGCAGGTCGGTGGCGAACAGCGCCGCCACCTTTTCGGGTTCATGCCCGTCCCAGCCACCCCATGTGATCAGCGCCTTGGCCATGGTGCATCCCTTTGTTCAAATCTCGGTCGCGAAAATCGGATTCTTGTTGTCGGGGCAGGGGGGCGAGCCCCCGTGCCTCAACCTTGCCAAAGCAACGCCCGTGGTCAACCTAGAACCGCTGCGGCCCGGCGGGTTTGTTGGCCATGATTGCCTCGATCGCCACCATCACGTCCGGCGTCAGTTTCGCCTTATGGTCCAGCGCCGCCAGATTGTCGGTCAATTGGCTGGCGCGCGAGGCACCCAGGATCACCGTCGACACCCGCGGATTGGCCAGACACCACAGCAAGGACAGATGCGCCAAGGACAGCCCCGCGGCTTCGGCCAAAACCGCCAAGGCCCGCGTTTTCACCAACTTGGCTTGCCCCGCATCCGACATCAGCATGTCGCGCAGCCATTCGTAACCGGGCAGGGTCATGCGGCTGTCGTTGGGGATCGCGGCGTTGTATTTGCCGGTCAGAATGCCGGAAGCCAGTGGCGACCAGATCGTGGTGCCCAGCCCGAAGGTGTCGTAAATCGGGGCATAATCGGCCTCGACCTTGTGGCGTTCAAAAAGGTTGTATTGCGGTTGCTCCATCGTCGGCGGGGTCAAACCGTCGCGACGCGCCATCAGATGCGCCTCGGTGATCTGCTGGGCCGACCATTCAGAGGTGCCCCAATACAGCACCTTGCCTTGCAAAACCAGATTGTGCATCGCCCGCACGGTTTCCTCGATCGGCGTGTCGATGTCGGGGCGATGGCAGAAATAAAGGTCGAGATAATCGACTTGCAACCGCCGCAGGGCGGCATGGCAGGCGTCGGTGACATGCTTGGCCGAAAGCCCGCGCTGGGTGGGCTTGGTGCCGCCCCAGAACACTTTGGAGGACACCACATAGCTGTCACGCGTCCAGTTCAGCGCGGCCAAAGCCTCGCCCATCAGGGTTTCGGACGCACCCGCCTCATAGCCTTCGGCGTTGTCAAAGAAGTTCACCCCGGCGTCATAGGCCTGCGCCATCAGCGATTTGGCGTCCGATCCGTCGACCTGTTTGCCAAAGGTCACCCAAGAGCCAAAGGAAAATTCCGATACTTTCAGCCCCGATTTGCCCAAGCGTCTGTAGTCCATAGTGAAAGTCCTGTTCGTTGCAAAAGGGTGGGTATGGGTGGCCTGACCTTGCCCTGCAGATCAAGACATATCAAACTGTGGACAGTCCTGCATAAATCTCGACAATCCGCGCCACTGCTGCGTCGGGCGTAAGTTCTTCTGACACCCCCGTCCGGCGCGAGGTCAGTTCCACCACGCCATTGGCCAGCCCGCGCGGCCCGACGGTGATGCGCCACGGCAGGCCGATCAGGTCCATTGTGGCGAACTTCGCCCCGGCGCGCTCTTCGCGGTCATCGTAGAGCGCCTCCAGCCCCTTGGCGGCCAGCGCCTTGTAAAGCCCCTCACAAGCCGCATCCGCCGCGGCATCGCCCTGTTTCAGGTTCACGATGCCCACCGGGAATGGCGTCACACCTTCGGGCCAGATGATGCCCTTGTCGTCATGGCTGGCCTCGATGATCGCACCCAGCAGGCGGGAAACGCCGATGCCATGCGAGCCCATTTCCACCGGGGCTTTCGATCCGTCAGCGGTCACAACCGTGGCACCCATGCTTTCGGAATACTTGGTGCCGAAGTAGAAAATCTGCCCGACCTCGATGCCCCGCGCCACTTTGCGCCGCTCTTCGGGGATGGCGTCAAACAGCGCCGCGTCATGGGTTTCATCGGTGCGGGCATAAAGGGTGGTGAATTCGCGGCACACCGCCGCCACGGCGTCGCGGTCGTCGTAATCCACCTCCCGCGCGCCAAGGCGCAGATCGGTCACGGCGCTGTCAAAGAACACCTCGGACTCGCCGGTTGCGGCCAGCACCAGAAATTCATGGGTGTCCTCGCCGCCGATCGGGCCAGAATCGGCGCGCATCGGGATGGCGGTCAGGCCCATGCGTTCATAGGTGCGCAGATAACTGACCATGTGACGGTTGTAGGCGTGCAGCGCCGAGGCCTTGTCGACGTCAAAGTTATAGCCGTCCTTCATCAGGAATTCGCGGCCCCGCATGACGCCGAACCGGGGGCGCATCTCATCGCGGAACTTCCACTGGATGTGGTAAAGCGTCAGCGGCAGGTCTTTGTAGCTGGTCACGTGCGAGCGGAAAATATCGGTGATCATTTCCTCATTCGTGGGGCCGTACAGCATCTCACGGTCTTGCCGGTCCTTGATGCGCAGCATTTCCTGCCCGTAGTCGTCATAGCGCCCGCTTTCGCGCCAGAGATCGGCGGGCTGCAAGGTTGGCATCAGCAAGGGGATATGCCCCGCCCGCACCTGTTCTTCGTGCACAATGGCCTGAATCCGGTTCAGAACCCGCAAGCCCAGTGGCAGCCACGAATAAATCCCCGCCGCCTGCTGTTTGATCATCCCCGCCCGCAGCATATAGCGGTGCGAGACAATCTGCGCCTCGGCCGGGTTTTCCTTCAGGACGGGCATAAAATAACGGGAAACGCGCATGTTGGCCTCACGGACAGGGGTTTGCGCCTAACTAGCGGGTTGAGGGGGGGCAGGCAAGCGGCGGCTGGCACCGATTTGCCCGCTTGCCCCGTCTGTCCTTCATTTCCCACAGCCCCTTGAAACCACAGGGCCGATGGGCAATGTGGGTGCTGGTGGTTTGCGAGGGCGACATGGCACATCCGTTGCGGGAACAGGCGAAATATTGGGGCATCGCTTTGGCGGTGTTCTTTGTGGTTCTGTGGTTGCTGGGGGGGGTCATCTTGCCGTTTCTGGTGGGCGGGGCACTGGCCTATTTCCTTGACCCGGTGGCGGACCGGCTGCAGCGCTGGGGGCTTTCGCGGATTGCGGCGACCTCTGTCATCACCCTGATTGCGGTGCTTTTGGTGGTGTTGCTGGTGCTGGCGGTGATCCCGACGCTGATCAAGCAGACCACGGCACTGGTCAACGCTGCTCCTGAAATTGCTCATAGATTACAGTTGTTTCTGGTTGAAAAATTCCCTGCTCTGACCGACAGCACCTCGACCATCCGCCAGACTTTGGCCGAGATTGGTGCGGCCATTCAGGCGCGGGGGGTGACGTTGGTGCAGAGTGTTCTGACATCGGCATTGGGGCTGTTGTCGGCGGTGCTGTTCATCGTCGTGGTGCCCGTCGTCACCTTTTATCTGTTGATGGACTGGGACCACATGGTCACGCGCATTGACGCCTTGCTGCCACGCGATCATGCCCCGGTGATCCGGCGTCTGGGCACAGAGATCAATGCGGTGCTTTCGTCTTTCGTGCGCGGACAGTTGACGGTGTGTGTTCTGCTGGGGTCGTTTTATTCGGCGGCCCTGATGCTGGCTGGTTTGCAGTTTGGTCTTTTGGTAGGGGCGATTGCCGGCGCGATCACCTTTATTCCCTATGTCGGGTCGCTGGTGGGTGGGACTTTGGCGATCGGTTTGGCACTGTTCCAGTTTTGGGGCGACTGGCTGTCGATCGGCATCATCGCGGCAATTTTCGCCTTCGGCCAGTTTGTGGAAGGCAATTTCCTGACGCCGAAACTGTTGGGCAAATCGGTGGGGCTGCACCCGGTCTGGCTTTTGTTCGCGCTGTCGGCCTTTGGGTCGTTGTTCGGATTTGTGGGCATGCTGGTGGCGGTGCCGATTGCGGCGGCCTTGGGCGTTTTGGCCCGCTTTGCATTTGCGCAGTATCAGGGCAGTTTGCTGTACACCGGCGTCGTTGGACGCAACCCGAAAGACGAGGACGTGGCCTGACATGACCGGGCAGTTGGCCTTTGATCTGCCCTTGCGGCAGGCGTTTCAGCGCGCGGATTTCTTTGCCTCGCCTGCCTCTGCCGCAGGTCTGGCCGCGGTGGACGGCTGGCGCTGCTGGCCCGGTGGCAAGATGCTGCTGGTGGGACCAGCCGGGTCTGGCAAGACCCATCTGGCGCATGTCTGGGCCGAAGCTGCGGGCGCGGTTTTGATTGCGGCGGCGGATTTGGCGCAGGCCGATCTGCCGGAACTGGCTGCCCATGGCGCGGTCTGTGTCGAGGACGCTGAGGCCATTGCCGGCCAAACCCCTGCCGAGACAGCACTTTTCCATCTGCACAACATGCTGTTGCCCGCTGGGCGGCTGCTGATCACCGCCACCACGCCCCCGCGCGATTGGGGGCTGGGCTTGGCCGATTTGCACAGCCGCATGCAGGCGGCGGCGCTGACACGGCTGGAGGCCCCGGATGACGCGCTGCTTTCGGCGGTGCTGATCAAGCTGTTTGCCGACCGCCAGATCGCGGTGCCGCCCAATCTGATCGGCTATCTGGTCAGCCGGATGGAGCGTTCCATCGCCGCCGCGCGTGACATGGTGGCGGCGCTGGATGCGCGGGCGCTGGCGGCGGGGCGTCCGGTGACGCGGGCGCTTGCGGCCGAGGTGCTGGACAGCGCGTCTGACCAGTGAAACAATGTCACTCAACTTTCACATCTCCCCCAGATAAGCCCCATCATGACCCAGTCTGACTTTCTGAAAGCCCCGTTTCCCGAGCCGGTAGAACTGACCGCCGCCGAGACCACTGGTCCGCGCCGGTTTTTCAATCGTGAGCTGTCGTGGTTGGCCTTCAATTGGCGCGTGCTGGACGAGGCGTCGAACCCGTTGGTGCCGTTGCTGGAGCGCCTGCGGTTCCTGTCGATTTCGGCCACCAACCTGGATGAGTTTTACACCGTCCGCGTGGCCGGATTGCGGGCCTTGGTGCGGGCCAACAACGCCTCACCGTCAGAAGATGGCCGCAGCCCGACAGAACAGCTGTCGCTGATCAATGCCGATGCGCGCAAGCTGATGCAGCGCCAGCAGATCACCTTCAAGAAACTGCGGCGCGAGATGGAGGCGCAAGGGATCATCCTGTGCACCCGCGAAACCTTGAACGGCAATGATCTGAAATTTCTGGAAGACCACTTTCTGAACAAGGTTTTTCCAGTGCTGTCGCCCTTGGCGATTGACCCGGCACACCCGTTTCCGTTCATTCCCAACACCGGCTTCAGCCTTGCGCTGGAACTGGAGCGCGAATCCGATCACCGCACGCTGAAGGCGCTTTTGCCGATTCCGCAGCAGATCGCGCGCTTTGTGCCGCTGCCTGCCAAGGATGGTGAACACCGGTTCTTGCCGCTGGAAGAATTGCTGCTGCTGCATCTGGACATGCTGTTTCCGGGTTACACCGACCGGGGCCATTGCCTGTTCCGCGTGCTGCGCGATTCCGATCTGGAGGTGGAAGACGAGGCCGAGGATCTGGTGCGCGAGTTTGAAACCGCGCTGAAACGTCGCCGCCGGGGCGAGGTGATCCGCATGAAGATTTCCGCGGGCGCACCGGCGGAACTGCGGGCTTTGGTGATGGAAGAACTGGGTGTGACCGGCGACGAGGTGGTCGAGGCGCGGGGCCTTCTGGGCGTGGCAGACCTGAAAGAACTGGTGATTTCGGCGCGCAAGGATTTGCTGTGGCCTGCGTTCACTCCGCGCGTGCCAGAACGGGTGCAAGACCACGAAGGCGATATGTTTGCGGCGATCAAGCAGAAGGATATTCTGCTGCATCACCCCTATGAAACCTTCGATCTGGTGATCCGGTTTTTGGAACAGGCGGCGCGCGACCCGAATGTTCTGGCGATCAAGCAGACTCTTTATCGCACCTCGTGGGACAGCCCGATCGTGTCGGCTTTGTGTGAGGCAGCCGAGGCGGGCAAGTCGGTGACGGCGCTGGTCGAATTGAAAGCGCGGTTTGACGAGGCCGCCAACATCCGCCAATCGCGCCGTCTGGAACGGTCGGGGGCGCATGTGGTCTACGGGTTCATCCACTACAAAACCCACGCCAAAATCAGCACTGTGGTGCGGCGTGAGGGCGAAAATCTGGTGACATACACCCATTACGGCACTGGCAACTATCACCCCATCACCGCCAAGATTTACACCGACCTGTCGTTCTTCACCTGCGACGCCGCCTTGGGGCGCGACGCGACCAAGGTGTTCAACTACCTTTCGGGCTATGTGCAGCCGCAGGGGTTGGAGAATTTGGCGATCTCACCGATCAGCCTGAAGCCGCGTCTGATGGAGTTGATTGCCGCCGAGGCCGATCATGCCCGCGCTGGGCGTCCGGCGGAAATATGGGCCAAAGTCAACAGCTTGATAGAGCCAGATATGATTGACGCGTTTTACGCGGCGTCACAGGCGGGGGTGAAAATCAGCCTTGTGGTGCGCGGCATTTGCGGTGTCCGTCCGGGAGTGAAGGGGCTTTCGGAAAACATTCGGGTGAAATCCATCGTCGGGCGGTTTCTGGAGCATTCGCGGATTGCCTGCTTTGGATCGGGTCACGGGTTGCCATCGCAAAAAGCGCGGGTGTTCATATCCTCTGCCGACTGGATGGGTCGCAATCTGTCGCGGCGGGTGGAAACGCTGATCGAGATCAACAACGACACCGTCAAAGCGCAGATTGTCGGGCAGATCATGGCCGCCAATCTGGCCGATGAAGAACAAAGCTGGGTTCTGCTCCCCGACGGCACCTATCACCGCGACCTTTCGCCTGTGGACGGCCACGCCTTCAACTGTCACCGCTTCTTTATGGAGAATCCGTCGCTGTCGGGGCGGGGCACCGCCGGGGCGAAGGACGTGCCAAAACTTGCTTGACCTGACGGGAAACACCATGTCCGACGCTGACATCGAAGAAGACCATGGCCCTTTCGGCCGCCCGTTGTTTGACGATCCGTCAGCGCGGGCGCTGTCCCGGGTGGGGGTGGTCGATGTGGGGTCGAATTCTGTTCGTATGGTGGTGTTTGATGGCGCGGCGCGCAGCCCGGCTTATTTCTACAACGAAAAGATCATGTGCGGGCTTGGCAAGGGGCTGGCCGAAACCGGGATGCTGAACCCATCGGGTCGGGTGCGCGCGCTGGCGGCGCTGAAGCGGTTTTCTTTGCTGGCCAAGGGCATGGGCATTGAAACCATGTCGATTGTCGCCACCGCTGCCACGCGCGACGCCAAGGATGGCCCCGCGTTTCAGGCCGAGGTTCTGGAGCAGACGGGATTGAAGCTGCACGTCATCGACGGCGGCGAAGAGGCGCGGCTTTCGGCCCAGGGCGTGCTGTTGGGCTGGCCAGAGGCGAAGGGGATTGTCTGCGATATTGGCGGCAACTCGATGGAGATGGCGCGCATAGGGGGCGGCAAGGTCGGCAAACGGGTGTCCACACAACTGGGTCCGTTCCGGTTGCAGCAGGTGGAAGGGGGCGCGCCAAAGCGCATCGCCCATATTGCCCGCATCCTGAAGGAGTGCCAGTCCGAGTTGAAATCGGAAGGTGAGCGGATCTATCTGGTTGGCGGCAGTTGGCGGGTGATCGGGCGCCTAGATATGGAGCGGCGGAATTACCCGCTGACCGTGCTGCACGAATACCGGATGACCACCAAGAACCTGCTCGATACGCTCGATTGGCTGGCGACGGCGGATCTGGCGGTTTTGCGCGGGCGCACCGGGACCTCGCCCGAACGCATGGAACTGGTGCCTTTGGCCTGCGAAGTGCTGCGCGAGATTGTGCGCGTTTTCAAACCCTCCGAGATCGACGTGTCAGCCTATGGTATCCGTGAAGGGTTGCTTTATGAGCAGATGCCCGAACGCCTGCGCGCCCGCGATCCGCTGATTGAAGCGGCACGGATGGCGGAAAAAACCTCGTCCCGCATCCCCGGCTTTGGCAAAAAGCTGTATGAGTTTCTGGAACCGCTGTTCCCGAGTGCAACCGAAGAACGCGTGCGCTTGATAAAGGCGGCCTGCCTGTTGCATGACACCACTTGGCGCGCGCACCCCGATTTTCGCGCCGAGGCCTGTTTTGACAGTGCCACCCGTGCCAATCTTGGGGGCTTGGATCATCCGGGGCGGGTGTTTCTGGGGCTGGCGTTGCTGCACCGCTACAAAAATTCACGCGCGGGGTCGCGGCTGGAGCCGATGTTCCGCCTGCTGACCGAGGATGAGATCCAAGAGGCTGAAATTCTTGGTAAAGCCATGCGGTTTGGCGCGATGTTTGCGGTGGGCGATCCGGCGCGGGCTGGGCGATTGGTGTGGACGCCGAAGAAAAAGCTGCTCGAACTGGTGCTGACGGAAGAGGGCCGTGGCCTGTTGGGCGAGGTATCTTCGGCCCGTTTTGCCGCCTTGGCACAGTCAATGAAGGCCACCACCAAGATCAGCGATGCTGTCTGATGCTGGTCTTTGACCATCTTGCGGTGGCAGCGGCAACTTTGGCCGAAGGGGTTGCTTTGGTCGAAGACGCGCTGGGGGTCAGTTTGTCAGGTGGCGGCGCGCATCCGCATATGGCCACTCACAACCGGCTGCTGGGCTTGGGTGATCTGTATCTTGAGGTGATCGCGATTGATCCTGCAGCCCCGCGCCCCGTTTGGCCGCGCTGGTTTGATTTGGATGATTTCGCAGGGCGGCCAAGGCTGACCAACTGGGTGGCGCGCTGTGATGATCTGTCGGCAGAGGTCGCGCGCAGCCCGGCAGGGGTGGGGAGTCCGGTGGCCTTGCGACGCGGCGATTACGCTTGGGAAATGGCGGTGCCCGCTGACGGCAAGTTGCCTTTTGACGGCGGATTTCCAGCGCTTATTCAATGGCATGGCAGCTTGCATCCGGCGCGGGCCTTGCCCGACATGGGAGTGCGGCTGCGCCAGTTGGACATCGCGCATCCCGATGCATTCGGTCTGCGCATGGCGCTGGCGGACCGGCTGACAGACCCACGGGTGGTGATCACCGAAGGCGCGTTTGCCATGCAGGCCAGCTTTGACACCCCGCATGGGCTGCGGATACTGGCATGATCCGTGCCGCCACGCCCGACGACATTCCGGCGATTGCCGCCATCATCAACCATGTCATCCGCGATACCACTATCACCTTCAACTCGATCGAAAAGTCCGAAGCCGAGGTGTTGGCGATGCTGCACGACCGCCGCGCTTTGGGGTTTGAGATGTTTGTGGCGGATGAAGATGGCGTCGTGGGTTACGCCACCTATGCGCAGTTTCGTGCGGGTGTGGGCTATGCCAAAACGATGGAACATTCGGTGGCTTTGGCCGACGCGGGGCAGGGCCGTGGGCTTGGCCGGGCCTTGATGCAGGCAGTGGAAGACCACGCCCGCGCGCGCGGCGCGCATATCATGGTGGGCGCGGTCACCGGTGACAATCTGAAAAGCGTCTTGTTTCACAAGGCCTTGGGCTATGATCTTGTGGGAACGATGCCAGATGCCGGTTTCAAATTCGGCAGTTACTGCGACCTTTTGCTGATGCAGAAAATCCTGTCCTGACACTGTCGCAGCCGCAGGCTATGTTGTGCCCATGTCGCTTTGGTCCCGCATCTCTGACGCATTGGCAGCACTGACCTCTGGTCAGGGGCTGGCGGCTGTGTTTGACGCGCTGGGCCGCGCCGAAACAACGGAACGATCCGTTGGCTTTACCATCGCCGTGATTGCGCTGGGGGCCAAAATGGCCAAGGCAGACGGCGAAGTGACGCGAGACGAGGTGCAGGTGTTTCGCAGCATTTTCCAGATCCCGGATGAGGAACTGGCCAATGCCGCAAGGGTGTTCAATCTGGCCCGGCAGGACGTGGCGGGATATGACGCCTACGCCCGCAAGATCGCGGCTTTGTTCAACAAAACCGGACAAGCACTATGTGCAGATGACCGCAATGTGCTGATTGACCTGCTGGAAGGGTTGTTCCAGATCGCCATGGCAGACGGGGCCTACCACTCACAGGAAGACGCCTTCCTGCGCGATGTGGCGACGATTTTCGGGCTGGACGACCGCTGTTATCGGGTGCTTCGGGGTCGTTTTGTCGATGGTGCGCCGCGCGATCCTTATGAGGTTCTGGGCATTCCCGTCGGGGCCACGGTGGCACAGGCGCGGGCGGCGTGGCGGGCTGCGGTGAAAGACAGCCACCCCGACGTGATGATCGCGCGCGGTGTTCCTGCCGAGGCGGTGCAATTGGCCACCCGCCGCCTGATTGCCATCAATGCGGCGTGGGATGAGATCCAAACCAAGGTTGCCGCGTGATGGGCAAGCTGCGGCTTGCCACCTACAATGTCGAATGGTTCAACGCCCTTTTTGATGACCGTGGCCGCATGCTGGCCGATGCCGAATGGTCGGCACGGTATAAAATCAGCCGGGCTGAACAACTGGGCGCGTTGGGCATCGTCTTCACCGCTCTGGACGCGGACGGGGTGATGATTGTTGAAGGGCCGGACCAGAACAGCCGCCGGTCTACCGTGAAGGCGCTTGAGACTTTCGCGCGCTATTTCGGGTTGCGGGCGCGCAAGGCGATCCATGGGTTCACCTCGGACACCGAGCAGGAAATCGGGTTTCTCTATGATCCCGACCGCATCACGCCGCTGCATGACCCCAAGGGCGACCCGGCCCCCAGCCACGGCGCGCCCGGTGCGCCGCGGTTTGACAGCCAGTTGCGATTGGATCTGGACGGCGACGGGGCCAGCGAACTGGTGCGGTTTTCCAAGCCGCCGCTGGAGTTGGCGGTGCTGGCGGATGGGCGCGCGCTGCGGGTGATCGGGGTGCATGCGAAGTCGAAGGCCCCGCATGGCGCCGGGTCTGAGGCCGAATACACCCGGATTTCCATCGAAAACCGCCGCAAGCAACTGGCCGAATGTCTGTGGTTGCGCCAGCGGGTCGAAGGGCATCTGAGGGCGGGTGACAGCCTGATCGTGCTGGGCGATTTCAATGATGGCCCCGGTTTGGATGCATATGAAAAGCTGTTCGGCCATTCCGGCGTTGAAATCGTGCTGGGCCTGAACGCCCCGCCCTTGCAGCGCCTGACCGATCCGCATGCCGAGATGGTGTTGACGCAACGGGTGGGCCTGTCGCCCACCACGGCGCGCTTTTGGTTGCAACCAAAACAGCGGTTCTTTGAGGCCCTTTTGGATTTCATCATGATCTCGCCCGATCTGGCGGCGACCAATCCCGATTGGCGCATCTGGCACCCGCTGAATGATCCGGGCGTGGCCAAGGTGCCCGAGTTGCGCGATGCGCTGCTTTCCGCCTCCGACCATTTTCCGGTGACGATCGACCTGATATTGTGATTTGAAACTGTCGCCGGTCGCGCCCATATTGGCCGTATGAAACATGTGGTTATCGCCCTTTTTCTGCTGACCACGCCCGCGCTGGCCCAAACGCCCGCGCCGCAGCCGGATGATTTCGATCAGGGGCTAAGCCTGATGGAACGCGGCGCACAGATGCTGCTGGACCACATGATGACCAAGGTGGAACCGTCGCTGAAGGACATGACCGACGCGTTCAAGCAGGCGCAGCCGCGGATCATGGAACTGCTGGCGATGATCGACGACATCAAGAATTTCCATGCTCCCGAACTGCTGCCCAATGGTGACATTCTGATCCGCCGCAAGACCCCGGCCGAGCTGTTGTCCGCTGATCCACCGGGTGCCCAAACGGAACTCTAGGCGCTGACACACAACCGTTCCTTGACCCTGCGGCCCTAACGTTGCACGTTGTGCGCAAAACGAAAGAGCAGCACCTTGGCAACGACCAGACCCTTTTCCAGCTTTGAATTCATGATCGCATGGCGCTATTTGCGTGCCAAACGGGCCGAAGGTGGCGTGTCAGTGATGACATGGATCAGCCTGATCGGCATCACTCTGGCGGTTTTCGCGCTGATCGCCACGCTGGCGGTGCGCTCTGGTTTTCGGGCCGAATTTGTCGATACCATTCTGGGCGCAAACGCCCATGTGACTGTCTATTCGGCGGGGCGGCTGGGCGACGATGGCCAGATGGTGAAGGGTTTTCAGGACTATGACGCGCTGGCTGCCCGCTTTGCCGCCATTCCGGGCGTGACCAGCGCAGCCCCCCTGATCAAGGGTCAGGTGATGGTGACGGCAGGCGAGGGCGCCAATGGGGCCGAGGTGTTCGGCATCCGGCTCACGGATCTGAAAGCCATCCCGCGCGTCGGTACGGGCGCCGATGCCTACGGCGATATTGAACACTTCGACGACGGCATCGCGATTGGCTCGGGCATTGCCCGCGAGTTGGGGGTGACGGTCGGCGACAAGCTGCGGTTGATCGCGCCTTCGGGGGTGAAAACCGCCTTCGGGTCCAGCCCGCGCGTGAATGCCTATACGGTGGTTTATGTTTTCACAGCTGGCCGCTGGGACATCGACAAGACCCGGATTTATATGCCGTTTTCCGAGGCACAAAGTTTTTTCAACCGCGAAACCTTCGCGGATGAAGTCGAGTTGATGGTGCAAAATCCTGAAATGGTCGATGGCTACACCCCCGCCCTGATGCAGGCGGGCGGTCCAGATGCGCTGTTGTGGACGTGGCGGGACTCTGCGGGGTCTTTCCTGCGCGCGCTGGATATCGAGGACAATGTGATGTTTATCATCCTGTCGATTCTGGTGCTGATTGCCGCGATGAACATCATCTCGGGGCTGATCATGCTGGTGAAAAACAAGGGTCGTGACATTGGCATTTTGCGCACGATGGGCCTGACCGAGGGATCAATTCTGCGGATATTCTTCATCTGCGGCGCGTTTACCGGGGTTGTGGGAACGCTGTTGGGCGTGACCCTTGGCTGTCTGTTCGCCATCTACATCGACAGCATCGTGGCCTTTGTGAACATGGTCACGGGCGGTGATGTCTGGGACCCGTCGATCCGTGGCATTTACGCGCTGCCCGCCAAGCTGCAATTTGGCGATGTGATGTCGGCGGTGGCACTGTCCTTGGGCCTGTCGTTCATCGTCACCATCTTCCCGGCCCGCCGCGCCGCCCGCATGAACCCCGTGGAGGCGCTGCGCTATGAATGAATTCGCACTGGAACTGGCCGGGATCGAAAAGATCTACAACCGTCGCAAACCGTCCGAAGTGGCGGTTCTGCGGGGGGCCACGCTGGAAGTCGCGCGTGGCGAGGTGGTGGCTCTGGTGGCCCCATCAGGTGCCGGAAAGTCGACCCTGCTGCACATCGCGGGGCTGCTGGACACGCCGGATGAGGGATCGGTTGCCTTGGGGGGCCGCAATATGGTCGGGCTGGCCGACAAGGCCCGGACCGAAGCGCGGCGCCATGAAGTTGGCTTTATCTATCAATTTCATCACCTGCTGCCCGAGTTTTCGGCGCTGGAAAATGTGGTTATCCCACAATTGGCCAATGGCGTTGACAAGGCCGAGGCCGAGGACCGCGCCCGCGAACTGCTGGGCAGAGTCGGCGTCGCGGCCCGGTCAGAACACCGGCCCGCCGCCCTGTCGGGGGGCGAGCAACAGCGTGTTGCCTTTTGCCGCGCGCTGGCCAACAAGCCACGCCTGCTGCTGGCGGATGAACCGACGGGCAATCTGGACCCGGCGACCGCCGATCAGGTCTTTGCCGCGCTGATGACGCTGGTGCGCGAAACCGGGCTGGCGGCCCTGATCGCCACGCACAACATGGAACTGGCCGCGCGGATGGACCGTGTGGTGCGACTGGAACAGGGCAGGGTGGTTTAGATGACAAAACGTGCAGCAATTCTGATGATCCTGGCCCTGTCGGCCTGCGTGCCGCAGACCAAGGCGACCGAAGGCGCGACCGCCGCCGAAGACTACGCCGCCTATTGCTCGGGCTGCCACGGCGCGGGCGGCCAAGGGGATGGCGAGATGGCGGGTGATCTGGCGAAAAAGCCCGCCGACTTGACGCATCTGTCGCGCCGCAACAACGGCGATTTCCCCACCACCCGCGTGATGGCGCAGATCTGGGGCTATTCCGGTGCCAAGGCGCGCGGCATCATGCCCGACTTTGGGCCGTTGCTGGAGGGCGACACTGTGCCCTATGACGGCGGCGATGGCATTGAAACGCCCACGCCGATGCGGCTGGTGGCGCTGGCCGAATATCTGAAATCCATTCAGGTCAAATAGGCGGATCGGCACTGGCCAGCATCGACCAGATGACGATCAGGGTCACGAGGGGAAACCCCGCCGCGCACAGCACCAGCGCATCTTTGAGCAACCCCGAAAGGCCGTTGGCAGCCGACAGGATCAGCGCAGCGGCCGCCTCAATCCCCAGCGCACACGGCGGGAGCAGGCCCGTGGCGCAGGAAAAGGCATAAGCCATAGCGCGCTCCGGTTGCTGTTGGGGCTGTTGCGAAACTTTGGCCTCAAGGTCGGTGCCATTTCTCGGGGCAGGTGTGTCCATCGCATCCGCGCATTGGTGGGCGGCACTCCAATGCCATAGGCCGCGACAGGACCGATGCTTTGGGCGCGGGCATCCTTGCGACAGGGGGTGGCGGGATTGGAGCGCCGTCTCCGCCAGATACTCAGGATGATCCTGTGTGCCGACAGATCATATAGATGCCCGAAACTGGCGCGGCCCGAAACCGGTGTGGCCCGAAACCGGAGCAGTTGTCACCTTGACCTGCCGATCGGCCGTCGATGATCTCTCCCGGTTCGCATCCTCGAAGAAGGTCGGGCCGCTGCGACGCCATTGCACAGGACTGCTGCGGATCCAGATCGCGCAGGCCAATAAGACGGAGACGTCGAAATTGCAGTTGAACCCGCTGCGTGTTGGCGGCCACCGCTCTGACCACGGACCGCCGCAGCCAGACGGGATGATCTCAGACAAAACCCCTAGCGAAAGCAAAAATGCAAGCGAAGCCTTGGTTGGCTCCGCAGACTTGCGGCCACCTCTGCAGGCCAAAAGACGCTTGGCAGCCACGACCCCGGGCACCGACGGCTTGGGTCTAAGCCGCTAAAACTTGCCTCAAATTTTTCATCTGTCTGAAAATATCCCACGGGGGTAGCGAAGCGCGGGGGTGTGAAATCCCCCGGATGCCTGTTCTGCAGGGTCCGCTGGGTTCCACGCATGTTTTGTATTTTTCAGTAATAGCTGAGTATTACGCCTCATGTTCTTGCATTGACGTCCATGTAGCATCATACATAGCCGACCCCTTTGCGGTATACCGGAGGCGCACCAGACATGTTGACGGTCAAAGAACTCGAAGGCTACGTGAAGCTGAAGGTCCAAAAGCAATATCCGGACGGAACGCCTAACCTTTACTTCCACACACGGCTGTCGGGTAAGGCGAACTGGCTCTGCCGTATTACGGTGGACGGAAAACGGGTTCCCATCACCATAGGGTCTTGGCCTGAGGTGGGCGCGACGAAGGCACGGGCAATCACCCCGCGCATCGTGGCGCTGGTTAAAGGTGGGCACGGGGTGCAGGCGATCCGGAATGCCCTTGAGACCACCATCGTGCCTGATGAAGTGGCAGGCCTCGTCAAAGGCGAAAAGGTTGCGGCCAATCATGCCACGCCGACGTTCGATCAGGTCGGGCGCGACTGGTACCACAACCATGTTAAGAACGGTCTCTCAGAGGGCCGCTACAAGGTGCAGGTTTTAGAGCAACTGGAATACCACGTCTTCCCGGCGCTTGGCCGCCGACCGATCAACGAGATCAAGCGCAAGGAAATCATTCTGGCGCTGAGTGGCATCTGGGTCGACATGCATCGCAGTGCCGTGAAAATCCGTGGCTCGGTTGAGCGGGTCTTTGACTATGCCATCGATCTTGAACTGCGGGAGGATAACCCGACCCCAGCGCCCCGTTCGATGCCAGCCCATCAGCATCAAGTGAAGCACTTTCAGTCCCTTCCCTATCAGCGCGTGCAGGAGTTTTGGGTCTGGTTGATGTCCCGGCCCCAGATGACCATTCAGACCCAAGTGGGGATCGTACTGGCGGTGCTTCTCGGCAAACGGACCGGCGAAATCCGAAAAATGCGATGGGAACACATCGACTTCAAAACGGCGGTCTGGACCACCCCATCGGCGGACATGAAGAAGCGCAAGGCGCACCGCCAACCGCTGCCCAACCAGTTGGTCACGATGCTGAACGTCCTGAAGGATGCCAGCACAGGGGAAGGCTATGTTCTTTGCAACGAGCAGGGCGAGATGATCTCAAGCAGCACCATGCTGAAATCGATCAAGTCGTTTGGCGATATCACCACGCATGGGTTCCGCGCGACACTCGGATCATGGTGTACCGACACCAAGGTTGACAAACAGGTGTCCGACTTTATCAAGTCGCACCAGCCAAAGTACCTCGACGCCGCCTATTCCCGCACCGACATGCTTGAAGAGCGCCGCGTTGTCCTGCAACGTTGGGCGGATTTTGTGACGCAGGAAAACTAGAACAAGGCGATCAAGATGTTCGGACCAAAAAATATGATTTCAGCGCGAGATGTGTGGCACCGCATCGGAACAGCCGTTTTCGCCCAAAGTGGATATGCGCGGGAAACCCCAAATGAGGATATCGATTTCGAAAGCTTGACCGAGGCGACATCTGAACTTTGTTGGGCATTTGGTCGCAAGTACTCTGCCGCTTGGGTTCTGCTAGCGAGTGGAGGTATCACGCCTGCAGGCGTGGAAGTGTTTTCGGGTGACGACACCTCTAGGTCCAAGGGAACCCATTTCGACTGGATGGTGGGAACCGTCGGGAGTGGCACCTCAAACGACATCAGAACCTTGGGCGTAACCAAAGAACAGTTCTATGGCCCGCCCTTAAATTGCATTGTTTTGTTCGAGGTCAAAGCTTTTGAAAATTATATCAGAATGGTTCCAAACGCGGCGCCCCTTCCCAAATGGTCCTCCAATGGGGTGGCAGAGCAGATCGTTGCGTCGTGGCGAGGACAGCGCCAGACGAAAAAGGTTCTCCGCGACAGGTTTGCTCCCGGCCTTTCCGATGACGTGTTCGAAAGCGTGTGGCGCGAAGCAGTAGTAAAGGAGCCAAAGCTAAAAGCTCCGGGTCGACCGCCTAACCAAATTCAAGTCAAAAAACCCAACTGATTTGGATTTCGCGGGGATTTCCCACTCATTTTTCGGCATGGCAACTCGGGCGATAGTGCCTCCATCAACAGCCCGATGGAGCCACCGATGCCCGACAAAATCCACCGCCTTCCCGCAGCCCTCGACATCACCGGCCTGTGCCGCTCGTCGCTCTACAACGCCTTGGCCTCCGGTGATTTTCCCCAGCCGGTGATGCTCGGCAAGCGCGCTGTCGGCTGGCGCGAGAGCGATCTGATGGCTTGGGTGCAGTCCCGCCAGAAGCGCAGCGCAGCCAAGGGCTGATCCCCACACAATCGTTCGGGCGGGGATCAGCGGTCGATTATCAACACTTTGACCATAGCCTGAAACTGGCCCTCCTTCAATCAATAGGAGGCATTTATGCCAAATTCTGCTATCTACCTTGACCAACCAGATGAGCAAAAGCCCGTCGGCGACCCGCAGCCCCGCGCTGATGCCGCAATGGCGCAACTGACGGTCATAAAGGCAAAACTTCCGGCGCGTTTGTCCAAGGCGTTCAAGCTCTTGCCCAATGGTGAGGTTGAAAAACTTGCCGGTGGTCAGTTCGCAGCGGGCGAGTGTCTCGTGGTGCCGATTGCCGACCTGACAGGTCTCGCAGAGACCCTCAAAAAGCTGACGTCCAGCCATGCCCTTGTCTATGGCGTGCCAATGAACGGTGCGACGACAGTGCTGTCGCGCAAGATGTTTGAACGCGCCGGAAGCCCCGTAGATGCCACCACCCGGACCAAGGACGCGTTCCAGTACCCTAAAGGGGCTGGTGTGATGATGCTGGACTATGATCCACCCAAGGGCGGCGCAGACCCGCTGGACCGCGACGGCCTCGTGGCAGCGGTCAGGGCAGCGGTGCCGGGTCTGGCGCCGTGCGAGATGCTGTGGTCCCCCAGCGCGTCGAGTTGCATCTACAACGGGGAGACGCCGCTGTGGGGTGTCCGAGGGCAGCGGCTTTACCTGTTGGTCCAGAATGCCGCCGACATCCCGCGTTCAGGCAATGTGCTGCTGGATCGCCTGTGGTTGGCAGGGCATGGGCATTTCGAGGTCAGCACATCTGGTGCCTTGCTGGATCGCACACTGGTTGACGGCAGCGTTTGGCAGCCCAACCGCTTGGATTTCGCTGGTGGTGCCTACTGCACGGCACCGTTGCACCAAGATCGCGGCAGCCCTGTCCTGATCGCGGGTGAAACCGCTGCAGTTGACACCGCCACGGTATTTGCCGACCTGTCCTTGGATGAAATGGATGAAATGGATGATGTGCGCGTTCTCAAACAAGAGGCGCGGGCTGAGATGGCGCCGGAGGCTGAAGAAGCCCGCGAGGCTTGGGTTGAGGCGTGGCTTTTGGAAACCTTGACCAAGGCAGAACGCGACGATCCCGCTGTGGTGGAGCTGGCAAAGGTGCGTCTGCGTCGCGTGCTGGACGGCGGCGAACTGGCGGGGGACTTCGTCATCCGAGTCGAAACCAAGGATGGTTTTGAAGCCATATCGGTTGCGGCCCTGCTGGAAAACCCTGCGCGCTATGACCGCAAGCTGACGCTTGACCCCGTGGAGCCGGACTATGGCGGCGGGCGCCCCGTTGGCAGGCTGTTTCTTCTGCAGGGTAAGCCGACCCTGCATTCCTTCGCCCATGGTGGAAAGACCTACCGCCTCAATCGCGTTTTGACTGAAACCCAAGTATTCAGCGGGCACACCGCCGAAGCGGTAACCCAAACGGTTGAGCACCTGCGCCGCGACCCTCTTGCCTTCGATTATGGCGAGGCCGCTGTTCTTGTCGATCAGGGCCGTCTACATGTCTTGGACGAGCATACGTTGGCAAATCATCTTGGGCAGGGCGTGCAGTTCTGGAAGATGGATAAAGGTGACAATCCCTATGACATCGACCCGCCGAAAGACATGCTGCGCCAGACCCTTGGGTTAAAGGATCGCCGGAACCTCAAACCGCTGAACGCTGTGATCACAGCGCCGGTGGTGTTGCCAGATGGGACCGTGCTGGACCAACCGGGCTATCATGCCCCCTCGCAGCTGTTCTTCGACCCCATGGGGCAAGAGGCGCAATCCGTGCCCAACCAGCCGACAATTGAAGAAGCACAGGCTGCGCTGACGACGCTGTGGGCACCGTTTGAGAGCTTCCCTTTTGTGGACGCCTCCGCCAAGGGGGCCATGCTTTGCGCCCTGCTCACAGCGGTCGAACGCCCTGTCCTGCCCACCGCACCGGCATTGGCTTTTGATGCCCCTGTGCAAGGCAGCGGCAAGACGCTCTTGGCCCGCTGTGTGGGTTATTTAGCCACTGGGCGAGAGCCTGACACATTCCCCCACACCAAGGGCCGCGATGACGAAGAAGTTCGCAAGCGGCTGTTCGCGGCGCTGGTGATGGGTACGGCCACCCTCATCTGGGACAATGTCACGGGGTCTTTTGACAGTGCCGCCATGGCGGGGTTCCTGACCGCGCCGGTGATGGCTGACCGCGTGCTTGGCAAATCTCAAGCGCTGCGGTTGCCCAACCGCGCCCTTCTGCTATTCACGGGCAACAACATCACCTTCGAGGGGGACATGCCCCGCCGTGTGATTAAGTGCCGGATCGACCCGCGTTCCGCGACGCCTTTCGCCCGCGAATTTGCCGTGGACCCCTTGGCCCACGTTCGCACCCATCGCCTCGAAATGGTGACGGCAGCCTGTACCCTGATCCGTGCCTATCAGTCGTCTGGGGTCCCGCGCGCGAAGGGGCGCATGGCGAGCTTTGAGGACTGGGACGACATTGTACGTCAGACCGTGGTCTGGGTTGGAACAGTTTTGGCCCCCGGTGAGTATGGCGATCCGATGGAACTGATTCGCGAAGTGCAGGCGGCTGATCCCACGTTGGATGCGCTGGGTGACCTGTTGCAAGCGCTGTCGGAGCAGTTCAGCGGTGAATGGTTCACTGGCAAAGATGTCCAGAAGGCCGCCGATACATCCATCTCGTTGACCCTCAAGGAAGCCCTGAACGATGTGGTGGGCCGCGATATCTCGTCTAGTCCGCGCAGCATCGGCAAGCTGCTGTCGGGGCGCAATGGTCAGATTGCCCACGGACTGCACCTGACAGCCCGCAAGTTGAACGCCAAAGATGCTGTGTCCTACCGGGTTGAGCAGGAGGGCGGCCCCTGATCAGGGGGGAATGACGGGAATGGCGGGAATGTTTCCTGTCTTTCGCGGGTGCATTTTTTTTGAGATCACACACATATAGAAGGACAGGGAAACATTCCCGCCATTCCCGCCATTCCCGCCGTGTGGCCTTGTGGTCGCCCCTGCGGGGAGGGCATGGTGCCGCAGAATTGGATTGGAGTGGCTGTCATGTCCCGCAGGTTGATCGCAGCATCAAGTGTTCTTTCCCTTGCCGCCTGTGTGGCAGGTCCTGTCCATAAGAGCGCGACAGCTGGCCAAGACGGCACTGCGGTCACCCCCGCCGTCTCCGTGTCGCCGCCGCATCCCAGTCTTACCACGATGGCTTGGGGCGAAGAGGAGGATGG
>CAMAQR010000003.1 GCA_945860375.1 Pseudorhodobacter antarcticus
TGGTTCGTCGGCAAAAGCGGCTCGATCGCTGCCCAAGCCCGGTCTGAAAGCCAAAATCCTGCCGACACTGCACACCTCTCCCGCATCACAAGGAAGAGTGAATCAGACAAGGCAAAATTGATCAATAGGTTGATTGGGTTTTGACCCTACGCCTCGCAGGTGTCCGGCGCCCGGCGCCACGACCACCCCGAGCTTGCGCAAAAGGCCGATCTGTTCACCCTCCACCCTGTCACTTCCCGATACCGTCCAGCCTGCACCAAGGTAAAGCCGGGCAAGGGCGCTCATCCCAGTCCCGCCGATTCCGACCAGATGCGCGCGCTTTGCCGCCTCAGCCGGCATCATGCGGCCCTGAAATCCTGATGTCACCCTTTTGCGCGTATTCCCCGATCCGACGCAGTTCACCCATGACGCGCGTCTGCCCGACCTGACTGTGCCACCAAGTGTCGGCTTGAATGTCCAACGGATCATTCGGGCAATGCACCGAAATCGACCTGCCGGCTGGCAGATGCGTCTGTGCCGTCAAGAGCGCCCGACGGGAATGGAGTGGCTTGCAGCAAATTGCAACGGTGCCGATCCCGGACCAGCTGATGTGCTTTTCGATAAGCCGCGCGGAAAAAACAATGTTTTCCAATGTGTTTGTCGCATCAGGCTCAATCAGGATATGCTTTTCGGGCACACCGTTTGAGAGCAACAGGTCGAGATGAACGTGCCACTCGGGCGCCTCTCCGGCTGCCCCGCGCCCAAGACCTGACACAACGATCAATTTTGTTAATCCGCTGTGGTACAGCTCGATCGCGGGTTTTGATGCGGTTGGGTTGGGGCTGCACAGGACCAAAGCCAAATCCACTGCGCGCGGCGGTGACTGGATAAAAATCAGGTCCGTGATCCTACGGACACTCTCTTCAACCGGAACTGAAAAATCTGGACTGGCTGACATTGGTGTGAAATTCCCCAAAAACCTCATGGAATATATTCAAGTATAACAGCACGAGCCAGTCACCTTGTGGATGCCATCATGTATCTTTAGAGCAGAAGACGTTCTTTTGATAAGCGATTGGAAATTTTCTATTCAGACTTTTTTAGGTGGAATCATGTGGCTAGGGTCAAGACCCGTTCTCGTGTCATGGCCAGACCATGACGGTTGCGGCCAACGCAGCGGAAGGCGATCGAGGCTTGGGGCGTGGTGTGGCTGGCCAAGAAGATCGCCGCCATTTTGGTTGCGGGCCTGCTTGTTCAACGCGCCACAACGGGCAGGCTGATCAAAGGATCATCGTCCAAAGACACTACGGTTCCAGTGTCAGGTAACGGGTGCGCTGGACGGCCCAATCCTCGTTCTGTTTCAGCAGCAACGCGGCGACGCTTGGAAGGCCAAACGCCTCGTCGCCCCGCTGCACAAGATCGCTGATCTGGAAACCGACGACGATGGCGACGTGATCCTTGGGGCCGGTGCGAACGGCCGCAACGATCTCATGTCGCGCATCGCGGCCTTCCTTGCCGACCATGACCAGTCGGAAGAACAGCCATGACCAGATGGCCTGAAACCCGGATCATCATCCTGACCGCCGATGCCCAGCGCCCCGACAACAACGCCGTGCCGTTGCCCAAGGGTTTGGCCGGTGCAGTGCCGCAGCGCTCTACCCTGACAGGTGTTGGTTTGAGGTCTGAGAAATCAATTGCAACAAGGTGCGACATTGCTACTATACATTAGTTCAGTAAGGAATCGATTGAGGATGAGGCATGCCGGGTGACCCACGCTTTGACATACTTTTTGAACCGGTCAGGATCGGGCCGAAGCTGGCGCGCAACCGGTTCTTTCAGGTGCCGCATGCCTCGGGCATGACCAATGCCGCGCCGCATGTGCGCGCAGCGTTCCGCGAGACAAAGGCCGAAGGCGGCTGGGCGGTGGTATCGACCGGGGCCTGCTCGGTGCATCCAAGCTCGGACGACAGCCCATTTCCGTTTGCCAGCCTTTGGGACGAGGCCGACCTGCGCAGCCATGCCCTGATGACCGAAGCCGTGCACCGCCACGGGTCACTTGCGGCGGTGGAGTTGTGGCATGGCGGCGCTGCGGCCGTGAACCGGACCACCCGGGATGCGCCCCTGTCGCCCTCTGGCGTTCCATGGATGGCGACGCATGTGCCCTTCATGTCTTCGGCCCGGCCGAGGGTGATGGACGCCACCGACATCCGCGAGCTGATCCGCTGGCATGCTGACGCGGCGGTGCTGGCGGAACGGGCGGGGTTCGATATCCTCTATGTCTATGCCGGGATGGGGTATCTGCCGTATCAGTTCCTGATGTCGGACTATAACCAGCGCACGGATGCCTATGGCGGGTCGGTTCGCAACCGGGTGCGGCTGGTGGAAGAGTTGATCGATGCGGTGCGCGAGGCGACGGGCGGGCGCTGTGCGGTGGCGCTGCGGATTTCGATGCAGGAGTTGCGGGCCAGACCCTCCGAGGTGGCACCGACCGAGGCGCATGAGGTGATCGGCTATCTGAAGGACGCGCCAGACCTTTTTGATGTCAAGATGGACTATTCCGCGTTTGACTGCGCAGCCAGCCGGTACACACCCGAAGGCAGCCATGAGGCGGTGGTGGATTTCCTGAAAACCGTGACCGACAAGCCGGTGGTGGGTGTCGGCCGATTCACCAGCCCGGACACGATGGTGTCGATGATCAAGCGCGGGGTGCTGGATTTCATCGGCGGGGCGCGGCCGTCGATCGCCGATCCGTTCCTGCCGAAGAAGATCCAGGAAGGCCGGGTCGAGGACATACGGGAATGCATCGGCTGCAATCTGTGCATTTCAAGCTGGCACGACGGGGTCTGGGTGCGCTGCACGCAAAACCCGACGGCGGGCGAAGAGTGGCGGCGGGGCTGGCATCCAGAGGTCGTGCGGAAGGATGGCGCGGGTTCGGTGCTGGTCGTGGGCGCTGGTCCCGCAGGGCTGGAGGCGGCGCTGACACTGGCGCGACGCGGGCATCAGGTGGCATTGGCAGACCGCGCGCGGGAGTTTGGCGGGCGTTTGCGCTGGGAAAGCCGGTTGCCGGGGTTGGGGCAGTGGCACCGGGTGGTGGATTACCGGATGGGGCAGTTGCGCAAGCTGCCAAACGTGTCGCTTTACCCCGAAAGCGAGCTGTCGGCGGCAGACGTGCGGGAGTTCGCGGCGGATCATGTGGTGATCGCCACCGGCGCGCGCTGGTTGCCGCATCTTTGCGGGGCGAACGAGCTGCCTGCCGGGCCTTTGGTCGCGCCACGGGTCTACACGCCGGATGATCTGGCCGCCGGCGTCGTGCCGGAAGGACCGGTCGCGGTGTTCGACTATGACAGCTACTACCTTGGGTCGGCGGTGGCAGAGCAGTTGGCGGGGCAGGGGTTGGCGGTGACCTACATCACCACTGCGGGGGCGGCGGCGGCATGGGGGTTCATGACCAACGAGCAGCCTTTGGTGCATCAGTCCTTTGCGGAGAAGGGGATCACTCTGCGGACGCTTGAGGTGGTGACGGGCTTTGATGGCGAGGAGTTGCGGCTGGCGCAGATTTTCAGCAGCGAGGAGCGCCGGATCGCGGTGCGGTCGCTGGTGATCGTCGGCTACCGGGCTGGGGGGAGTGCGCTGCACGAAGCGCTGGCGGTGGACGCGCTGCCGGGGCGGCTTCACCTGACGGGGGATGCCAATGCGCCCGGGGCCATCGTCCATGCCGTCTATCAGGGGCATAAGACGGCGCGGGATCTGGGGGTTGCGAACGTCATGGTGCGGCGGGATGCGCCCTTTGCCGCGCGCGATTTTCAAATGCCGGAGGCCGCGGAATGACCCGGGCCGAGGGGCGCAGACGGCAGGCTGACCGGGCGGTCGGCGGGGTGCCGCAGCGGCCCTGGGGCCAAGTGGAGCGGCAGATGCCGCCGGTGAAGGTAATCAGCGACGATCAGGTGGCGGCGATCCATGTGGCCGCGCTGGAGGTGCTGGCACGGCAGGGGATGCGGGTGCTGCATCCCGCGGCGCGCGCGTTGTTCGCGGCCGCAGGCGCGGATGTGCAGGGCGAGACGGTGCGGCTGGATGCTGGCCTTCTGGCAGCGCAGCTGGCGACAGTGCCTGCGACGTTCACGCTTGAGGCGCGCAATCCGGCGCGGAACCTGAAGGTCGGTGGCGGGTGGTGCGTCTATGGGGCCGTCGGTGGCCCGGCTTACGTGATGTGCAACGACAAGGGCCGCCGCAATGGCACTTTCGTCGAGATGTGCGATTACCTGCGGCTGATCCAGGCGCTTAACGTGATCCATCAAGAGGGCGGCGGGCCGTTCGAGCCGCTGGACCTGGCCGCGAATACCCGGCATCTGGACATCTACCACGCGCAAATCCGGCTGGTGGACAAAAGCTGGCAGACCCAGACGCTTGGCCACGCCCGCACGATGGACGGGATCGAGATGGCTGCGATCATGCTTGGGACGACGGCGGAGGGGTTGTGTGATCGGCCGGTGCTCTTGGGGATCATCAACACCAATTCGCCGCTGCAACTGGATGTACCGATGGCCGAAGGGCTGATCGCGATGGCCGCGCACGGGCAAGTGAACGTGATCACCCCGTTCACCTTGGCGGGGGCGATGGCTCCGGTGACGCTGGCGGGGGCGCTGGTGCTGCAGCATGCCGAGGCGATGGCGGGGATTGTCCTTACCCAGATCGTTCGGCCGGGGGTGCCTGTGATGTATGGCGGCTTTACCTCTAACGTCGACATGCGGTCCGGCTCGCCTGCGTTCGGGACGCCGGAATATGCCAAGGCCGCGCAGGTGTCGGGGCAGCTTGCGCGCCATATCGGGGTGCCGTTCCGGTCATCCAACGTGACCGCAGCCAACGAGGTGGATGCGCAGGCGGCCTACGAGTCGCAGATGGCGCTCTGGGGCGCGCTGACGGGTGGCGCGCATTTGCTGAACCACGCGGCGGGGTGGCTGCATGGCGGGTTGACGGCGAGTTTTGAGAAGCTGATCCTTGATGCCGAGATGCTGCAGATGATGGACGCCTATTTCGAGCCGATGGCGACCGACCAAGATTCGCTGGCCTTGGATGCCATCCTTGAGGCTGGGGCGGGCGGGCATTTCTTCGGCACGGCGCATACGATGGCGCGGTACGAGACGGCGTTCCATACACCGATGCTGTCGAACTGGGACAACCATCCAAACTGGCTGCTCAAAGGCAGCGTCGATGCGCGGGCTCGGGCCAACACGGTCTGGAAGGAGTTGCTGGCGGCGCATGTTGACCCCGCGCTGGACCCAGCGGTGGATGAGGCGCTGACCGCTTATGTGACCCGCCGCAAGGCCGAAGGTGGAGCGCCGATGAACTGATGGGCAAAGCAATTCATACCAAGACCGAGTATCCCTTCGACCTGATCGAGGAGGAGAATATTTGGGTCCCCCTGCCCGACGGAACCCGTCTGGCCGGTCGGCTCTGGCGACCCGAGGGGGCCGGGCGCGTGCCGCTGATCCTGGAATACCTGCCATACCGCAAGCGTGACGGGACCCGCGCCCGGGATGAGAAGATGCACCGTTACCTTGCGCGGCACGGCTATGCCTGCCTGCGGTTGGACATTCGCGGCACCGGTGACAGCGAGGGCGTACTGCATGACGAATACAGCGAGCAAGAGCAGTTGGACGGTGTCGATGCCATAGCTTGGCTGGCCGCGCAGGAGTGGTGCGACGAGCAGGTGGCGATGTACGGCATCAGTTGGGGCGGCTTCAACGGGCTGCAGATCGCTGCGCGCCAGCCGCCTGCGCTGAAAACGATCATCACCGTCGGCTCCACCGATGACCGCTATGCGACCGACATCCATTGGGTCGGCGGGTGCCTGTCGAAGGACAATTTCGATTGGTCTTCGACCATGTTCGCGATGCAGGACTTGCCGCCCGATCCGGCGATTGTGGGCGAGGCATGGCGCGACATGTGGGCCGCGCGAATGGAGGTCAACCGGCCGTGGATCCTGCACTGGCTGGAGCATCAGTCGAGGGATGACTATTGGCGGCAGGGGTCGGTCTGCGAGGACCTCTCGAAGATCACCATTCCAGTCTATGCAGTGTCGGGGTGGGCGGACAATTACTCCGAAGCGGTGCCGCGGTTGCTGGCGGGCCTCTCGGGGCCGCGCCTTGGGCTGATCGGGCCGTGGGCGCATTCCTTCCCGCATTCGGTCACGGTCGAACCCGCAATCGGTTGGCTGCAAGAGGTGCTGCGCTGGTGCGACCATTGGTTGAAGGGGTGCGACACTGGGATCATGGATGAGCCGATGCTGCGGGCCTGGATGCAAGATCATGTCCCGCCGCAAACCTGCTACCACGAACGACCGGGGCGCTGGGTTGGTGAGGAGGTCTGGCCTTCACCGCGCATCCAGACGCAACAGTTGGCGCTGGGCGCAAACGGTCGGCTGGGTGGGGAAGGCGCGGGAACCGCAAGCATCTGCTCGCCACTTTGGGTGGGGCTGACGGCGGGAGAAGTCGGGCGGTATGGCGATGACGCGGAGTGGGCGACGGACCAGCGGGAGGATGACGGCGGGTCGCTGGTCTTTGTCTCCGAGCCCCTGAGCGAACCGCTGGAAATCCTTGGTGCGCCGCAACTCACCTTGCGTTTTGCCAGTGACAAGCCCTTTGCGCTGGTGTCGGTTCGGGTCAATGATGTGGCACCGTCGGGCGCCTCGACGCGGGTGGCGATAGGGCACTTGAACCTTTGCCACCGGCATGGGCATGGCAGCCCGCAGGCGCTTGTGCCGGGGCGGTTGGAGACCGCGGTGGTCGATCTGGACGACATTGCGCACCGCTTTGCGGCGGGGCATCGGATGGCGGTGTCGATCTCGACCGTCTACTGGCCGATTGCCTGGCCCTCGCCGGAGCTTGCGACGTTGACGGTGCATCTGGGCGAGAGCGCTTTGGAGCTGCCGGTGCGCCCGCAGCGCCCCGAGGATGCTGCCTTGCGTGCCTTCAACCCGCCAGAGGAGGCGAAGGCCGACCCACAGCACGAACTGCCGCCAAATCCGGCGGCTGCGGTGATCCGCCGGACCGTCACGCGGGACCTGCTGAGTGGCGAGAGTGTCGTGGACTTCCCGCGCTGGATCTATGCGACCGAAATGCCTGCCATCGGCCAGACGCATCGCGGCACCGGCATTGCGCGCTACCGGATCACTGACGGCGACCCGCTGAGTGCCCGCTGCGAAACGCGCTATACGGTGCAGATCGAGCGACCGGATGGGATGTTCACACATGAAAGCGAAGGATCGCTGTCGTGTGATGCCACGCATTTCATCGTGACCATGAAACTGCGCATCACCGAAAACGGCGCAGAGGTCTTCGCCCGCGACTGGCACGAAAGGATACCGCGTGACCATATCTGACCGAACACAGGGCCAACGCTGATGCTTGCTTATGCGATCCGGCGCTTGGGGCTTTCGCTCCTCATCCTGATCGTGGTGATGATTGCCATGTATGGCATGGTGTTTCTGGTGCCGGGCGACCCGGCCTCGTTGGCGCTGGGACCGCGCGCCACGCCGGAACTGAAAGAGGCGTTGAGGGAGAGAATGGGGCTCGATCAGCCGATCTTGACGCAGATACTGCTGTTCTTTGGCAATGTGTTGCAGGGCGACCTTGGCACCGACGTATGGTCGAAGCGCCCGGTGCTGGACCAGATTTTGGAGGTGTTTCCGAACACCCTGATCCTTGGCGTTGTGGCGCTGGGCTGGGCGCTGACGCTGGGTGTGCTGCTTGGCTGCGCTGCCGTCGTCTGGCGCGACACGGCGGTGGACCGGATGCTGGGTGTGCTGTCGGTCAGCGTGATCTCGGTGCCGTCCTTTGTGATCGCGATCTATGCGTTGATTGTGTTCGCGGTATGGCTGAACTGGATGCCCGCCATTGGCGCGGGCGAGGCTGGGGATCTTGGCAGCCAAGCCCGCGCGCTGGTGCTGCCGGCCTTTGCGCTGGGGCTGGGCTGGGTCGGGTACCTGGCCCGCCTGATCCGTGCCTCGATGCTCGAGGTGATGGAGGCGCCGCATATCCGCACCGCCCGCGCGTTTGGGATGCGCGAGCGCGACATCGTCTTTCGCCACGCGTTGCGGGTGGCCATCGTGCCGACGATTTCGGTGCTGGCGGTGGGGTTCGGCGGCATCCTGTCGAGCGCGGTCTTTGTCGAAAGCGTGTTTTCCCGGCCCGGCATCGGCACGCTGATCACTGCGGCGGTGGAAAAGCGCAACTATCCGGTGGTTATGGGCACGGTGCTGTTCATGACCGCGTTCTACCTGATGATCGTCACCGCCGCCGACCTGTTGATCGCGCGGCTGGACCCGAGGGTGCGTGATGTCCTTCGCAGTTGACCCGGCCTTGCCCGCAAGACGCGGCATCGGGCGCGCGCTTTTGGGCGATCCGATGGGTCTGGCTGGGCTGGTGATCGTGGTCACTTTTGTTGCGATGGCGCTGCTCGCACCTTGGACTGCGCCCTATGACCCGATTGCGCTGGATGTGAAGGCAAAGTTCTTGTCACCGTCGGCCGCGCATTGGGCGGGGACTGACCATCTGGGCCGGGACCTTTTGTCGCGCATCATCTGGGGGGCGCGGCTGGCCTTGGGTATCGCCATCACCTCGGTCGGGATTGCGGGGGCAATCGGGTTGGTGCTGGGGTTGATCGCCGGATATGGGCCGCGCTGGCTGGACAGTGTGCTGGTTCTGGTGTTCGACAGCCTATCGTCGTTGCCGATGATTTTCTTTGCGCTGGCGGTGATTACGGTCCTTGGCCCCGGCACCACGACGCTGATCCTCGTGATCGTGCTGGTGTCCTTTCCCGCCTATGCGCGCCTGATCCGCACCCAGACTCTGACCCTCGCCGGGGCGGATTACATTCTGGCCGAGCGGACGATGGGGGCGGGGCCGGGGCGGATCATCTTTCGCCACCTGTTGCCGAATGTGGCCGGGCCACTGGTGATTTTGATCTGCATGGACGTTCCCGTGGTCATCATGCTGGAGGCGGGCCTCAGCTATTTGAACCTTGGGGTTAAGCCGCCCTCACCGTCCTGGGGGAATATTCTGGCAGAAGGCTATACCTCGCTGCGCCAGGCACCGCATGTGGTGATCGTAGCGGGCATCCCTCTGGTTCTGGCGACGCTGGGGTTCACCTTTCTGGGCGAGGGGTTGCGCGATGTGCTTGACCCGCGCGGCGCGGGAAGGCGGTGGGCATGACGGCGGTGCTGGAAGTGCGGAACCTGTCGGTCGTTTACCGTGTGCCGGGGGGAACCCTGCAGGCGGTGCGCGATGTGTCGCTGTCGGTCGCGCGGGGCGAGGTGCTTGGGATCATGGGCGAAAGCGGTTGTGGCAAATCCACGCTGGCGGCGGCGATGATCAACCTTCTGCCCTCGGGTGCGCGGGTGGGGCAGGGCGCGGTGCTGCTGGATGGCACGGATATCTTGCGGTTGGCCCCCGGCGCACAGCGCGCCCTGCGGGGACGGTCGGTGGCGATGGTGTTTCAAGACCCGATGACCGCGTTCAACCCGGTTCTGTCCATCGGTCAGCAATTGGCGGATTTCGTGGGCGCGCATGATCTGTCGCTGGCCCGGCCCGAACGGCTGGCCGCAATGCTTGACCGTGTCGGCATACCCGATGCTGCGCGCTGTCTTGGCCGCTATCCGCACGAACTGTCGGGCGGGATGCGCCAGCGCGTCGCCATTGCCGCCGCCCTTCTGATGCAGCCCGATGTGCTGATCGCGGACGAGCCGACCACCGCTCTTGACGTGACGATGGAAGCCCAGATCATCCACCTGCTCCGTGACCTGCGCACCACGTTTGACGGGGCCATCGTGATCGTGACCCACCATCTGGGCGTGATTGCGGAACTGTGTGACCGGGTGGCGGTGATGTATGCGGGCGAGGTGGTGGAAGAGGGGTCGGTCGACGCGATTTTCCACGCGCCACAGCACCCCTATACCCGCGCGCTTCTGGCCTGCGATCCGGCGGTGGTTGACCCGTCCTCGGGGCGCCTTCCAACCATCGGCGGGCGACTGCCGGACCTGACCGCCCCGCCGCCCGGCTGCGCGTTTCTGCCCCGCTGCACCGTGGCGATGCCAACCTGCCAACAGCCGTTGCCGCGCCGCAGGACCGATGCAGGCGGTTCGGTCCTGTGTCACAGGGGGACGGTATGATCCCGGTGCTGGAGCTTCAAAACCTGTCGGTCGACCTGCCGCTGGGTGGGTTCTTGTCACGCGCGGGGCTGCCGATCCTGAAGGATGTCAGCCTGTCGGTCGGGCGCGGGGAAAGCGTGGCGTTGGTCGGGGAAAGCGGGTCGGGCAAGACCACGCTCGCCCGTGCCGTGATGGGTTTGCAGGCGATCAGCGGCGGCGAGATCCGGTTCGACGGCACCGCCGTGGCCGGGCGTGACGGTTTTGCCCGGCTGCGCCGCGATGCCGCGATGATGTTTCAGGACGCCACCGCCTCGCTGTCGCCGCGCCTGACGGTGGGGTACCTGGTGACCGAAGCGTTCCGCATCCACCGCCAGCCGTTGTCCGACCCGGCCCGCACGGCGCGCGACCTTCTGGCAACCGTTGGCCTGCCGCCCGCCATCGCCAACCGCTATCCGCACGAATTGTCGGGCGGGCAGGCGCGGCGGGTGGGGGTGGCGCGGGCGCTGGCCTTGGGCCCGCGACTGGTGATCGCGGACGAGCCGACGGCAGGGCTTGATGTGTCGGTGCAGGCCGAGGTTCTCAACCTGATGGCGGACTTGCGCCGTGATATGGGGCTGGCCTACCTGATCATCACCCATAACCTTGCGCTGGTGCGCCATGTGGCCGACCGGATCGTCGTGCTTTACCTTGGGCGCGTGGTCGAGGAGGGGCCGACGGCACAGGTTTTTGCCGCCCCCGCGCATCCCTACACCGCCAGCCTGATCGCGGCGGAGCCAAAGCCCGACCCCCGCCGCCGCCGTGCCGATCTGGCAATCCGCGGCGAGGTGCCTTCGGTGCTGCGGCGGCCCACGGGATGTGAGTTTCACACCCGCTGCCCAATGGCGCGCGATTTGTGCAGCCACACTGCCCCCGACCTTCGCACCACTACCACCGGGCGTCTTGCCCGCTGCCACTTCGCCGATCAACAACAGCAACAGGGAGAACACCATGCATTGGAGTACTGACCGCCGCGGATTTCTGAAAGCGGCGGGCGCAAGCCTTGTCGCCGTCACCGCCTTGCCACGCTTTGCCTGGGCCGCCGAGGGCAACACGCTGCGGCTGCGCGTTACGGCCGATTTTCAGGTCCTCGACCCCTATGGCATTATTGGCGAACTGGACGACATCATCCCGCGCTGTACCAATGTGACGCTGGTGCGCCTTGGCGACATGCGCGAGGGCAACCAGTGGCGCCCATGGGCAGCCGAAAAAATCGAATGGCTGGATGACACACGCCTTGCCTTTACCCTGCGCGAGGGTCTGAAATGGACCGGCGATTTCGGCCCTGTCACGGCGGCGGATGTGAAGTTTTCGTTCGAGCGGATCGCAGGGTCTGACAGCGCCTGGGCCTATCAGTTTGAAAAGCTGAAAGAGGTCGAGGTGATTGACGACCGGAACGGCGTGATCCACCTGACCGAACCATTCGCGCCCTTTCTGGTCATCGCCTTGCCGTATTATGGTGGCCATATTGTCTGCCAGAAAGCGGTGGAGGCTGCGGGGGGCAGTTACACGACCGAGATCCCGGCGCAGTGCGGGCCCTATCTTTTCGACACATGGGAGCAGAACCAGAAGGTCACACTGAAAGCCAACCCCAACTGGACGGGTGAGAAACCGGCCTTTGATCGGGTGGAGTTCTACATTGTCACCGACGATCAGGCCGCCCAACTGGCCTATGAAGCCGACGCTTATGACTTTACGCGCGTGGCTGTGGGCGCTGCGGCGCAACTGAAGGGGGCCATGCCCGAAGGTGCGGCACTGATCGAAGCCCCCGGCACGCGCTATGCCTGGCTGACGATCAACATGAACGCCGAACCGCTGACAGACATCCGCGTGCGGCAAGCCATCCAGTATGCCTATGACGGGCAGGCGGTGTTGGACGGCGCCTATGACGGGTTGGTGGCTCGGTCAAGCGGGGTGGTGCCGCCAACCTCGGGCTTCGCGCGGCCCGCGAACCTGATCGCTGTACGCGATGTGGAAAAGGCGCGGGCGCTTTTGGCAGAGGCGGGGGCCGAGGGGCTGGAGCTGAATCTCTACGCTCTGACCGACAGCACCAGCCAGACCATCGCGCAGATCATACAGGCCAACCTCGGTGAAGCGGGGATCACCATCAACATCCAGCCGGTTGAGGAAGCCGCCTATTGGGCGCTGGGCGACAAGACCGCTGGCGAGGGTTACAAGTCCGTGGAACTGGTGCTGATGAACTTCGCGGGCGGCATCGACCCCACGGAAAACCTTGTGTGGTTCCGGCCCGATCAGATTGGGATCTACAACTGGTCGTTCTTCGACAGCCCGGAGTATGAAAGCCTCTATCAAGCGTCCACCACCGAACAAAACGCTGAAAAGCGCCGCGCCATGTTCAACCAGATGGAAGATCTGATGGAACAGTCAGGCGGCTTCATTTTCATCTGTTTTGAGGCGTATCTTGCAATCCACGACGCCGATCTGATACCGGCGATCCTCGCCGACGGACACCCCGATCCGGTCGGTTTCCGCAAGGCCTGACGGAGTGCGCGCTTGACCGACCAGACCCGCAAGAAGTCCCGCCTGTCCGCAGAGGACAGGCGGGCGCTATTGGAAGATGCCGCCCGCGCCTGCATCGCGCGTGGCGGCATCCGCGGCTTTACCGTTGACAAGATCGTGGCTGAGGCGGGCGTCTCGCGCGGGCTGATTGCGCATCACTTCGGGTCGATGGACGGGCTTTTGGTGGCAGTGTACAGCCGGATGTACGACGAATGGATCGCGGCAATTTGCGCGCCGCGCCCTGGCCTTGCCCCGATCGACGCGCTGATCGAGGCGCTGGTGTCGCCCGCTCTTTTCAGCCGCGACGTGCTGAACGTCTGGCTGACGTTGTGGGGCGAGATCGCCACCAACCCGGTGCTGCGCGCGGAGCATCGCGCGCGCTACAGCGAATACCGCGAAACCATCGGAGCCGCCCTGCGCAACGCGGCCCCGCCCGGATCAAGCATCGACGTGGACACCGTCGCTTCGGCGTTCATCTGTCTGGTTGACGGGCTTGGCGTCCAGCGCTGCATCGATCCCGACCTTTTGCCTGAAGCGGCTGCCCGGTCCGCCTGCTGGGCGCTTCTGTCCCCTCATCTGGCGTAGAACAAAAGGCCCGCAGAGTGACGCGAAAGGCCCATGCGGTCCCTGACTGCATGGTTGATTTTCTGGGACAAACACCTTCCGATCTCGCGATGCCACACAAGCGCCGCCGTCGCGTCCTTTGTCTGGACGGATCAACCAAGGCTACCTTCGGACCGAAGCCGCTCAGGCAATACCTTCAGCGCAGGTTCGCGATAGTGCCGGGTTACACGCGCTCGGCAATATGGTCCGCCAGATGCTTGGCGTCATGCCAGACGCCCCAGATGAACGGGG
Source organism: Pseudorhodobacter antarcticus (assembly GCA_945860375.1). Next base: position 13,535 of record CAMAQR010000003.1, read on the forward strand.
ACGCCCTGCGCGACAGCCAAGGCAGACCAAGGAAGTAAAGACCTGGCACGTTGGACACGCCGCGGTCGTGCAACGGTGTGCCTTTGGCATCGAAGGTGTCAGCTTTCAGCCATCCGAAATCGAGTGCAAAACCCGTCGCCCAGACGATCGCGGTGATGCCTGCCTCTGCCAGATTCAGCTCCAGAATCGGGTCGGTCACGCAGGCCGGGTTCGGTTCGAATGTGCGGGCGTCCGGTTCGGAAGGCAGATCAAGGCCGTTCTTGGTGGCATAAGCGTCGGCTGCATCCAGCAACGAGAGATAGTTCGCATCGCCGCCGGCAATATTGCGCGCAAGATCGGGGGCGATCTGCATCACGCCAGCCTTGACCGGCCCGGCGCGACCCAGCAGCGTCATGCCGCGCGCGGCAAAGCGACGGAAATCAACGGTATGGCCGCCATGGGCGCCACTGACGGCGATGGTGACATGTTCCATCCCCGGCTCGCGGGTTTTGGCGTCCCACAGGCCCAGAACCCCAAGCCACCAGCAGAAATCTTTCCCACGATAGCGCAGGGGTGGGCGGTCATGCGGGCCGACCGACAGGTAGACCCGCTTGCCCGAGCGCAACAGCTCATCTGCGATTTGCGCGCCAGATGACCCGGCGCCCACCACCAGCACCGCCCCTTCGGGCAACTGCGCCGGATTGCGGTAGTCGTTGGAGTGGACCTGCACAATCCCGAAATCCTGCGGCACGATGGCGGGGATCAGCGGGCGCTGGAACGGTCCGGTGGCCGCGACCAGATGTTTGGCTTCGATCACACCTTGCGAGGTTTCAACGCGAAAGCCGGCTCCGTCCGCGTTTTTTGTCGCTGATATCACTTCGACCCCGCAGCGGATCGGCGTTTTGGTCTGCTCGGCATAGGCCTCAAAATAGGCAACGATCCGGTCCTTGGTGGCAAAGCTGTCGGGGTCGATGTCATCAAAGGCCAAGTTCGGAAAGCGATCGTGCCAGGCCGGGCCATTGGCCACCAGTGAATCCCAGCGCCCCGTCCGCCACTTTTCGGCAATCCGGCTGCGTTCAAGAACAAGGTGCGGCACACTTTGCGCGCTCAGATGCGCGCTCATCGCCAGACCGGCCTGACCGCCACCTACGACAAGCGTGTCAATTTTCTCAATAGCCATGGTGGCGTCCTCTTTCGATGCTTGCTGCCAACGCTGCCGATCCGGCCGCGCCCTTGCCCGAGGTCTAGGGGAGGCGGCCATTTGGGAAAATAAGCATTTCATGCAGCGTTGATTAGCCTGCCGTTAAACTCACCGTCCCAGGCCGAGGCCGGTCGCCCGAAAGCCAGATTAGAGAGGGACTAATCATCAGTGAACGAAACAGTGGTTTTGCTGCGTTTGGCTTTTGTGAAATACCAAGGCTATCGCAGCCCAACGCCGCATGGACCGCATTTGCTTGAGCATCCGCTTTCTCACCGCACAGAAGGGCACCCGCCACCATGGTCGATCCGCATACCCGTTACCGCAAGTTCAACACCAAAGACACCTACCCCGAGCAAAACCTGTCGAATGACCTCTGTCAGGCTGTCGCTACCCGCGGCGGGCGCACGCTGTATCTGCGCGGTCAGTGCCCGCAGAACCTCGATGACGCCAAGGATATCGGCAGCCACGATCCGGTGGAGCAGACGCATAAGGTGATGCAGAACATCAAGCAATTGATCGAAGAAGCCGGAGGGTCGATGCAGCATCTGGTCAAGGTGGTGGTCTACCTGACCGACGTGCGCCACCGCGAGGCGGTTTACCGCACGATGGGAGAATACATCGAGGGTGTGTACCCGGTGTCAACCGGTCTGGTTGTGTCGGCCTTGGCGCGCCCAAGCTGGCTGGTGGAAATTGACGGAACGGCTGTAATTCCCGACTGATTGGACACTGCAATGACCTTTTCCCTGATCGCGCGCTGCGCCAAAACTGGCCAGTTCGGCATGGTGATCTCATCCTCCTCCCCCGCAGTTGCTGCGCGCTGTGCGCATGTGCGGGCGGGGGTGGGGGTGGTGGCCAGCCAGAACATCACCGACCCCGGTCTTGGACCCGAACTGCTGGACCAGTTGGCGCAGGGAAAATCTGCCGCCGCTGCCTTGGCTGCTGTGACCAAAGACCGCGCGCACATCGACTATCGGCAATTGTTGGTGGTTGATGGCACGGGCGGGCGGGCGGTCCATTCTGGCGGGCAGGTCTTGGGCAACTGGGGCGAGGCTTTGGGCGTGGATTGCGCCGCAGGGGGCAATCTTTTGGCAAATACCTCGGTGCCACGCGCGATGGTCGCGGGGTTTGAGGCGGCAACTGGCCATCTGGGTGACCGTCTGATCGCGGCGTTGCAAGCTGGTCTGGCAAAGGGCGGCGAGGCAGGCCCTGTGCATTCGGCGGGCATGAAAATTGCCGATAAACTGGACTGGCCGCTGGTCGACCTGCGCATTGACTGGTCCGATGATCCAATCGCCGCGCTGGCTGCGGCTTGGGATGTTTACCGCCCTCAAATGGCCGCCTATGTGCAGCGCGCCATCAACCCCAGCATCGCACCATCCTACGGCGTGCCGGGCGACGCATAGAGGTCCGCTTGTTCGCCCTTCGAAATGGCGCTGGCGCGCGGCGGCTTTGAAATTCCGCAGCCAATGCTGGATCACTGGCAAAGCGGTGGGCGCAGCCTCTGGTCAGCGGTTTGAAAGCATCAACCCGGCCGCAGGCACCGTGATTGTCGATGCGGCGCGCAGCGGGGCCGAAGCAATCAACAAGCTTTATGACGAGATTGCCGCCACTGGTTGCCACGATCTGGCGACAGTGCGGAGGATACCTTTGGCTGTGCGGTCGCTGTGGTGCCGTGGACCTTTCCGTTGGACAGGGCGACGTGAAAACTGGCGCCTGCACTGGCAATGGGCAATTCGGAGGTGCTGAAGCCGGCCGAACCGTCGCGCGTCTCGGCGCTGATGCTGGTCTGCGGTGGCGGACGGATCAGCATTGATGGCGCCGATGCCTTTGCGCCGCCGACGATCTTTGCTGATGTGCTGAAGGGCGCCTCGATTGCGCGCGGCGAAATCTTTGGCCGCGATCTGTCGATCCATTCGTTTGACAAATACGCGGCATTGAAGACAACTTGGATCAAGCACCAAGCCATGACATCGTGGCAGGGCCATGACGGGATGGGCTTGATGCAGAACAGCTTTACCCTGCGACAACTGGAATACCTTGTGGCGGTTGGTCGGTTCGGGTCAATCTCTTTGGCCGCAGATCACCTGTCGGTCTCGCCGCCGTCGATTTCCAACGCGATTGCGCAGATGGAGGCCGGATTTGGCCTGCCGATGTTTGTGCGCAAGCACGCGCAGGGTATGGCGCTGACGCAAAGCGGGCGGGCGTTGATGGTACAGGCGGCAAAGGTGCTGGACGCGGCAAAGGGCCTGTCAAATCTGGCCGATCTGCACAGGGGCACGGTGCGCGGCGAGTTGAATGTCGGTTGTCTTTTGACCTTTGCGCAGATCGTTGTTCCCCGCCTGCGCAAGGCCTATACCCAGACCTATCCCGAGGTGGTGTTTCGCCAGTTTCAGAACCATCAGATGGGCTTGATAGATGGCTTGCGCGACGCGTCAATCGACATTGCACTGACCTATGATCTGGCGATCCCGACGGATCTGGAATTTGTCCAACTTGCCGTGCTGCCGCCCTTTGCCATCCTGTCAGACGCGCATCCCTTGGCCAGCCGAACCAGCCTGTCGATTGAGGAATTGGCCCCCAACCCGATGATCTTGCTGGACTTGCCTCTCAGCTCTGCCTATTTTCTTTCGTTCTTTGACAAGGCCGGGGTGACGCCGCGGATTGTAGAGCGCACGCAGGATATGGCGGTGCTGCATTCACTTGTCGGCAATGACTTTGGCTATTCCATTATCAACATCAAGCCGTTGACGAGCACCTCCCCTGACGGCAAGAAACTGTGCTTCGTGCCGCTGAGCGGCCCAGTCAAACCAATGCGCATGGGATTGCTGTGCGCGCGTGGGGCAGAATCTTCGCTGACGGTAAAAGCCTTTGTTGACCTGTGCACCAAGCTTTTGGATCAGGACGTGCTGTCACAGTTCACCGTGCGCGCTTCTAAGCCCTGACTTGGCTTGATCCCGGCTGTTGTTAGCCTGTAGCTTATCATCAATTAAGGATGCAGTAATTGAACCGAAACCGGTGTCGGCCGTAAATGCCCGCCATGCCGCGTTGGTCGGCCCTGTCAAAGCAAGAGGCCCGGCCCGTGCGTGATCCCCGTTATGATATCTTGTTTCAGCCGCAAAAAATCGGCCCTGTTACGGCCAAAAACCGTTTTTATCAGGTGCCGCATTGCAACGGCGGCGGTTACCGTGACCCATCGGCAGCGGCGGCCATGCGCGGGGTAAAGGCCGAAGGCGGCTGGGGTGTGATCTTTACCGAACAGACCGAGATTCACCACAGCTCGGAAATTACGCCCTTTATCGAACTGCGGCTGTGGGAAGATCAGGACATTCCGTCGATTGCCAAGATGGCGGCGGCGATGAAAACCCACGGCGCACTTGCGGGCATCCAACTGGCCTATTCCGGCATCAACGGCCCGAACATGTACACCAAAGAGGTGCCGCTGGCACCTTCGGCCCTGCCGATCCGCACCTTTACCAATGATCCGGTGCAGGCCCGCGCGATGGACAAGACCGATATCAAGAATCTGCGCCGCTGGTTCGTGAATGCCGCCAAGCGCACGAAACTGGCCGGGTTTGATCTGATCTGCCTTTATGGCGCCCATGGTTTTGGCATTTTCCAGCACTTCCTGAGCCGCGCCACCAATCAGCGTGGCGATGAATACGGTGGCAGTCTGGAAAACCGCTCGCGGTTTGCGCGCGAAGTGATTGAAGATATGCGCAATGCTGTCGGTGATACGATGGGCCTCACCCTGCGGGTGTCTTTGGATGAAACCATCGGCAATCTGGGTTTTTCCAACGCCGAAGTGCGCGATTTCATTGCGATGAATGCCGAACTGCCTGACCTTTGGGATTTGGCGATGGGGACGTGGGAAGACTGCTCTGGCCCGTCGCGGTTCAAGGAAGAAGCAGATCAGGAACAATGGGTTACCGGCATCCGCGAACTGTCACCGCGCCCAGTCGTCGGCGTAGGTCGCTTTACCTCGCCCGATGTGATGGCGCGGATGATCACATCGGGGCGGCTGGATTTCATCGGCTGCGCGCGCCCGTCAATTGCCGAGCCGTTCTTGCCCTTGAAGATCGACGAAGGCCGTGTCGACGACATCCGCGAATGTATCGGCTGCAACATCTGCATCACTGGCGATATGACCCAAGGCATGGGCCGCTGCACCCAGAACCCCACATGGATGGAGGAATGGCGGCGCGGCTGGCATCCGGAAAAGATCGCCACCAAAGGTGAGAGTGAAAACGTTCTGGTCATCGGTTCAGGCCCTGCCGGGCTTGAGGCTGCCCGCGCATCGGCCATGCGCGGCTATGACGTGGCTGTTGCCGAAGCCCGCGAGGACTATGGTGGGCGGGTGACGCTTGAACGCGCCCTGCCTGGCCTTTCGGCCTGGGGCCGTGTTGCCGATTACCGGTTGTATCAGTTGAACCAGCGCTCGAATGTGCAGCTTTATCCCGGATCAAAGCTGTCGGCGGATCAGGTGATGGAATTCGGTTTCCAAAACATCTGCATCGCCACCGGGTCGCAGTGGCGCGCGGATGGTGTGTCACGCCAGCATGTTGTGCCAATGCCGATTGACGCGGCGATGCCGATCTTTACCCCGGATGACATCATGGCGGGCCGGCTGCCAAAGGGTCGGGTCGTGCTTTTTGACGATGATCACTATTACATGGGTGGCGTTCTGGCTGAACTTTGCGCCCAAAAAGGCTGCGATGTGGTGCTGGTTACCCCATCGGCCTTTGTCTCGGATTGGACAGCAAACACGCTGGAACAGGCCGCGATCCATCGCCGTCTGGTGGCGGCGGGCGTCAAGATCATGCTGAACACTGGCATTTCCGAAATTCATGCGGGCGGCGTTGAAGCCAATTGCAGCTATACCGACAACCGCACCCGGTTTGAATGCGATGCGGTGGTGATGGTCGCCTCGCGCATTTCGGACGACGCGCTTTACCATGCTTTGAAGGCGCGCGAGGCCGATTGGGCCGATGCGGGCATCCGTTCGGTCAAGCTGATCGGTGATGCGGCGGCCCCCGCCCCCATCGCATGGGCCACCTTCGCAGGCCACCGCTATGCCCGCGAACTTGATACCGTCGACATCGGTGACGCCCTGCCGTTCCGCCGTGAAGTCACCCAATTGGCGGAGAATTGAGGTGTCGGAACTTCGGGGCAAAGCGGTGGAGGTGCAGGCGGTCTCGAAATCCTTCGGTACATTTCAGGCCTTGAAATCGGTATCGTTCGATATCTACGACAACGAGTTTTTCACCATGCTTGGGCCATCGGGCTGCGGCAAGACCACGCTTTTGCGGATGATTGCCGGGTTGGAACAGCCAAGCTCCGGCAACATCCGCCTGCATGGCAAGGATATTCTGGACCTGCCGCCACACAAGCGCCGCGTCAACACGGTGTTCCAAAGCTATGCCCTGTTTCCGCATATGACACTGGAACAGAACATCGTTTACGGGTTGGAAAACCTTGGTTGGGAAAAGGACCGCCGCCAAGCCCGCACCGCCGAGATGCTGGACATGGTTCACATGAGCCCGTTTGCCCGCCGCAAACCTTCGCAACTTTCGGGCGGCCAACGCCAACGCATCGCCCTTGCGCGCGCCCTTGCGCCGCAGCCCGAGGTGCTTTTGCTGGACGAACCGCTTTCAGCGCTGGATCTGAAACTGCGTCAGGCGATGCGTGATGAATTGCGCAGCCTGCAGCGTCAGACCGGGATCACCTTTGTCTTCGTGACCCACGATCAGGAAGAAGCCTTGGATATGTCGGACCGCATTTGCGTGCTGGGCCACGGCGAGATTCAGCATCTGGGCACGCCGAATGAGATCTATGAAGACCCCGAAAATCGTTTTGTCGCGGACTTTATCGGTGAGACGAATTTCTTTTCGGTCGATGTGTTGTCGGTGGACGGCAATCAGGCCACCGTGCGGTCTGACATGGGGTTTGAAATCACCACATTCCAGAAAGGTGCGGTTGCCGGAACCAAGGCCGCGCTGTCGCTGCGCCCCGAAAAGATCGGGTTGGAAGATCAGGCCAGCGGTGAGTTGACGATGACCGGGCTGATCATCAACAAGAACTACATGGGTGGCTATACCCATTACACTGTGCGGGTGGGCGACGTCGAATTGCGGGTTTCCAAGCGCAACGCCGTCAGCCACAGCGCCAGTTTCGATGTGGGGCGCGACGTCAAACTGGCGTTCCGGGCCGACAGTGCGCGGGTGTTGGGCCGATGAAACTCAGCGATTTCCGCATCTGGGGGTTGGCCCCGGCTTGGATCATCATGGCGCTGGCGCTGATGTTGCCGATCTGCGTTGTGGTGCTGGTGTCGCTTGGCACGCGGGGTGCCTATGGCGGGTTTGAGTTTGGCGTCAGCTTTGCCTCGTTTCAGAAGATCCTGTTCTCGGTCGGCTGGACCGACGAGCTGGAATTCAACCCGCAATATCTGATCATCATCGGCCGCACCTTTTTGCTGGCCCTTGTGACCACCGCGATCTGCATGGTGCTGAGTTTTCCGGTGGCATATCACATCGTGCGCCAAGCGCCGGGCCTTAAATCCCTGCTGATTTATCTGGTGACGCTGCCCTTTTGGGTGTCGATGATTGTGCGGGTCTATTCGTGGATCATCATTCTGGGCAATGACGGCGTATTGGACAAGACCCTCACCGGATTGGGCCTGAAATCCGAACCCGGCGGCTTTTTGTTCAGCAATGGGGCCATGCTGACGGGGATGATCTACAGCTATATCCCATTGATGATCTTGCCCGTGTTCTCGGCCATCGAGCGGCTGGATACGCCAATGATCGAGGCAAGCCACGATCTTTATGCCAACCGCTGGGTCACTTTGCGCCGGGTGATCCTGCCCGTGGCCTGGCCCGGACTGATGGCCGGGGCGATTTTGGTGTTTGTGCCCTGCCTTGGTGCGGTGCTGGAGCCGGTTCTGCTGGGTGGTGGCAAAAAGCTGATGATGGGCAACCTGATTGCCGATCAGTTCGGCGGGGCGCGCGATTGGCCGTTCGGGTCTGCAATTGCCATCGTGATGATGGCTACGGTGATGATCGTGCTGACCTCCAACAGCCTGCGCGCGGCGCGGCGTGACAAATCGGGGGCGGTGTGATGGGTAACTTCAGGAATGTCCTGCACTATCCCGGCTCTGGTCTGTTTACAGTGGCTTTCTTTGCTTATCTTTACCTGCCCATCGCCGTGGTCGTGGCGTTTTCTTTCAACGCCAACCGTATTGTATCGGTCTGGACCGGCTTTTCGCTGAAATGGTATGGCAACGCCCTACACAACGAAAACCTGATGAACGCGGTCTGGACATCGCTGACCATCGCGCTGATTGCTTCGGTTTTGGCAACCATCGTGGCGCTTATGGCGGCTTTGGTTTTGGCGCGGCCGCGCAAGGTGCGGTTTGCAGGCCTGTCTGAAACGGTGGTGAACCTGCCGCTGCTGCTGCCCGAAATCGTGCTGGCTGTCGCGACGCTGATTGTGTTTTCGCAGCTTGGCATCGCGAATGGCATGGTGCGGCTGATCATCGCCCATACCACCTTTTGCATCCCCTTTGCCTATTTGCCGATCCGCGCCCGCCTGCTTGGGCTGGAGTCGGAATTTGAAGAGGCGAGCCAAGACCTTTATGCCAACAAATGGGTCACGTTTCATCGCGTCACTTTGCCATTGATCCTGCCCGGCGTGTTTGCCGGGGCGACGCTGGCTTTTGTGATCTCGATGGATGATTTCATCACATCGAACATGCTCAGCTCGGGCGGCACCACCACGCTGCCGGTCTATATCTTTGGCCTGATCCGCCAAGGCACCACGCCAGAACTGAATGCAATATCTTCGCTGATCATCCTGATTTCCATTGGCCTTGCCGCTGTGGCGCTGACCATTTCGGCACGGTCTGGCAAAACGAAGAATCCAGACTGAATACTTGATCGACCAACCGGGAATGCTTTCAACAACAAAAGGAACACGTCAATGAACCTTAAGTCCACGCTGCTTGGCAGTATCGCTGTCCTTGCCATTGCCCTGCCGGCCCATGCGGAAGGTGATCTGAACATCTATGCTTGGTCCGACTCGATCGACCCCGCCCTGATCACCAAGTTTGAGGCCGAAACCGGCATCAAGGTCACCGTCGCCGGTTACGCATCAAACGAAGACCTGTTGACCAAGATTCAGGCCGGCAGTTCGGGCTATGACATCGTGATGCCGTCGCAGCATTTCGTGAAGATCATGGCCGATCAGGGATTGCTGGAAGACATCGACGCCCATGCGCTTGCCGGGTTCCAGCAGGTTGACCCAAAATGGCGCGGTCAATGGTGGGACGAGTCCAACGATTATTCGGTCCCCTTCGCCTATGGCACCGCCGGTTATGCTGTGAACCGCGACCTATACACTGGCCCGGTGGACAGCTGGGCTGCTTTTTTTGAACCGGGTGCCGAGTTGCAGGGCAAAGTGGCTTCGCTGTCTTATCCTGACGAAGTGGTGGGTGCTGCCCAGCTTTACCTTGGCGTGCCTTTCTGTTCCGAAGATTCCGCCGAGATGAAGAAGGTTCTTGACCTGCTTTTGGCACAAAAACCGGCCGTGGCGGCCTATACCTCGGACAACATCGAAAATCGCATTGGCAGCGGCGAAGTGGCCATGCACTTCTGGTGGGACGGCAACAGCATGAAACTGCGCAAGAATGACACGGCAAATGTCGAATATGCGATGCCCAAGGAAGGTCTGGTTGGCTGGCTGGATAGCCTTGCCGTGCCAAAGGGTGCTGCCAACATCGACAACGCCAAGAAGTTCATCGATTTCATGGCGGTGGTCGAAAATGCCACCGCGCAATACAACTACTATGGTCATTCGTCGCCCGTAGAGATTGATGCGGCAACGGCCCTATACACGCCGGAAAACGCACCGGAACTGTTCCCTAAGGTCAAGGTCGAGTTTTCGCGTGCCTGCTCGCCTGCCGCGCAGGACCTCGTCACCAAGGTCTGGACAACGCTTCTGCAGTAAATCCTTTGCCCTGCCCGGATTGCCGGGCAGGGCGCTTTTCGGGGCTCGGCGATGTCTGACGATCTCTATCTGCACGGGGCCCGCCTGCTTGATCCAACCGGGCGGTTTGCGATTCTGGTGAAAGCTAGCATGATTGCGTGGGTTGGCCCCGACGCTGCGTCTCATACTGAGGCAGAATGAAACTTGTTGTATCACTTAATCACTGCACTCGCGCTTCCCAAATTGATCGACGTTTCATTCGCGGGGAATGAAACAACGAGGTCTCCGGTTCCAGCAATTTCAGCACCAGCCACTTCACGGCCCCCGACTCACTTTAAGTAAAAAAATCGCAACAGTTGGCGCGGAACCAAGAAGGCAAGGCCGCTGCACAGGCCTGCCCGACTGCAATAATCGTGTCACATCCCGGAAGGTGATATGGCAGTTTCCTGAACAGGTCTAGTTTGTGCCGGCCCATCATCGCCTGCAAGGGCGACTTGCTGCCCAAGGCTGACTGCGGAAGCTATGATTGTAGAGAGCCACGTAGCGGTGCAGCGTGGTTTCCAACTCCTAAGCGGAATGGAAATGGTGGCTTTACAGCACCTCCCCCATCCGTCCGTTGAACCGCTCGACCCGTTGCCAGGCAGGCGATTGCAGGCTATCGCCGAGAGGGATGGCGTTGGTTTGCGGATGCTGCGGCGGGGTCAGCGTGGTTTGCAGCCGGTGCGGCGTGTGGCTGCGGTCATGCACCATGTCCCGGTGCTTCCATTTGCAGACGGTCTGCTCGGTCGTGTCCAACCGCTCTGCGAGGGCTGATGCGGGCTCCGTGCTGGCCTCGATCGCCGCCCGCGCCTTCGGCGTCGTCGTCGCTTGGTTGTGAAGATAAATCAGCTTGCCCGCACCCCGTCGCGTGTTGGCGGCCACCGCGCTGACCACGGACCGCCGCAGGCAGCCGGGACGATCTCAGACGAAACCCATGGCGAAAGCAAGACGGCTGCAACCGCGCGGTTTGGTGCAAGCTTTCGACTGGGCGTGTGAGCCAGACCGATCCCGCGCTCGTTTCCCCCGGCTTTGAAAGCAAACCGTCGGGCCTTTGGGGTTAAGGGCCTTTTTGTACAATTCCTGCGGCAACCCAAGCGTCAAACTGTGCCAAAACAGTCTCTGCAAAGGCGGAATCGTTGATATGGGCGTCCAGTTCAACCAGTGACACATTCGCCGGACATTGCTTGCGCATCTCATCACAAAACGCCGCCAAACCTGCGGCATCTGCCAAGGGACCACCCGCGCGGTCCCATTCGTTGCCGCCTTGGGTGGGCAAGAAAAACGTCACCGGGCCCATGGACTTCGCCAGCTTGGCGCAGATCTCGCGGGCCACTTCCCGGCGTTCATCCGGGGTTTGCACGACAGAAGTCAGCAGGCGATTGTGGGCATGGGCAGGTGTGTCCCGGAACCGCTCCGGCAAAGGCTGCCAGCCCACGAAGTCAATCAAGTCATAACAACCGATGGATATCATCTGCGGAATGCCCATCCGCCCGGCGTTGGTCATCCGGTCAGACCCCGCCGAAATCGCCGAGCCGTACAGATGGTTCGCCACCTCTTGCGGCGCGAAATCCATCACGGCGGCAAAGGTGCCATCGGCGGCAAGGCTTTCGAACGCCCGTCCACCCATGCCCGTGGCGTGAAACACCGCCACTTCAAATCCCCGCGCCTCCAGCGCCGGTTTAAGGGCGACCATATAGCGCAAGACAGTCTTGCCAAAGCTGGTCATCCCGATCAACGGCCTGTCGCGCGCCGGAGCCTCCACCGCCCGCGCGGCGCCCAACACAGCCCCTGCGGCCTGTGACAGAGACGCTTTGCACACTGAATTCAGCCCGTAAAGCCCCCCCGCCCACAGGATCATCTGCACATCAGCGGCAAGGCGATCGGGCGGGATCATCGGGCTGAAGCTGACGGTTGAGACGATGTACTTCGGGACACCCAAGGGCAAAGCCGCGCAGAGATCGAGTGCCAGATCAGTACCCATTGATCCGCCCAGCACCAGAACCCCGTCAAAACGGTTGTCGCGGTGCAGCCGCGCGGCCAGCACAGCCGACCCGCGCGCCATCATCTGCATCGCGAAATTCTCATCCTCGGCGGCGATGGCTTCGGCAATGCTGGACCCAGCCGCCGCCGCGACGTCATCTTTTGAGAAATCGGTGGGCAGCCGGGGATCGCCCAGCACCGATACATCCATCGTTAATACTTCACCACCCTGACCGCGAATAACCTGCGCAATATAGCTCAGCTCATCATCCTTGGTGTCATAGGTGCCGACGATCATGATGCGGTTGCCCATGGCTTCCCCCAAAAACAGTCTCTGTTAAAGCGCAATCCACGCGGTTTTCAGGTCGGTGTACTTGTCCATCGCGTGCAGGGATTTGTCATGCCCGTTGCCAGACTGCTTGACACCGCCCAGCGGCACGGTGTTGTCCGCCCCGCCGTAGGTGTTCACATGCACGACACCCGCGCGAATGCCCCGGACCATCCGGTGCGCGCGCGACAGGTTCGAGGTCCACAGCCCCGAGGCCAGACCGAAATCGCTGGCGTTTGCCAGCCGCAAAGCCTCGGCCTCGTCCTTGAACGACGTTACGGCAAGGATAGGGCCAAAAACCTCTTCGCGAAACAGCCGGTGTTCGGGGCGCACCTGCGTCACCACAGTTGGCTCCATGAAATAGCCGCCGGTTTCTTGCAGAACCTGCTTGCCGCCCAGCGCAATCTGGCCGCCGTCTTTGATGGCATCCGCCACAAAGCCAAGGTTCCCCTGCAACTGCACATCCGAATTCACCGCCCCAATCTGGGTGGTAAGGTTCAAAGGATCACCGACGACCATCTTTTCGGCAGCTTGGGCCAACATAGAGACGAATTCATCATGCACCGAAGCCTCGACCAGCAGCCGCGACCCGGCCACACAGACCTGTCCTGCATTGCGGAAGATCGCGGTAGCCGCCGCCTTGGCCGCCGCCTCCAGATTGGGGGCATCGGCGAAAACCACGTTGGGAGACTTGCCGCCCAGCTCCAGATAGCACCGCTTGAGGTTGGACCGCGCCGAATACTCCAGCAACCGTCGCCCTGTTGGCCCCGAACCGGTGAACACCATAACATCGACATCCATCGACAACGCCAAAGCCTCACCCGTCACCCGGCCCGGTCCGGTGACAACGTTGAAGACACCCGGCGGCAGGCCTGCCTGTAACGCCAGATCGGCCAGTTTCAGCAAGGTGAGTGACGCAGTTTCCGCGGGCTTCAGCACAATCGAATTGCCAGCCGCCAGCGCAGGCGCGATTTTCCAGGCACCAATCATCAGCGGGAAATTCCACGGCACGATCGCCGCCACCACGCCCACAGGTTCACGGTGGATCAGCGCCAGCACATTGTCTGCCGTGGGAGCAATTTCGCCGTACAACTTGTCAATCGCCTCGGCGTAATAGCGGAAGGTGCCTGCAGCAGAACCGGGTTCAGCCTTCAACGCCATGCCGATGTCGGTGCCATTATCACGCACGCCCAAAACCGCAAGTTCGAGACTGTTTTTATCAATCAGATCGGCCAGACGCAGCAACACTGCCTTGCGCCCACCGGGGGCCATCCGGCTCCACACGCCACTTTCAAACGCTGCCCGCGCCGAAGCCACTGCCCGCCCGACATCCGCCGCAGAAGCCGCAGCCGTGGTCGTCAATGGCAGGCCGTTCAAGGGCGACAAGACCACGGTTTCGCCCGCCTCACCGTCCTGCCAAGTGCCGTTGATCAGCAACTTTCCCGCAGCCACAGGGGAAAGGGCCAGTCGGTCAATCTCAGTCTGGGTCGGCGCGGCCATGCAAAGCTCCTTGGGCATGAAAAAGGGCGGCCGTTGCCAGCCGCCCCATGATTTTCGATCAGACTTTTGTTTTGCCCAGATCGGCAAACATCTTTGGATCGCTGGATTTCAGCTTGGCGGCCAGCAAGATGCCAACCACGCCCGCCACGATCACCAACGACGGCAGCATCCACGAAAGATTGCCTTCTGCCCCGGTCAGCGCCCCGAAATCGGTGAAGATTTTGACAAACAGCACCGCCATGATCACACCGGCAATCAGCGGCAGTACCTTGGTCGACAACGCGCTTTCACCCATCGCATCGCGACCAAAGAACGCCATCACCGAGAACGAGGTCAACGACATCAGGCCCAACACGCCCAGCGTCCCCAACTGCGACAACCACGAAAACAGGTTCAGCACCGGGTCAAGGTCTTTCACCACAAACAGCGTCACGAAGACCAGCGCCAGAATGGTCTGAATCACTGACCCGATGTGCGGCGACATGTGGGTCGCGTGAGTAAAACCAACCGAGGCCGGAAGAATACCCTCACGCCCCGTCACGAAGATATAACGTGCAATCGCGTTGTGAAACGCCAGCAGCGCCGCGAAAACCGAGGTCACAAACAGAATGCCCATGGTCATGGTCATCGTCTCACCCAAATAGGTGCCACCCAATACGAACAGGAACGTCGTTGGGTCCATTCCGCCACCAAGGGTTGGCATCAGCTGGTCCACACCAATGCCCATGACCATCAGCCAAGAGGTGATCGAGTAGAAAATGCCGATCGCCAGCACCGACAGGATCGTTGCTTTCGGCACGGTAACATGCGGATCGCGCGCTTCTTCAGAGTAGATCGTGGTGGCCTCAAACCCGATGAAGCCTGCAAAGCAGTACAGCACGCCAATCGACCAAGTGCCCGAGAAGATGTTGGATGGCGAGAAGGGCGCAAGGTTCAGGCCAGAAGCCCCGCCCTTGACCAAAATCGCCGCATCGAGCAGCAGGACAATGGCGAATTCCAGCACAACCAAAGCCATCAGCACTTTCGCCGACAGGTCCACCTGACGATAGCCCAGAACCGCGATCACGGCGATGGCGCCGAAGGACCAGTAATACCACGGCAAATCAATGCCCATCGGGGCAAAGGTTCCCGCCGCCGCCGCACCAAACAGGCCCATCAGACCGATTTGCATCGCATTATAGGACAGCATCGCGATTAGCGCCGCCGCCCCGCCGACATGGCCGCCCAGACCTTGCGCCGCAAAAGCGTAGAACGCCCCGGCGTTCTTCACATGTCGCGACATCGCGACGTAACCTGCCGAAAAAATTAGCAAAATCGCGGTCACGATTAAAAATGTTCCTGGAATGCCGACGCCATTGCCCAGCAGCATCGACAGCGGGATACCGCCAGCAGCACCGGTCAGAGGTGCCGCTGCCGAGATCACCATAAAGGCGATTGCTGCCACACCCAGCGAGTTCTTTTTCAGTTGGTTTGATGGAATGCCTGCCTCAGCCATGATGCACCCCTGCTTTCGTAGAATTGGTCATTCGCGTTCCCTTCCCGTCTGTTGACTGCCACCGTTCATCGGCGGCTATCGGTTTATTATTTGAACCAGCGGTTCAAAAACATTTGACAACGTCTGCGACATTCTGTCAACTTAAATGAAGGCGCGCGATATCTTCGCCTGCCGCCTTTCAATGGAACCAAGATGGGCACTGTCTCAAAAGCACTGGAACTTCTTGATTACTTTACCAGATCCCGACCCTTGATCGGTCTGTCTGATCTTGCCCGACTGGCCGACATCAACAAAGCCACCTGCTTTCGCCTGCTGACCGAGCTGGCCGAGAACGGCTTTGTCGAACAAATAGGCACCGGACGCGAGTATCGGCTTGGCCCGACGGTGCTGCGCCTTGCCGCCCTGCGGGAGGCGCAAGTGCCGACCCGAGAGGCCGCGATGCCGGTGTTGCAGGCCTTGGCTCAAAAGACCGGCGAAACCGCGCATCTGTCGATGCTGATGGCCTATTCGCTGCGCACCTTGGCCTTCGCCTACAGTGCCGCTCATGTCACCAAGGTGACGATGGAAGACGCCGAAACGCTGCCCTTTCACGCAACATCGTCAGGGCTGGCAGTGCTGGCGTTTCAAGCCGAAACCTTTCGGAATACGACGCTGTTGCAGCCTTTTTTGCGACTCACCCACAATACAGAAACCAACCCGGACACACTGCGCCAGCGCGTGGCCGAGGTGCGCGGACTGGGCTATGCCGAAAGCCGGGGGGCGTTTCAGGTTGATGTGCATTCGATGGCCGTCCCGCTGTTCGATGCGCTTGGCCGCTGCAGTGGTGCGGTCGCCGTTGCGGCCCCGGTGTCGCGCATGAACGAAGCACAACGCCGCCTGATCCGCTTTGCGCTGATTCAGGCCGGCACAGAGATCACCGCGATTTGGGGGGGCAGCCTGCCCTCTGATATTGCCACGCTTTGGTACACAGCCGCCTGACGGAAGGACCCCCGATGAAAGACGAAAACTATCTCAAGGCCAACAACGCCCGCAGTATGTGGCACCCGATGACCGCGCCGGCCGACAGCCTGAAGAATCCGCCCGTGATTATCACCGGGGCGCAAGGGGTACGGATCACCGACATTGATGGACACGAAGTTGTCGATGCCGTGGGTGGCTTGTGGAATGTGAACCTTGGCTACTCCTGCCAGCCGATCAAGGACGCCATTGCGGCCCAGTTGGATCGGCTGCCCTATTACTCCACCTTTCGCGGCACTTCGAATGATTGCGTGATTGAATTGGCCGAAGAACTGCGCAAGTTTTTCGAGCCTGACGGTCTGGTCAGAGCCTTTTTCACCAGTGGCGGCAGCGATAGCGTTGAAACCGCTTTGCGTCTGGCGCGGCAGTATCACAAGATACGAGGAGAGGCCGGGCGGGTCAAATTCCTGTCGCTGAAAAAGGGTTATCACGGCACCCATATCGGCGGCGCTTCGGTGAACGGCAACGCCAATTTTCGCACCATGTACGAACCCCTGCTGCCCGGATGTTACCACACGCCCTCGCCCTATACCTATCGCAACCAGTTCAATGAATCCGATCCGGTCAAACTGGCGCAACTGTGTCTGGCGGCTTTGGAAGAAGAGATCACGTTCCAAGGGGCTGGCACCATCGCTGCCTTTATCATGGAGCCGATCTTGGGCGCGGGTGGTGTGATCCCGCCACACAGCAGCTTCATGCCGGGGGTCGAGGCGATCTGCCGCAAAAACGGCATCCTGCTGATCGCGGACGAGGTGATCACTGCCTTTGGTCGCACCGGGGCTTGGACCGGATCACGCCTTTGGGGCGTAAAGCCAGACTTTGCCTGCACTGCCAAGGCCATAACCAACGCTTATTTCCCCTTCGGCGCGGTGATGATTGCCGAAGGCGTGGCCGAGGTTTTTGAGAAAGACGAGTCGGGCAAGGCGGCCATTGGCCATGGCTACACTTATTCCGGCCATCCGGTTGGGGCTGCGGCGGCGCTGGCATGCCTCGCTGAAACCCAGAAGTTGAACGTAAAGGACACTGCGGCGGCGCGGGGGGAAGAGTTGTTTCAAGGGCTGCTCGCTTTGCAGGCCAAACATGAAGCCATCGGAGATGTGCGCGGCGGCCATGGTCTGATGTGCGCGATTGAACTGGTGGCGGACCGCGCCACCAAGAAAGTTGCGGACAAGGCCATTGCCGCCAAGGTTCAAAGCGTGGCCTATCAATCGGGCGCAATGGTGCGGGTGTCGGGCAACAACATCATCATGTCACCGCCTTTGGTTCTGACCAGCGCCGATGTTCAGCTGATCTTGTCGTCACTGGACGCAGGATTTTCGGCTCTGTAAGGCTCATTGGCTCGCATTTGGGGTCCGCATCTGGGGCTTGAACTTACGCGGCATAGGACGCGACGGGGCGGAAAAACGCTTCTGCCGCGGCCACACCAGTCACGCGGTGCAACGGGAACTTGCGAAGCCCTTGCCGCAGGGTGAAGCAGGCCAGCAGTATCAGAGTGCCGTCCAAAAACATCACAGAAAGCGGGCAGATCCGGCGAACAGCGATGTTTTGACCGTTGTCTGTATGAGTGATGTTCAGCATCCCAACACGGCTCACGGCTCACGGCTCACGGCCAAAGGCGCAGGTGCAGGCGGGCGTTTTTCAAACCGATATGTCTGGGATACCGCATGGATGGCGCGCTGCATGGCCCGCCCGGCGCAGTTGCGGACTTAGGAGTCAGACTTGGCGCTGATGCAGGCTGCCTGAAGATGCGAAAGGGCCACCCGGCAAGAGCGGCCCTTTAATCAGCAGTCTGAATTCAAGCGTTGACGCTGTCTTTCAGGGCCTTGGCGATCGAGAATTTCACCATCTTGTCGGCGGCTTTGGTCACGGTTTCGCCAGTCGCCGGGTTGCGCACTTGACGCTCTGGGCGCGAGCGGCAGGCAACCTTGCCCAGACCCGGCAGGGTGATCGAGCCGCCAGCGGCGACTTCGCGCGCGATCACTTCGGCAATCGCGGTCAGTGCTGCGCCTGCGGTTTTCTTGTCCGAGCCCATGGCTTCGGCCAAAGCGGCCACCAGTTGCGACTTCGTCATCGGTTTCGACATCTTTTTTCCCTCATTCCGGCCACCGCTGTCTGCTGCGGGGCCATGTTCATACCGTTGCGGCCAATACCGCCGCTTCACACTGATTTGCGGCGGATGGCAAGCGATTTTCTCTTGTTTCCGGCCCAAACCGTAGCGTCAAAGGAAAGCAGTTTCTTCAAAACTGCGCAACTTCCGACTGTGAATCCGCTCTATCGGCATGTCGCGCAAGCGCTCCATCGCCCGGATGCCGATTTGCAGGTGGCGCGAGACTTGGGTCTTGTAAAATTCACTTGCCATACCGGGCAGCTTCAACTCGCCATGCAGTGGTTTGTCCGACACGCAGAGCAAAGTCCCATAGGGCACGCGGAACCGGAAACCGTTGGCGGCAATCGTGGCGCTTTCCATATCGAGCGCGATGGCGCGCGATTGCGACAAACGGCGCACCGGGCCGGATTGATCGCGCAGTTCCCAGTTGCGGTTGTCAATCGTGGCCACCGTGCCGGTCCGCATGATCCGCTTCAACTCATAGCCGTCCAGTTGTGTGACCTCGGCCACCGCCTCTTGCAAGGCAATCTGAATTTCGGCCAGCGCCGGGATCGGCACCCAGATCGGCAGGTCGTCGTCCAGCACATGGTCTTCGCGCAGATAGGCATGGGCAAGACAGAAATCGCCCAATGACTGCGAATTGCGCAGGCCCGCGCAGTGCCCAACCATCAGCCATGCGTGCGGGCGCAGCACCGCAATATGGTCGGTGGCAGTTTTGGCATTCGAAGGGCCGACCCCGATGTTCACCAAAGTGATCCCGTTCCCGTCGGCCCGTTTCAGGTGATAGGTTGGCATCTGCGGCAGCTTTATGCTGGGATGGATCACCCCATCCGACGTGGTGATGATCTGGTTTCCGGTCGCCACAAAGGCGGTGTAGCCTTGCGACGGGTCTGCCAAGGAAGCGCGGGCAATCGACTCGAACTCATCGACATAAAACTGATAGTTGGTAAACAGGACGTGGTTCTGGAAATGCATCGCATCGGTTGCGGTGTAATGCGACAGGCGGGCAAGACTGTAATCCACCCGCTGCGCCGTAAACGGTGCCAAGGGCTGCGAGCCATCGGCATTGTGGGTGCGGGTGCCATTGACGATATCATCATTCGTGGTGGCCAGATCGGGCACGTCAAAAACGTCGCGAAGGCTGAACTCCAACACGCCTTCTTGCGGCACCGACACCAGTGGATTGCCTGCAACCGCGAAATGTACCGGCATGGGCGTGTTGGAGAGGCCAATCTGCACCGGGACGCCGTGGTTGTGCATCAGCAATTCAAGCTGTTGGATCAGATAGTTGCGAAACAGATCGGGGCGGGTGATCGTGGTCGCATAGGTTCCCGGACCAGAGACATGGCCAAAAGACAGGCGGCTGTCGGTCTTGGCGTGGCTGGAAACGGTCAGTCGAATTTCAGGATAATAGGCACGGATGCGCCTGCCGGGCTTGCCTGCGGTGACAGCGGCGCTGAAATGGCGCGACAGGAATTCTGTGGCTTCGGAATACAGATGTTCCAGCCGGCTTACGGCTTCGGCGGCGTCTGTAAAGGCTTGGGGTGCTGCGTGTTCTGGCAAGAAAACCAGAGCGGGATCGTCATTCATGGCTCATCTTCTTCAGTTTGATCGGGTATCTAAGGCCGAAGTGTGCCATTTCGCAAGTGAAGTCTTAATGACGATGGTCAGACGGTACGGAACACGGCAATTTGCGCGCGGTCACCGGCGTGTTCAGCATTTGGGGCCCGCGCGGCCTTGCCGTAAACCTCAACCTCTCTCAGGTGCAAATCCCGGGATCTGTGCAGGGATTTGGGTGATGGCGTGATTTGAAGGACGGCGTATCGTGGCAAATGCTCAAGCCAGCCAGAACCTTGTTCCCCCTTTGCACTTTCACATAGCGGCAGTCTTGGCGCAAAGCAAAGCGGCCCTGCCGGAACTGGCAGGGCCGCTTTTTGGTTTTTCTGTGACCGCCGGGATCACCAGTTCAGGCGGAATCCGATGCTGCCGTTCAGGTCTTCGACGCCCGACAGGCCAGAGCCGCCCAGGCTGATCGATGCGACCGAGGCATCGGTGATCTGGAAGGCAGCACCAAGTGCGACGTTTAGCGTCGGGCCGGTCGGGCCTGCGGCGTTGATTTCGAAATCCGAACCACTGACATTGCTGAAGGCGGCCGTCAGGCCGTCGCTGGTCGCCTTGGACAGGGAAATGTCGGTGAAGAACTGCGACTTCGCGCCGATGCTTCCAGCCAGACGGACACCGATTGCGCTGGTCATCGTGTCGGCGGATTGGGCGGCGTAATCAAGGCCGAAGACGGCGGTGCCGGTGCCGGTCTCGCTGATCGGTGCCGGAATGGTCGTGCGCCGGAATCCAAGTGCGGCGTAGGGGGTCAGGGTGACGGCGCTGCCAAGTGCCATCTCGAAGCCGGCCTCGATCTGCACTGCAGTCGAGTCCAGATCGGTTGCCAGCGCAAAGCTGTCGCCTGTCAAGGCCGAGGGACGGGCCGCTTGCAGACCGTGCTGGCCGATCACGCCGGTCGCAAGGAGATAGGCGCTTCCGAGATCGGCTTTGACGAAACCGCCAATCTGGGTGTGATCGATGTCACCGCCGCCGATCGCACCAGTCGTCCAGTCGGACTGTCCGGCCGAAAGCGCCACACCGGCGCTGAGCATATCAGAGCCTGCGAAAGAGATGCCGCCCGCAATGCCCGTGTAGTGCAGGCCAGATGCGTTGGTGCCGTCGACCAGATCACCGGCCACATCCGAGGACGCCCCCGTGACGCTGGCCCAACCGCCCGAAGTGCCGGACAGGGAATTGCTGCGCAACGCCGACAGCAGATGCTTGTCCGCGCCCCAGACGCCAACGGTCATCCCGTAGACGTTGGACTCACCGGTCATCAGGTTCAGCGTGGATTGCAGCGCCTGACCTTCCAGATCGTAGACGTCCACAAAATCCGCACCCAGCGTGGTGCCGTTGTTAAAGGCAGCGTTCAGCCCGTCTGCGCCATTGCGCTGGTTCTGGCCCAGAATATCGCCTTGCCCAAGGTGGGCGACGAAATTCAGGTTGGCCGCCGTGGCGGTGTAGCTGAGGCTGGCATCAAAGCCGCGTGGCAGATCAGAGTCATCAAGTGTAAAAGTGCCGGTCACGGTTTCGGCGGTCAAGACTGTGTAAAGCTTGTTGAGCGAGCCCGAATAGGTGGTGGTCAGCGTACCTGCCAAGGCTGCGGCGCCGGTATAGCCCGGATTGTCACTGGTCTTGACGATGTCGACGTCCACCGAATTGTCCTGATCCACGTCGAGATTGAATTTGGACCCGGTGGCCATCGACAACTCGTTGGCCGCTACCGTGGCCGCATCGCCGACCGCCAGGATGTTGTCGGCGCTGACAACGATCGCGCCCGTCACATCCAAAGCGCCCGAGTCGGTGACGGTCACGCTGTTGTCTTTGGTGCCCGCACTGAAGCCAATGTTCAGGCCCTTGTTCCCACCCGTTGCAAGCGTGGTCAGTTTGGAATCCTGCCCCGTGATGGTGATCGAGTTGCCATCTGATTTCACACCATTTGGTCCGAGATAACCAAGGTGAACGGCTTTGCCCGTGGTCATTTCAGCGCCATCGCTGATCGTCAGGCTGTTGTTGCCGCTGTCGGCGTTCTCGCCTGCGCCAACGCGCAGCGTGCCGCTTAGGGTCAGGCTGGTGCCAGCGCCATCCACGACAACCGAGTTGCCGGTGGCGATGCCATCCGAGTCTGTGCCGCCGCCAATACGCGCCTGAAGGGCCGAAACCGTTGCGCCGGTGTCGACGGTCAGCGTGTTGTCCGTGCCACTCCGGCCGACGTAAATCGTGCCATCCGTCGTCAAAGCGGTTCCCACGCCGGAAATCGTCAGGCTGTTGTCTGCCGACCCGGTTCT
Source organism: Pseudorhodobacter antarcticus (assembly GCA_945860375.1). Next base: position 36,047 of record CAMAQR010000003.1, read on the forward strand.
TTCGGCAAGGCTGATGTCAGCGGGGTCGGACGACCCGTCCAGAGTAACCGTCGCGCCGCCGGTGATGGACACGGAGTTGTTCGAGCCTTGGTAGCCGATCGACAAGTGGCTTCCGCCGGTCCAGATCGCCGAAGCGCCGGAGAACACCACCGAGTTGTTGTCAGAGGTCGCCGTAAATCCGACACGCGCAGGGCCGGTTGTGGCGAAGGTAAACGAGTTATCGGTGAAGCTGGTCGAACCCGCGGTGTTCCCGAAATAGGCCGCGTCAAAGCTTTGGGGGCCGGAAACCGTGTAGGGCGATCCGGCAATTTCAACATCCAGATCCGCCGCAAGGGCTGCATCCAATGCAATGAAACTGGAGGTTCCCAGCAAAACGGCCACCACGAAAATTTTCTTGTTCATGAGAACTCCATGTATTTGGTTTGGCGGATAAACCGCGTCTTTAAGATGATGGATATCTTTTGTTGTTAGCCGCGCGCCCTGCTGCTGTCCAAAATCCATTGGATAAAGGGATGTATCTTTCGGATAAGAGAACAAAAACCACTGGGCGGCGGTTGGGTTTTGGTGCGTCGGGCTGTTTGGCGGTGAACGTCAGCGCGTTGTGACGGTTGCGATGACCGTGCATTGGGCACTGACCACGATGGCCTTATCAAACCCGGCTTCCATCTTGGTGCAGTCCGCCTGTTTCATAGCGGCGATCCGCGCCGCGTGACTGCCACCAGTCCCGATGCACAGGCCGTGCGACCTGATCAGTTGACCGTTACCTTGGCTTCCAATTTCAAGACGGCGCCATGTCATGACCTACGTGACCAAGCCTTGCTTGAAGTCGTGGCTGCTGGCACTGCAATTATGGAGTCCGGTGAAATCGCGGCCCCCGCACGGTTTTTGGCGCAGGACTCGCTGGGGGGGCCGCTTTTGAAAGGGCCGATGTTGATCACCGGCAACTGCCGTTGCCCAAACGCGGTAACAAACGCGCGGAAAATACGGCGATCAGGGTGGGCGACCTGTGACTTTCTGGGAGAAAACAACGCGGCACCTTTGAAATGGTTCCCAACGGTACAAGGTGACGCCGGGTCAGCCCTTCGTGGCCTGTTCAGATCGCACATTCTGCCCATCCACCCTGCCAAATGGCCGATGATTTGACTTGCAATGAGGCGGGTTTACGACTTCTATTCCGGCCAAGCCCTTTGGCGCAAGACAATAGACCGGGGCGCAAATTCAACAGTTCTTGGAGGTTAAGTTATGAAAATATCAAAGCTTTTGACAGTTTCCGCTTTGGCACTGATGGCGGCAACCGCCGCTCAGGCCAAGACGCTTGTCTACTGCTCGGAAGGTTCGCCCGAAGGGTTTGACCCCGCACCCTACACCGCCGGCACCACCTTTGATGCCTCGTCGCGCCCGATCTACAACCGTCTGGTCGAATTCGCCAAAGGCACCACCACCGCAGGTCCGGGCCTTGCCGAAAGCTGGGAGGTTTCGGCTGATGGCATGGAATACACTTTCAAGCTGCGTCCGGGTGTGAAGTTCCACACCACCGATTTCTTCACCCCGACCCGTGATTTCAACGCCGATGACGTGATCTTTTCGTTCGACCGTCAGGGCAAGGCTGACAGCCCTTGGGCGCAGTATATCGCTGGCATCACCTACGAATATTATTCGGGGATGGAGATGGCGACGGTGATCAAAAAGATCGTCAAGGTCGATGATTACACCGTCAAATTCGTGCTGACCCGCCCCGAAGCGCCGTTCATTGCCAACCTTGGCATGGATTTCGCCTCGATCATGTCGAAGGAATACGCCGATGCGCTGGACGCGGCCGGCACAAAGGAAAACCTGAACTCGGCCCCGGTTGGCACTGGCCCGTTCCAGTTCGTCGCTTATGAAAAAGACGCCGTGATCCGGTTCAAGGCCAACGCCGACTATTGGGGTGGTAAGCAGGCGATTGACGATCTGGTATTTGCGATCACCGTTGATCCTGCCGTCCGCATGCAGAAACTGCTGGCTGGCGAATGCCACATTGCCCCCTATCCGGCCCCGGCCGATCTGGCGGCGCTGAAGGCAGACACCAACCTGACCGTGATGGAACAGGCCGGTCTGAACGTCGCCTACCTTGCCTACAACACCAATGTGGCGCCGTTTGACAAGCCGGAGGTCCGCAAGGCCCTGAACATGGCGATCAACAAGCAGGCCATTCTGGACGCGGTCTATCAAGGGTCCGGCCAAGCGGCCAAGAACCCGATCCCGCCGACGATGTGGAGCTACAACGACGCGGTGGTTGACGACGTTTACGATCCGGTTGCGGCCAAAGCCGCACTGGAGGCCGCAGGTGTGACGGATCTGGCGATGAAGGTCTGGGCGATGCCGGTGCAGCGCCCCTACATGCCGAATGCACGGCGCACGGCGGAACTTATTCAGGAAGATTTTTCCAAGGTCGGTGTCACCGTGGAAATCGTCACCTACGAATGGGGCGAGTATCTGTCGAAGTCGTCCGAAAAGAACCGTGATGGCGCAGTGATCCTGGGCTGGACCGGCGACAATGGCGATCCAGACAACTTCATGGCGGTTCTGCTTGGCTGTGCTGCGGCCACCGAAGGCGGGGCAAACCGCGCGCAGTGGTGCGACGCCGACTTTGACGCGCTGATCCAGAAGGCAAAAGTGACGTCCGATCTGGCCGAACGCACCAAGCTTTACGAAGAGGCGCAACTGGTGTTCAAGGCCAAGGCACCTTGGGCAACGCTGGGCCACTCGACCGTGTTCATGCCAATGTCGACCAAAGTCAGCGGCTATGTCATGAGCCCGCTTGGCAGCCATCAGTTTGACGGCGTTGATATCGCTGAATAAGCCAAGCTGACACTTTGGCGCGCCAGACCCCTCTGGCGCGCCACATTATTTCGGGCAAAGCGGTCATGTTGAAGTTTTTTCTGGGCAAGCTGGCCTATCTGGTCCCAACCTTTTTCGGCATCACCATCGTGGCCTTTGGTTTCGTGCGCGTGCTGCCCGGCGATCCGGTTTTGCTGATGGCGGGCGAACGCGGCCTGACTGAAGAACGCTACGCGATGCTGCTGGCGCAACTGGGGTTCGACAAGCCGGTCTGGCAGCAATATCTGGATTACCTTTGGGCACTGTTTCACGGCGATTTCGGCACCTCACTGGTGACAAAGAAGCCGGTGTTGTCTGAATTCATGGCGCTTTTCCCAGCGACTGTTGAACTGGGTCTCTGCGCGATTATCCTCGCCACCGTTGTCGGCATTCCGCTGGGCATATTTGCTGCCATCAAGCGCGGATCGTGGTTTGATCAGGTCAGCATGGGCACCGCATTGGTCGGCTATTCGATGCCGATCTTCTGGTGGGGCCTGCTGCTGATCATCTTCTTTTCCGGCATCCTCGGCTGGACTCCGGTGTCTGGCCGCATCTCATTGATGTTCTTTTTCGACCGTGTCACCGGATTCATGCTAATCGACTCTTTGCTGTCGGGCCAGAAGGGCGCGTTTACTTCGGCTTTGTCGCACCTGATCCTGCCCACCATTGTGCTGGCCACCATCCCGATGGCCGTCATCGCCCGCCAATCGCGTTCGGCCATGCTGGAGGTGCTGGGAGAAGATTACGTCCGCACCGCCCGCGCCAAAGGCCTGTCACCGTTCCGCGTTGTCACCGTCCACGCCCTGCGCAACGCGTTGATCCCGGTGATCACCACCATCGGGCTGCAAGTCGGCACCCTGATGGCCGGAGCCATTCTGACCGAGACAATATTCAGCTGGCCCGGCATCGGCAAATCCATGGTCGACAGCATTTCGCGCCGCGATTATCCGGCGGTGCAGGGCGGTTTGCTGCTGATCGCGGGTATTGTGATGATCGTTAACCTGACGGTTGATCTGCTTTACGGGCTGATCAACCCCCGCATTCGTCACAGCTGAGGGGCCGCCATGACCGACACCACCACTCTGAAACGCCCCAACGCTTTCGCCGAATTTTGGCACTATTTCAGCGAAAATCGCGGCGCCGTCATCGGCCTTTGGGTGTTTATCGCGTTGATCCTGCTGGCCGTCTTTGCCCCCCTGATCGCCCCACACGACCCCACGGCGCAGGCCCGCGACGCCTTGCTTTTGCCGCCTGCGTGGTCCGATGGCGGCAACTCCAGCTACCTTTTGGGCACCGACGCCATTGGCCGCGATATGCTGTCACGGCTGCTTTACGGCGCGCGGTTCTCGTTGTTCATCGGGCTTGTCGTCGTCACCATTGCGCTGATCGGCGGCATTGTGATCGGGCTGGTGGCGGGGTTCTTCGGCGGCTGGATTGACTCCGTGATCATGCGGATCATGGATGTGGTGCTGGCCTTCCCGTCCCTGCTGCTCGCCTTGGTTTTGGTCGCCATTCTTGGCCCCGGCCTGATGAACGCGATGATCGCCATCGCGCTGGTGCTGCAACCGCATTTCGCCCGCCTGACCCGCGCTGCCGTGATGGTCGAGAAGAACCGCGAATATGTCATGGCCGCGCGCGTCGCCGGGGCCGGCAAGCTGCGGCTGATGTTCCACACCATCTTGCCGAACTGTCTGGCACCCCTGATCGTGCAGGGCACGCTATCCTTCTCCAACGCCATCCTTGATGCCGCTGCCCTTGGCTTTCTTGGCATGGGCGCGCAGCCGCCAACGCCCGAATGGGGCACCATGCTGGCCGAAGCGCGCGAGTTCATTCTGCGGGCGTGGTGGGTTGTGACCTTTCCGGGTTTGGCGATCCTGATCACCGTTCTGGCGATCAACCTTGTCGGCGATGGTCTGCGTGATGCGCTTGACCCCAAGCTGAAGCGGAGCTGACTTATGGCCCTTCTGGAAATCCGCAATCTGACCGTGACGTTTGACACCTCGACTGGCCCGTTCAAAGCCGTCGATGGCATTGATCTGACCATCGCTCCCCGCGAAGTGCTGGCAGTGGTGGGCGAAAGCGGGTCGGGCAAATCAGTGGCAATGCTGGCGGTGATGGGCCTGCTGCCGAACACCGCCACCGTGACCGCCGACGCGATGCGCTTTAACGGCCAAGACCTGCTGACCCTGCCCGCTGCCGAGAAGCGCAAGATCATTGGCCGCGACATCTCGATGATTTTCCAAGAACCGATGGCCAGCCTGAACCCCTGCTTCACGGTGGGGTTCCAACTGCAAGAGGTTTTGCGCATCCACCTTGGCCTGAACCGCGCCGAAAGCCACACCCGCGCCGTGGAATTGTTCCGCGCGGTGGGCATCCCCGATCCTGAGGGGCGGCTGCAATCTTACCCGCATCAGATGTCGGGCGGCCAGTGTCAGCGGGTGATGATTGCCATCGCCATTGCCTGCAATCCAAAACTGCTGATCGCAGATGAACCCACCACCGCGCTGGATGTGACAATCCAAAAGCAAATCCTTGATCTGCTTGTCACCTTGCAGGAAAAACACGGCATGGCGCTGATCATGATCACCCATGACATGGGCGTGGTGGCCGAAACCGCCGATAGGGTGATCGTGCAATACAAGGGCCGCAAGATGGAAGAGGCCGATGTGCTGTCGCTGTTTGAGAACCCGCAAAACCCCTACACCCGCGCGCTGTTGTCGGCCCTGCCGGAAAACGCCAAGGGCGACCGCCTGCCCACTGTGGCCGATTTCATGCGTGATCTGGATGCGCAAAAGGCAGGTGCGCAATGACCGCCCCGGTATTGGAAGGCCGCAACATCACGCGGGACTACACTTCTGGCGGTGGCATATTCAGCCGTGCCAAATCGGTGCAAGCGTTGAAAGGCGTCAGTTTCTCGGTCAAACGCGGTGAGACTTTGGCGATTGTCGGGGAAAGCGGCTGCGGAAAATCCACCCTCGCCCGCATCATCACCCTAATTGATCCGGCCACCAGCGGAGAGCTGTTGCTCGACGGCCAGCCCATCGCCATCGGCAAAGGCCCGCTGCCGCGAGAAGTGCGGCGCAAGGTGCAGATCGTGTTCCAGAACCCCTATGGCAGTCTGAACCCGCGCCAGAAGGTCGGTGATATGCTGATGGAACAGCTGCTGCTGAACACCGACCACACCCGGGATCAACGCCGCGAATTGGCGCTGCAAATGCTGCAAAAGGTCAACCTGCTGCCCGAGCATTTCAACCGTTACCCGCATATGTTCTCGGGTGGTCAGCGCCAGCGTCTGGCGATTGCGCGGGCGCTGATGGTCAATCCACAGCTGTTGGTGCTGGATGAACCCGTGTCGGCGCTGGACCTGTCGGTGCAGGCGCAGGTGTTGAACCTGTTGGCGGACTTGCAGGACGAGTTCAACCTGACCTATGTGTTCATCAGCCATGATCTGTCAGTGGTGCGCTACATCGCCGATCATGTGATGGTGATGTATATGGGCGAAGTGGTCGAATCCGGCACCCGCGACGCGGTGTTCGGCAACCCACAGCACGCCTACACCCAGACGCTTTTTGCCGCAACGCCGCAGTCGGATGTGGCATCCATTCGCGTGCGGGTGGAACGGCGCAAGGCAGCTATGGCAGCGGGATGATTACCGAAAATCCGTTCCGCCTGCCGGGTCTGTACTGGTGCGAGGGGCTGATTTCGGGGGTGGCCATTGACCCCGCGCAACTTCCCGAAACCCTGCGCGCCGCCGTTCCCAAACGTCAGAACGAATTTCTTGCCGGGCGGTTGTGCGCCGCCCAAGCCCTGCGCGCGGCGGGATTGCCGGAAACCGTGGGTCAAAAAAACCGCGCCCCGGTTTGGCCCTTGGGCTGTGTGGGGTCCATCAGCCACAGCGATAGGCGCGTCGTGGCGGTGGTATCGCGAAACCATTCCGGCCTGGGCGTGGACATCGAGACGCTGATGACCCAAGCGCAGGCCACCGACATTCAGGCGTTGATCCTCACCGAAGCCGAGACCGCCTTGCGCCCTGAGACCATGTCCTTGGGGCCGTTTCTGACCCTGATCTTTTCGGCGAAGGAGTCGCTTTACAAAGCCCTTTCAGCACATTTGCCGCAGATGCCCGGCTTTCTGGACGTCACCGTTTTGGCGCTGACGTCCGATGCTTTGACCTTGCGGCTGGGCGACCGGACACTGACCGCCCGTTATGTGCTGACGACCGAAGATGTGCTGACCTTGGTGTGTGTGGCCTAAATCCCATGCCCGAGCCATGGGCCGTGCGTGTCATCCAATCCGTCCACCCGCTCAAACCCGTGCGCGCCGAAGAAATCGCGCTGCGCCTGGATCATGTTGGCGGTGGATCGCCCGGTGCGCATCATGTCAAACCAAGCCAGACCCGAGGCCAGCGCGGGCAGTGGCAACCCGTGCAGTGCGCCAGCCGCAACCACTTGGCGCAGCGCAGCGTGGGTGGTCTTCAGATGGGCGGCAAAGAACGGCGCCAGCATCAGATTGCGCCCCGGATCGTCGGTCAATGCCGTCGCCATATCATTCAACATGGTGGAGCGGATGATACAGCCCTCTCGCCAGACCCGCGCGATTTCGGGCAGGGGCATCGGCCAGTCAAAGGCCGTCGATGCTGCTGAAATCAAGGCAAACCCCTGCGCGTAGCACAGGATTTTCCCGGCAATCATCGCCTGTTCCAACTGTGCCAAGGTCACGTCGCTGGCCGTTGGGGCCGCGCCAAACACCGCTTGTCCCGCCAGCCGTTCCTCCAGTCGCGACGACAGGTTGCGCGCCATCACCGCGGCCTCAATCGCCGGAATGGTGGCGGCCAGATGCTGCGCCTCTATCACCGTCCAGCGTCCGGTGCCCTTTTGCCCGGCGCGGTCGAGAATCATGTCCAGCATCGGCTTACCAGTGTGGATATCTGTGGCGGCGGAAACTTCGACTGAAATTTCAATCAGATAGGATTGCAGTGGGCCTTGGTTCCACGCTTTGAACGTGTCCGCAATTTGCGGCGCTGCCATGCCCAGACCGTCGCGCATCACGCCATAAACTTCGGCAATCATTTGCATGTCGGCGTATTCGATGCCGTTGTGAACTGCCTTGACGAAATGCCCCGCCCCCGCCGGGCCCATGTAATCGGCGCAAGGCTGGCCTTGATACTTCGCAGCTATGGCGTTCAGCACTGGGGCCACACGATCCCAATCTTCGCGCAGGCCGCCGCCCATGATCGCCGGGCCATGGCGCGCACCCTCTGCGCCGCCCGAAACGCCAATGCCCATGAAATGCGGGCCCTGCGCAACAGCATCGGCCGACCGGCGATTGGTGTCGTGAAACAGCGCGTTGCCCGCGTCGATGATCAGATCATCCGCCGCCAACAGGGGCCGCAGCGCCGCAATCTGGTCATCCACCGCTTGCCCGGCCGGAACCATCAGAATGATCGCGCGCGGTGGTTTGATTGCGGCCACCAGATCGGCCAGCGTGTCCGTGGGCGTGATCATCGCAGCCAAAGCGCCCGCCTCTGCCTTGAACTGATGCGTCACAGCGGTGGTGCGGTTCCACACGGCGATCGGAAAGCCCTTCTCCGCGATATTCAGGGCCAACATCGCCCCCATGGTGCCAAGGCCAATCAGGCCGATGGAAGCGGAAGTCATGATATCTGCACTCCGTCGCAATTCAGGGTAAAGGGGCAAGGATGTTACAAACGCTGATGTCGCAAGGCGTGCAAGCGGCCAGAAAGCAACAGCAATCCTTTGGAATTTTGGTTGACGCGGCCATTGCCAAAGACACAGCGGCCTGACTTTGCGTCACAGCCCGGAACAAATGTCATGCTGGCAAGGTCTTACTCTGCATGTAAGGTAACGGTAACATCCCACCACGTCAAACCCAAAGGTATCCCATGGCATACACCCGCGCGACCCAAGAGCTGACCGACAAGGCAGTTCTGACCATGCTGACCGCCGCGCAGAAAAAAGCCACCGAGATGGGCCAGCCTCAATGCATCGTGATCGCAGACACCAGCGCGGTTCTGCTGGGGGTGTTGCGTATGGCGGGCAGCCGGGTGTTGTCGATGAAATCAGCCACCGCCAAGGCGCAAACCGCCGCCTCAACCGGCAACCCAAGTGGCGCTTTGTCCGAGGCCGTCCGTGTCACCATCGCCTTGGCCAGCGAAGGCACGATGACGGGGCTGCCTGGCGGCCTGCCCATCAGGTTTGACGGGGTGTTGGTCGGCGGCATTGGCATCGGTTCCGGCAGTGGCGCGCAAGATGAAGAGGTCGCACGCGCCGCCCTGGCCGCGATCGGCGCTGATGCAGTTTAAGCGCAACTGACGGTGGCCTCCCCCTAGGGAACGGGCGTCAGCAACGGCTGACCTGCGAAATGCGCCGTCAGATTGTCGCGCATCAACTGCCCCATCGCCCGACGGATTTCATAGGTGCCCGAAGCGTGATGGGGTTGCAGCAAGACGTTGTCCAGCGCCAGAAAGCGCGGGTCAAGGTTTGGCTCGCCTTCAAACACATCCAAGGCCGCGCCCGCCAAGGCGCGCGACTCCAACGCGTCCAGCAAGGCTGCCTCGTCGACGTTCCCTGCACGAGAAATGTTGATCAAGACACCCTGAGGCCCCAATGCAGCCAACACGTCAGCGCCAACGATGTGACGGGTTTCAGCACTGGCGATCGCTGTGACAAACAGAAAGTCTGACCGCGCTGCCAGCATCACCGGGTCGGCAATGAATTCATAGGCCACGTCCTTGGCACTGCGGGCGGAATAGGCGATCTGCATGCCAAAACCTTGCAGCCGTTTTGCCACCTCGGCCCCGATGCGGCCCAAACCCAGAATGCCCGCGCGCTTGCCCCAGGCGCGGCTTTGCAGTGGAAAGCTTTGCTTGGCCCAACCGCCGTCGCGCACCCAAGCCTCGGCCTGAACCAGATTGCGGGTCAGGCCCAGCATCATTGCAACCGCGAGATCGGCACAATCGCCGTCCAGAACGCCCGGCGTATTGGTCACTGCAATGCCGCGCGCCCGACAGGTGCCCAAGTCAACAGCGTCATAGCCGACGCCATAAACCGCGATCAGTTGCAGGTTTGGACAAGCCGCGATCATCTCGGCTGAAGCTCCCAGATCCCCTCGCGTTGCGATGGCCAGCACTTGCGGTCCGATCTGGCGCAGAAACGCCGCCTTGTCCTGCGCCGCAAAATACTGATGCATATTGAAGGCGGTATCCAGCGGGGCCTGGTCCCATTCGGGATAGCTGCCAACCTGCAAGACATGGGGTTTGGTCATGCTGGCCTCATTGGTTGACAGGCAATATCGATGAAAACATATGTAGGCGACAGACCGCTTGTCGAGGGGAAATACGCATGGGTTTGGCGATGTTTGATCTGACTGGAAAGCGGGCACTGATCACGGGGTCTTCGCAAGGCATTGGACTGGCTTTGGCCCATGGGTTGGCGGCAGCGGGGGCCGAAGTGGTGCTGAACGGACGCGATGCCGCAAAACTGTCAAAGGCGGCGGCAGGTCTTCCGGGTGCCCGAAGGTTGATGTTTGACGCCACGGACCACAAAGCGGTGCGCGCTGCCGTCGATGGGTTCGAGGCGGACATCGGTCCGATTGATATTCTGGTCAACAACGCTGGCATGCAGCACCGCGGCCCGCTTGAGGACTTCCCGGAAGACGCCTTTCAACGGCTTTTGCAGACCAATATCGCGACGGTGTTCAACGTCGGTCAGGCCTGCGCGCGGCACATGATCGGGCGCGGTGCGGGCAAGATCATCAACATCGCCTCGGTGCAAACGGCTTTGGCCCGGCCCAGCATTGCCCCCTACACGGCGACCAAGGGCGCGGTGGCCAATCTGACCAAAGGCATGGCGACTGATTGGGCCGGGTATGGGCTGCAATGCAACGCCATCGCGCCCGGCTATTTCGACACGCCCTTGAACGCCGCCTTAGTGGCCGATCCGACCTTCAGCGCGTGGCTGGAGAAACGCACGCCCGCCGGGCGCTGGGGCCAGGTCGAAGAGCTGGTGGGGGCGTGCATTTTCCTGGCCTCATCTGCGTCGAGTTTCGTCAACGGTCACTGCTTGTATGTCGATGGTGGCATTTCGGTGTCGCTGTGATGCGGGTGGTTCTGATGGGTGTCGCGGGCTGCGGCAAATCCTCGGTTGGGGCAGCCTTGGCGGAAGCGCTGGCGATCCCCTACCGCGATGGCGACGATCTGCACTCTGCCGCGAATATCGCCAAGATGAGCCGGGGCGAGGCTCTGACAGATGCGGACCGTTGGCCGTGGCTGGCGCTGGTGGGACAGAGGTTGCGGGCGGGTCCGATGATTGTCGGGTGCTCGGCGCTGCGTCGGGTTTATCGGGAGAGGATCACAGAGGCTGCGGGCGGGCCAGTTTGTTTCGTGCATCTTTCGGGAAGCCGTGCGGTGATCGGGGCCCGGATGCGGGCACGGCACGGGCATTTCATGCCCCCGGCCCTGCTGGACAGTCAATTCAAAACGCTGGAGCCACCAGAGCCGGATGAGAATGCGGTCACGGTTGATATTGACCAGCCGTTGGAAAAAATCGTGGCGGCGATCCGGCTCGCTTTGGCGGGTGCGGGGCAAAAATGAGCGAGGTCCCAACTCGGGACCATTTTTATGTCTTTTTATATCAATGACTTAACCTGTTCATTTTAACCAAATCTTAACACTCATCTCGATGAGGTGCCCCCTGCGCCAATGCTTAACGTCAGGATGATAGCGGGTCGATTGCCGCGCCCGCACCCAACCCGGCGCTGGCGGCTGCGGTCAGCATCGTCAGAAAAAGGATCTGCACACAGCGGACGGCGAGTTTCGTCGGCGCTTGGTGCGGCACGCATTTGTCGATTTGTACCACCCGCCGCCACTTGAAAAGCCCCGCTGCGATTGAGGCAGGGCCTTCGTCTTCAAGTCTCTGCCGAATACGCTGGCAACCGGCCTTCGCGGAATCTCTGGGCAGGCTGCGTGTCTGAAGATCAACGCAGACCACCTTATCCGTTGGCACTGCGGCACGGGGGCCGGGTTGATCGGTGCGGTCGGCACAATCGGGGCTCGCTTTGCGCCAGACGGGTTGGCTCCGTCGGTAAACCATTGCCGGGCAGCGGAACATCGGCGGCATCACACCCGCACAGAAACTGAAAATGGCCGCGCAAGTTCTACAGATGCACCCCGTTGGAACCGGGAGGATTCCCGTTCCATCACCGAGACTTTCCTTGCGGTCTTTGGTCTGGACAGCCGGCGCGATCTGCCCGAGCCTGAACAGATTGCCGATGCAGGACTGGCAGCGCCCCAAGAGCCGCCCGGTCAGTTTGCCGGTTCTGCGTTTGGCAAAAGTGGGGTGCCCATCAGATCTTCGATCAGCATGGACACCAATTGCGCCCGACCACTCACCCCTGCTTTGCGATAAATCGCGTTCAGGTGGGTCTTGATCGTGCCTTCGCGCGACTGCCGCATCTCGGCGATTTCGGTGATGCTCAGCCCCTTGATCGTCAGGGCCGCAACGTCTGTCTCGGCGGGTGTCAGCCGCCAATCCACAAAATAGGCGTCAATCACCGATTGGATCTGGCCGCGCGCGATCGTCATGCTGCGGGCGTTCAATGCGCGCTCTGCCATCAGGTTGCGCAGTTCCCGCGCCTCCATCACGGCGGCGGCAATCAGGGTCACGGTGGCCAGCGCTTCCATGAAGAGGTAAAATGCGGAGGCCGAATGGCCCTCAAGGATGTCTTTCGTGACGTCATAGAGGAAAAACGCGGCGCAGATTGCCTGTGCCACGATCAGACCAATCAGGAAAACGGTGCGACTGTTTTTGGCCATGGTGACAGGTGTCCCAATTCAAGACTGCATGACGATTGAGCAGTCCTGCGCGAAGCCGAAGAGATTCGCAACCTGCGCTTGGGCCGCACAGAGTCTTGGAGCGTGTTGCGGTCAACTGGGTTAGGCCGATCAAACGCAACCGCAACATACACCGGCAGTGCCTGCCTTGGACTCCTTCAATCTGAATCAGATTGAAGGAATCGGCTCTGGGGCAAGGCTGCGCCGGGTTGTCATGGGTGTTTGCGATGATTCGAACAACAAGGCTGGCACATTGCCTGTGGCTTATCGGGCCTGCGGCCGCGAACCTTGCACTTGCAGCGTAGTTTCTGCACTGCGGCAACAAGCTGCGCATCATGTCGAGTTGGTTCACCGGGGGCCGCGCGCCGTCGATCCCCTTGGGCTTTGGCCTACTGCATTGGCAGATGGCGCTGCGCGGTTTGGCCATTGTGCTGGTCGGGCAGTCTTTCGACTTGGCTGCTGGGTTGGCCGATCAGGTCTATCTGTTTCGCCGTGGGGCCGTTTCGAAATCCGGCAGCACAGCCGATCTGCCGCGTGCGGTGCTGTGGGCCAAAGTGTCGGTCTAAAACTGCGCCATATAGGCCTGCACCGCTTTGGCGCGGCTGCGGGCGAGGGCCACCGCCTGCGCCGCAGACATCGCGTGAAACCGCAGCGCGTCGTTGGGGCGCAGTTGCACGAAACCGTCCAGATCATCCGACAGCACGGTGGCAATTTTGGGATAGCCGCCGGTGGTTTGGTGATCGGCCAGCAGAACCGTTGGCACGCCATCGCCCGAAACCTGCACCGACCCGCGCAGGATGGCTTCGGACGGGATGCTGAGGGCGGCTTGGGGCGCAAGAGTGGGGCCGCGCAGGCGCATGCCCATGCGGTCATAGGCTGCGGTCGCGTAGAAGGGGCGGGTCAGGAAATCGGACAGCGTTTGCGCGTTGAAATAGCGGTCTTGCGGGCCAAGGGTGACATGCACCTGTTGGCGGGGCCGCGCCCAAACCGGGCAGGGCAGGGCGCTTGGGGTGTCTGATTGCACAGAAGCGTTGGTCAGGGTGATGACTTGTCCGGCGGTCAACTTGCCGCCACCCAAACCCGAAAGCGTGTGAGTGGCGGTGCTGCCCAGCCAGTCGGTTGCGGCCAGTTCCCCGGCGAAGGCGAGGTAGGTCCAGCTGCCCCAAGGGCCGGGCCGGATGGTCAGGCGCTGCCCCGCGCGGATTGGCAGGGTGGCCCATGCTCCCAACTTTTCACCGTTGTGTTCCACGATGAATCCGCCGCCTGCGATGGCAAGGCTACAGGCGCCAAAGAGGCAGTCGAGCACCAGCCCGCCCATCGAGATTTCCATGCCAGTGGCTCCGGCAGGATTGCCCAGAGCGCGGTTGGCGATGGCAAAGGCGCGGCGGTCCATGGGGCCAGAGGCAGGTATGCCGAACCGCATCATTCCGAACCGACCTGCGTCCTGAATGGACACCAAAGGCCCGGCGAAGGCCACTTTGAACACCGCGTCTGTCATGGTGCTGCTTCAAACTCGGCGCGGGTGATGCGGCGGAATTGCACGCGGTCACCGACATCAAACAGGAAGGGATGTGTCGGGTCAGCCGTCAGAATGCGGGTCGGAGAGCGGCCAATGATCCACCAGCCTGTGGGCATGGTCAGGGTGGTCACAAGGCATTGCGCCCCCGCGATAATCACGCTGCCTGCCGCCACGCCGCGCACCGGCGCGGGTTTGCGCGGCAGTTGGATCTGCGCCGGCACGCCACCCAGATAGGCATAGCCGGGGGCAAAGCCGTACATGGCGACGGTGTAATTCCCGGCCAGATGGGCGTTGATGACGGCCTCGGGGGTCATGCCGGATTGGCGGGCGACCTCGGCCAGATCGGGGGCCAGATCGGGGGCCAGATCATCGTCATAGCAGACCAGAGCCTGTTGCAGACCTTGGGTTTTCCGGGTGGTTTCCGGCTGGTTCAGAAGGCGGCGCAGATGGGCCTCGACCCGCGCATGATCGGTTTGCAGCGGGTCGAAATCGACCAGCAGGCTGACAAAGGCCGGGATCGCTTCGGTGACGCCGGGGCAGGGGTGGGCGGTCAGGGTGGCGTCAAGGTGCAGCACCGCATCATGGGCCGCATCCGACAGCGTGTCAGCGAAATCCACCAGCAGTGCATGATCGGCGACGGGGCGAAACTGCGGCATCGGTCAGCGCAGGAAAGGCGCAAGGCCAATGCCCGCCGCCGTCAGCCGCGCGCGGATCAGTTGCGCCATCTGCACCGCACTGGGATTGTCGCCATGCACGCAGATCGACTGCGCGGCCAGCGGGATAGGATCGCCGTTCAGCACCGGCATCAACCCGGAGTCGAGGAACGCCAGCAAGCGGGTGGCGGCGGCTTCGGCATCATGGATCACCGCGCCGGGCTGGCTGCGGGGCAGCAGTTGGCCGTTGGATTGATAAGCGCGGTCGGCGAAGATTTCCGAGAACACCGGAACCTGTGCGGCACGGGCAACCTGTTCCAGCACCGTGCCCGAAATCGCAAGGATCGCCAGATGCGGAGACATCGCTTGCACTGCCGCGACGATGGCCTTTGACACCTCAAGGTCGGCAGCGGCCAGATTTGCCAAAGCGCCGTGCGGTTTGACATAGGCCACCCGCGCGCCAGCCAGTGCGGCCACCCCCTGCAGCGCGCCGATCTGGGCGGCAACCATGCGGCCAATTTCGACCGGGGCCATCGGGATCACACGTCGGCCAAAGCCCATCGGGTCATTGTAGCCGGGATGCGCCCCCACGATCACGCCGCGCGCAGTGGCCAGTTTCAGGGTCTGGTACATCGTTTCGGGGTCGCTGGCATGGCCACCGCAGGCGATATTGGCGCTGGTCACGATGTTGAGCATCGCGTCGTCGTCGCCCATCGACCACGCACCGAAACCCTCTCCCAAGTCTGAATTCAGGTCGATCTGGATCATCTGCTGCGGCCCTTGCCCCGGTTTGCGGCCATGTTAGGCCAAGCCTGCACGGTTTGCCAATGCCAAGCCGTTGTGGCAAAGCCTGCGCGATCCCATGAAAAGGCACAGCCCATGATCCCCACCTATCTTGTCACCCATTCCGGTGGGTTTCATGCCGACGAGTTGATGTCGAGCGTGGTGCTGACCCGGCTTTTCCCCGCTGCGCTGATTGTGCGCAGCCGGGCCTCCGAATGGATCACGCCGGGCGCGGACCGGATCATCTATGATGTCGGCGGGGCCTATGACGCCGGGCGCCAGATTTTCGACCACCATCAGCGCGGCGCGCCTTTGCGGGACGACGGCCAACCGCTCAGTTCCTTCGGGCTGATCTGGCGGCATTATGGGCGTGATTATCTGGCGGCGATGGCTGTGCCGGACGGGCATGTCGACGCAGTTTATGCGTCCTTTGATGCCAATTTCGTGCTGCCCGTCGATCTGGTCGACAATGGCGCGGTCAGTGTCTCGGTGGCGGGACCGCTGGCGGCGATGACATTGCCGGGTCTGCTGGAGACGCTGAAACCTGATTTCGACGAGACTGACCCCGAAGCCGAGGATCGGGCCTTTCACACAGCCCTGACCATTGCGCGCGCCTTTGCCGAGGCGCGGGTGCAGCGGTCAGCGGCGAAACTGCGGGCGGAATCGATCGTGCTGGCGGCGATTGCGACGGCTGGTCCGGGGCGGGTTTTGGAACTGCCGCAGGGCATGCCGTTTCGCCCGGCCATCGTGAAGGCCCGCGCAGACCATCTGCTGTTCGTGGTGCATCCGCGCCAACAGGATTGGTGCGTGACGGGCATTCGGCGCGGCGAAGACGGCTTTGCCCTGCGCGCCGATCTGCCCGCGACCTGGGCCGGGCTGACCCACGGCGATCTTGAGGCCGCAAGCGGGGTGGCGGGCGCCAGTTTTTGCCACAACGGCCGCTTTATTGCCGCCGCCAAAACCCGCGAGGCGGCTTTGGCGATGGCTGCATTGGCAGTTGCTGCGGCGGAGGAGGCCGGGCTGTAGCCTAGGGCTTGGGCAAGGCGGCCTTGGCTTCTGCCGCTGCAAGCCAGTCGCGGGCGGCGATCTGGGCTGCGGCCACTTCTTCGGGGGTGAGCGACGCCTCGATCTGGTCACGCAGGGCAGGGGCTTCGGGATGTGCGCGGGCGGCGGCGATATTGGCAAAGGTATAGGCGCGGGGCCTGTCAGCCTCGACGCCGCTGCCAGAGGCCAGCGCCAACGCAACCTCGTAAAGCCCCACTGCGTTGCCTTCGTCGGCGGTTCGGGTGAAGAGTTCAAACGCCTTGGCTGGGTCTGCCTCTACCGC
The DNA here is from genome assembly GCA_945860375.1 of Pseudorhodobacter antarcticus. The sequence continues at coordinate 53,038 of CAMAQR010000003.1, forward strand.
ATTGCCCTGTTTGTAGGATTGGGCGACGAAATTTGTGGCGGCAACATGGTTTTGGTCGGACGCCAATTGCCAGTACTCCAGCGCCCGGGCCTGATCTTTGGCCACACCGCGCCCTTCGGCATAGGACACACCACAGTTGAATTGCGCGTTGGCCTCGCCCAGATCGGCGGCCTGACAGATCAGTTCGGCGCCTTTCTGGAAATCCCGGATCACGGTTTGACCGTCCAGATACATCAGGCCAAGACGGTTCAGGCCCATCGGACTGATCTTTTCGGCGGCCAGTTTGTAAAGCGCCGCCGCCTGCGGCAGGTTTGGCGCGGTGCCGATGCCCAGTTCAAACATCCGGCCCAGATAGAAAGCGCCATCGCCGTTGCCGGCATCATAAGCCGCCTGAAACTCTTGCGCGGCGCCGGTGGGGTTGTTGGCATCCAATGCCGCAAGCCCGGCAGGAATGTCGGCGAAAACCGGGCTGTAGGTGAAAGCAAAAATACAAACAGCGACTGAAAACGGCGCGGTTGGTCGCATGGGAAATCTCCTTGGGGCGGAACCTTGCAATGCGGAAACCGTAGCCCGTCGGCAGATGTTAGACAACTGCGCTGCGTTGTCAGATCGGTGCCAGTCGGTGAAAGCCCGCGCGTTCATAGATCAATGCCGCCCCGTCTTGCTGGCTGATGCCCAGGATCTGCCCGATGAAAACGCAGTGCGAGCCCGCCTCGGTGGCGTTTGTGACCTTGCACGACAGCCCCAGCACTGCGTCCGACAACAGTGGCAAGCCGCGCGCATCAGGGTGCCAGTCGCCCAACGCGAATTTGTCGTCCCCCGTCACGCCTGCCATTCCGGCAAAGCGTTGCGCCATGGCGCCATCGTCGCCGGGCAGCAGGTTGACGTTGAACAGCCCGCTGTCCTGCACCGCCGCACAGGTGCCGGTGGCACGGTTCAGGCAGACCAGCAGGCTGGGTGGATCGGCTGTCACCGAACAGACGGCGGTGGCGGTGATGCCGCGCCGCTGGGTGCCCGCAAGGGCTGTGACAATGGTCACAGCCCCCGGAAAGCGCGCCATGGCGGCGCGGAAGCTGGCGGCGTCGATGGGCGCGGTCATGTCAGGCCGCCTTGAGTTCGGCCAGATAACTGGCGGCGGCGGTTGGGTCGGCAAACCACGGGAAGAAATCGCGCGGATCGTCAAAGCCGTTGGTCATGCGATGGGCCAGACGCGGTTCGGCGCAAGCGGTGCCCATGATTTCCAGAATGAACGGCGGTGGTGGTTGCAACATCATGTTGGTCCAGGTGACCACCCATTGCGCGTAATCCCAGAACTGGTTGAAGGTGCCCTGCATCCAGACCTCGTCAAAGGGTTTGTCGCCGTGGTCCAGAATGCGTTTCAGATAGATCGCGGCGGCTTTGGCGGCGTTGTTCGACCCCTGCCCGGTGATCGGGTCGTTCAGACAGACCGCATCGCCCAGTCCCAGAACCTTGCGCCCCGAAGGCAGGGTCGCAACCGGGTGGCGGATGGTGGGGGCAAATCGGCCCGCAAGAATGCCATTGTCATCGGTCAGTTGGCAGTTTTTGGAGCGGTCATATTCCCACGGCAGGAAGGTTTTCAGGATGTTCAGCGAGGTTTCAAGATGGTGCGCAGGGGTCTTGACCTCGGCCCAGCAATCCATCGGGCCGCCGGGGACGCCTTCGAACACCATGATCTCGCAGGGTCCGGTGGTGGTCAGCGCTGGAAAGACGAAATATTCGCCGACGCCGGGGATCAGGTTGAACTCCACCGCCGAATGCGGCGCGCGGGGTGTCATGCCGGTTACATAGGTCAGCGCAAGTGCCCGCATTGGCTTGTCATAGGCCGATTTCTGCGCGTCGCGCGTGAACATGCGGCCGACCTCGCCCTTGCCAGAGGCCACGATGACCAGATCATCTTGCCGCGCATAGGTTTCCAGTTCGGCGATGCCCGCATCCGCGATCACCAATTGCCCGCCCAACCGCTGAAATTCTGCCATCCAGCGCGGCACTTTCACGCGTTGATCGACGGAATAGGCGTTGTGATCCAGCCGCGCCGCCCAGTCGATGACTTTGGTTCCCGATCCATCCGGGTTTGGCACGATGAAGTTGATGCCTTCGACCGGGGGGCAGGTGTGGGACCAAAAGTCCAACCCGAGATCGCGTTCGTGCTGCACGGCGTTGGAAAACATGCACTGGCTGGACAGCACGCGGCCCGTCGCGATGTCTTCGGCGGTGCGGTTTTGGACGATGCGGACATGGCGGCCCGCCTGCAACAAGCCGATGCCCAGTTGCAGGCCCGACTGACCGCCGCCGATGATGGTGATGTTTCGCATAAGTAACCCCCTGAGTTTATGATTTATGACATCAGCTTTGGAATGGCGGGCACGGCTTGTTCCGGCCCCATCGCGGAATAACCGCCGTCCACGCAGATATCGGTTCCGGTGATGAAACTGGCGCTGTCCGAACACAGGAACAGCACGGCTGCGGCCACTTCTTCGGGATGGGCCACGCGGCCCAGCAGATGAAAGGGTGCGGCCACGGCGTCGGTTTTGGCGCGGTTGCCGCCGGTCAACTGATCCATGATATTTGACCACGTCCAGCCCGGCGACACCGCGTTGACGCGAATGCCATCGGGCGCAAGGTCCATCGCTTGGCTGCGGGTCAGTTGCAGAATGGCGGCCTTGGACACCGGATAAAGCCAGCGGCCCGTCTGAGCCACCCGCGACGAGATGGAGCCAAAATTGACGATCGCGCCCTTGGTTTTCGTCAGTTCCGCCCGCGCGGCCTGCATCAGCATCACCGATCCGACGATGTTGATATCCAACGCCTCCAGCCACTGGCTGCGGGTGGAATCCGCACCGTTGTCGAGATAAGAGCAGGCGACGTTGACCAGAAAATCTATGCGGCCAAACTTGGCGAGCGTGGCCGCAACCAAAGCGGCGATCTGCGCATCGTCGCGCAGGTCTGTCTGGCAAAACGCCACCCCATCGGATTCTGGCGCGGGCGCAATATCGGCCACCATCACCCGCACCCCGGCATCGCGAAACGCTGCCACCACCGCTTGGCCGATTTTGGTGGCCCCACCCGGCACAATTGCCACTTTCCCCGCCAAGCCCTGCATTTTCCGCCCCTTGATCCTTTGAACTTGAAAGAGACTGTGCCTGCTGCTGTGCCCGCGCTATCCGGCAAGCGGGACGACTATCCGAAAAACGAAAAAATCGTCACGGGCGGCCCCTATTTTGCGAATTCCATGCTAGGCTTGCCCCGTTGCCATTCGAGGGGGGAAGGCATGCAGTTCACTGGCCCGCAGATCACTGGCCCGCAGCCCTTGGGCGCGCATGTGTTGTTTCAGACCGCCGATCTGGACGAGGCGCGCGACCGCGTGGCGGCGGTGTTTTGCCCGCATCGCTTGGACACCATCGGACGCGAGGCGATGGACGCGCGCCATCATCATGTGACGGGGGAACGGCTGTCGCTGAATTACATTCAGTATGGGGCAAAAACCTTGATCGCGCCGGGGGAATTGGACCGGTTCTATCTGCTGCAAATCCCGCTTTGCGGTGGGGCGGCCATCGTCAACGGCAATGATCGCTATTACTCCAACCCCGCGCGCGCGGCGGTGCTGAACCCGCATTTGCCAACCACAATGATCTGGGAGGCAGGCACGCGGCAAATTCTGGTGCAAATTGACCGTCGCGCCATGCAAGACCACCTGTCAGAACAGCTTGGCAGCAGTGCCGAGCGGCCCCTGACCTTCACCGGCGCGCTGGATCTGACCCAAGGGGCGGGGGCAGCCTTGCGGCATCTGGTGTTGTATCTGGTGGCAGAGGCGGATGCGGGCAAGGCCCCGATCGGCGCGGGGCTGATGGGGCGGGCGGTGGAAAGTGCGGTTCTGTCGGGGCTGCTGGAGGCGCATCAACACGACCATGCGGCGCATCTGGGCCGCAGCCGGGCCGCCCCGCGTCCGCGCCACATGCGGCTGGCCGAGGGGTTCATTGAGGCGCATCTGGATCAACCGCTGACGCTTGAAACCATCGCGGCGGCGGCGGGGATCAGCCCGCGCGGGTTGCAGATGGCGTTCCGCCAGCACCGTGGCACCACGCCTTTGGGATTCTGGCGCGACCGCCGACTGGCCTGCGCCCATGCCGATCTGATGGCGGATTCGGCCAGCGTGACGGATGTGGCCCTGCGCTGGGGCTTTGCGCATTTCGGGCGGTTTTCGGGGGCCTATCGCGCCCGCTATGGGCTTTCCCCGCGCGATACGCTGCGTGCCGGGCGGGCCGACGGGTATCAGGACTGATCTGAGCCATATCCAAATCAACCCGCGCTGGCTATCGTGCCGCTGCCGCCGCAGTTTTCCAAAGGGTTGAAATGAAGCGTTTTGCCTGCCCAACCTGCGGCAACGAGGTTCATTTTGAGAACTTTGCCTGTGTCCAATGTGGCGCGGGCTTTGGCTTTGATCCCGAAACGCTGCAAATGCAGGGTGTGCATGAAGGCGCTGTGCTGTGCCGGAATTCTGCGGTGGCCGGGTGCAATTGGCTGACGCAGGACGGTTTTTGCATCGCCTGCCAACACAACCATGTCGTGCCAGACCCCAATTTTGCCAGCAATTCGGCGCGTTGGGCCGGGATTGAATTGGCCAAACGGCAGTTGGTTTATGCCTTGCTGCGCTGGTCCTTGCCACATCCGACGCGGGCGCAATCGCCCGAAGGACTGGCATTTGATTTTCTGGCCGAACGCCAAAACAGCGACGGCAGCACGCTGCGGGTTGAAACGGGACATCACAACGGTCTGATCACGCTCAATCTGGCCGAGGGCGATGATCTGCTGCGCGCGGCCCAGAGGCAGGCAATGGCGGAACCTTATCGCACCGTCATTGGTGATTTGCGGCACGAGATCGGGCATTATTATTGGGCCATGCTGGTGCGGGGGCCAGCGTTGACCGCGTTTCGCGATCTCTTTGGCGACGAGCGTCTGGACTACACGCAGGCGCTGCAGAACCATTATGCCGGCGGTCCCCCGACAGATTGGCCGCAATCGCACATCAGCGCCTATGCCTCTTCCCATCCCTGGGAGGATTTTGCGGAAACATGGGCACATTGGATGCATATCACCGACGGTCTGGAAACCTGCAACGCTTATGGCATCGCGTTGGACGGGCAAGCGGTGCGGCCGCTGGGCGATCCCTATGCCACACAGGATGTACAGGCGATGATCGACGTCTGGGTGCCGGTCAGCGTGGCGTTGAACAGCATGAACAGGGGCATGGGCCAACCTGACCTTTATCCGTTTGTGCTGTCGGCCCGGGTGATCGAAAAGCTGCGCTTCATTCAGGGTCTGATTCAGGGTGCAGCGTTGGGGATGCCTGTTTTATAGGCGCTTTGGCCCCGAACCCGGCAGGGTTCAGGCGAAAGTGAGCCAAACGGCACAAAGCGCTTTAGGAACGCCGGGGCATGTGGAAAAAAAAGTCAGCCAGCCTTGAAAGAACTGCACATGTCCATTCTTGCCAGCATCCACCACCTGACCCATTACATCTATGATCGCCCGGTGACGTTGGGGCCGCAGGTGATCCGGCTGCGCCCGGCGCCGCACAGCCGCACGCGGGTGGTGTCGCATTCGCTGAAAGTGACCCCTGCGAACCATTTTGTGAACCATCAGCAAGACCCCTATGGCAACTGGCTGGCGCGCTATGTCTTTGACGGCCCGGTGACAGAGCTGAAGATCGAGGTCGATCTGACGGCGGATATGACGGTTTACAATCCGTTTGATTTCTTTGTCGAAGCCAGCGCCGAGACATGGCCATTTGAGTATCCCGCCGATATTGCCGATGATCTGGTGATCTACCGCACAGGCGATGTGCCGGGGCCGTTGCTGCAAGGGTTGCTCAATCGGGTGTTGCGCGATCCTTTGCGCACGATTGATTTCGTGGTGCGGTTGAACGCGCAATTGGCCGCCGAGATCGGCTATGTGATCCGCATGGAGCCGGGGGTACAGACGCCCGAGGAAACGCTTGGCATTGGCAAAGGGTCTTGTCGCGATACGTCTTGGCTGCTGGTGCAGGCGCTGCGGCATCTGGGTTTCGCGGCGCGGTTTGTGTCGGGCTATCTGATCCAGTTGAAGCCCGATCTGGTGGCGGTTGATGGCCCGGCTGGCACGCCGCAGGATTTCACCGATCTGCACGCGTGGTGCGAGGTTTATCTGCCCGGCGCGGGCTGGATCGGGCTGGACCCGACAAGCGGGCTGCTGACGGGCGAAAGCCATATCCCGCTGTCGGCGACCCCACATTATTCAAATGCCGCACCGATTTCGGGCATGGCCAGCTTTGCCGAAGTGTCGTTCGATTTTGACATGACGGTGACACGCGTGGCCGAGCATCCGCGCATCACCAAGCCGTTTTCGGATGCGGCATGGCGCGATTTGAACGCGCTGGGGCACAAGGTGGATGCGGCGCTGGCGGCTGGCGATGTCCGTCTGACCATGGGCGGCGAACCGACCTTTGTGTCGATTGATGATTTTGAGACCGGGGAGTGGAACACCGACGCGGTGGGGCCGACGAAGCGTGTCTTTGCCGATGCGCTGATCCGCCGATTGCAGGCCAAATTCGCGCCCGGCGGATTTCTGCATTACGGGCAGGGCAAATGGTATCCGGGTGAGACGTTGCCGCGCTGGACCTTCAGCCTGTATTGGCGGCGCGACGGCAAGCCGATCTGGCACAACCCCGACCTGATCGCGCCGGAGCTGGCCGAAGGGGCGACGCCCGCGCAGGCGGTGGCGTTGTTGCAAGGCATTGCACAAACGCTGGGTTTGCCTGCGGAAAACGTGACGCCTGCCTTCGAAGACCCGGCGGAATGGATCGTCAAGGAAGGCAATCTGCCCGAAAATGTGACGCCCGAAAATTCGCAACTGAAAGACCCCGAAGAGCGCAACCGCATCGCGCGGGTGTTTGCGCGGGGGTTGACGGAGCCCTCTGGCTATGTGCTGCCGGTGCAGCGCTGGCAATCGCAGTCGGCCCAGACTTGGGTGTCGGAGAAATGGGTGCTGCGGCGGGGGCATTTGTTCCTCGTGCCGGGGGACAGCCCGGTCGGCTATCGCTTGCCACTTGGGGCGCTGCCGCATGTGAAGGCGGCGGATTATCCGCATGTGCATCCGTCGGACCCGTTCGATGACCGGGGCGCTTTGCCCGATTTCGCGCCCGACCAACGGCGCGCCGCCTTCACCGCGTCCGAGGCCACGCAAGATCGGCGGGAGCAGGTGATTTCCGATGTCGCAGGCACCGTGCGCACCGCGATTTCGGTGGAACCGCGTGACGGGCGGTTGTGCGTGTTCATGCCCCCGGTCGAAAAGGTTGAGGATTATCTGGAACTGATCGCGGCGGCCGAGGCGGCGGCGCAGCAGATTGGTCTGCCCGTGCATATCGAAGGCTACGGCCCGCCCAATGATCCGCGCCTGAACGTCCTCCGGGTGGCCCCCGATCCGGGGGTGATCGAGGTGAACATCCACCCCGCCCACAACTGGGGCGAGGTGGTGGCGACGACCGAGGCGGTCTATGAAGAGGCGCGGCAGTTGCGGCTGGGTGCCGACAAATTCATGATTGACGGCAAGCACACCGGCACCGGCGGCGGCAATCATGTGGTGGTGGGTGGCATCACCCCCAATGACAGCCCCTTCCTGCGCCGCCCCGATCTGCTGGCCAGCCTGATCCTGCATTGGCAGCGCCATCCCAGCCTGTCTTACATGTTCTCGGGCCTGTTCATCGGCCCGACGTCGCAGGCCCCGCGCATCGATGAGGCGCGGATGGATGGGCTATATGAGCTGGAAATTGCGCTGGCTCAAATTCCTGCGCCGGGGCAAGGGTCTGCACCGCCGCCATGGTTGGTGGACCGTTTGCTGCGCAACCTGCTGGTGGATGTGACCGGCAACACCCACCGCGCCGAGATTTGCATCGACAAGCTGTATGCGCCGGATGGCCCCACGGGACGGCTTGGCTTGGTGGAGTTCCGCGGGTTCGAGATGCCGCCGAACCCGCGCATGTCACTGGCGCAACAACTGCTGATCCGGGCCATCATCGCGCGGATGTGGGCCAGCCCGGCCAAAGGCAACCTGACGCGCTGGGGAACCACCTTGGCCGACCGCTTCATGCTGCCGCATTTTGTCTGGGCCGATTTTCTGGATGTGCTGGCCGACCTGCGTGACCACGGCTTTGATCTGAACCCCGACTGGTTCAAGGCGCAGGCCGAGTTCCGCTTTCCCTTCTGCGGCGAGGCCAGTTTCGAAGGCGTCACACTGGAAATCCGGCAGGCGTTGGAGCCGTGGCATGTGCTGGGTGAAACCGGGGCGATTGGTGGGACGGTGCGCTATACCGACAGTTCCGTCGAACGGCTGCAGGCGAAACTGACCTGCGCCGATCCGGGGCGCTATACTGTCACCTGCAATCAGCGGCAGCTGCCGATGCAGGCGGCGGGGGCCGGGGCGTCGGTGGCGGGGGTGCGGTTCAAGGCGTGGCAACCGCCGCTTGCGCTGCATCCGGTGTTGCCCGTCAACGTGCCGTTGACGTTTGACATTTACGACAGGTGGAACAACCGGGCCTTGGGCGGCTGCACCTATCACGTCAAACATCCGGGCGGGCGCAGTTATGACACGTTCCCGGTGAACAGCAATGAGGCAGAAGCGCGGCGGCTTGCCCGTTTTGAGCCGCGCGGTCATACTGCAGGCAACTATGAGCCAACAGCAGAAACCCCGCACCCAGAGTTCCCGATGACCCTAGATCTGCGCCGCGCGCCCCGGCACTGATGGCCAAGAAGACCACAGTTAAGCCGGTCGATACCCAGCTCTTCGCTAGGTATCGGCCGCTTTTGGGTGTGCCCGATGAACTGGTCGACGCCAATGGTGCGATGCGCGCCGTTTGGGGCGGGCTGATCGCGCATATGTCCAGTCTGACACAGGCCGAACTTGGCGACGCCTTTGCGCGTGGGGATCAGCATCTGGCCGACACGGGTGTGTTCTTTCGCAACTACGGTGACAAAACGGGGGCAGGGCGCGATTGGCCGTTCAGCCCGGTGCCGATCATCCTGTCCGAAAGCGAGTGGCACGGGATCGAGGCCGGGTTGATCCAGCGCGCCGATCTGCTGGAACAGGTGGTGGCCGATCTTTATGGCGACAACCGTTTGGTGGCGGACGGGCATCTGCCAGCGCGTTTGATTGCTGAAAACCCGGAATGGCTGCGGCCCATGGTGGGTGTGAAACCCCGGTCCGGGCATTTTCTGCATTTCACGGCGTTTGAAATCGGGCGCGGCCCTGACGGGGGCTGGTGGGTGCTGTCGGACCGCACCGATGCGCCTTCGGGGGCGGGGTTTGCGCTGGAAAACCGGGTGGCGGCGTCACGGGTGTTCCCCGAGCTTTATGGCCGGGCCAATGTGCATCGGCTGGCCGGATTCTTCCGGTCTTTTCGGGATGCGCTGGAAAAGCTGCGGCTGGACCCCGCGTCAAGGGTGGGCATTCTGACGCCCGGGCCTTTGACCGACACCTATTATGAACAGGCCTATATCGCGCGCTATCTGGGCATGACGCTGCTGGAGGGTGAGGATCTGACCGTTGAGAACGGCCAGCTGCGCGTGCGTACTGTGGAAGGGCTGGCCCCGGTGGATGTGTTGTGGCGGCGGATGGATGGCATCTGGGCCGACCCGTTGGAATTGCGCGAAGACAGCCATCTGGGCACGCCGGGGCTGGTGTCTGCGGTGCGGCAGGGTCAGGTCAGCCTGGTCAACGCGCTGGGAGTGGGGGTATTGGAGACGCAGGCGTTGATGGCCTTCCTGCCCAAGATCGCCCAAGTTCTGACCGGGCAGCCGCTGCTGATCCCCAATGTGGCGACTTGGTGGTGCGGGCAAGAGTCAGAGCTGGCGCATGTGCGTGCGCATGCCGACCGCATGATGATCGGCCCGGCCATGGCCACGCGGATGCCGTTTGACAGTGGGGCCGCGCATGCGGTGGGTGGCAAGCTGCGGGGCGCGGATGATGCCGACCTGCACGCATGGCTGACCGACAACGCGGCGGGGCTGGTGGGCAAGGAACTGGTCACACTGTCCACCACTCCGGTTTACCAAAACGGCGCGCTGGTGCCGCGCCCGATGACGCTGCGGGTGTTTCTGGCGCGCACTGCGCAGGGTTGGCAAGTGATGCCCGGCGGGTTCGCCCGCATCGGCGCCAGTGCCGACACCACGGCGATTTCAATGCGCAACGGTGGCTCGGTGGCCGATGTGTGGATTGTGGGCGACAGTCCGGTCGAGGCCGTCACCATGCTGGCCCCGCAAAGCGCGCCATTTGTGCGCGCCAAGGCAGGGCCACTGCCAAGCCGGGCCGCCGACAATCTGTTCTGGCTGGGTCGTTACGTCGAACGCACCGAAGGCCTGCTGCGGCTGGTGCGCGCCTACAATGGGCGTGTGGACGAGGCCGCCACTGCGCCGCTGCTGGCCGCCCTCCGCGCGCGGCTTAAATCCTATGGCGTTGACGTGGCGCAGGCGTTTCCCAAGGGCGTGACCGATACGCTTGCCTCTGCCGTTTGCAGTGCCAGCCAGATCCGCGACCGCTTTAGCGTCGATGGCTGGGCGGCGCTGAAAGATATGGAAAAGTCGATGGCCCGCATCGCCAAAACCACCGAAACCGGCAGCGACGCTGCCTTGGTGATGAGCGTGATGTTGCGCAAGATCGCCGGGTTCTCGGGGCTGGTGCATGAAAACATGTACCGTGCGGCAGGCTGGCAATTTCTGACCATCGGGCGGTCGTTGGAACGGGCCGCGATGATGACCGATCTGCTGGCCGAACTGACAGACCCCACTTCGCCCGCGGGTGGGCTTGATCTGATGATTGAGGTGGGTGACAGCATCATGGTGCACCGGCAGCGCTATGCCGTCTTCACCAGCCGCGAAAGCGTGGTTGACCTGCTGGGACTGGACGAAACCAACCCACGTTCGGTGCGGTTTCATCTGGATGTGATCCGCCAACGGGTGGATGATCTGGCACCATTGCGCGGCCCCGGTCCGTTGATTGCTTTTGCAAGACAGGTGGCGGCGTTGCAAAACACGCTGGCCGCCCATACGGTGCACAGCCTTGATCCAAAGGCGCTTGTGGCCGCACATGGGCAGATCCTGAACCTGTCAACGGCGCTGCATGCGACGTTTATGCAATAGGGGCTGGCGGTGATTTTCGACATCAAGCTGCGCATCGCCTGTGAATATGCCAACCCTGCGGTGGGTGGGCGGCATGTGGTCTGCGTGATGCCCTTGGATTTGGGCGTAGGCCAGACCGTTCACCGCGCCGAATTGCAGATCGAACCGGCCCCGCAAGAACGGGTGGACCGGGTCGATTTCTTTGGCAACCGGGTGACGGAGTTCAGCTTTCGCGGCCCGCATGACAGCGTGACCTTGACCATGCGCGCAAGGGTCACGCGCGACGATGCGGTCGCTCCGGTTGACGATTCGGTCAGTCTGGCCGGGTTGCAGGCGCAGCTGGCAGGGTGCCGCGATGTGGGGCCGGATGCGCCGCTGCATTTTCTGTCGCCGTCTTTGCGGGTGCCACGGGACGGGGCGATGACCGCCTTTGCCCGTGCCCAATTGTGGCCTGATATGGCGGTGGCCGAGGCGGTGTTGGCCATTGGCGGCGCAGTATTCCACCACATGCGCTTTGATGCCAGCGCGACCACGGTGGACACTCCGGCGGCAGAGGCGTTTGCGAAGCGTCGGGGGGTTTGTCAGGATTTCTCGCATATCATGATCTCATGCCTGCGCGGCATCGGGATTCCGGCGGGCTATGTCAGCGGCTTTCTGCGCACCTTGCCACCGCCGGGAAAGCCTCGGCTGGAAGGCGCAGACGCCATGCATGCTTGGGTGCGGGCATGGTGCGGCGAGGCCGTGGGCTGGGTGGGCTTTGACCCGACCAATGACCGGGTGGCTGGCGGCGATCATATCGTGGTTGCGCATGGCAGAGATTACTCTGACGTGGCCCCGATCAAGGGCACGATGCGCGTCGCGGGCGGCCAGAAAAGCCGTCAAGCGGTGGATGTGGTGCCCGCAGGCTAACGCGGTGTCGCGGATATATAATGCGCCCGCACCGCAGCCGGGGACAACCTGTGGCCTGCCTTGAACTGCGCGTCAAACTGGCTGATGGACGCAAAGCCCGCCGCCGCTGCCACATCTGTGATCGCCATGCCCATGCCAATGGTGCTGCGGCATCAGCGGCGGGTTGAAAATTCGCAGGCCAAAGCGACCAAAGGCGCGGTTGGCTGCGTAAAAGTGGCGCTCTGGCGCAGGGGCGGGGCCTTTGCGGGGAACGGTGCCAGACCTCATCGCCTCATTTCCCCATTCTTAGAAAGTCGGAAAACAATCCGATAAAAATCTTGATGTAAAGCCAGTGGGTCGGCATCCTTATTCCACCCAAAGACAACCGGAAGCGGTCAGTCTGCGGGGTGGGAAAGAACGAAAATGACCACGCCACTTGGCGGCTCAGGGAGGAATGATGCAGGTTCATGCCACACCCGACGCCCTTGCGGCCCTGCTTTGCGGCGTATCGACGTTCGCGGTGCAGGCCGAAATGGTCGCCCCTGCCGCTGCGCCAAAAGCCCCGAAATTTGACGCTCAGGGCGAACCGATTTACGTCAACCGGTCAGACGTATTCGAATACAAGGCACTGCCCGCCTCTTCGGAACCCGGCTTCATCAGTCACGATTTGAGCGTGGTCCGCGCGCTGTGCCACCGCGTGATCGTCAGGCAAAACGGCCAGATCGTCGAGCAAGACCCCGTGGCCGATCTGCAGGAACGCCCCACAACCCACCACACCCGCCGCCTTGTGCGCCCGGCTTTCGAAATTGCAACCTGAGGATATCATGACTTACCCCGTCATCACCTTTATCGGCGCAGGCTCCGCCGTGTTCACCAAGAACATCGCAGGCGACATCCTGCAGCGTCCGGCACTTGCGGGTGCCGAACTGCGCCTGATGGACATCAACGCGCAGCGGTTGGAAGAGTCTGAGATCATCGTGGGCAAGCTGGCGCAGGCGATGGGCGGCAAGGCCACGGTCACAACCTATACCGATCAGCGCCGCGCGCTTGCGGGCTCCGATTTCGTCGTCTGCTGCTTTCAGGTTGGCGGCTATGAGCCCTGCACGGTGACGGATTTTGAAATCCCCAAAGCCTATGGGTTGCGCCAGACCATCGCCGACACTTTGGGCGTGGGCGGCATCATGCGCGGCTTGCGCACGGTTCCGGTGCTGTGGAGCATTTGTGAGGACATGCTGGCGGTCGCTCCGAATGCGATCATGCTGCAATATGTCAACCCGATGGCGATCAACACTTGGGCGATTGCGGCGAAATATCCGCCCATCCGGCAGGTTGGCCTTTGCCATTCCGTGCAGGGCACCGCGTTTGAACTGGCCCGCGATCTGGATATTCCGGTCGAAGACATCCGCTATCGCGCGGGCGGTATCAACCACATGTCGTTCTATCTGAACTTTGAACAGCGTCAGGCGGACGGCACGTATAAAGACCTCTACCCGGCGCTGAAGCAGGGCTATGCCGAGGGGCGCTTCCCCAAGCCATCGCATTGGAACCCGCGCTGCCCGAACAAGGTGCGCTATGAAATGCTGACCCGTCTGGGTTATTTCGTGACGGAATCCAGCGAGCATTTCGCGGAATATACCCCGTGGTTCATCAAGCGCGACCGCCCGGATCTGATCGAGAAATTCGGCATTCCGCTGGATGAATACCCCAAGCGCTGTGTCGAACAGATCGCGCGCTGGAAGAAAGAGGCGGAAAGCTTGAAGTCCGCCACCGCGGTGGAGTTGAAGGAAAGCCACGAGTATGCCAGCCAGATCGTCAATTCGCTGGTGACGGGCGAACCTTCGGTGATTTATGGCAACATCGCCAACCGGGGCTTTATCCCGCAACTGCCCGAAGGTTGCGCCGTTGAGGTGCCAATGCTGATCGACAGCAACGGGCTGCAACCCACTGTGGTCAAAGACATTCCGCCGCAGTTGATCGCGCTGATGCGCTCCAATATCAACGTGCAGGAACTGACTGTGGCGGCTTTGGTCCATGAAAAGCCGGAACACATCTACCACGCTGCCATGCTGGACCCGCATACGGGCGCGGAACTCGATCTGGATCAGATATGGAACCTGACCCAGGAACTTCTGGTCGCACATGACGACTGGTTGCCCGAATGGGCGCGGGTGCAGGCGCAGAAGGCGGGTTGATAAGCGGCCCGCGCGCGTCATTGTGGTGGGTGGCGGCGTGCAGGTGGAGAATGATCTGTTCCCTGACTGCACCGGCTTTCGCCGTCGCCATCTTTTCAAGATGGCCGCAACTTGGGCGCGCTCTGGCGCTGTGTTGCCCGTCAACCCGCCTTGCCGTTCTGGCTGAATATCCCGCGAGGGGCGGAAACTGATCATTTCACGCTGGTTCGCGCGCATGGGCGGGGTGGATGTGGAAAATCCCCACTCAAGACCGCCTTGGCTGCGGCTGTGTCTATTCCGATGGCCATATGACCACCGATCAGGCGCAGGTCGAAACTGAAGCGGCATTGGGCCAGAAGATCGAATCTTGCGACGATACAGCCATCGACGCGGGCCGGTTGTCGGTGCTGTGGATCGGTCATCCTGTGGCATTGGGGCCGGCGTCCGGTTTTCTGGAACCGTTGGGGGCGACGTCGATCCGTGGGACTGTGGTGCCACTGATGCTGCTGACCAAATCAGACCCGGCCCTTGCGCACCAGACAGGTGGTCGCGTCGGCCATGACGCCCGAGACGTCTTGGTCAAAGGCATGGCCTTGCCGCACAGCCGCCGCTTGCAGGTTATGTGCCAGCTTTGCCACAGCAACGCGCAAGGCCGCCATCCGGGCTGTGACCGTATCACAGTCGGCGGTGACAGATTTTGAAGTGAGCTTTCAGGAGTCATTGTCAGGCCTTTGACAATGCGGGTGGTTAGGCGGCGCGGGGGCAGAACGGCAACGACAGGCTGTCTGCGATCACAAGGCCAAAGCCCCATCCGGTAAAGCACGGTGCTTTGGGTCAAGCGGCCCGTTGCGGCATTGGCCATGGTCTATCGGCATGTGTGTGGCGCGACATGCAAAATAGGGCCGACAGATCCGGCGATCTGGCTGAATGGCATGATGTCCTTGGGGTTGCAGGGCGCTTTGGCCCGGCACCGATGACAACAGGTCCACGACGCCCATTTGGTTTGCGCGATTTGGTCTAAGGCCGCACCAAGCTTTATCAGCCGGAGATGCCGGCGGCGGAAATTGCGCCAGATCATTGCAGAATGATGCTGCGCAACGCTAAGGTGAAAGCGACACAACCAAAGTGATCTGCAATGCCCGATACCTTGCCTGCCAAGAAACCCATGCGCTGGCTGTGGATCGCGATTGTTGTCGCCGCCGTTGCGGGGGCTGCATTGTATTGGCGGATTGCCGCGAACAGGCCCGCTGCGGTGGCGGTCGAGGTGGCAAGCCTTGGCCCAGTGACCCGCGTTCTGGCGGTGAATGGGCAAATCGCAGCGCGGCGGTCGGTGGCGCTGCGGTCTACTGTCAGCGCGACAGTGTTGACGGTCACGGTCGACGAGGGCGACGCTGTGGCGGCGGGCGATCCGCTGGCGACGCTGGACTCCAATCAGGCCGAGGCCGCCGAACGTCAGGCGCAATCGGCGCTGGAGCAGGGATTGGTCAGCCAAGCGCAGGCGGCAGCGGATTTCCGGCGGCTGCGCGATCTGGGCAAGAACGTCGCGCGGTCGCTGCTGGAAGACGCCGATTTGGTGCTGCAAGGGGCCGCGCAGGATGTGGCGCGGCTGCAAGCCTTGCTGGATCAGGCGCGGATCGCGCTGGACCATTACACCCTGCGCGCGCCGATCACGGGCACCGTGATGCAGCGCGGGATCGAGCCGGGGCAGTTGCTGGACCCGACGATTTCGGCGTTCACGGTGGCCGATCTGAACGACCTGATCGTGCAGACCGATGTGGACGAGGCCTATGCCACCCAGATTGCCACCCAGCAAGCGGCCACACTGCAATTGGTTGGCACCACTGATCTGCTGCCCGGTTCGGTGCAGTTCGTGTCAAGCTCGGTGGATGCCACCACGGGCGGGCTGTCGGTGAAGATCGGCTTTGATGCGGCCGTCAAGGCTCCGGTCGGGCTGACGGTGACGGCGAACATCGTGGTGGATCAGCGAGAGGCGATCAGCGTGCCGCGCACGGCCTTGATGGACGGCGCGGTGTTTGTGTTGGTGGATGGCAAGACCAAAGTGGTGCCCGTGGGGGTGATCGAATGGCCCGCCACGCGGTTGATCGTGACCAGCGGTCTGACGGCGGGCGATGTGGTGATCGTTGATGCCACCGGGATCACCGAGGGTCAGGCCGTTGCGCAGGCAACGCCCTGATGCTGTATGCGCTGAAAATTGCCAGCCGCTATCTGACCGCTTCCAAAGCCCAGACCGCGCTCTTGGTTCTGGGCGTCGCGGTGGGGGTGTTCATCTTTATCTTCATGTCGGCGCTCATCGGGGGCTTGGCCGAATTCATCGTGTCGCGCACCGTGGGCGACATTGCACATGTGACGATTGCGGCGGAACCCGCAGACCCGGCGCTGTTGCTGGCGCTGCCGGGGCAAGTGCTGTTGGTGCAGGAAAAATCCTCACGCTCTGCCGTGCTGACCGACGCGATCAGCTTTGTGCCGCTGATCGAGGCGCTGCCCCAAGTGCGCGCGGTGTCGCCGCAGATCACCGGAGCGGGTTTCGTGAAACGTGGCGCGCAGGTGGCGCAGGTGTCGCTGGTCGGGCTGGAACCGGGGCGCGAATCCGCGATTGCCAATCTGGATGGCTATGTGGTGGCAGGCACGGCGCGGTTGCGGTCGGGGGCGATCTTGCTGGGCCGCGCTTTGGCCGATGATCTGGGCCTAGGTCTGGGCCAAAGTGTGCGGGTGCAATCGACCAGCGGTGTCGATGCGGTGCTGACCCTGACCGGAATCTATCAGATCGGATCGGGCGGGCCGGATCGGCGGATGGCCTATGTCAGCCTTGCCACCGCGCGCACACTGTTTGCGATGCCGCAGGGGATCAGCAAGATCGAAATCAAGCTGCACGACCTTTACGCCGCCGATGCCCTTGCCCCGCAGATCACCGCCCTGACCGGACTGCCCGCCACCTCTTGGACCGAGGACGGGGCGCAACTGCTGGAGGCGTTGAGCGCGCAGGCGCAGACCGGGTATTTCCTGAAAACCTTTGCCATGATCACCATCATCATTGGCGTTGCCTCGGCCTTGCTGCTGTCCACCTACCGCCGCCGTCCCGAGATTGGGATCATGCGGGCGATGGGGGCGTCGCGGCGGTTTGTGGTGGTGGTGTTCGTGCTGCAAGGCGGATTGATCGGGCTGATGGGCGGGCTGATGGGGGCGGCTTTGGGGTATGCCGCACTGCTGCCCTTTCCCACCCGCGATGCGTTCAAGGTGGGCACCCTGCCGATTGACATCACCCAAGGGTCTTACGGGCTGGCCATCACGCTGACGGTGATCGGGGCGGTTCTGGCGTCGATCCTGCCGGCGCGGGCGGCGGCGCGGGTCGATCCGGTCACGGCAATAGGGCAGTGATGTTGTTTCAGGTCACGGATCTGGTGAAAACCTTCGGGTCGGGCGACACCGAAACCCGCGTGCTGCGCGGGCTGAACCTGACGCTGCCAAAGGGCGAAATGGCGGCACTGTTGGGGCCATCGGGGTCTGGCAAAAGCACGCTGCTGACCATTTTGGGCACGCTGATGCAACCGACCTCGGGCGGGCATACCATGCTGGGGGTTGATCTGACGGCGGCCAGCGATGCCGAGTTGACCGAGTTTCGCAACCGTCACATCGGCTTTGTGTTTCAGTTTCACAACCTGCTGCCCGACTTTACCGCGCTGGAAAATGTCATTTTTCCGACCGCCATTCGCGAGGGCCGTGAAACCGCCACCGCACGGGCGCGGGGGGCGGATTTGCTGACGCGCATGGGTCTGGCCGACCGCATCCACTTTCCCAGTGCCAATCTATCGGGCGGCCAGAAACAGCGGGTGGCGGTGGCGCGCGCGCTTATGAACCGCCCGGAACTGGTGCTGGCCGATGAGCCCACCGGCAACCTTGACCGGGAATCTGCGATGCAGGTGATGGAGCTGATCGCCAAGATCAACGCGGAAGAAGGCAGCAGTTTCCTGATCTCGACCCATGACGAAAAAATCGCGTCCTTGTGCGCGCGTCAGATCGTGGTGGGGGAGGGGCAGGTCACGGGATAGCGTCCTGCCCGCATTGGCAGGCCTGCGTGACCCTGATGCCACCGCCCGGCCCGGACGGCGCAAAGCGACCCAACCCAAACCTGCATCAGTTTGGCGCCGTCAAAAGCGTGGCATGATGACACCAGAAGCGCCCCTAACCGCGCTTTGGTGTTGTTGCACAGTAAGTGTACCGTTGGGGTGACATTGAGCCAGTCCTCGTCAATGAAACCCCAACGCTTTTAAGGCAGCAGCGGGCCGTCATGATCCAGATAGGCGCGATCGAAGCCGGAAAATGCGATCAGGGCATCGTAATTGTCAAAGGTGACCCTGCCCTTTTGGAACGTCAGCAGCCCCTCTTCGCGCAATTCGCGCAGCACGCGGTTGACGTGGATGGCACTTAGGCCCAAGGCATCGGCCAACAGGTATTGCGACAGCGGGCACAGATAGCCTGCCTTGGTGCCCATCCCCACCAACCGCAGCCGCGCGCCCAGTTCCAGCAGAAAATGCGCCATGCGTTCAGTGGCACTGCGGCGGCCCAGATCGATCAGATGTTCCACCACCATCGCTTCGTCCCGCGAGGCTGCCCACAGGATGGCGGTGGCCAGCCGCGGGGTTTTGGTGAAGGCGTCCAGTATCTCTTGTTCCCTGATCTCTGACGCTTGAATCCGGGTGATGGGTTCGACATTGTGGTCGGATGTGCGGAACAACACCGACCGCAGGCCCAGAAAATCACCCGGAATCTGAAAGTCGACAATCTGGCGGGTGCCGCCCGGCAGTATTTTGTAAGAACAGGCCCAGCCAGAGGCGACGATATAGGCCGCATGATCAACTTGTCCCTGGTGGATCATATCGCGGCCTGCCACGAAGCTGCGTCTACGCCGGTAAACATCGGACAAAACTGACAAATCATCTTGGGAGAGACGCACGAAAGCCGACAGTTTACGGGCAAAGGGGCTTTCGACGATGGAAAGCCCGGTGCCTTTATTCCCCATATTTTATCCCTTTGGATAAGCATTCGGGCCAAAGGTGACCCGGCACTATCTTCTGTGCATTGCGACGGTGGACACTGATACAGATTAGCACAAATCGCCGTTTACTTGCAAATATATCCCCGTGATGGCCAGCAACATGATACCGCTACAGACTCACTACAGAAAGTCAAACCAGATGACCGTTGCTCCTGACGTTGCCGGACTTGCCGCGCTTGCAATCTGCGAATCTTTGTTGCTTGCGCTGAACGATGGCAAGATCCTTCCCGAAATCGAGATCATGGGGATCTTGAAGGACGCCGCCGCCTCGCATGAAAACGCGGCCACCGAAGGGGACAACAAGGTCAGACACACAGCCGTTGCGGATCTGATCAACAACATCATCAACAGCGGAAACTCGGTCCGCCACCGCTAGGGTGAAATCCGCTCTGTCAGCAGCAAAATCATCAAAATCACGATCACAATGCCCAAAATGCCGCTGGGGATATATCCCCATTTGGCGCTGTGCGGCCACTGCGGCAAAACCGCGACCAGCAACGGCACCAAAATGACAATCAGGATGTTGTAAAGCATCGGCGCTCCTTGCGGGATGGCCATGTCAATGGATGCATCCGTTTCCCACCGGGGCATCGGCGGGCATGAGCCAGAATTAGGCCAAACCCGCCACAAAAAACTAATCTGTATCAATGCTCTGGCTGAATAATGGGCAGCGCGCGATCATGTGATCAGGCGCTGATCTGCAATTCAGGATTGCGCCGCGCCGCCTGCATTTCGGATGATCGGGTCTGGCTGACCCTTGCCGCTGCGCCCTGTGTGCTTGTGTCGGCGTGCTGGACGCAGCCCTGCCCGTCCTTGAAGGCCGCCCTGCGCCCCGGCGCGCGTGATTTCCGCCGCAAGCGTCAGACCGCGCCGCCAGTTTGCTGGAACGCGGGGCTCTGGATCGGGCGGTTGCCCTGACCGGGGCCAATGGCAGGCCGCCGATCCGCTCCGGCGACGTGAACCGGGTGGGTGAGCCGGGCCATGGAGCGTGACGGCGGGAGGGTATCGCTATGGCACCTTTGGGGGCGGCAGGCTGCTGGGGTCGGCTGCGTCGCCGGACTGTCAGATCAACCGCATCGCGCGGTCTTTGGCGGCATTGTCCGTTGTGGATGGCAAGCTGACCCTGCCCAAAACGGCACCCCAAGGGCGGCTGGAGAGCGAGAGGATCTACCCTCGCGCGGCCCGACTGCGGCGCAGGGCGCTTTGCCACAGCGGTTTCAGCAGTTCGAGCACCACCAGCACCGTCGCCCCTGCCAAGGGCGGGATGGCCAGATGTTCGGGGGCAAGGGCGGCAAACCCGAACAGATCGCGGGCGGGTTGCCAGAACAAAGTGACGGCCAGCAGGCCCGCCACGATGGGCAGCACCACCGCCAGCGCCCGGTTGGGCCGCGACAGCGCAGTCAGGATGGAGGCCGACATCGACCGATCCACAAAGATCAACGCCACGATGCCCGTTATCAGCGCAGCGAAGGTCAGCCCGCGCACCTGATCCTCTGACAGGCCATAGCCGGGGGCGAGTGCAAAAATCGTGGCCGTCACCGCCAGAACCAGCGCGCCTTGCAGCAGGCTCCAGACGATCGTGGGGCCGGAAAACAGCGGCTCGGCAGGTGGGCGCGGCGGGCGGGTCATCACGCCCTCTTCTTCGGTTTCAGCCTCGAACACCAGCGAACAGACCGGGTCGATCACCATTTCCAGAAAGGCGATGTGCATGGGGCCAAACAGGATCGGCATTCCGAACAGCAAAGGCATCAGCGCCAGCCCGGCAATCGGCACATGCACGGCCAGAATGAAGCTCATGGCCTTGCGCAGGTTGCCGTAAATGCGCCGCCCCAGCCGCACCGTGGTGACGATGGACCCGAAATCGTCGTCCAGCAGCACGATGCTGGCCGCTTCACGGGCAACATCGGTGCCGCGCCCGCCCATCGCCACGCCGATATGCGCGGCCTTCAGCGAGGGCGCGTCATTGACCCCGTCACCCGTCATCGCCACCACGGCCCCGCTGGCTTTCAACGCCATGACAATGCGCAGCTTTTGTTCCGGCATGATGCGGGCAAAGATCGTCACATCGCACACCGCGACGGCCAGACCTTCGTCCGACAGTGCCGCCAGTTCGGTTCCGGTGATCACCCGTTCGCCCTGCAACCCCGCCTGCGCCGCAATGGTGCGTGCTGTGGCGGGATAGTCGCCCGTGATCATGATCACGCGGATACCGGCACTGCGGCACTGCGCCACCGCTTCGGGGACCGAGGCGCGCAGGGGGTCGGCCAAACCCACCAGCCCCAGAAAGCGGAAGGCGAAATCGCGCTGGCTGTCGGGCAGGTTCGCCCCGGCAAAAGCCGCCTCTGCCACCCCCAGCACCCGCAGACCCGCCGCTGCCATCTGATCGACCTGAACCGTCAGCGCGGCACGGGCCGTGGCGTCCAGCCGGCACAGATCGGCCATCGCCTCGGGCGCGCCCTTGGCCGCGACCTGCCAGCCCGCGCCGGGGGCCTGCCACACCTGCGACATCGCCAGCAGATCGGGGGTAAGCGCATAGCTGCGCACCAACTGGCGGCCCATACCGGGCAGGGTTTCACCGCCCCGCAGATCGGCCTGCGCCAAGGCGTGGAACGCCTTTTCCATTGGATCAAACGGTTCCGGGGCCGAAGCCATCACCCCCGCCGCCGCCAATTCGCGAAATGCCTCGGGCAGCGACGCGCCCACCGTCAGCGCGCTGCCATCGGCCAGCCGCAACTGCGCAATCGTCATGCGGTTTTCGGTCAGCGTGCCGGTCTTGTCGGTACACAGCACCGAGGCCGCTCCCAGCGATTCAATGGCCGAGGCCCGCCGCGTCAGCACGCGCGCCTTGGAAATACGCCACGCGCCCATCGCCATGAACACCGCCAGCACCATCGGAAACTCTTCTGGCAGCATCGACATGCCAACCGCAATGCCCGCCAAAACGCCTTCCAGCCATCCCCCGCGCAACAGGCCATAAAGCACCACAACCGCCACGCTGACCGCCGCACCGACAGCGGCGAACACCAGAACCAGCTTGCGCATCTGGCGTTGCAGGTGTGGCGTCTCGATCTCCAGCTTGCCCAGTGAGGTGCCGATCTTGCCGATCTCTGTCGCCGGACCCGTTGCCACCACCCCGGCGATCGCCGTGCCCCCGACGATCAAACTGCCGGAATAGACCATCGGCTGATCTTCCCCGCCCGGCCGGGCCTCTGCCACCACTTGACCCACACGTTTGCGCACCGGAACCGCCTCGCCGGTCAGCAGGGATTCATCTGCGGTCAGGCCCTGCGCCGTCACAAGCGTGGCGTCAGCGGGAACGCGGTCGCCTTCGGACAGCACGATCAGATCGCCGCGCACAACCTCGCGCCCGGCAACCCGCTGACGCTGTCCATCACGAATGACCAAAGCGCGCGGGCTGGTCAGGTCGCGCAGCGCCTCCAGCACACGCTCTGTCCGGGCCTCTTGCACCACGGTGATACCCACTGACAGGCAGGCAAAGGCCAGCAGGATCAGCGCCTCTTCGCGGTTGCCCAGCAAAAGGTAAACCGCCCCGCCCGCGATCAGCAGCGCCAGCATCGGCTCGCGCAGCACGTCAAACACGATGCGCAACGGCGATCTGCGCCGCGCCCGCGGCAGCTCATTCATGCCCTCAGCCGCCAACCGGGCCCCGGCTTCGGCGGCGGTCAAGCCTCGGCTGGCGGGCGACGCGACGACGGGGCTACTCATTTCAACATTCCATTCCGATGCGGCGTGCCGCCTTGGCAGGATGTTGACACGAAAAAGGCCAGGGTTGCTTTGATATGGATCAGCACAGATCGCCAGCGCTGCCAGAGCCCGTGACGGCGCAGCGGCGCTGTCGGGGCAAGGTCGGTCACCTCGACTGGGTGCCATGCCCGCGCAACGCGGTGCGCCTCGCCAGACACGAACGCCTCGATGTATCCTTCGGCCACAACCAGTTTCGGCGCCCGGATTGGCCTTTCAGGTGGACACACTCGGGCGTCAGCAGCGACGTGACAGGTGTCTGTTTGGTTGCCCACAGTCTGGCAACGCCGCTGCAATCCTGCATCCCCAAAACTCCAACGCCAAGGTGACATTTGTTCCACTCCACCACAAACCTGTTGTTAGATTTGGAGATGGTCATTTCACCTGCGGCGCAGAACTGCTTGAGTTATGGAGCGTAAAGAGTCATGAAGCGGCGAGGAGAACCAACGCAATGCCAGCATTTATCGACCTTGTGACAACTGCGCTTGCCGACCCGTTTCGGATCGCCCTTCTGGCGGCGCTTGTGTTTACCCAACGTCGGACGGCAGGGCAAACGGGCACCGTGATACCGCTGGCTTTGGGGGTGGCTTTCGTCGCTTTGATGATCCCGATGACCATGGGTTATGACGAAAGCCTTGGGATGCCCATCGTGGTTGCTGCGGGTATCGTGGCGAATAGCGTGCTTTTGGTCCCGATCCTGTTGATCCTGCGGCTGTGGCAGAACCGCCGCCCCTGATCGGCTTGTGACCTGACGCCCACTTTGCCAAACAGTCTACCGCAGCGGGCCGTTTGAATGGCCTGCCGTGCGGCAAGACAAAAGTCAGTCCTGACGCGGGATAGGTCAGCACAGTTGCCGTTGACCCGCTTTTGTTCAGAAAAACTCCGCGCTACCCCGTCGGCACGGCGCCGGCACTATGCAAAACTTGACAGCACAAATGAAGAAGGCCGCGCAGGTTTCCCCGCGCGGCCCTTGGTTCATTTCAGTTCGCCTTAGTTGTTGGCGTCCGAGAAGATGTCTTTCTTGTGGGTGTTGTTCGGCACGAAGATTGCGCCAATCACCACGGTCATCAAAGCAACCACGATGGCATACCACAGGCCGTAGTAAATGTTGCCTTGCTGGGCCGACATTGCGAAGGCCGTAGCGGGCAACAGACCACCGAACCAACCGTTACCGATGTGGTAGGGCAGCGACAGACCCGAGTAGCGGATACGGGTTGGGAACAGTTCCACCAGCATGGCGGCGATCGGGCCGTACACCATCGTCACCAGAACGATGAGGTAGGTCAGGATGGCGATGATCGTCAGCTTTTGCGCGGTGAAGATGTCGATGAAGTTCGACGCCACTGCGACGGTGGTGTTGTCCTTGGCCACCAGCGGATAGCCCGCTGCGGTCAAAGCATCTGCCACGCCTTTGTCGAAGGTGCCCTTGACGGCTTTGGCAGCGTCCAGAGCGGCTTTCGCAGCATCCTTGGCGGCTTGATCGGTGCCCTTGTCGGCTTCTTCCATGGCAGCGGTCAAAGCTTTGACCTCTGCGCCGTTTTTCGCAGCATCGTAGCCGATGATCACAGTTTCACCGATTTTGATGGTCGCCGGTGTGCCAGCTTCGCCGTCAACGGTCGTCGAGTTGACCGAGAACGAGTACAGCTTGGCTTTGGCGATGTCGCAAGCGTTGGTGAACTTGACGGTGCCAGTCGGGTTGAACTGGAACGAGCAGTCAGCCGGGTCAGCCGTCACGGTGACTTCGGTCTGGTGTGCCGCAGCCAGCATCGGGTTCGCGGTTTGGGTCAGCAGTTTGAACACCGGGAAGTAAGTCAGTGCCGCAATCAGGCAACCGGCCAGAATGATCGGCTTGCGGCCGATACGGTCAGACAGACTGCCGAAGAAGATAAAGCCGTAGGTGCCAAGGATCAGCGACCATGCCACCATCACGTTGGCAGTAAAGCTGTCGACCTTGATCACGTTTTGCATGAAGAACAGCGCGTAGAACTGGCCCGAGTACCATACCACGGCTTGACCAGCGGTCAGACCCAGAAGGGCGATGATCGCGATCTTGCCGTTTCTCCAGGTGCCGAACGCTTCGCGCAGCGGAGCCTTGGACGCAGCGCCTTCTTCTTTCATCTTTTTGAAAGCAGGCGATTCGTTCATTTGCAGACGGATGTAAAGCGACACCAACAACAGCGCGAGCGAGGCGATGAACGGGATGCGCCAGCCCCAGGCGTTGAAGGCTTTCATCATCTGCGGCGTGCCATCAGCTTGCATCACAGCAGCGCCGACAGCGTCCAGAACCGGCTGGTCCGGGTAGGCGCCGTTGACATAACCCTGCACCGACAAAATCACGACCAGCGAAAGCAGCAGGCCAAGGGTTGCGGTGGTCTGGATGAATGCGGTGAAGTAACCGCGCTGGTTGGCGGGTGCGTGCTCTGCCACATAAACGGCGGCGCCACCGTATTCACCACCCAGTGCCAGACCCTGCAACATGCGCAGTGCGACAAGGATGATCGGAGCAGCAATGCCCCACGACTGGTAGCCGGGCAAAATACCGACGAGGAAGGTCGACAGACCCATGATCATGATGGTGGCAAGGAAGGTGTACTTCCGGCCAATCAAGTCGCCCATGGCGCCAAAGAACAGCGCACCGAACGGGCGCACAATGAAGCCTGCGGCAAAGGCCAGAAGGGCGAACACGTTCCGCGTGGCTTCCGGGAAAGCCGTGAAGAAGTTTGCACCGATCATGGCTGCAAGCGAGCCGTAAAGGTAGAAGTCGTACCATTCGAAAATCGTGCCTGCGGACGAAGCAAGGATAACCTTCTTCTCTTCCGCGGTCATTGGGCGCGAGCGATCACGCACGTCATTCATCGTAGCCATGTGGCCTCCTCCGATTTGTCCAACCCTTGTGGGTCAGGTCCCTGTTCCAGATGCCTTTTCCGGTCTTGTTCCCCTGCGGGGCCGGATAAAGCGCCTGTCTCCCAATTCCTGCGCAATACGGTGCAGAAATATTCCCTTAGGCCGCAACTCCTTGGACAATGCTGCCCAATTCGGTGCGGATATCGGCGATGGCACCCATCGCGTCGATTTGTTGCAACACACCCTTGCCCCGGTAATGAGCAATAAGCGGTGCGGTCTGTGCGTGATAGGCTTTCAGCCGCTCGCGCACGGTGGTCGCGTTGTCGTCGGCCCGGCGTTTCATGTCGGTGCCGCCGCATTTGTCACAAACGCCTGCATGTGCGGGACGCTTGAATTCGTCATGATAGCCTTCGCCGCATTTGGCGCAGGTGAACCGGCCAGAAACGCGGCCCACCATGGCTTCGTCATCCACTTCAAGGTTGATGGCGGCAGTGACTTTTTGGCCTGTCTCGGCCAGAAGTGCGTCCAGCGATGCCGCTTGGCCGTCGGTGCGCGGAAAGCCGTCCAGAATCACACCTTTGGCGATGTCTGGCTGGGCCATGCGGTCCTTCAGAATGGCCAGCACGATATCATCGCTGACAAGCTGGCCGGATTCCATCACCGCTTTGGCTTTTTGGCCAGCCTCAGTGCCCGCAGCCACCGCTGCGCGCAGCAAGTCCCCGGTGGAAAGCTGGATCAGACCGAAGTCCTCTTCCAGCATCCGGGCTTGGGTGCCTTTGCCTGCGCCGGGCGGCCCCAGCAAGATCAGAACGGGCGCGCTCATCATTTACGCCCGGTTCATGCGGTTTGCGATCAGGTCCTCGACGACCGAGGGGTCGGCAAGAGTCGAGGTGTCACCCAAGGCGCCATAATCGTTCTCGGCAATCTTGCGCAGGATGCGGCGCATGATCTTGCCCGAGCGGGTTTTCGGCAGACCGGGGGCCCATTGGATCAGATCTGGCTTGGCAATCGGGCCAATCTCGGTGCGGACCCAAGCCTCAAGCTCTTTGCGCAAAGCGTCAGTCGGTTCCACGCCGTTCATCAGGGTGACATAGGCATAGATGCCCTGACCCTTGATGTCATGCGGATAGCCGACAACAGCGGATTCTGCGACCTTCGGGTGGGCGACCAGCGCGGATTCAACTTCTGCCGTGCCCATGCGGTGACCCGAGACGTTGATGACGTCATCGACGCGGCCAGTGATCCAGTAATAGCCATCGGCATCGCGGCGGCAGCCGTCGCCGGTGAAGTAATAGCCGCGATACTGGCTGAAATAGGCCTCTTCAAACCGCGCATGATCACCCCACAGCGTGCGCATCTGGCCCGGCCAACTGTCAGCGATGCACAGCACACCGTCGGTTTCCAGCGCGTCCTGCACTTGGGCGGTGGCCGGATCCAGAATGATCGGCTTGATGCCAAAGAACGGCAGGGTGGCCGAACCGGGCTTTTGCGGGATGGCACCCGGCAAAGGCGTGATCAGGTGGCCGCCGGTTTCGGTCTGCCAGAAGGTGTCAACGATCGGGCATTTGCCCTTGCCGACATGGGTGTTGTACCAGTTCCAAGCCTCGGGGTTGATCGGCTCGCCCACCGAACCCAGCAGCTTCAGCGACGACAGGTCGTGCTTTTCAACCCATTCGGCTCCCATGCCCATCAAAGACCGGATGGCGGTCGGGGCGGTGTAGAACTGGCTGACCTTGTGCTTGGCGCAGACTTCCCAGAATCGACCTGCGTCCGGATAAGTCGGCACCCCTTCGAACATGATGGTGGTCGCACCATTGGCCAGAGGGCCGTAAATGATATAGCTGTGGCCCGTAACCCAGCCCACGTCTGCGGTGCACCAGAACACATCGCCGTCATGGTAATCAAAAGTCAGCTGTTGCGTCATCGCAGCATAGACCAGATAGCCGCCGCTGGTGTGAACCACACCCTTTGGCTTGCCGGTGGAGCCCGAAGTGTAAAGAATGAACAGCGGGTCTTCGGCGTGCATTTCGACATAGGCGCAATAGGGTTTGGCTTGCGCCATCTCGGCCTTGACGTCGAAATCGCGACCTTCGGTCCAGCTGGTCTGATCGCCGGTGTGCTTGACCACAAGGCATTTCACCCGGTCATCGCAATGCAGCAAGGCCGCATCCGTGTTGGCCTTCAGCGCGGTTTTCTTGCCGCCACGCGGCGCGAAGTCGGAAGTGATGACAAGCTTGGCTTCGGAATCATTGATCCGGTTGCCCAAGGCGTCGGGCGAGAAGCCCGCGAAAACGATGGAATGGATGGCCCCGATCCGGGCGCAGGCCAGCATGGCATAAGCGGCTTCCGGGATCATCGGCAGGTAGATCACAACGCGGTCACCGCGCCCCACGCCATGCGACTTCAGCACATTGGCCATGCGGCAGGTGTTTTCCAGCAGTTGGGCATAGGTGATGTGCTGGGCGGGGGTGGTCGGGCTGTCAGGTTCCCAGATGATCGCGGTCTGGTTGGCGCGATCGACCATGTGGCGGTCGATGCAGTTGGCGGAAACGTTCAGAGTGCCGTCTTCATACCATTTGATCGAGACGGAACCAATTTCGAAGCTGGAGTCTTTGACCTTGGTGTAATCCTTGATCCAGTCAATCCGCTTGCCCTGCGCGCCCCAGAATGCGTCGGGATCGGCAACTGACGCCGCGTACATGCTGGCATAGCCTTCGGCATTCACATGCGCTGATGCGATGAAGTCCTTGGACGCAGAATAGACGCCCGGTGTTTGTCCGGTCTCTGCCATTGGTCTTTCCTCCATTTTTGAACAGCCTGACAGGCTGACCACCCCGGCCCGCGCAAATAAGCGCACGGCCCCCCATTTCCACGATCTTAGCGGAAGTGTAAAAAAAATGCTAACTCTAATTGTAGTATAAGTTTTCGTGTAAATTACTTTACAGTATGAGCGGTCAATTTTGTAAATCTCGGAAAAGTGACTGGGAAATTACGCACCTGGGGGCATCCGCATCTTGAAAAGCAAAATCAGGTCCGGTTGTTGCAGGGCTGCACAACCCAAACGCGCCTGAAACAGAGTGTCACAGCTCTGCGGCCTGCTGTCCAGATCAGCCCGCGCACGGGGCCTGCCGGGTGCGGCGCTGCCACAAGGCCCAGCTGAGTCTCACTGTGATTCCAAGGAGCATGACAAAGGCAGCGACTGTCGGCAAAACCTGCGCTCGGAAGGGGGCCGGATCCTAAAGCCCGCCCGCCAGCGCCATCGTCCGCACCCGTTGTGACCGTCCCAACCCACCGTACCCTACATCGTAGCCATCGAGATGACACGACGATTGCTTTCGTTGAGCCGTAGCACAGGGGCCTTCGCGTGGTCGATTGTACAGAAATACCCGGACCCCAACAAGCGGCGCGGCGCAAGGGTGGTCCGGGGGTCACATCAACCGAAAGTTTGACTGCTAACGTCCGCGCAGCCAGTGCTGCAATTCAGCCTCGGCCTTCTCCAATGCGCCGTAGTTCAGCAGCTTGCGCAGCATGGCCACTGTCACCGCCCTTGCCCGCAAGTTGAACGCGGTGTCCTCGCGCGCCGATTCAGCGGCGTGATGCACGTCAAGTTTGCTGTAAATTTGCTGCAATCGGTTCTGCACCGACCGCAGCGACAGGTGCCTGCGGTCTGAAATCGCCCTGTCGGTCATGCCAAGCGCGATGTCCATCAGGATTTCATATTCGGAATCACTGAACCCCGAGGCTTGGGCAAAACTGCGCTGCTGCATGCCGCGCACTTCGTTGTCGATCACGCATTGGTTTTCGATGAAAATGCTGCGCAGTGCCAGTTTCAGCCGTTCCTCTGACGTGGATTTCAGTACGTAGCCATAGGCGGCGCCATTCGGCACGATCCGGCTGACGCCGCGCACATACGCCTCGTCGGCATAGTTCGACCAGAACAGGATGCGGGTGTCGGGGCGTTCGCGCCAGATCGTGCGCGCGGCCTCGATGCCGTTGCGGGCGTTCATCTGCAGGTCCATCACGATATGGGCTGACCGATGGGTGCGCGCCAGCGCCTCGCCTTGCTGGCCATTCTCGGCCTCATAAATCGTGCTGCATTCCGGCAGTGCGGCCTTGACCTGTTCATGCAGATAAGACCGGTGCAGCGGATCATCCTCGACAATCAAAACGTCCATCGCCAGCCCCTTCATTCCGCAACCAGTAATGCAGGCTGCGCGCGCGGCAGCACGATGCCCACGCTGGTGCCTGCGCCGTTCAGCCCAGCCGCCATAGTGCAGCGCGCCGAAATCAACCGCGCCCGCGTTTTCATGTTGTTGATGCCGCTGCCGATGCGAGGGCGCTTCTTGACGATACCCTTGCCGTCGTCACTGACCGCAAGCGAAATCTGGGTGGGCGTCGCCGCCAGTTGCACCGAAATCTGGCCAGCTTCGGCATGACTGACCGCGTTGTTGATCGCCTCTTGTGCGATGCGATACAAGGCGACGCTGATCGTGGGTTCCAAGCCGTCAAAGGCACCGCTGGAATCATCCTCCAAGGTCCATCTGATGCTTTGTCCAGAATCGCGTATGGCCCGGTCCAGATGATGTTCCACTGCATGCGCAAAGCCAAACAGCAACAGCAACGACGGCTTCGCCTGTTCGATGATCTGCCGCAAATCCTGCATGCAGCGGTGCAGGCCGCGGGTGATCGGTTCCAGCGCTTCGGCAGGGGCGGGGCCATCATGCGGCAAGCGTTCCAGATGACGGGTCAGCCGGGTCAGATCTGCCAAGGTCTGGTCGTGCAGGTCCATGCCGATGCGTTGGCGTTCGCTTTCCAGCGCCTCGGTCAGCTTCAACGCGCCCAATCGCAAGCCCTCTTCGCGCGCCCGCGCTGCCGCTTCGATGATGGCCGACCGTTGCGCCTGTTCGGCGGACCGCAGGGCGAAGAAGTAGGGCGACAGCAGATCAGCAATGTAACGCGCGTGCCGCACGTCTTGCGCGTCGTAAGCCCCGGCACGTTGCAAAGACGCGCTGAAGGCACCAATCACTTCGCCATGCACCATCATCGGGACATGGATGCGCGCGCGCAGGCCGTGGTCGTGGATCGGCTTGTAGAATCCGCCTGCAAACTGAAAGCGCGGGTCGGTGCAGGCATCTGTCGTCAGAATGTGATCCACCTCGCCCTGCAACAGCGCCCGGATCGGGCTGTTGGCAATCGGTGCGTGCGGTTGATTGCCCCAATCGGTTTCGATCCCGCTTTCGTAGGCGGTGTGAAACTGTCCATCCTGCCGCAGAATGCACACATCCAAATGGTCATGCGGTAAAATCTGGGCGATCTCGGTGGAAACCGCGCGAATGGCCGAGCGGAAATCCAGCTGCCCGGCCAGCAAGCGTGAAATGCTGAAAAGGTGGTTCAACAAGGCAACCGGAGAAGTTTCAGCCATTTTGCGTCCTCCGCCAAGGCGACCCGCGCGCGGGTGCCCCATATATAGAACCATGACAGAAGAACCCTGCCAGACCTACAGCATCCTGCGCAATCCGGTTGCGGGAACCCGCAGAGTTTTGGGGAAATCCCGCAAACGAGCTGCCTGAAAAACCCTATACAGGTTGGGTCTTCTCACCCATCCTGAGGACCTGAGTGGAGGAACCTCAGCAGGACCACAAGCGGAATTCGGTCGCCCTGACGGGTGGCTATTCAAAGCTGCCAAACGTGCAGCACACCTAGGGAGAGAGACATGAACACCAGAACGATGTTGCTGGCCTCGGCCACGATCCTTGCCGTGGCAATGCCCGCCTTGGCAGAAACTTCGGCCAAAAAGATCGCACTTTCAAACAACTATGCGGGTAACTCGTGGCGTCAGGCCATGCTGACCAGCTGGGAAAAGATCACCGGCCCGGCTGTGGCCGATGGCACCGTAGCCGCCGCTGACGCCTTCACCACCGCCGAAAATCAGGCGACCGAGCAGGCCGCGCAAATCCAGAACATGATTCTGCAGGGCTATGATGCCATTGTCATCAACGCAGCCTCGCCGACCGCTTTGAACGGTGCCGTGAAAGAGGCCTGCGATGCGGGCATCACCGTGGTGTCCTTTGACGGTATCGTCACCGAGCCTTGCGCCTGGCGTATTGCGGTGAATTTCAAGGAAATGGGCCGCAGCCAAGTGGAATACCTTGCGGGCGTGCTGCCTGCAGGCGGCGAATTGCTGGAAATCCGCGGGCTGGCAGGCGTGTTTGTTGATGACGAAATCTCGGCGGGCATCCACGAAGGCGTGGCGCAGTTCCCGCAGTTCAAGATCGCGGGATCGGTTCACGGGGACTGGGCGCAAGACGTGGCGCAAAAGGCCGTCGCCGGTATCCTGCCGTCGCTGCCCGAAATCGTCGGCGTTGTGACCCAAGGCGGCGACGGTTATGGGGCGGCGCAGGCGATTGCCGCCACCGATCGCAAGATGCCGACCATCGTCATGGGCAACCGCGAGGACGAACTGAAGTGGTGGAAAGAGCAGAAAGATGCGAGTGGGTACACCACCATGTCGGTGTCGATTGCCCCCGGCGTCTCAACCTTGGCTTTCTGGGTCGCTCAGCAGATCCTCGATGGCAAAGACGTGCCCAAAGACCTGACCGTGCCGTTCCTGCGCATTGATCAGGACAACCTTGAGGCCAATTTGGCCAACACCCAGGCTGGCGGCGTGGCCAACGTCGAATACAGTCAAGCCGATGCGATTGCCGTGATCGACGGCGCGAAGTAGCACCGTGTCCGCGCGATCCCTATCGCGCGGACAACCAGACCTGCCCCTTGCCTCCTATGGGGCGGGTCCCTTTGATTTGAATGCGGAAACCGCCATGCCCCTGCCGACCCAAGCCGTGCTGGAAGTCGCCAACGCCGCTGTGCGCTTTGGCGAAGTGCGCGCGCTGGATGATGTGTCGCTGGCGATCCTGCCGGGTGAATGTATCGGTCTGGTTGGCCACAACGGCGCCGGAAAATCGACCATTGTTTCGGTGATCAATGGCGGCCTGAGCCCACAGCAAGGCACGATTTTCAGCGATGGCGCCCGGCTTGCGCCCTATGGCATCGGCGTGGCGCGCAGTCGCGGCGTGCGCTGTGTGTTTCAGGAACTGTCGCTTTGCCCAAACCTGTCGATCATCGAGAACACCCGGATCATGCACAGCACTTTGGGCGGTTTTGGCTGGCGCGCCCGTGCAGCCAGCATCATCGCCGCCAGTCTTGACGCAATCTTTCCCGGCCATGGGATTGAGGTGTCCGGTCCGGTCGGCACGTTGTCCATCGCACAGCGCCAAATGGTTGAGATTGCCATGGCGTTTTCCGATGCAGGCCAGCCGCCGCGTCTGGTGATCCTTGACGAGCCGACCTCTTCGCTGGACGCAGGCCTTGCCGCGCAGCTTTTGGCGCATGTGCGGCGGTTTGTGGCCGCTGGTGGGGCGGTCATTTTGATTTCCCACATGCTGAACGAAATTCTGCAAACCGCCAGCCGCATCGTGGTGATGAAAGATGGCAAGATCGTCGCCGAACGGCCTGCAGGCGGCTTTGATCATGCCGGATTGGTGGAGGCGATGGGCAGCGCGGTGCCGCATCAAGCCACCGCCCGCCGCAGCACCGCCGCGACGGTTCCGGTGCTGGAATTGGCCCTGCCGCAAGGTCAACCCTTTCGCGCCTGCAGGGGTGAGGTGGTGGGCCTTGCCGGGCTTGGTGGCCACGGCCAAACCCGGATGTTGTTGGCCCTGTTTGATCGTCACAGCCCGCAATGGTGGCCGCGCCGCAATCCTGCCGTGACTTTCGTCGCCGGAGATCGGCGTGAGAATGGCATATTCGAGCTGTGGAGCATCCTGAAAAACATGACTGCTGGCGCCCTTGGTGATCTCGCGCGCCGGGGCCTGTTGCAAGAGGCAGCCGAAGTCGCGCGCGGGGAAGACTGGAAATCGCGGATCGCAATTCGCACCCCCGACATGAACAACCCGATCCTGTCGCTGTCGGGCGGCAATCAGCAAAAGGTGCTGTTCGCCCGCGCCTTGTCCACCCGCGCGCCGGTGGTTCTGATGGATGACCCGATGCGCGGCGTCGACGTTGGCACCAAGCGGGAGGTCTACGGCATGATCCGCGCCGAGGCCGAGGCGGGCCGTACCTTTGTCTGGTACTCCACCGAGATGGAGGAAATGCAATTGTGCGACCGTGTCTATGTCTTCCGCGAAGGGGCCATCGTGGCGGAGCTGACCGGCGATGCAATATCGGAACACAACATTCTGCGCGCGTCGTTCAAGGCGGAGGCGGCATGAAACTTTCGGCCGACACTTTGCGCCTTGTGGTTCCGGTGGCGTCACTTTTGCTGTTGCTTGCGGGGGTTTTCTACCTGCAGCCCCGCGCCATGAGCTATATGGGCCTGAACCTGCTGTTCAACCTTGCGGTGCCGATCGCGCTGGCGACCATTGCGCAGATGCTGATCATGGCGGTGAATGATCTTGATCTGTCGATGGGCACTTTCGTCAGCTTTATCGCCTGCGTTGCCGCCACCTATTTGCACGACACGCCGTTGCTCGGGGTAATGATCCTGTTGGCCGCCATCGCGGTTTACGCGCTGATGGGGGTGATCATCTATGTGCGCGACCTGCCGTCCATCGTCGTTACCTTGGGGATGAGCTTTGTCTGGGCAGGCCTTGCCGTTCTGATCTTGCCTGCACCGGGTGGCACTGCACCGGCATGGGCGCGGGCGGTGATGATTTCAAAACCGCCGCTGGTGCCGATGGCGATTGTTGCCAGCGTCTTGCTGGCGGTGTTTGCCCATCTTTTGATCATGCGGTCCTCGTTTGGCGTCTTGATCCGGGGGGTGGGGGGCAACCAGCGCTCGGTCCAGCGCGCGGGTTGGTCAATCGTTGTGGCGCGTGCCTCGGCCTATGCCTTGGCCGCCAGTTTCGCCGTGGCCGCGGGCATCTGCTTGGTCGGCCTGACCACCAGCGCCGACGCCAACATCGCGCTGCGCTACACGCTTTTGTCGATTGCCGGTGTGATCCTTGGCGGGGGTGAGTTTACCGGTGGCCGGATTTCCCCGATTGGCGCGGTGATCGGCGCGCTGACGCTGACGCTGGCGGGGTCGTTCCTGTCATTCTTGCGCATCTCGCCGGATTGGCAAATTGGGGCGCAAGGTGGGATATTGATCATCGTGCTGGCGCTGCGGTTGCTTTTGAACCGGCTGGAAAGCAAAGGTGGGTCCGCATGAAAATGCTTTTCACCAAGCCGTGGATTTGGTCTTTCGTCGCCGCACTTTCGGTGTGGCTTGCCACCATTGGGGTGACCGGCGGTGCATCGACGGTCGGTTTGAGCCAAGCCGCGCTGACCTTCGCCGCCTTCTCGGTGCTGGTCGGCATTGGCCAGATGTTCGTGATCACGCTTGGGCCGGGCAACATTGACCTGTCGGTGCCTGCCACCATGACGCTGTCAGGCACGGTGGCGTTGAAGTACATGGATGGTGCCAATGGCCTGATCCTGCACGGTCTGGTCATTGCCATCGCGGTCGGCATCGCGGTCGGCGTGTTGAACTACGCGCTGATCAAGGCGCTGCGCATCCCTCCGATCATCGCCACCCTGTCGATGAGCTTCGTTGTGCAATCCGCCGCGATCTGGACCAACCGCGGACTGCGCATCAAGCCGCCGCAAGTGCTGGCCGATTTCACCACGCAGACCAGTTTCGGCATCCCCAATATCGCCCTGCTGGCGCTGCTGATTTCGTTCATAGCTTGGGTGTTGCTGCACCGCACGCCCTATGGCCGCTGGATCGCCGCCATCGGCCAAAGCCTGCCCGCCGCCCGCATGGCTGGTATTGCGGTCGATGGCAATCGCTTTGTCACCTACCTGCTGTGCGCCGTTCTTGCTGCGGTTTGCGGTTATCTTCTGGCCTGCTTTTCAGGGGGGGCTGCGTTGAACATGGGGACCGAGTATCTGCTGATGTCGATTGCCGTGGTGGTGATCGGCGGCACTGCGGTGGCTGGCGGCGACAGCAATGTGCCGGGGATCTGGGGCGCGTCGCTGTTCATGTTTCTGGTGGTGTCAATGCTGAACACCTACGGTCTTGGGGCCGGGGTTCGTCTGATCATGACCGGGGTCATCATCATCACCGTCATTTTGCTGGCCAGTGGCCGCAAAGCCAACATCCGCTAGGAAAGTATGCCCATGACCGCGCCGCTGTTTCAGATTGACGACCCCGCCTTTTCGCAATTGATCGCAGATTCTGCCGCTTTGGACCTGCTTTTCACCGGCTGCCGCTGGGCCGAGGGACCGGTCTGGTTTGACGATCTGCAGTGTCTGCTGTTCAGTGATATTCCCAATCAACGCATCCTGCGCTGGGCCGCCGATGCCACCGGTGGGGGCGCGATCTCGACGTTTCGGCAGCCATCGCACTTCTCAAACGGGCAGACACGCGACCGTCGGGGCTGCCTTGTCACCTGCGAACACGGGTTGCGGCGGGTGATCCGCACCGAGGCCGATGGCAGCATCACCGTTATGGCCGACAGCTATCATGGCAAGCGGTTGAATTCGCCCAATGATGTGGTGGTGCAGTCTGACGGCAGCGTCTGGTTCACCGATCCGACCTATGGCATCCTGTCCGATTATGAAGGCCACAAGGCCCCCCCCGAACAGCCGGTGCGCGGCGTCTACCGCATCGATGCAGTCAGTGGTGCAATCACCTGCGTGGTCGATGATTTTTGCCAGCCGAACGGCCTTGCCTTTTCCCCGGACGAGCGCACGCTTTACATCGCGGATTCTGGCGCCAGCCATGATGGCACCAAGCCCCGCCATATTCGCGCCTTTGATGTCACCGGCGGCAAGTTGACGAACGACCGGGTGTTTGCGCAGATTGACGCCGGTATCCCCGACGGCATTCGCACCGATGTTGCGGGCAATCTGTGGTCCAGCGCCGCCGATGGCGTGCATTGCTTTGCGCCAGATGGTCGCCGCCTGGGCAAGGTACTGGTGCCAGAGCCCGTGGCCAACCTGACCTTCGGTGGCCCGCGTCGCAACCGGCTGTTCATCACCGCCACAACGTCTTTATACGCGATTTACCTGACCACCACCGGCGCACAGCGGCCTTAGGCCCGGTTGATCCGCGCGATGAACAGGCCCGAGGCCACGATAAGCACCGCGCCCAACAGCATCGCAGGACGCGGCGAGTCGTTGAAGAACAACGCACCAAACAGGATGGCCCAGACCAGCAGCGAGTATTGAAAGGGCATCACCACTGCCGCCTGCGCGTGTTTGAACGAGCGGTTCACCAGAATATGTGCCAGCATTGCGACCACGCCCAAAAGGCAGAGCGCGGCCAGATCGCGCAGTGACGTCGGTCGCCAAGCCTCTGGATCGACGGCCAGCATCGCGGCTGACGCCATCAACGCGGCCACAATCTGCCAGCCCACCATCACTGTATCCGGTGTGCCGCGCAGCTTGCGCCCCAGCAGCATCGCGCCCGCGAAGGCGGCACTGCCGAACAACGCAATTCCCGCCGCAGGAGTAAAGCTTTCACGCGAAGGCTCCAGCGCCAGCGCCAGCACCACACCCGCAAAGCCAAAGGCAATCGCGGCCCAGACTGGCGCAGGCACCCGCTCGGCCAACACCAGCGGGGCCAAGGCCGCCACGTAAATGGGCGCGGCCAGCCAATAGGTCACAACATCGGCCAAGGGCAGGTAAGCGACGGCTGCGTAAAACCCAATGCCCTCAACCGCCAGCAACCCGGCGCGCAAGGCTTGCAGGGCAGGACGGTCCACATGCCAGACGCGCGCCACCCCTCCCCGCAACAGAAACGGCGTCAGCACCACCAGCGCCGACAGGCTGCGCACCGCCATCAGTTGCGCCACCGAGTAGCTGCCCATCAGCCACTTGCCCATGACATCATTCAGCGAAAACATCAGCATACCGGCCAGCATCAAGCCGATGCCGATCCGCGCATTCCCTTGCATCCGGTCACATCACCGCGCCAATTTGCCAAGGCACGAATTCCGCGCCGCCAAAGCCCAACTCTTCGGATTTTGTCAGCTTGCCAGAGGCCACCGCCACCAATTCCTCAAAGATCTCGCGGCCCTTGTCGGCAATCGATACCCCGGCGGTGATGATGTCGCCGCAGTTGATGTCCATATCTTCGGCCATATGGGTGTACATTTCGGTATTGGTCGCCAGTTTCAGCCCCGGCGCGGGTTTGAACCCCGACACCGATCCGCGCCCGGTGGTAAAGGCGATCAGGTTCGCGCCGCTGGCAATCTGCCCGGTGACAGAGGCCGGATCATAGCCGGGGCTGTCCATATAGGTGAAGCCGGGCGTGGTGATCGGCTGGGCATATTCATAGAACCCCACCATCGGCGCGGTGCCGCCCTTGGCCACAGCGCCCAGCGATTTTTCCAGAATGGTCGTCAGCCCGCCGCGTTTGTTGCCCGGGCTGGGGTTGTTGTCCATCTCGCCGCCATTTCGGGCGGTGTAACCTTCCCACCATTTGATCCGGGCGATCATCGCCTCGGCAATGGCAGGGGTGGCCGCGCGGCGGGTCAAAAGATGTTCTGCCCCGTAAATCTCGGGCGTTTCCGACAGGATCGTGGTGCCGCCATGCTGCACCAACAGGTCCGAGGCTGCCCCAAGTGCCGGGTTGGCCGTGATCCCGGAATAGCCGTCCGAGCCGCCACACTGCAGGCCGACAACGATGTGCTTCAACGGCGCGGGCTGCCGCGTGACTTTATTGGCAATCGTGGCCATTTCGCGCAATTCGCGCAGCGCAGCCTCAATGGTGCGGCGGGTGCCGCCTTCCTGCTGGATCGTCATGTAGCGGAAGTTGTTGTCCGTCCGCAGCCGCCCCGCGCCGACCAAGGCAGGCACCTGCATTGCCTCGCAGCCCAGACCGATCAGCAAAATCCCCCCAAAATTCGCGTGCTGCGCATAGCCTTGCAAGGTGCGGAACAACAGCTGATAGCCTTCGCCCTTCAAGTCCATCGCGCAGCCGGTGCCATGCACGATCGGTACGATGCCGTCGATGTTTTCAAGGCTTTGGAACCATGGGTCACGCGTCGCCGCCTCGGCCACCAGCTTGGCCACCGTCGCCGAACAGTTCACCGTGGTCAGCACGCCCAGATAGTTGCGCGTGCCCACCTTGCCATCGGCGCGGTGGTAGCCGTCGAAGGTGCGGGTCAGGTCCAGCACTGGCAATGGCGCATTGGCCTGCGCCATCGCGTAGTCCTGCGTGTGCGCGCCCATGCCCAGATTGTGGGTATGCACATGCGCGCCCGCCGCAATCGGTTCCAGCGCCTGCCCAATGATCTGCCCATAGCGCAGAAGCTTTTCCCCCAATGCAAAATCTGCCAGCGCAAATTTGTGACCGCGTTTGACGGCGGTGGTCAGCGTCAGCCCGTGGTCGGGCAGGGTGGTCCCGGCCTCAAGATCTTGCAGGGCGATGGCGACAGAGTCTTGCGGGTGCAGGCGGATGCTGGAAGCGGTCACGGCGATCTCCTTGTGATGGGCGAAACTAACATGTCAGTTGCGTTTGCGCAAAGCGGTAAGGGGGGGAATCCCGCAGAAGATTTGCCAGTTCCCGCGCTTGACAAGGCGGTGCGCGGGCTGCCTTCTGACGGCTTGATATGGGGGAGTAGCGGCATGCATCCGGCATTGGCGAGGGGGAACGTGGCGGTTGTCACCGGGGCTGCGTCGGGCATCGGTTTGGCTACGGCGCAGCATCTGGCGCGGTTGGGCCTGCGGGTCTGTCTGGTTGATCTGGGCGCGGAAAGATTGGATGCCGCGCGCGCGCAGGTGCTGGCCGCGGGCGCGCCTGATGTGATGGTCAGCGACACCGACGTCGGAGATGTGGCGGCGCTGCAGGCTTTGGCGGACCGGGTTTATGCCGCGTTTGGCGCGGTGCAGGTGCTGATCAACAACGCCGCCATTCAGCCCGGCAGCGGTATTTTTGACACCGAGGCGAACTGGGACCGGGTTTTGGGCGTCAACATGATGGGCGTCATTCGCGGGTCGCAGATTTTTGCGCCCCGGATGATTGCGGGCGGTGCGGCGGGTCTGATCATCAACACCGGGTCGAAACAGGGCATCACAACGCCGCCAGGCGATCCAGCTTACAACATCTCAAAGGCTGGGGTGAAGGTGTTCACCGAGGCGCTGCAGCACCATTTGCGCAACCTGCCGGATTGCAAGGTAGAGGCGCGGTTGCTGATACCGGGATATGTGCATACGCCGCTGACGGCGCGTGGCCGGACGCAGAAGCCAGCGGCGGCTTGGACGCCGGAACAGACGGCCGATTTCCTGTTTGCCTCGATTGAACGTGGCGATTTCTACATTCTGTGCCCCGACAATGACGTCGACCGGCGCACCGATGAAAAGCGCATCCGCTGGGCTGCGGGTGACATTGCCGACAATCGCCCGCCACTGTCGCGCTGGCATCCAGATTACGCGGAACCCTTCAAGAAATGGGTGCAAGAATGACCGAGTTTTCGCTTCCCCAAGGCCTTTGGGTGGGCCGTGTCTGGCGCTCGGGGATTGGCCCCTGCGTGGTGACGGTCCGCGCGGGCCATGTGTTCGACATCACCAGCAAGGCCGCGCCCACCATGCGCGACCTGCTGGAACTTCCTGATATCGCAGGTTTTGTGGACAGCGTTCCCGGCGAAGACCTTGGTCCGCTTGACGCGTTGAAATCGGCCTCGATTGAGGCTGCAGGCGACGCCACCCGCCTGTTGGCCCCCTGCGATCTGCAAGCGATCAAGGCGTGTGGCGTGACTTTCGCGCGGTCGATGGTGGAACGGGTGATCGAAGAGCGCGCGGCGGGCAATCCCGCGCTTGCCGCCGAAATCCGCATGCGTGTGGCGGGCGTGATCGGCGACAGCCTGCGCGATCTGGTGCCCGGATCTGCCAAGGCCGCCGAGGTCAAAGCGCTGCTGCAAGCCGAAGGTCTGTGGAGTCAGTATCTGGAGGTTGGCATCGGCCCTGACGCCGAGGTGTTCACCAAGGCGCAGCCGATGGCGGCGGTGGGCTTTGGCGCGTCGGTCGGGCTGCACCCGATCAGCAAGTGGAACAACCCCGAACCTGAAGTGGTGCTGGTGGTGAACTCCAAAGGCCAGATCGTTGGGGCGACCTTGGGCAATGACGTCAACCTGCGCGACGTCGAAGGGCGCTCGGCCCTGCTGTTGGGCAAGGCCAAGGACAACAACGCGGCGGCCAGCATTGGCCCCTTCATCCGGCTGTTTGATGGGGCTTTCACGCTGGACACCGTGCGCGGGTTGGAATTGTCGCTGACGGTGACGGGCGAGGATGGCTTTGCGCTGCAAGGTCAGTCATCGATGCGTCAAATCAGTCGCGATCCTGCCGATCTGGTGGCGCAGACGCGCGGGCGGCATCACCAATACCCGGACGGCTTTGTGCTGTATTGCGGCACCATGTTCTCGCCGGTGCAGGATCGTGACGGGCCGGGGCAGGGCTTCACCCATCACCTTGGCGATGTGGTGACGATTTCGGCCCCGGAACTGGGAAGCCTGCGCAACACCGTGCGTCTGTCCACCGAAGCGCCGGAATGGCAGTTTGGCAGCGGTGCCCTGATGCGCAATCTGGCAGCGCGCGGGTTGCTGTAGCGCCCCTGTTGCCGGGGGCGCTGTGCTGGGTCAAAGTCCGTTGGCTTTGGCGATAAAGTCCGACAGGTGTGGCACATAATCTTCGGGGCCATCGCCCCCCGTGGCCACCGCCTGCGCGAAGGAATTCTTTACCGCGCTGGCCATGGGCGTGGCGACGGTTGCGGCATTCGCCATCGACTCTACATAGCGCATGTCTTTGTAGGCGTTGCCCAAAGTGAACCTGTGCGCCTCGCGGTTGCCTTCCAAGGCATAGCCCATGAAGGTTTGATAAAAGCCGCAATCCATCCGGCCACCGCGAATGACCTTGTCAAATTCTGCCACCGGAATGCCCACCTTGCGCGACAGTGCCAGCGCCTCGGAATAGAGCGCCGCATAGCCCAACGAGATGAAGTTGTTTAGCAATTTCATTTTGTGGCCGTCGCCCACCGCGCCAATGTGCACGATCTTGGCGGCCCATGTGGCCAAGATCGGCTGTACCCGCGCAAAGGTCGCGTCATCCGCGCCGACCATACAATC
Organism: Pseudorhodobacter antarcticus; assembly: GCA_945860375.1. The sequence goes on from CAMAQR010000003.1 coordinate 95,042, forward strand.
GAGCGTGCCGGCCCAAGCCTCTTTCGGCGTGCGCGACAGGGGGGCATCGACAAAGCCCACGCCAACCTCGGCCAGTTCCGCCGCCAGACGCAGGCTGACGGTCGGGTCGGAGGTTGAACAATCCATAATCACCGCGCCCGGAGCCAGACCGGGCTTCATCGCAGCCACCGCCGCCGCCACTTCGGGCGATCCGGTCAGGCACAGCAGGATCACCGAGCAGTTGCGCGCCAGATCCTCCAGTGACGCGGCTTCCACGGCCCCACGCGCCACCAGATCATCGATTGCCGCGCGTTTGCGATGCGCCACCACCATCAGGGGATAGCCCTTTTCGACGATGTTCTTGGCCATGCCTTGCCCCATCAGGCCAAGACCAACAAAACCAACCTTTTCTTGCGTCATAGTCATTCTCCGGGTGTGTCAGCACAGGTCAAAGTGGCAATGCAGATCAGCGATCTGCCTCGATCAAGTAAACGCGCCGCCGATCTTGCAGCGTTGGAAACAAGCGGGTCGTTCGTCCAGTTCTTCGGCTGCATATCGTGCGTTGGCAAGTCTGGTTTTGGTCGGCGTCGCCGCAAAGCGTGCCGTCAGCCATCGCATTCTAGCATTCGCCTTGAGTCGAACCGCTTAGAACCGCCTCTGTGGCGGGCTTCCTGACGCATCCGCAGACTCCGTTTCCAGCAAGATTCAGACATTTAGAATGACGGCAGGCCTGAAATCGCCATTTTCAATGCAATACCAGCGCTGATTTCCGCGGTGCAGCCTCCAATATGCAACGCATATTTGCGGAAAAGCATCCGTTCTCCCCCTTCGGCAGCCGTAGTCACCAGCCTGATTTTTGACTCGCTGTCGCAAGGGCGCGCAGTTGGTCAAGCAGCAGGTTGTCGACAGGCACACCTTCGATGCTGTTGCGCGCTCGGTTGGCGTGGCGGCGGTCGCCGGGGATGCGCACGCCCGGTTCTGTGGCCATGTCTGTCAGCAGGCCTTCGATCCGGTCGGTGAAGCCGGCGTTACCGGGTTGAATGGCGATCAGCGTCTGACCAAGGCGCGGCGGGCCGCCCAGATCATCGCCCAAAGAGGACGCCTGATGCGAAAAATGCGCCCCGGTCAGACCTGCGGCCAAAACCTCGACCATCAGGGCAAGTGCGCTGCCTTTGTGGCCCCCGGCCGGGGCGATGCTACCGGCCAAGGCCGCAATCGGATCAGTGGTTGGGCGACCTTCACCGTCGAGTGCCCAATGCGGTGGAATAGGCTCTCCTTTTGCCGCAGCGGTGGCCAGATTGACATAAGCCGTGGCGGAGGACGACGAATCAAGGATCAAGGGCGCGCCAATGCGCGGTGCCGCCATCGACCACGGGTTGGTGCCAAAGAACGGCAACCGCCCGCCCCAAGGGGCCATGGTCGAAGAGGCATTGGCGAACATCAGCGCCACCAGCCCCTGCTGCGCCAGCCTGCCCGTGAAATAGCCCAAGACCCCGCAGGCATAGGCATTGCGGATGCCCATCATGGCAATGCCTTGCGACCGCGCTGTTGCGATCAACGCCGCCTCGCCCGCCTCATATGCCGGGTGAGCGAACCCGTCACAGGCATCTACCTCCACCGCGCCGGGCTTGGGTTGACGGACAACGGGCCGTGCATGGCCTGCGATCTTGCCTGCTTTCAGATGGCCGCAATACCACGGCAGATACCCCAGACCAATGCTGCGCGTGCCCTCGGCTTCGGCGTCACGGATCGAACGCGCCACCGCGGCCGCCTGCAGGGGCGAAGCACCGCACGCCATCAGACAGTCGTTGGCGATTGTTTCAACGGTGTTCAGGGATAGGAAATGCGTCATCTTGGCCTCTTTCGGTCAGATCTTGCGGAAGGTGCTGCCATAGGCTGAACCCGCCGGGGCCGACGCCCCTGCCGGAAAACGACCCTCGGCCAAATATCGGTCATGGCAGCGGCGCAGGGCAACCGGATCCAGCGTCACACCAAGGCCGGGGCCATCGGGTACTGCAACCATACCGCCCTTGGGGACAAAGGGGCCGCCTTCGATGACATCGTCGGCGTACCAGCGCAGCAAAGCCTGGCTGGCCCCGCGCACATGGTCCAAAGCTGCCGTCAGATGCAGATAGGCCGCACTGCCCACCCCTGTTTCGCCCGAGTGAAAGCGAAAGCCAACCCCCATCGCGGCGCAAGCGGCCACGAAATCGAGCGCGCCGCGAATGCCGCCCAACTCGTTGATATTGGTCACGATGGCATCGGGGCAACCCAGTCGCACGGCTTTGGGCAGATCAACGACATGGGTCGAGAACGGGCAGTCAAAATGCACCCGCAGCGCCGCCATTTCCTCATAGGTTTCGCAGGGCTCTTCGAACCAGGCGATGTTGAAAGGCATCAATTGGCGCAGGGCATGGCGGGCGGTGGGCAGGGTCCAGATACCGTTGGCATCCAGTTGCAGGGGGCGATCACCAATCGCTGCGCGCACTTCGGCCACCATGCGCAGCTCTTCGTCAAAGGCCACCGTGCCGACCTTGCCTTCAAAAATGCAGGCGTCGTGGTCTTCGATCATGCGCGCGCAAAAACGGGCGATGTCCGTGGGGCTGGCCTCGCCCGGTTCCTCCATGCCGGGCAGGCGATAGCTGAAGTATTCTGTCAGCGCGATTTCCTGCCGAACGGCCCCCCCAGCAGGCGATGCAATGGCAGCCCTTCGGTTTTGCCCCGCGCATCCCACATCGCCATTTCAATCCCGGCAAAGACGCGGCGATGTGCGGTCACGTTGTCCCATGGCGTGTAGGCCATACCGGGGACGCAAGCCCGTCGCGCTGGGCCGATGTCGCGCACATCGCAGCCGATCAGCCGTTCGGCCATTTGCATGACATCCGCCGCGCGGTCGCCATCGGCGCATTCGCCAAGACCGCAGACCCCGTCCATGGTCAGCAATTCGATCACTGTCTTGGTCAATGATCCGGTTGAGCCATAGCTGAACCGATACGGCGCACGCAGCGGGATGTTCACGGGTGTGGCGCGGATGCTGTGGATTTTCATGGGGCCTGCCTTCACGAATGGTGTCATCATTCTGGGTGAGGCAGCGGTCCAAAAAAATTGACAATCTCTCATTCTGGCTTTTACCTGGAGTAAAAGGAGCCAATGATGCGTAACGCCCCGTCCATGACCGGCCTGCGCGTGTTGGAGGCCGTTGTGCGCACGGGGTCGCTGTCGGCTGCGGCGCGCGAATTATGCGTGACCCCCGCCGCGATCAGCCACCGGCTGCGCGATTTGCAGGGTCAATCGGGGGCAGCACTGGTTTATCGCAGCGGCGGCAGGTTTGGCGCGACCCCGCTTGGCCAAACCGTTCTGGACGCGGTGGGCGATGCTTTTCACCGGATCCGCGCCGCGGATGACATTCTGAACCGCAGCACACAAGCGACATTGCGTATTCTGGCTTCGTATTCCTTTGCGGTGCTGTGGCTTGCCCCGCGCCTTTCACGGTTTCAGGACCGCCATCCTGAGGCGACGCTTTTTCTGGAGCCGTCCCATATCCCAACGGATCAGGCACAGGCAGACGTCCTTGTTCTTCATGCCGCCCAAGCGCCCAAGGCAGTCGGTTGGACCCGTCTTTTCGTCGACCGGTGTGCCGCAGTTGCACAGGCGGGCCATCCGTTTTTTCAACAGCAGGATGCCCGTCTTTGCGATGTTCTGGCGGCCAGACTTGTCCACATTTCGCATGGTGGCGGACCAGAATTGGGTGAATTCAGTTGGCATAAGTGGTCCGCTGCCCTTGCTCTGCCCGTGCCAGCCCTCAAAACAGGCGCAACCGTCACCGCGGAGCATCTGGCCGTTGATCTGGTTCTGGCCGAAGAAGCCTTTGCTTTGGTCAGTGTGGTAAATGCCTCGCAGTTGATTGGTGAGGGCAGACTGCGGGCCGTTGCAGGCAGCGCCACGGCAACCGGCTGCAGTTATTGGGCGAGGGTTTCCGAAAATGGCAGCAGCAAGCTGGCGACCGAATTTCTGGCCTGGATGCAAGATCAGTTGGCCGATGAGTCAAAAGTGACTGTCTGATTGGGCGCGGCTTCAGAGCGCCGACAGGCTGACGCAACGTACAAGCCAGCAGTGGGCGGAAGCGTGTTTCCTTTGCCGACATTTCTTCCCTGTGGTCACAGGTTCAGCAGATCACTGCGGAACCAAATGCGGAGTCAATTGCTGTCAAGGCTCATCACGGGGCAGCGCATCGGAGATGCCGCCGACCGAACAGCGGCTGCGATTGGATTGCGGTTCAGGCTTTGCCAAGCCTGAGTGCGGCCAGCCAACTGGCCAGCGCCATGAAACCCGCCGTCGCAAGGCACAGCGGCAGGCCGCCGAACTGAAAGCTGAGGCCAGAGAGCAGCGTGCCCAGCAAGCGACCCGAAGCATTGGCCATGTAGTAAAAGCCGACGTCGCGCGTGATCCTTTCAGCCGATCCAAAGGCAAGGATCAGGTAGGAATGGACCGACGAGTTGACCGCAAATACAAAGCCGAACAGCAGCAGGCCCGCCACCAAAGTGACTGTCAACCAAGGCGCTGGCCCGCCCGCCGCCCAAGACGCCAAAGCCAGCGCAAAGGGGATGGGCACCAACAGACCAGCCCACAAAATGGCCTTGCGGGTGGTTTCGGCCTCGGGTTGAGCTTTCGCGCCAAGGATGCGTGGGGCAAGGGCTTGAACGGCACCGTAGGCGATGATCCAAAGCGCCATGAAGCCACCGACGAGGAAAAATGCCTCACGTCGCCCTTCCGGTGTGCCGTCGGACAGGATTGCTTGGAAGTAGATCGGAATGCCCACAACGAACCACACGTCCCGCGCGCCAAACAGAAACATCCGCGCCAGCGACAGGCGGTTGACCCGCACATCCTTGGATCGCCAACCGCCCCAAGCCTCTTCGGATTTCATCCGCCCCGGCAGACCAGCGGGCAGAAACAGCACGACCGCGCACAAGATCACCACCAACACCGCCGCCATGGCCCAGACGGCCGCCTGAAACCCGACAAGACCCAGGAGCACAGCGCCAAGGAAAAACCCAGCCCCTTTGACCGCATTCTTTGACCCAGTCAGATAGGCCACCCATCGAAACAGCCCGCCATCCTCTTTCGGGGCAAGCAGCTTTACGGCTGATTTCGAAGACATCTTGGCCAGATCTTTCGCCACCCCCGACACACCCTGCACCGCCATCACGAAGGTGACAGAGGCTGCGATGCTCCATGAGGGATCAAGCTGCGCCAAAGCCGCCAGCGCGGCGATTTGCAAAGCCAAGCCGCCGTATAGGGTTGCGGCCAACCCGAACCGTGCGGCAAGCCACCCGGCAGCAAGGTTTGTCACGATTCCCGCCACCTCATACAGCAGGAACAACCACGCAAGTTGAATGGGCGTGAAGCCAAGCGCGTTAAAGTGCAACAGCACCAGCATGCGCAGCGCACCATCCGACAGCATGAACGCCCAGTAAGCCGCTGTCACGGCTGCGTAGGCCCGCATCGGATTTGGCGGTGGTCCGGCAACGCCTGCGGTCACAGTGAACCTGCAACCATGCGCGTGATGTCGGCAAGGCGGCAGGAATAGCCCCACTCGTTGTCATACCATGCGTAGATTTTTACCTGCGTGTCGTTGATCACCATGGTGGACAAAGCATCAACCACCGCAGACCTTGGGTCATTCGTGAAATCGCTGGAAACCAGCGGTCGGGTTTCGAACCCCAATATACCTGCAAGCGGCCCGTCGGCTGCTGCCTTGAACAGGGCGTTCACTTCTTCGACGGTGGTTGCACGTTCGACTTCAAACACACAATCGGTCAGCGAGGCGTTCAACAGCGGCACGCGCACGGCATGTCCGTTCAAACGGCCCTTCAGTTCCGGGTAAATCAGCGTGATTGCGGTGGCACTGCCTGTGCTGGTCGGAATCAGGTTCAACAGCGCCGATCTTGCGCGACGCATGTCCTTGGCGGGGCGGTCCACGATGGTTTGGGTGTTGGTCACGTCATGGATTGTGGTGATGGACCCATGCCGGATACCAAGACCTTCGTGGATCACCTTGACCACCGGGGCAAGGCAGTTCGTGGTGCAGGATGCCGCAGTAACCAAAGCCTGCGAGCCGTCGTAAAGGTGATGGTTGACCCCATAAACAAGATTGAGCGCACCGCCGTCTTTCACCGGCGCGCTGACAACGACCTTCTTGACCCCTGCCGCGTAATAGGGCGCAATCTTGGCCGCCGTCTTGAAAACCCCGGTGCAGTCGATCACCAGATCGATGCCCATTTCCGCCAACGGCAACGCCTCAATCGTCTTTGCATGGGTCAGGCGGATGGTGTGACCATCAAGAACCAGCGCGCCATCGGCTGCGGCCACAGATGTGCGCCAGTGGCCATGGACAGAGTCAAACTCCATCAGCAGCGCATGCTGTTCGGCGTCACCAACGGGGTCGTTCAGCAAAACGATCTCTCCCGCAGCTCCAGTGTCGATCAGGTCACGCAGGACAAGTTTTCCAATTCGGCCCAGTCCGTTCAAAGCAATGCGGGTCATGAGATCAGGCTTTCTGTTGAGGAGGTGTTTCGGTCCCAATGGCGTCGACACGAGATTGCAAGGATATCCGGGTCAGGTCTTCGAACGGCAGCGCGACAAAGGCCATGATACGGCGACGCAGCGCACCATAGGTCTGGGCAAAGACCAAGGCTTTTTCGGCGTCCGTCCCTTCGGCCTTGACAGGGTCTGGCATGCCCCAGTGTCCGGTGATCGGCTGTCCCGGCCAGGGCGGGCATTCTTCAGCGGCTGCCACGTCACAGACGGTGAACACGAAGTCCATCTCTACGGCGCCCGGCTGCTGGAATTCCGAGACATGCTTGGCGCGCAGGGTGGAGGTGTCATGCCCATTGCGGCGCAGAACCTCCAGCGCGAAGGGGTTCAGCTCGGAGTTCGGCCGGTTTCCGGCCGAAAACGCCTGAAACTTGCCTTTTCCGAGGTCGCGCAGCAGCGACTCGGCAAAGATCGAACGGGCCGAGTTGCCGGTGCAAATGAAGAGAACGTCGAAATCTGTGTCGCGCATGGCGTTTGCATCCCTGTTGAGATCAAGAAAAGCGGTCATCAGGTCGGGTCGGCCCCGACCAAGGTCAAAAGCGAGGTAGCCGATCAGGCGCTCAACCGTTTCCAAGTTGACGGCATAATAAAGCGATCGCCCCTGCCGTTCGACATGAACAAGGCCAGACGCCGTCAGGTCGGCCAAGTGATGCGACAGCGTGTTCTGTTTCAAATCAAGCGCCTCGGCAATTTCGGTCGGCCGCACACCTTGGGGCGCAAAGCGCATCAGCAGACGAAACACGGCAAGGCGCCCGGGATGGCCCAGAGTGGCGAAGGCATGGGTGGCGCAGTTCGTTTCCATACTTCCAGATTAACGGAAATATGCGCGTTGGTCCAATGAAACTTTCATGACAACTTTCATGACAACACTGCATCGCCAGTTTCGGCGCGTGGCTCCCAGAGTCAAATCTGAACACCGCTGTAACCGCAAGCCGGTTTCATCGTCAGACTGCATGTCTTTTTCTGACAGGTTCCGAGTGATGCTTCAGCCTTTCAGGGGATCGCATGGCGGCAGGTGCCGTCGTTATGCGATGGAGAAAGGCATGATAGACGAACAATCAACTCTATGTCGGGATCGATGTTTCGAAAGACAAACTTGCGGCTGCACGGGCAGGCGGTGGAAAGCGTGCCGACGTCAGAGCTTGGGCACCTTCGAGAGTGCCCCTGCCAGCGACGACAACTTGCTTGATAAGTTTTCGGGTCGTGGAACACAGATTTCGGTTTGCCACGAGGCGGGGCCGACAGGACACGGGCCTTATCGGCGAGTGCGCCTTCGGTCTCGCGCGCTGTGTGGTCGCGCCCTTTTTGATGGCGGTGTGCGCCGGAGAACGGGTAAAGACGGATTGGTTGGACGCGACAGGGCGCGCCCGATCGCTGCGCGCCGGGGAGTTGACGCCGATCTGGGTGACCCGGAAACTGATTTGACCGATGAGAGGACATTGGGTGCGGGCTTCTTGGTTGCCACCTCGTCACCTGCCGCGGTCACGTTGAAAGCTTCATGCGCCGGACGGCCCCATGTTACCTGCGCCCGACCTTTGACATTGGCAGACGTTGTGGTTGTTGCGATGGCCAGCGCCAAGCCTTGGGTGCGCACCGGCTCAGTGCCCCCCAGTGGTGCGAAACAATGCGCGTCAATCGGTCACTGTCCAGTACCAGTCCAGCCCGGTTGAAGGCGGGGCGGTGGGTTTCTGCGGTTTCGCAGGGGGTGCCACTAGCGCCGCCGATCAGAGCTGTCAGCATGAATTCCGCTTTGGGGCAGCATTTTGACAAGGTCGGGAAGGGTGGCGAAATCGTCAAAGACCGCCGTCGCGCCCAAGCTGCCTGCGGGGGCATTGCGATAGCCGCCGGAGTAAAGCAGGAATGGCAGGTCCGCCCTTTGTGCGGTTTCGGCATCCACCTCGCTGTCGCCAACAAACAGGCCGGGCCCGCCAAGGGCTGTAAAAGCCGCATGCAGGGGGGCGGGGTCAGGTTTGTGAACGGGCAGGCTGTCACCGCCGAAGATGGTGGCGAACAGATGCTCAAGGTTCAGATGCCGCAACACCGCCAAGGTCGGGCGGTAGGGTTTGTTGGTGCAGATGCCCAACGGATGACCGCGCGCCTGAAGGCAGTGCAGCGCCGCAACCACACCCGGATAGGGATGGGTCAGACTGACAAAGCCGTCATATCGGCGGACGAATTCGGCGTACAGGCGTGGTTGTTCACTGTCCGCAATGCCGCGTGCGGCGCGCATTCGGGCCACGAAAACCGCAGCGCCGTTGCCAATGAAACTGCGCGCCTCTGCGATGGTCAACGGCGCATGGCCTTCATCTGCCAGCAGCCCATTGGCCCCGGCGTGGATGTCGGGCGCAGAGTCGATCAGCGTGCCGTCCAGATCAAAAACCAGTGGGATCATGCGGCCTCTGCTGCCTTGCGGATGGCCGCAATATTGGCTCCGTAAACCCCCGGATTGTCCACCGACCCGCCCTTGAAAACGGCCGAACCCGCAACCAGTACGTCGGCCCCGGCGGCAACCACCAAGGGCGCAGTGGTTGGGTCAACCCCGCCGTCAATTTCGATGTGGATCGGGCGATCCCCGATCATGCTGCGCAGTTGTCGCACCTTGGCCGTCATGTCGATGAACTTTTGCCCGCCAAAACCGGGGTTCACGGTCATCACGCAGACCAGATCGGCAAGGTCCAGCAAATGCGCCACCGCCTCGGCAGGGGTGCCGGGGTTCAGCGCGACGCCAGCCTTCATGCCAGCGCCGCGAATGGCTTGCAAAGTGCGGTGGATGTGGGGGCCCGCTTCGATGTGGGCGGTCAGGATATCGGTGCCAGCGGCGGCAAACGCGTCGATATAGGCGTCTACGGGCGAGATCATGATATGCACATCCATCACCGTTTTGACATGCTTGCGGAACGCGGCCACTGCGGGCGGGCCGAAGGTGATGTTCGGCACGAAATGGCCATCCATCACATCAACATGCACCCAGTCCGCGCCCTGCGCCTCGATCGCACGAATTTCTGCGCCGAAGTTGGCAAAGTCGGCGGACAGGATCGATGGGGCGATTTTGATCGAACGATTGAAGGTCATGGCGAGATTCCTGAAAAGGGCGGGACAAGGTGCGTTGTGGTCCGCGCCTTGTTTCAGGTCAAGCGGCAGAATTGATCCGCAAGACCGCGCGCCAATCCGGGAACAGTTTGACAGGGTCGCCGGGGACCCCTCCTGCGGATCAATCGTGATTGCCGTAAGCAAAGGTGTCGGCAAGAAAGACAACGCCGTCCTGCTCTTTGGACGCAGGGTGACACTTGGCAGACCTTCGCAGCGCGACGGCGACCAGATCATCTCCGGTGACGTGCCGCGCCTATTGGCCGTCACCTCCCAGATTGATTGCGACATGCGGCCCGTGATCGCCTGCAATTTCACCCATGACGATCCACCGTGCCATGCAGGCGCCCGCCGAAAACAAGCGCCCCATGGCGTCGCGCAGGGGATCAGGTCAACGGCAATGCTGTCGCGCACCGTCTCGGCATTTGTTGTGTGGTTCCCCGCCTTTTGATGACCCGCTGTCTTCCGGTGTTGCAGACAGTCAGATGTTTCCTTTGGTGGAAATGGGGTCGAACGAGCCAATCACGCGGTCGGTCATGGCGGCGCTTTGCAGCCAGCGTTTGCGCCACTGACACGGATTCGACACAGCCCAGCAAGCTGACCAGAACCGCAGGCAGCAGCAGCAGTTGTTGCCACAACTCTGCCTGACACGAGGGCAAAACAAAAGGCGGCAGCCCGGCGGAGATGTCGCCCACAATCTTGACGCACCGATCGGCCAGACCAGAGCCCAGCACCAAAAGCACCGACACCACAATCGCAGCCACCGGCCCGGCCTTGGCGATCAGGTCGGCCTTGCCGGATTTCAGACCGCGCGCCATCAACGGTGGCTTCAACTGCTTGCGGGTCCAGAACAAAGGCCGTTGCCGAAACGCCAATCAGCAGGGTGAACGGGTTCACACTGCCCAAGGCGCTCCTTGCCCCCGCCAGAAGATGGGGCAGCGTGTCACCTTCCCGCTGGTGCCAAAAATCGCAGAGACCATCAGCGGCAGGATGGATGCACAAAGCCCCACCTGCGGCGGCAGACCCGCCAGCATGGCATAGGCAAGACTCTGCGGTTCCAGCATGAGGGCGACGATCACCGCCGCGACCAGATCGCTTTGCGCCCCGGTTTTGGAACAGCTGGGGCTTATCCAAGGATCGGCAGAATAGATGAAAAGCAATCCAACCGCTTGGCCTTTGGTTCAGGGCGTGGTGACACGTCGCGGTTTGGCCAGCATTTTGGCAACCCTTCCAGAACGGCTGCGGTCACATCCATGCGCCTAAAGGCCGTTGATCGGCACTTTCAAAAATCGATTGCCGTCTTCGTCAGGTTCGGGCAGATCGCCGCCGCGCATGTTGACCTGCAAGGCGGGAATGATCAGCTTGGGCATCGCCAGTGTCGCATCGCGGGCCTCACGCAGGGCCACGAAAGCGTCTTCGGTCACGCCGTCATGGACGTGAATGTTGTGGGCCTTCTGCTCGGCCACCGTGGTTTCCCAGCGGATGTCCTTGCCATTAGGGCCGTAGTCGTGGCACATGAACAGGCGCATCTGGTCGGGCATCGACAGCACCCGCTGGATCGACCGGAACAGAATGCGGGCATCGCCGCCCGGAAAATCCGCCCGCGCCGACCCGCCATCGGGCATGAACAACGTGTCACCGACAAAAGCCGCATCGCCGATGACATGGGTCATGCAGGCCGGCGTGTGGCCGGGCGTGTGCAGGGCAAAGGCGGTCAGAGTGCCGATGTGGTAGCTGTCGCCATCCTTGAACAACCGATCAAACTGGCTGCCGTCGCGTTGAAACGCGGTGCCTTCGTTAAAGACCTTGCCGAAGGTGTCCTGCACCACGGTGATTTTTTCGCCGATGCCGATCTTGCCGCCGAGCTTGCCCTGAATATAGGGCGCGCCAGACAAGTGGTCAGCATGGACATGCGTTTCAATCAGCCATTCCAGCGCCAGGCCGTTGGTCTTGATGAAGTCGATCACCGCATCCGCCGAGGCATAGGTGATACGGCCAGCGGCGTAGTCGATGTCCATGACGCTGTCGATCACGGCACAGGAGCGGCCAGCCGGATCGCGCAGGACATAGGTGACGGTGTTGGTTGGGGCGTCGAAAAAGGCGGTGACTTCGGGTGTCACCGTCAAATCGCAGGCGTGGGGGATCGGGGCAAAGTTGGTCATGGGGATGTCCTGCAACAGGATCAGACGGATTGACGGCGGGGCAAGGCTTGCAGCCAGCGGGCCAGCACGATGCCCGCCCCCATCGCGATCAGGAACAAGGCGGTTGGCCACGGTGCAAAGCCCAAAGCCGGCACTGCACCACCGGGACAAAAGCCTGAAATGCCCCAACCGATGCCAAACAGCGCTGACCCGCCAACCAGTTTTGTATCGATGACACGCAAGCTTGGCAGGTGAAAGCTGGTGTCAAACAGCGGCATCGAGCGGCTGGCGAACGTCAGACGATAGCCAATGACCGTGGTGATCAAAGCGCCGCCCATTACCAACGCAAGGCTGGGATCCCATGTTCCAATCGGGTCAAAGAAGTTCAACACTTTGGCCGGGTTGCCCATGCCGGAAATCGCGATGCCAAGCCCAAAAATCAGCCCGGCGACCAAGGCGGAAAGGTTGCGTTTCATGGGGTTCATGCTCCAAAGCCGTGGCGGATCAGGGTGACTGTGGCGAAGGTGGTGGCCATGAATGTGGCCATAGCGACCATAGATCGGGGTGACAACCGCGCCAGCCCGCAAATGCCATGGCCCGAGGTGCAGCCAGAGCCATAGGTCACTCCGACGCCCACGATGATGCCGCCAGCTGCCAGCAAAACGCCGTTTGTCGGTGAGGCAAAGCTGAATTCAGCCCCCAGAAGGATAGCGACCAGCGGGGCAAAAATGGCTCCGGCCAAAAAGGCCACGCGCCAGTGATTTTCAGGTTTTTGCGGCTGCATCGCACCATCCAGTATCGCGGTCATTCCGGCGATGCGACCGTTGAAGGCCATCAAGATCACGGCAGCAAGCCCGATCAGCATGCCGCCAACAAGCGAGGCGTAGGGTGTAAACTGCGTAACCATGGTTGCTTCGACTCCAGATTTCAGGGGCGGCGTGGGCTTCTGCGCGCAGATGGTTCAAGTTCTGACAGCTTTTGACTTTTGGCAAGCGCCCAACTTTGGCAGGGGCAAGGCAGTCAGGAAACGGCACCCAAGGGCGTCGGATACCGCTTGCGCGGCCACGATAACCCAAACAGGCACTCGACAAACCCAGAAATTGCCATTTCAACTCCAGCAAATTGAGTGTCATCGGCCAGTATCTGCGCAATCTCCAAAGCGTCAAGCATGCAAACCTACCGCTAGGTTGAAACTATGCATCCGGTAGAAGCCAAGGCCGAAAAAGTTGCGGCGACCCTGACCGCCATGGCAAACCCCAAACGGCTGATCGTGATGTGCACCTTGCTGGGGGTGAAAAGTCGGTTGGTGATCTGGCCGAGATCGTTCAGTTGACCCCGGCCGCGCTGTCGCTGTATCTGGGAAAATTGCGCGCTTTGCGCCTGGTGTCCGCGCGCCGGGATGGTCAGACCATCTATTGCAGCCTTGCCAGCAGTGAAGTACGGGTCGTTCTCGACACGCTTTGCCGGGTTTGTTGCAACGATTGATGCCCATCGCCGGGTTTGAACCAACGGATCAACTGCCTCAATCCACAGATTGAACCGGTCATGATAGCGACCAGTTTACAGACATTCCTACCGGGTCGAAGCGCAGCAGAGTGACTTCCCGCCTTTGCGTGTCTTGGTCTTGGCCTTGCCGCCGGGCAACAGTTTCCTCGTGGCCGTGATGATGTGCCACCAGTTCAAAGCGGGAAACGTCAATGGAAATCCCGGCTTGGAAACAGCTTCTTGGCCTGCTCACGCGGGTGATGCGCCGCAGTCTTCCCCCGGCTGACCACGGGGCGTCTGGTTTCATCGGCGCGGCCATCATTGGAGTCGATGATCATGGGGCGGCCCAGCGTCGCCAGCAGGGGCGAGACATCCTCGACGATCTCGGCAATCAGGTGGGTGGTGGGGCCATCGCGCTGCACCCGACCCGTCACCCGCACCAAGCGCCCGGCGATCACGGCCTTGCGGAACGTCTCATAGACCTGTTTCCACACGATCACATTGGCGGTGCCGGTTTCATCCTCCAGCGTCAGAAAGATCACCCCCGCCGCAGTGCCGGGGCGTTGGCGGGCGATGACAAGGCCAGTGACCGACACGCGGCCCTTGGCCTGCGACAGCCGGTTATGGGGCAGGCTTTCGGGCAGGCGCGGGCGCAGCAGTTCCATCGGATGCGCCCGTAAGGACAGGCGCAGCGACAGGTAATCCTCAATCACTTCTTGGCCCAAGGTCATTTGCGGCAGGTTGACGGCGGGTTCCATACCCCCCTCGCCATCTGGGCCAAACAGCGGCAAAGGGGCCGGGGCCTTCAGCGCCTTGGCCGCCCAAAGCGCATCACGGCGGGTCAGGTTCAGGGCGGCAAAGGCGTCGCCTTCGGCCAACCGCTCCAGCGTGTCGGGATGCACACCCGCGCGCCGCCACAGGCTTTCGACATCCGGATAACCGTTGCCGCGCGCTGCCACGATCCACGACGCATCCTCCTCACGCAGGCCCTTGATCTGCCGAAACCCCAAGCGAAGCGCCAGCCCGCCGTCGGTGCGGGGTTCCAGAGTGCACTCCCATTGCGAATGGTTGACCGAAATCGCCCGCACCTCGACCCCGTGATCGCGGGCATCGCGCACCAGTTGCGCGGGAGCGTAAAACCCCATCGGTTGGCTGTTCAGCAGCGCGCAGGTGAACACCGCCTGATGGTGGCATTTGAGCCAAGCGGAGATGTAGACCAGCCGCGCGAAACTGGCGGCATGGGATTCGGGGAAGCCATAGCTGCCAAAGCCTTCGATCTGCGCGAAACACCGGGTGGCAAAATCGGCGTCATAGCCGCGCGCCAGCATGCCGGAGACGAAGCGGTCGCGGAAACCGCCGATGGTGCCCATGCGCTTGAAGGTGGCCAAAGATCGCCGCAGCCGGTCGGCTTCCGAAGGCGTAAAGCCTGCCGCCACCACCGCAATCTGCATCGCCTGTTCCTGAAACAATGGCACGCCGTAAGTGCGCGCCAACACCTCCATCAGGGCGGGGCCAAGGTCTTCGACCGGCTCGCGCCCCATGCGGCGGTTGATGAAGGGATGCACCATGCCACCCTGAATCGGACCGGGGCGGACGATGGCCACCTCACAGACCAGATCGTAGAATTTGCGGGGACGCATGCGGGGCAGAAAGTTCAGCTGCGCCCGGCTTTCGACCTGAAACACCCCAATCGCGTTGGCGCGGCACAGCATGTCATAGATCGGCGGGTCTTCGGGCGGGACATTGGCCAGCGTCAGCTTTTGACCGCGATGATTGGCCAGCAGCGTGAACGCCTTGCGAATGCAGGTCAGCATCCCCAGCGCCAGAATATCGACCTTGAGCAGACCCAGCGCGTCGATGTCGTCCTTGTCCCATTCGATGATGGTGCGATCTTCCATCGCGGCATTCTCAATCGGGCAAAGTTCATCCAGCCGCCCGTGGGTGATCACGAAACCGCCGACGTGTTGGGACAGATGGCGCGGAAAGCCGATGATTTCCGCGATCAGTTTTGCGGCCAGGATCATGCGGTTGTCGGTGGGGTCCAGCCCCGCATCGCGCATCCGGTCCTCATTGGGGGCGGCAGAAGACCAGCCCCAGATCTGCCCCGACAGCCGCGCGATCACGTCTTGGGACAGGCCCATGACCTTGCCCACCTCGCGGATGGCGGCGCGACTGCGAAAATGAATCACCACCGCCGTCAGCCCTGCACGTTCGCGGCCATAACGTTCATATATCCACTGAATCACCTCTTCGCGGCGTTCGTGTTCGAAATCGACGTCAATGTCCGGCGGCTCTCCGCGTTCCTTGCTGATGAACCTCTCAAAGATCAGGGTAATGGATTCGGGGGGCACTTCGGTGATGCCCAGAAGGTAGCAAACCACCGAATTGGCCGCCGACCCGCGCCCTTGGCACAGGATGCCGCGGGAACGGGCGAATTGCACGATGTCATGCACGGTCAGGAAATAGGGCGCATATTCGACCTCGCGGATCAGGGTCAGCTCCTTTTCGACCCGGTGCACGATCTTGGGTGGCGGGCCAGCCGGATAGCGCCAGAGCAACCCTTCGCGGGTCAGGCGTTCAAGGCGGTCTTGCGCGGGCTCATTATCCTGCGCCTCATCCGGGTATTGATAACGCAGATCGTTCAGCCGGAAAGCGCAGCGGTCGGCGATTTCCACGGTGCGGCGCAGGGCGGCGGGGTGGCGGTGGAACAGCCGCGCCATTTCCGCCCCCGATTTCAGGCGGCGTTCGCCATTGGCCAGCCGCTGCGTGCCGATATTGTCAATCGTGCAGCCCATGCGCAGGCAGGTCAGCACATCGGCCAAGGGCCTGCGGGCGGATCGGTGCATCAGCACATCGCCCACCGCCACCATCGGCAGGTTCGCGCCTTGGGCCAGCAGTGCAAGGCGGTCCAGACGGGCCTGATCGCGGCCATCATAGCGCGGGGCCGCCCCCAGAAAGCATTGGCCCGGAAAGCGGCGCACCACCGCCTGCAGATCGGCGCAGGTTGGTTTGGGGGTGGTATCCTGCATTGGATCGGGCGGCAGGGCGATCAGAATCATGCCCTGCCCCCATTCCAGCAGATCGGCGCGTTGCAAATGGCACTCGCCCTTGGGCGCGCGGCGTTTGCCGATGCTCAACAGCCGGGTCAGCCGCGACCATGCGGGCAGATCGGTCGGCAGTGCCAGCCATTCGACGGCACTGTCGGTCAGCACCAGCCGCGACCCCGCGATCAGTTTGGGCAGGGGCGCATCGGTCAGGTTTGGCGCATCGGTGCCGGTGGAAAAATGCGGCACGGTCTGGCGGCTGGAATGGTCGGTGACTTGCTGCGAGCGGATTTTGGGGCCATCCTGCGCGGCCTCCGTCCGGGCCTCGGCCTGCATGCGGGTCAATTCCTTCAATGCCGAATAGGCCCGCACCACCCCGGCCAGCGAGTTGCGGTCGGTGATGGCGATGGCCGCAAGCCCCAGTTCGGCGGCGCGTGTCACCAGTTCTTCGGGGTGTGATGCCCCGGTCAGGAAGGTGAAGTTCGAGGTGACGCAGAGTTCGGCATAGGGTGGGGTGGCCGAAGATGGGGTGGCAGAAGGTGGGGGGGCGCTGCCCCCCTCTTGCCCTTTGGGCAATTCACCCCCCGGGATATTTGGGCCAAGATGAACGGTCATCAGGCAAATTCCCCCTGCACCGACCACCCGGGGGATTGCGGCGTGGTGAACAGCCACAGGCGCGGGCCTTCCTGGGTTTCAATCCGCCAATAGTCGCGCAAACCGCTGCGCCATGCCGGGTCATCGAACCACCATTCCGGCGCGATGCGTTCGGGGCCGGTGGCGCGCAGGGTGGTGAAGCGCATGCGCCGCCAGCGGAAAGACGCGGGCGGGTTGCCAGAGGCGACGGTGGCGGGCTCAGGCGGAAACAGGGTGATGGGGCGGGTGGGCCCTGATGAAACGGGGTCTTCGGCGGGGGTGGAATAGGCGGCGGGGGCCAGCACAAAGCTGCGTTCCGGGATCAGACTGTCAGCGGGCAGCAGCCGCTGCACCCGGTCAAAGCCGATGCGGTTGCCGACCGAGGACAGCAGATCTGCCAGCGCGTCTTGATGCCGGATGGTCGGGCCGCCACCGTTCTGCCCCGATATCTGTTCGGGGGCCATGCCTTCGGTCAGCGGCGCGGACAGGCGCAGCGCATCGATGCCATAGCCCGAGTCCACCTCATCGACGCCCTTGGCGAACAGCGCCGCGATGCGCAATGGGTCGCGCATCGGGCGGGCGAGGCCAATTTCCACCACCACCGTGCCACGATCCACCCGGCGCAGTTCCAGCCGCACCCGCCGCGCGCCCATCCGGTGCAGCGCCAGCTTGGCGCAAAGGCGATCCAGCAGGCGCGCAAGGCCTGCCATGACGTCGTCTTGCTTGCCGATCGGTTCCGGCAGCGTCATCCGCACCCCGAAATGCGGGGCATCGGGTTCCCCGCCCACGGGTTCGGACTGCGCGCCCAAGGCCTGATCCAGCCGCAGCATCAGGCCCGCGCCAAAGCGCCGCACCAAGGGCGCGCGCGGCAGCGGGATCAGATCGGCGATCCGCATCAATCCCATGCGCGACAGCCCCTCGGTGGTGTCTTGGTCGACGCGCAGCGCGGTGACGGGCAGATGCCCGATGCCCTCAACCAGTCGCCCATCGGGCACGATGCCGCCGCCGTGCCGGGCCAGCGCATGGGCTGCGCCGCGGGTGCCGGCAATGGCGCTGACGGCATGCAGCCCGGCCCGGTCCAGCCGCACCTGCAGATCGTCGCGTAAATCCGCCTCGCCGCCAAACAGATGCGGCACGCCGGAAATATCGGCCATCAGGCCATCGATACCATCATTGCCGACCATCGGCGCATAACGCCCGGCCCAACGCCGCAAAGACGCCAGCGCCGCCGCCTCGCGCGCCAGATCGGCGGGACGGGTGGCAATGTCGGGGCAAATCGCGCGGGCATCGGCCAAAGCCATGCCGCGCCGCAAGCCCCGCGCAATGGCGGCCAGATTAACGCAATGCAGATGATCACTGTTGCCTGACCGATGGGTCAGCGCAAACGGCCCCTCAACGGGGCGCAACCGCAGGCTCGAGTCGCTGGCGAGCCTCGGAAACCATATGGACAGCAGTCGTCGCGCCATTCCAGTCTACAACCCAATCGTTAATTGTTCCCTTTTTGTTCTTAGTAATGGACCAGTGATGCAGAGTCGAGTCCACTGCGGTCGCAGGCAGCGGTTCGCAATTCCAGCGGGTTTCGGTGGCATTGCTGCCCGCATCTTGCCGGATCAGCATCAGGCCGGTGGTGCGCCCCGCCTCGGCGGCCAGTTGCAGACGACGGCCTACGGTCAGCGACAGCGGGCTGGACGGTTCGGCAATCACCAGACTGATCGGGGCTGCGCGCAACGATTCCTCGACACACCACAGCAGATCGGTTTCGCCAACCGGGCGCAGCAGGTGCAGCCGTTCGCCCACGCCTTGCGGCAGGCCGCGCAGCATCGGCAGTTCGGGCATGTGCGAGGGCACGATCCAGACCAAAGGCCCCGGATGCCGCGCCGCCTGAAACAGCGCAAAGGCGCGGCGGCCCCGGCCCTCGGCCTCATGCACGCGTTGGCGCAGCAGGGTCAGCGGGTCGGCTGGGGCGGGGTCAAACCGCATCTTCGCGCACGCCTTCCGCCACAATCTGCAGCATGCCATCTGGCAGGGGGCGTTGCAATTGCAAGGCATCGGCGGCAGGTGCTGTCAGCCAGCGCCGCCAGTCCTCTGCCTTCGTCAGGATCACTGGCATCGCCTTGGGATGCACCGGGGCCACCTCGGCATTGGGGGCGTAGGTCAGAAAGGCGAACAGGTCTGTCGTCACCTTGCCTTCCTTCAGCTTGCGCACCGATGTCCATTCGGTGTGCAGCCCCGCGAAAAACGCCAAGGGCCGATCGGCGCCAAGTGCGAACCAGACCGGGTGATTGCGCGCAGCCCCCGTGCGGCTGTCGATCTCGGAAAAGCTGGTGAAGGGCACAAGGCAGCGGTTTTGCACCCCCAGCCAGCGCCGCCAATGCGGCGAGGCCACGTTGCGGATGTTGGTGACGCCCGGATCAGTGCGCTTGCCTTCCAAAAACACCTGCGGCGTGGGCATCCCCCAACGCGCGCGTGTCAACTGCCAGCCCTGCGGCCCCGGACGGATGATCGGGGCGGCGTAGTCGGGAAATATCCCGGCCATTGGCGGCAGATTGCCCGCCAGATCAACCAGATCCTCGCCTTCGGCAACCATGTCGTCAAACACATGCCGCATCGCGTCCTGGCTTTTGGTCTGCGAGTAAAGATTGCACATGGGACGATCCGGAGAATCACGAAGGCGGGTGAATGGGAACATTGGCAGAACATCATGGTTAAGGGAAGGCTTGCTCTGCCCTTGAAAAAGCCACTTCAAGCCTCGCCATTGCTGACCTGAATGAATAGCTGCCAGTTTCCCAGACGCCTTGCAGTTTCAGTTTCCGCTGCGGCTCGCAGGCGATTGGTGACAGCATCCCGTTCCTGACGTGGGTGCGCTGCGGGTTGCAGAAGAATGTGATGTGGTCCGTTGGCCATCAGGCGAACACAGAGCGCCCTGCTTCTTCTCGGGTGCCCGAGCCGGTGATGTTCTGACGCGGGTGCAGGGTGCCGGAAGACAGGTCCCGGCACAGTTTGGCGCCCAAGATCGGGTCGGAAAAGAAGGCGTTGAGGGTGATCTGGTCGGTTCCCGCCTCGGTCCAGAGGGTGACAAGGTCGAGCAGGTCAGCGCTGTTTTCGTCGGCATCGAGCGATGGGGCGAGCGGGACGGTGACGATGGAGGCTGTAGAGATATCGGCCGGCTGTAGAACCGGGTTTCACATTTAAGCGGTTCAATACCGGCGGCCAAGCCGCGTCAGATTGTCGCTCCGCGCAAAAAAAGCTTTAAATTTCATAGTCATGCACCTGTTACATGCATCGACTAACCGCATGTGCAGTTCGGCTGTGTAATTTCGCGCACCCGCACATTTGGGGTTAACTCTGTGATGAATATCAAAATGCTGACCCGCCGCAGCCTGTTGGCTACAGGCGCTGCCGCGCTTGCAATGCCGCTGATCGCGCGTCGGTCCATGGCCTCTTCGGGCGAAGTGAATGTCTTTGCCTGGGGCGATTATTTCGCTGATGGAAAGATCACCGACGCCTTCACTCAGGCCACCGGAATCAAGGTCAATGTCTCGACCTACGGATCGAACGAGGAAGCAGCCTCGAAGTTGCGCGCTGCTGGCGGCAAAGGGTTCGACATCCTGTTTCCTTCGGTTGACACCCGCCCGAACTATGACGAAGGCGATCTGCTGGCCGAAATCGACGAAACCAAGCTGAACGTGGCACAAATCGAGCCAGCCCTGTGGCGCTCGTCGTTGGAACTGGGTGCGGCCAATCGTGGCAAGCGCTATCTGGTGCCGTTCGACTGGGGCACAGAAGGCATCACTTGGGATTCCAGCGCGGTTGACGTCAAGCCGGGCGAATTGTCCTACGCCCATCTGTGGGCCGAAGGCATGACCGGCAAAGTCGCCATGCGCCAAAAGTCGGTTCTGGTCAGCCTTGCCGTCTATTTGGACGCCACCGGCGAAGTGCCGTCGAACCGTGCAATGGACCTTTACAAGACCGAAGCCGACACCCGCCGCATCTTTGACGCCTGCGTTGCGTTCGCCGGCAAAAACAAGGGCAATATCGGCGCCTATTGGAACAACGCGACCGAGGCGACCGGTGCCTTTACCGACGCTGCCTGCACCATTGGTCAGACCTGGGACACCACCGGCATCAAGCTGCACACGGATGTTGATCCAAA
This sequence comes from Pseudorhodobacter antarcticus, assembly GCA_945860375.1. The sequence goes on from CAMAQR010000003.1 coordinate 116,161, forward strand.
GTGGCGCTACGGTGCCCCGAAAGAGGGCGCGCTGGCCTGGATGGACACTGCAGCCATTCCGTCGGGCGCAGAAAACGTTGATCAGGCCTATGCCTTCCTGAACTTCCTGATGTCTCCGGAAATCGGCGGCATGTTCGCCAATGCGACCGGCTACAACTCGGCCGCCGTCGGCACCGCTGCGCATTTGTCGGATGCCAACAAAGAAGCGTTCGCCTTCGCTTATCCGGGCGATGCGATCGAAAAATTGTGGTGGTGGCCGATGTTCACCCCTTGGTTCTCGGCGGTGCGTGAAGAATACGTTGAAAAACTGACCAACGCATAATCTTGGACACAACGGCGCGGGAGGTCCCCCTTCCGCGCCGCTTTCATTGGAATCACATTATGGCCTCATCTTCTCGCGGCATGGAAATTGCCTTGCGGGGTGCTGCTGTTCGGTTTGACGCATTTCAAGCCGTGCACCCGACCGACCTGACGATCCAGGCTGGAGAGTTCTTTTCCATTCTGGGCCCTTCTGGTTGCGGCAAAACCACGATCCTGAGGCTTCTTTCGGGCTTTCTGGAACCATCCGCAGGTGTTGTCCACATCGGCGGGCTGCCGATGGCGGGCATCGACCCGTCAGACCGGCCGACGGCGCTAATCTTTCAAAACCTTGCGTTGTTCCCCTTGATGAAGGTGTGGGAGAACGTGGCATTTGGCCTGAAGGTGCGCGGTTGGGACAAATCCCGCCGGCGTGACCGGGCTATGGAACTGCTGGCGATGGTGGCGCTGGACGGGCAGGGCGAAAAGCTGCCATCGGAACTGTCGGGTGGCCAAAAGCAACGTGTGGCGATTGCGCGGGCGCTGGCAGTGGAGCCCTCTGTGCTGTTGCTGGACGAGCCACTTTCGGCGCTTGACCTGAAATTGCGCCAACACATGCGGGCCGAGTTGAAGCAGTTGCAGCGCCAAACCGGCATCACCTTTGTCTACATTACCCACGATCAAGGCGAAGCTCTGACGATGTCTGACCGCGTTGCCGTGATGAACAAGGGCCGCGTCGAACAACTGGGCTCGGCGGACGATCTGTATGACCGGCCTGCGAATGCCTTCGTGGCAACCTTTGTGGGCGAGACCAACCGGTTGAAGGGGCGTATCGAGGATGTGCAGGGTACTGCCGCGCGCATCGCGACGGCAGAGGGCGCGTTCATCGCGCCGAACCCGGCCGGCCTGACCGTCGGGGATGAGGCGTTCTTGTTCTTGCGGCCGGAACGTCTGCACCTGCTGACCCAAGGCCAAACCGCACCGAACATCATATCCGGCACATTGGTTCGGCGTGATCTCGAAGGTGCGTTCATGACACTGGTCATCGACACTGGGCGCGCGCAATTGACAGTCCAGCGCGTCAATGGCGGGGGCGAGGTTGTGCCAACCGGGCCTTTGGTGTTGGGCTTTGGCGAGACTGCCGGAATCATCCTGCCATTGGGGGAAACCGCCAATGACTAGGCTGCGCCGCAGCTTCGGCGGACCGCTCTCGGCGTTGATTGCCCTGCTGACGGGCGTCTGGATGTTTGGGCTTATCGCCGCACCGCAGTTCATCATGATCGAACAATCACTTTGGCGGATGGAGCGGCCGCCGGGTGCGGCGGAACTGTCGGTACAGATTGACGGGCTGTACAATCGGCTGGATGTGCTGGCGCTTGACCGCGCAAGTGCGCCCGATGAGGCCAGCAAAGCCGCCAGTGACAGCGCGCGCGCCGAAATCGAGGCCGAGATTGCCAAGTTGGAGGTGCTCGAAAGCACCCCCGTTAAAACCTGGACGCTGGCCAATTATGGCCAGATGGGGGCTGCGCATACCTGGATCTTTGCCAAGACCATTCTGGCCTCGCTGGCGGTCACGGCCATTGCTTTCGTCGTCTGCTATCCACTTGCCTTTGCCTTGGCAAAGCTGGAGCCGCCGCGACAGGCGGCGATGATCATGCTGGCGCTGGTGGTGCCCTATTCGATCAACGAACTGCTGCGCGTGTTCGCCTGGCAGATGATCCTGAACAACAATGGCCCGCTGAACGCGGCCTTGGGAATGATCGGGATCGGGCCAGTTCCGTTTCTGGAAAGCGGGTCGGGCGTCTTTGTGGCGATGGTCTATGCCTATATCCTGTTCATGGTTTTCCCACTTTATAACGTGCTGGAAACGCTGGACGGCAACCAGATCGAGGCGGCGCGCGACCTTGGCGCAGGTACGGTGGAGATTCATCGCAGCATCGTTCTGCCGCATGCCCGCCCCGGCATCGCGGTGGGTTGCATCATGACATTCATGCTGTCGGCAGGTTCCTACGCCGTCCCCTATATCATGACGCGCGGCACGTCAGAGCCGTGGTTCACCCAACTGGTTTACAACCGCTTTTTTCAGGCCACCAACTGGAACGTCGGCGCGGCCTATGCCTTCAGCCTGCTTCTGGTCTGCACCGGATTTGTCTTTGGCATGATGAAGCTTTTGAAGGTCCGATTGAAGGATATTGCAAAGTGACGGGGCAAGGCAGCGGGTTCGTTCTGCGGGTTTATATGGCGGTATTCTTCACCTATATGTTCTTGCCGCTGATCATCATGGTCGCCGCAGGGTTCAACGCCTATTCGCCACCGTCGATCACGGTGTGGCAAGGCTTTACCCTGCACTGGTTTTCTGAACTTGCCGCGGACGAGCGGATGTGGACTGGCTTGCGCAATTCGCTGGTCATTGCGGCGGCGGTCATCGCGATTTCGCTGCCCATGGGGCTTGCCGGGGCGCTGTTGTTGGGACGTCTTGGCGAACGGGCAGCAGGGTTGCTTTATGCCGTGATGGTTTCGCCCCTGCTGACGCCGGGGATCATCCTTGGCATTTCGACTGTGATTTTCTGGCGCAGTTTCGATGTGGCGGGCGGGTTGTTCACGACGATTCTGGCGCAGTCGACCTTCGTTGCCTCCTACGCCATGCTGATGTTCACCGCACGTTTGCAGCGGCAGGATCCAACGATGGAAGAGGCCGCCCGCGATCTTGGCGCCACGCCCTTGCAGTCGTTCTGGAGCATAACCCTGCCATTCCTGCGCCCCACGATCCTGACGGCTGCGGTCATCGCCTTTCTGCAAAGTTTTGAGAACTATAACACCACCATGTTCGCAATCGGGGGCCAGCACACGTTGGTGACCGAAATCGGATCGCGCATGCGGTTTGGCCTGTCGCCGATCGTGAACGTGATCGGGATCATGTTCATTCTGGTCACGATCACATTTGCCCTCGTCTGGGGTATCGTGAAAGAGCGCGAACGCCGCGCGAAAGAGAAAATGGCGTCCTAGGTTGAACGCGACGCGTCACCGCGATTGGCAGATCATTTCCGTTATCGCGGGCACGGACGCCGGTTCGGGGCAGTGGGCGCATGGCTGGCAGCGGGCAAGATGCCATACGTTGAGCAGATGCTCGAAGGGCTGAAAGCGGCGCCGCAGGCCTTCATCCACCCGTTGCGCGGCGAAAACCTTGGCAAGCGGGTGGTCCGTGTCGGTCCATTGCAGGTGATTGAGAACAAGGAAAACCGCACCTGATATTCTGATGATTCTGACCTCGCCTAACGCGCTGGGCAAAACCGGCAAGTAGACCAGATGCTGGCTGGAAGAGTTTGCAACATCCGTGTCGCGGTGCGCCGTGGTCCATGCGTTTGGAGCCGGCGTCCCGCCCCCCGAACCATGCGTGACTTGATGCCGCGCGCCAGCAAAGAAGCGGCACCAATCCGCGACAAGACCAAACAGGTCTTAACCGGACATTCGGCGCTTCAAAAACGGCGACCTTGAAACCGTCCTTCCTGCAGGGTGCCGCAGAACCCAAAACCCGACATGCCATCTCCGGTTGCGATGTGAATCATGGGACTTCAGGCGGGGAAACACTTGAACAATTCTCATCAGAGGCGAACGATGAACGGCACCCAGCGAAATGCCGCCTTGTGGCGATAAACCCGTGTTGCTAAACGCCTAAGCCAAAGCTCGGGGATATCCCGAGCATCAGATCAGCGTTTGCGATGCCGCAGGCAGGCCTTTCGGGCCGATTGAGAAACCAGAAGCAATGGCCAAGATTCCAACCTCCCGCGTTGACAAACTGCTGTCCTCGATGGGCTATGGTTCGCGCAACGAAATGGCGCGACTGGCCAAGGCTGGCGGTGTCACTCTGGACGCTGTCGTTCTCTTGGACGTCACCCAACGCATCCCTGTCACTTCAGATTTGCCAACCCGCATGAAGATCGACGGCAAGGCACTCGATCCCATCGCGGGCATGGTCATTCTCTTGCACAAGCCTTTGGGCATGACCTGTTCGCACAAGGAAGACGGCACACTGGTCTATGACCTTCTGCCCGAGCGTTGGAAACGGCGTGATCCGGCGATCTCGACCATCGGCCGATTGGACAAGCAGACCTCTGGTCTGCTGTTGCTGACCGATGATGGCGACCTGCTGCATCGTATCATCAGCCCCAGGCGCCATGTCAAAAAGACCTACCGCGTCACTTTGGCCCGCCCGCTTGATGGCACCGAAAGCGCGCTGTTTGCCTCGGGTCATTTGATGCTGGCGGGCGAGGACAAGCCGCTGGCTCCTGCCGAACTGGACGTGGTTTCGCAAACCGAAGCTTTGCTTCATGTCACCGAGGGCCGATACCATCAGGTCCGCCGCATGTTTGCTGCCACCGGCAACCACGTCGAAAAACTGCACCGCGAACGTCTGGGCGGTCTGTCGCTGCCGGATGGCATGGCCCCGGGCCAGTGGCAGCTGCTGAGTGACGTTGAGATCGCCTTGATCTTTCAGTAAGCCGAAGGCGGGTTGATCTTGACACATGTGGTTGCATGACAGCCATCGCTGTGTGGGTCATGCGCCGTTCATCGACCTGACGACCGCGCGGCGAAGATGTGTTGGATCTGGGGTCAAAGCTTTGCATCCCGCCGGGTGCGATCCGACAGCCGTGCCGGATCAGCACGTCCGTGCCTCTTGGGGAAAAGCTTGCTTATGATGCTCGGTGATGCTCGGGCGGTGATGCCTTTCGCAAACCTGGCGCGGCTTCGTCACATCATCAAAGCCGTTTTGATCCTAAAGCAATCCACGCTGTCGGCAGATTGCCACGGCATGGGCCCGGTTGCGGGCTTTGAGTTTGCCACAGATCGACCGCATGTGCATTTTGATCGTGACTTCGCTGGAGCCAATCGCGTTTGCGATTTCCTTGTTGATGTAGCCTTCCGACGTCAGCCGGACGATGCCAATCTCTTTTTCGCTCAGGACTGTGGGCTCGCTCGACTTGTTGACTTTGCCGTCTTTGTGCTCATCGGCGGGAATGAAGATCTGGCCGGACAGCACGAATTCCACCACGCTTGCGAGTGATTTTACCGACATCGTCTTGGGGATCAATCCGCGTGCGCCATTTTCAACCGCCAGATGAACCAAATCCCGATCAACCTCGCCCGACAGCAGACAGACCTGCGCTGGCGCTGCGGCGTGGATGACTTCGATGATGCTTTTCAGCCCCATCATTCCCGGCATTCGCACATCCAGCAACACCAGATCGATATGCACCCCCGAAGACAGCGCCAGCAGTGTTTCTGCAAGATCTGAGGCCAGCATCGTTTCATAAAAACGCGGCGGCGCTTCCAACGCTGATGCTACGGCCTCTGCCAACAGCAAATGGTCATCCGCAATCAACACAAAGGTTGGTGACTTGGCGTTTTGAGGAAAATCGCCCCGGATCTCTGGTTGTGTGCGTGGGTGCTCGATCAACTGTACTACTCCTCTTTCGCGCGCTGGTGATCTTTCGATCAAAAACAAACGTTTAGATCGCCTTAGGACGCAATGCAACTCGTGTCAACAATACCGATAAACCAATAATATCCTATTTTGGCTGCCCAAGGTTAGCGTTATGGTGTATTTTCTCGAAAGATAGTATTCATGCGCTGGCGTGCATGTGCGACAACTGTGGCGCATGTAGATTTTCAGGAGATAATTTGTGAAACGTCGGGAATTTGCTTTGTTTGCCGCAGCAGTTGCCGCCGGGATGGCGCGACCGGCTTTCGGGACCGATCAACCGCCGCTTTGGGTTGACGGTGACATCCGCGACACGGCCGGCGTCGGCCTTCACGATGCCGACCTTTCTGCCTTGGAACAGCAAAGCTTTGAAACATCAACGACCTGGAACGAAAGCGTTCAACGGTTTTCGGGCCCGCCGTTGCAGCTTTTGTTGGAACAGCTTGGTGCCGGCCCCGGCAATCTTCGGCTGTCGGCGATCAATGACTACAGCGTCGAGGTTGACCGCAGCCTGTTGACGGCGGATGCGCCCATCATTGCAAACCGAATCAACGACAAGGCTTTTGGCCGACGGGAAAAGGGCCCGTTCTGGGTGATGTTCCCGTTTAACCAAAAACCCGAATTCCAGAGACCCATCATTTATGCGGCCTGCGTCTGGCAGCTTTCCAAGATCACGGTTCTTGTGGAGCCTACGTGACCTCTGTTTCGACAACTCAACCGCTGCCGGCCACGTCATACTCAGATTTTGCGGCCTCGATCATGCTGGCATTGATGGCCGTGGCAATCGTGCTGCTGGCCACAAATGCCTACAGTTTTCGCGCGAACCTCGACCTGTTGGAGGTCAGCGCGACGGACAACCGGGTGTGGACGACATCGCAGCTGGAGGTGGACCACAAAGGCCTGCTGCTGGCGTTGGCTGATACGCGCACCGCTGCGCCGGGCCAGATCGACGACAGGATATTGGTGGCGTTTGACATCTTTTACAGCCGAGTCGCGTTGCTGCCCGATTTTTTTGAAGGTCACGATCCGCCAACGACACTGCGTAGCGGTACGGAAAAGTTGGTCAGCCGCACTGACTTGCTTGCGCGGCACATTGACAGACTCGATTTGACCAACCCGACAGCCTTGGCCGAGTTCACAGCCGAGGCGCAAACCATGTCGCCGCTGGTGCGCCAGATCGCGCTGCAAACGCTTGATTACTTTGCGAACAAATCTTCGGCATACCTCGACCACGAAATCAGGCTGTGGCAGCGGTTCTTATCGGTTTCGCTGCTGTTGATCGGTCTGATGGCAACGGTGATGATCTTTGCTTTACTGCTGCACCGCCAGCTTGTCCATCAGTTCAAGCTGGTGCAATTGGCGGAGAAGAATATTCGCATGATCTATGACGCCACGATGACGGCGGTGGTGGTGATGGATATTGACGGCAAGACCATCAGGTTCAACCCGGCGGCTGAACGGCTCTTGGGCTACAAGGCGGCGGACATACTGGGGCGGAACGTCGCCGATACCCTTGTTCCGCCACAACGTCTGGCGGCGCACTACTGCGAAATGAAGCAGGCTTGGGAGGACGGCGCGACTGTCATGCCCGAGGTGACGCCACAGCTTTCCTCCGCTCTTGATGCCACGGGGCGCGAGTTTCCAATCGAATTGACGCTCCTTACCAATCACGACCCAAACGGCGAAACGCTGATGATCGCCTTTATCCGCGATGTGTCCGAACAGACCGAACTTGAAAACAACCTGCGCGCGGCCCGTGACGAGGCCCAACACCATGCCGAAAGCCGCACCTTGTTCTTGGCCACCATGAGCCACGAGATGCGCACGCCGCTGCATGGACTGCTGGCCTCTTTGGAACTGATCGACGACACAAGCCAACCCCCCGAAACACGCAAGCTTCTTGCAACTGCGCGCAACTGCGCCCTGCGCAGCGTGGCGCAGATCAATGATGTGCTTGATCTGATTCAAATCGACGAGGTGCAAGAACCCACGACGGCCTTTGCCCCGATCAAGATTGTCACCGATATCATCGCAGAGTTGACGCCGTTGGCGCAGGAACGCAACAATGCCGTTCAGATAAGGGTGACGGGTGAAGCCAAGGATCAGCACTGGAGCGGCCCGGCAAACACCTTCGCGCGGGTTTTGTACAATCTGATTGGCAATGCGTTGAAGTTTTCGGAAAACGGCAATGTCTGGGTTGACCTGTTGTTCCAGCACGATCCAGTCAAAGGCCATCGTCTTTCTGTGGCTGTCGAAGACAACGGCATCGGCATCGCAGCCGAGGAGCAGGGGCATATTTTTGAATTGTTCTTTTCCTTGCCCGCTTCAGGCACCATTCGGCGTCAGGGCGGCACCGGACTTGGCCTGCCCATCGCGCGCAAAGCTGTCGAAAAGATGGGGGGGCAGCTTGATCTGGAAAGCACTTTGGGCAAGGGCAGCCGGTTCCATTTCGAAATCCCGCTTGTCGCCGCGACCACTTTGGCGGTTGCACAAGGCGCCTTGCCGCTTCCTGCCCTGCCGCAGCATTTCGACCTGACCTGCATGGTCGTTGACGACAATATCGTCAATCTGGAGCTGACCGCCCAGATGCTGCGCCAATTGGGCTGCAAGGTGCAGGCGTTTGACAACGGCACGGCGGCCGCCTCGGTGGCGTTGAAGATGCATTATGACGTCATCTTCATGGACCTGAACATGCCCGGCGGCATGTCTGGCGGCGAGACTGCCCGCCACATCCGCCATCTGGAAAAGATCAACCCAAGTCGTCCGGCCACAAAGTGCATCGTCGCCCTGACCGCCGACACCACTTTTGGCAGCCCCTCCAGCCTGGCCGAACACTGCATGGAACGCGTGTTGCACAAACCGGTCCGCACGACGGATCTGGTGCAGTTGTTTGTCAGTTTGGAGGATCGTCTGAAACAGCCCATTGCGCCAGATCCTGCGGCGCGGGCCACGGCTGACTTTTCCGAAATGAAGGATCTGATCGGGCCGGTCGCAACAAAGCGCTTGCTGGCGGGGGTGATCAACGACCTGAGATCACTGCAAGACGTGTTGGGAAACGAGGCTGATCCGCAGTTGCAGGATCTTCTGCATCGCGCCATCGGGTCTACAGGAATGGTAGGCTTGACCGACGTCTCGCTGATCCTGTCCGATGCGATGAAGAACCTGCGGAAACAGGGGAATTTGAACGCAGAGTTGTCGGCGCTGTTCACGGCCTGCGATCTGGCTGTCGAGACGATTGAACAGACTGCAGACTGATACCCTGCGCCGCGTGTTCAGCTGTCGCTGCGATGATGCAGGCCAGCCTCTGAACCGTGCAAGCCACTCAACGGCCGGCCCAGCATGACGGTCGTTTCACCGGTTCTGATCGCAAGCAACCCGTTCTTGTCGATCGGCAATTTTCCGGGCTGGTCAACCGGCACAACCGTCGGGCCCTGCGCATAGATCGTTCCTGCGATATGCACGGTGACGAAAGGGTAAACCGCGGTCTTCGCGCCGCTCAGGCCTTGCCGCAGCAGGTTGGAACCCGCGCTCATGATCTGCGGGTCGCAAAATCGTGGCGCATTGCAGTGTTGTTCTCGAAGGCAGCTGTGACGCCACGCTGCAGGCGCCCAAGCGTGACCGGCGCCCGCAAGGTCGCATCACAGACCAATCGACGCTCGGCACCCAGATCGTCCATCACGACTGCCGAGGACACCAGAATAACCACGACATCGCCGCGCAGGTGCCGGAACTCCAGCATTGCCGTGACCGCAGCGTCGCAGTCCTCGAAAGCGTCGATGTTGACCACCAGATAGTGGAACCCAGTGTGAAGCGTGGCCGAATCCGGCAATTGATCGACCTGCACAAAAGAAGCGCAGGGCCCCAGACCGAGCTGCCGCAGCATCCCGCAGATCGTCCCTGTGTCGTCTGCGGCAAAGCCGACCACGCAAGCCGGTGCTGTCGGGAACGCCCCGCTTTGGGACATCTTATCGTCCCGCGCCCAAAGCCGTTCAGCCGCAAGACCAAACTGACCCGGTACCACCGTTTCAAAAGTGCTGCTGTCGGCTGCAGGCTGCAAGTGACTGGCGTCTTTGCGCTGGAACCTTAGCTGCAACAGGTCAGATATAACTGACACTCGCCGGTTCCTCCACGGTGAAAAAGTCAATGCCTGCAATCAGAAGCATCGTGCGCGCATCATCCCAATCTGCAGCCTGCGACGCCGGGCTTTGGCCGCCGCGATGCAATGACTCGTTCAGCACACACAGGACGACACCCGGGAATTGCCGCCGAACAAAACGGTTATGACGTGGCCAATCAGGTTGCCGAAACAGCGACTCCGATATCAAGATAACCGGATGATCACCCATTCCCTCGTGATGAAACCCGTTCAGAACCGTCAGCCCCATGCCCTGAAGAAGGGGCCGCCATGCAAGCGCCTGGGGATCAAGCGATGCCATCAGAATGACGGTGCGGTTTTCAATCGACGCGGTTGATTGCGCTGCCTCATTGCAACTTTGAACAAGGTCATTTCGATGGTTTGACGGCTTAAAGTTGCGACGGATTTCTGTTAGCTGAACCATGCGAGTGCCATCGCCGTCATCCAGATCAACGCGCCGACCGGAACTGCAGTCAGGGTCAGAAAAACAACCGGGGCACCCGAGCCTCCGTTATCGTCACTGTCAGCAAAACGATCCGGCGCAGAAGGCCGGAATGATGATGTCAGTTGCGCGGGGAGGTTTGCCATCGTTAATCCACTGGTTACCGTTCCTGACCCTACGACAGCCTGCGTTTCAACAGAAATGTGCATCTGCGTTTGGATGTTCGCAATGGATATTTGAACACCCTTAAGGAACGCTAAAGTATCAAAAGATAGGTGTGGCGGCCCTGAAATTGGCCCGCGATGGCGGGTGCGGAAGAATTGCAGCGCACGGTTGCAAAGCTTGCGCAGCAAACCAAAGGTGGTGCAGGGGCACGAATTTCCAGGCAGGCGGATTGGTGCATTTTCGAACACTGCTGAAAGGGAATTGGTTGATATTTAGAACTAAAAATCACTCCAGGTGTTGGTAAAAATATCTAAAGAGCATAATCACATATCGAGAGATATGTTGAGCCAAAGACAGATGATCGAATATTCAAACCGCGCATTTGACATACATCATACCGTGAGTCTGATGCGCCATGATGAGCGAAGTCCACACTGCGTTTGGGGAGCATGGGAGATGAATGAAGGCAGACTGGGCGACAAGATTCTGGAGGCGGCCCTTTCGCTTGCCGTTTTTTCTGGATTGGTTTGGTATTTTGTTGGCGGCTGAGTTCTGGGCGACCCGGGCAGAGATTTCGGAAACGGACATTGCATAGCAAAGCAAGCCTCCCCCAAGTGATGTCTGTTTTTGAGCGCGGGTGGCTGCTGAATGGTCAGGGGATCGCGTTTGGGGTTTGACCTGATCCGGGGGGTCTTTCGGTCTGGTCCAGCATGGATTTCGGAGTGGTGATCGCCCTTTTGAAGCCCGGTCTTCGCAGGAACATCTTCCTTGGACGGCTTCAACGACATCCCCGATCCCTGGGCCGACGACGACCATTGCGAACTTCAGGTTCTGGGCTTTGTTGCGGTGCTCTGCGGGGTCCCAAAGCGGGGTTCAGGCCGTCAGATCAAACGCCGCCGGATAGAGTCGCCCTGCGATGGCGCGGAATGACACCAACAGCATCGCACCAAATGACAGCCCCAGCGCGTTGTCCATCAGATAGGCCACAACGCCACCGCACAGCAGGCCAAGTGCGGTGGCCGGTATCCAGCCAAACCAGCCGCGATCCATCAGCATCGCCACAAAGGGCGCCGCAAGCACCAACCCCAGCCAACTGATCAGCGGCGAGGCCAACAGCAAAACCGACGCAGCCCAGATCACCAGCCCCAACTCGCCGCGCGCAGGTGTGTCGGCCAGATATTGCACCGCCAGCGCCAACAACGCCACCGCCGAGGGCAACAGCCAGACGATCACCAGACCCGTCAGCAGCCCGCGAAACCGCATGAATTCGTAGCCTTCGGGGCGAGAGTGGAGCAAAGACATAGGGGGCCTGTTCAGGTTTGCGGCATGGTTTCGGTGGCGGAAATCTGGGCGGCGACAAAGGCAGGCAGCGCCTCACACCGGGTCGCCAGCGCGTGCAGTTTGGGATATTGGCCCGGGGCGCTGATCTCTGGCAGCCGCAGGTGCAGGTAGGCGATCAGGCAACTGGCCATCACATCCGCATGGCTGAAGCTGTCGCCGCAGAACCAAGGGGCGGCGCAACACTGCTCCAGCGCCTCCAGCCCCGCCGAGGCTTGCGACAGGCATCGCGCCTGCCATTCGACAGAGATATGGGCGGCGGGGTGAAAGTGACGCTCATACACCACCGCCAATACTTTTTCCATTGTGCCCTGCGCCAAGGCTGTGGCTTGCAGCACACGGCGGCGCGGTGCACCGCCGGGCGGCAGCAAAGCCCGGGCCGGGCCTGCCTGTTCATCCAGATGGTCAAGGATTGCAGCCGAATCGATCAGCACCTCACCATCCGCCAGCACCAACGCGGGAATCCGGGTCAGCGGGCTGATAAGCGCAATCTGGGCCGCATCACCAAAGATAGACCGCGTGTCGCGGCTGAAGGCCATCCCGTACCAATGCAGCGCAATAGCAACGCGGCGGGTGACGGGGCTGTCATACTGGCCGACAAGGATCATGCCGCCGATCCGCCCACCGTCAACCCGCCGATCAGCAGCGTCGGCTGGCCCACGCCGACGGGCACCCACTGGCCCGATTTGCCACAGTTGCCGATGCCGGGATCAAGCGCCAGATCATTGCCAATGGCGCGTATCTGTTTCAGCGCAGTGGCCCCGTCGCCGATCAGGGTCGCGCCCTTCACGGCCTCACCCACCACGCCATTGCGGACCCGGTAGGCTTCGGTGCAGCTGAACACAAACTTGCCGTTGGTGATATCGACCTGACCGCCGCCGAAGCCCACGGCGTAGATGCCGTCGCGCAAGCTTGCCACAATCCCCGCCGGATCATCCTTGCCCGACAGCATATAGGTGTTGGTCATGCGCGGCATTGGAATATGCGCATAGCTTTCGCGCCGCCCGTTGCCGGTGGCCGCCACCCCCATCAGCCGGGCGTTCTGGCGGTCTTGCATCAGGCCCACCAGCCGCCCATCCTCGATCAGCACATTGCGCCCCGAAGGTGTGCCCTCATCATCCACCGAAAGGCTGCCGCGCCGGTCCGGGATGGTGCCATCGTCCAGCACGGTGACGCCGGGGGCGGCGATCATCTGCCCCATCAGCCCGGCAAAAGCGCTGGTTTTCTTGCGGTTGAAATCGCCTTCCAACCCATGACCGATGGCCTCATGCAGCAGAATTCCGGGCCAGCCGGGGCCAAGCACCACATCCATCATGCCCGCAGGCGCAGGCACGGCGTCAAGGTTCACCAGGGCAATCCGCAGCGCCTCACGCAGCATCGGCTGCCAATGCGCAGGCTCCAACAGCCGGGCCAAACCGTAGCGGCCACCCGCACCCGTGCCGCCTTGCTCACGGCAGCCCTTGTCGGACACGATCACCGACACGTTCATCCGCGCCATTGGACGGATGTCAGAGAACCGCAGCCCCTCGGGGCGCAGGATTTCCACCTCTTGCAAACCGGCGCTGATGGTGGCCGAGACCTGTATGACGCGTGGGTCGAGCGCGCGGGCATAGGCGTCGATTTCCTTCAACAAATCAATCTTGCCCGCAAAAGTCGCATCCGCCATCGGGTCGGCATCGGAATACAAGCGCCGGTTGGTGCCAACAGGCGCAGGGGCCATCACCCCGCCGCCGTCCCCCACCGCCAGCCGCGCGGTGGCCGACGCCCGGATCAGCGCGGATTCGCTGATTTCGGTTGAATGCGCATAACCCGCCACCTCACCCCGCACCGCGCGCAACCCGAAGCCTTCAGAGGCGTCATAGCTGGCAGTTTTGATGCGGCCATCGTCCAGCACAATCGCCTCGGACCGCCGCCGTTCCAAAAACAGCTCGCCATCATCCGCGCCTGCGGTGGCGCTTCGCAATGTGGCAAGGGCTGCAGCCTCGTCCAGATGGGTTTCAAACGGGCGGAAAGGGGCGTCGCTCATGAGGGTATTCCTTGGCCTTGGCCTTGATCTGGATCAGATCGCGTGCATTTGCCGCAACAGTTTCTCTTGTCGTCACGCCCCTAATATGGTTTCACCAGCAGCAGAAACAACGGGATTCTGCCCTCATCTTGGGCATGGCCGAAAAGGTGGCATGAAAGCCGCCCTTTGATACGGGAAATGAACATGCGTCTGTCGTCCTCTTTCAACGCCGTCGCCGCCGCTGGTCTTGGCCTTTTGGTGCTTCCGGGCGTGGCCATGGCGCAAGCCTTGGAAATCATTGGTGCGCCGATCCCCGCGGGAACCGCGCATCAGCCCGCCGCCACCGAAATTGCCCGCGATCTGCAATGGCTGGATTACATGATCAACAACATCATGTTTGTGATCGTGGGTTTCGTGACGCTGCTGCTGGTGGTCATCGCGATCAAGTTCAACCGCAAATCCAACCCGACACCGGCGACTTTCACCCATAACTCGCCTTTGGAAGTGGCATGGACCATCGTGCCGATCCTGATCTTGATCTTCATCGGCTCGTTCTCGCTGCCTGCGCTGTTCAAACAGCAAGAGATCCCTGTCGCTGACATCACCATCAAGGTGACGGGCAACCAGTGGTACTGGTCTTATGAATATGTCGATGACGGCGTGGCATTTGACTCGTTCAAACTGGAAAAAGATCAGCTGGTGGCCGCAGGCTACCGTGAGCAAGACTATCTTCTGGCCACCGACACCGCCGTGGTGATCCCGGTTGGCAAGACCATCGTCATGCAGGTGACAGCGACAGACGTGATCCACGCCTGGGCCATGCCCGCCTTTGGCGTGATGCAGTCGGGCGTCCCCGGACGTCTGGGCCAGCTGTGGTTCAAAGCCGACGTCGAAGGCATCTACTTTGGCCAGTGCACCACGCTTTGCGGCAAGGATCACGCCTATATGCCAATCACTGTCAAAGTTGTCAGCCAAGCGGCCTATGACGTGTGGCTTGAAGGTGCCAAGGGCGGCAACTATCTGCTGGCAGCGAACTGATCCGCTGCGCCCATTGATCTTGCAGGGCCCCCCGTTGGGGCCTTCGCTTTACCAGAAAGCTGAAACGACATGACCGATATCCGGTCCTTTGACAGCCCCAAAGAAGCGGGCTTTGGCGATTTCGTGCAGCTCTTGAAGCCGCGCGTGATGTCGCTTGTGGTCTTTACCGCGCTGGTCGGCCTGCTGGTTGCCCCGGTGTCGCTGCACCCGGTCGAGGCCTTTGCCGCGATCTTGTTCATCGCTTTGGGGGCAGGGGCCTCTGGTGCGTTGAACATGTGGTGGGATGCCGACATTGACGCCATCATGCGCCGCACCAAGGGCCGTCCCGTGCCCGCTGGTCTGGTCCAGCCGGGTGAGGCATTGGGTATCGGCATGGCGCTGTCGGGCATTTCGATTGTGATGCTGGGGCTGGCGACCAACCTTCTGGCGGCAGGGCTGCTGGCCTTTACGATCTTTTTCTATGCCGTCGTCTATTCAATGTGGCTCAAGCGCCGAACCCCGATGAACATTGTGATCGGTGGTGCCGCAGGGGCCTTCCCGCCAATGATCGGCTGGGTCGCAGCCACCGGGTCTGTTTCCCTTGAGGCCGTATTGATGTTCATGCTGATCTTCATGTGGACGCCGCCGCATTTCTGGGCCTTGGCGCTGTTCATGAATGAGGATTACTCCAAGGCTGGCGTGCCAATGCTGACGGTGACGCATGGCAAGAAATCCACCCGCACCCATGTGCTGGTCTATACCATCGCCTTGATCCCCTTTGCTTTGGCGACCGCTTTCACCTCAATCGGTGGCCCGGTCTATCTGGCTGTCTCGCTGCTGCTGAACGCCGAATTCCTGCGCGGGGCCTACCGCATCTGGAAGCGGGACGAGGTGAAGGCCGAAGCCGACAAGTACAAGGTTGAAAAGTCGGTTTTCCGCTTTTCCCTGCTGTATCTTTTCCTGCACTTCGGTGCGTTGATGGCCGAGGCGGCGCTGCGCCCCTACGGTATGGGGGGCTGGTAACATGGCGTTTCGTCCGCCGCATGAAATGCACACCCGCCGCTTTTCCCGCAATATGGGCGTGTTGGTGGTGCTGTTGGCCTTTGTCGCGCTGGTGTTCGCGCTGACCGTGGTCAAGGTCACCAATGGCGATCTGATGCATGCCAATGACACCCCCGGCGCGCTGGGGTCCACGCAACCGCTTAAGGTGGCTCCATGACGCCGCAAAACAAAATGGCCTTTGGCCTGGTGGGTGTGGCGGCAACCATGCTGTCGCTCAGCTTTGCCGCAGTGCCGTTTTACGACTGGTTCTGCCGGGTGACAGGCTACGCAGGCACCGTTTCGGTGGCTGCCACGGGCTCAGATACCGTGCTGGAGCGGACCATGATCGTGCGTTTTGACGCATCACTCGAGTCCGGGATGCCGTGGGAGTTCGCCCCGCAGCAACGCCAGATGGTGGTCAAGATCGGCGAAACCAACCTCGCGTTTTTTGAGGCCTATAATCCCACCGACCACGTTGTTGCCGGAACCGCCAGCTACAACGTGATGCCCGATCAGGCCGGGGGCTATTTCACCAAGATCGAATGCTTTTGTTTCACCGAACAGGTGCTGCAACCCGGAGAGCGGGCGATCATGCCGGTGTCCTTCTATGTTGACCCGTCGATCATCGATCACCCCGAGGCCAAGCTGATCCGCGAAATCACGCTGTCTTATACTTTCTACGAAACAACGCTTCCCGATCAGCAGGCCGCACTTGCGCCACTGGTCCCGAAGTCGATAAACTGAAGACAATAAAAAACGAGGGAACCCGACCATGGCCCACGCCAAGAACCACGACTACCACATTCTGCCGCCGTCGATCTGGCCGTTGTTTGGCGCGGTCAGCGCCTTTATCATGCTGTATGGCTCAGTGCTGTGGATGCACGGCTCCGGCCCATGGATGGGTTTGATCGGCTTTGCAGGCGTGCTTTACACCATGTTCGCATGGTGGTCCGAAGTGGTCCATGAAGGCCAGACCGGCGATCACACCCCCGTCGTCCGCATCGGCCTGCGCTATGGTTTCATCATGTTCATCATGTCTGAAGTCATGTTCTTCTCGGCCTGGTTCTGGACTTTCTTCAAACATGCGATGTACCCGATGGGGCCAATGTCGCCGCTGGTCGATGGTGTCTGGCCGCCCGAAGGCATCGCAACCTTTGACCCGTGGCACTTGCCGCTGATCAACACGCTGATCCTGTTGTTGTCGGGCTGCGCGGCCACTTGGGCCCACCACGCGCTGGTGCATGACAACAACAACCGCAAAGATATGAAAACCGGGTTGATCCTGGCAATTGCCCTTGGCGCGTTGTTCACCGCTTTTCAAGCCTATGAGTACAGCCACGCAGCCTTTGGTTTTGCGGGCAACATCTACGGCGCATCGTTCTTCATGGCGACCGGTTTTCACGGCTTCCACGTTCTGATCGGCACAATCTTTCTGCTGGTGTGCTTGGTGCGGGTCTACAAGGGCCATTTCACGCCCGAACAGCACGTGGGCTTTGAAGCCGCCGCATGGTACTGGCACTTCGTTGATGTGGTCTGGTTGTTCCTGTTCGCCTCTGTCTACGTCTGGGGCCAGTAAGCCCTGACCATCCCGATGACAACGCGGGCCCATCGTGGCCCGCGTCTTGCTTTGCGCGCCCCAAGGACTCCTGATGATCAAACGCATGTGGTTTCCGATCCTGATGGGAATGGCGGGGGTGGCGGTGCTGTGCAGCCTTGGCATCTGGCAGGTGCAGCGCATGGACGAAAAGCGCGCCCAGCTTGACGCAATGGTGGCAGGCATCAGCACGCCTGCAATTGCGGTGCCGCTGAACCCGAACCCCGAGGCCGACCGCTTTCGCCCCGTCACCGCCAAAGGCCGCTTTACCGGTGAACGGCTGTATGTGCTGTCTGGCAAAGCCCAGATCGGCGCGGGTGTGCGGGTGATTTCCGTCCTGCAAACCGTCGATGGCCGCCGCATTCTGGTCGATCGCGGCTTTCTGCCCGATGATGAAAAGCACAAGGCCCTGACCGTGACCGATGCTGACATCACCGGCAATCTGATGTGGCCGCGCGATGCCAATGACTACACGCCACCGCCCGATGTGAAAACCGGCTTGTGGTTCGCCCGCGACGCGGTGGCGATGGCGGCGCTCTTGAACACCGAACCCACATTTATTGTCGCCAATACGCCGACCGGCGACGGGATTGAGGCGATTGGCGTTGATACTTCCACTATTCCCAACGATCACTGGGGCTATGCGATCACATGGTTTTCGCTGGCGCTGGTTTGGGCGGTGATGACAGTCGCGCTGCTGTGGCGTATCAGGCGGCGGACAGAGTAGGGGCATAAGATGCGGTATATCTCGACGCGGGGGCAGGCCCCGGTTTTGACCTTTGGCGAGGCGATGATGACGGGCCTTGCCCGCGACGGTGGCCTTTATGTGCCCGAAACCGTACCCACCTTGACCCATGCCGAAATCGCCGCCATGGCGGGCCTTTCCTATGAAGAAATCGCCTTCCGCGTCATGCGCCCGTTTTTGGGTGACACCTTCACCGATGCCGAGTTTCGCGGCCTGCTGACCGCCGCCTATGCCCATTTCGGCCACGCCGCCCGCGCGCCTTTGGTGCAACTTGGCCCGAACCATTTCCTGCTGGAGCTGTTCCACGGCCCGACGCTGGCCTTCAAAGACTTCGCCATGCAACTGATCGGTCAGATGATGCAGGCGGCCTTGGCCAAGACCGGTGAACGTATCACCATCGTCGGTGCCACCTCTGGCGATACCGGTTCTGCGGCAATGGAGGCATTTCGCGGTCTGGCCAACGTCGATCTGTTCATCCTTTACCCGCATGGCCGGGTGTCGGATGTGCAGCGCCGCCAAATGACGACGCCGTCAGAGGCGAACGTCTACGCCTTGGCGATGGATGGTGATTTTGACGACTGCCAAGCCCGCGTAAAGGATATGTTCAACGATTTCGCTTTCCGCGATGGCGTGCGTCTGGCGGGTGTGAACTCGATCAACTGGGCGCGGGTGCTGGCGCAGGTGGTTTACTATTTCTCGTCGGCGGTGTCCTTGGGTGCCCCCGATCGGGCGGTGTCCTTCACGGTGCCCACCGGCAATTTTGGCGACATTTTCGCAGGCTACATCGCCCGCAAGATGGGCCTGCCCATTGATCAGCTGATTATCGCCACCAACCACAACGACATTCTGGACCGCGCGCTGAAATCTGGTGATTACAGCACCAATGGCGTCAAGCCCTCCATCAGCCCGTCGATGGACATTCAGGTATCGTCCAACTTTGAACGCGCTTTGTTTGATGCCTATGGGCGTGACGGCGCGGCGGTGTCGGCGCTGATGACCGAACTGAAATCCGGCGGGTTTCACATCAGCCAAGGCGCGTTGCAGATGTTGCAAACCACCTTCGCCTCGGGTCGTTGCTCCGAAGATGAAACCCGCGCCACCATCAGCCAAAGCTACGCGACCACGGGTGAAATCCTGTGCCCGCATTCTGCCGTCGGCGTCAAAGTGGCCAATGAACATCTGGGGACAACCCCGATGATCACGCTTGCCACCGCCCACCCGGCGAAATTCCCCGACGCGGTGCAGGCCGCCATGGGCACCCGCCCGGCGCTGCCGCCCCGTATGGCCGACCTCTTTGACCGCCCCGAACGCATGACCCGCGTGCCGAATGACCTGGCCGCCCTCCAAGCCCTGATCCGCGAAAGGATTGCCTGTTGACCCTGCGCCTGACCACCCTGCCGAACGGTTTCCGCATCGTCACCGAACACATGCCGGGCCTGAAATCCGCCTCTGCCGGGGTTTGGGTGATGGCCGGCGGGCGGCATGAACGTGCCGAGCAAAACGGCATCGCGCATTTTCTGGAACACATGGCCTTCAAGGGCACCAAGCGTCGCACCAGTCTGCAGATTGCCGAGGAAATCGAAGACGTTGGCGGCTATATCAACGCCTATACCTCGCGTGAGATGACCGCCTATTACGCCCGCGTGTTGCAGGCCGATGTCGGTCTGGCGCTGGACGTGATCGGCGATATCGTCCTCAACCCCGCCTTTGACAAGAAGGAGATCGAGGTTGAACGCCATGTGATCTTGCAGGAAATCGGGCAGGCCTTGGACACGCCCGACGACATCATCTTCGATTGGCTGCAAGAGGTCAGCTACCCGGATCAGGCCTTTGGCCGCACCATTCTGGGGCCTGAAGAACGCGTGTCCAGCTTCACCCGCGCCGATCTCAAGGGCTTTGTGTCCGAACATTACAACCCCGGCCAGATGATTCTGGCGGCTGCGGGCGGCGTGGATCATGACGCGATCGTCAAACAGGCTGAGGCGATGTTTGGCGGCATGAAGGCCAAACCCGCGACCGCCTTCCAGACCGCGACTTTTCGGGGTGCGGAACGGCGTGAGGTCAAGGATCTGGAACAGGTCCACTTTGCCATGGCCTTTGACGCCCCCGGCTATCGCCACCCCGACGTGTATACGGCTCAGGTCTACGCGATGACCATGGGCGGCGGCATGTCGTCCCGTCTGTTCCAGAAAGTGCGCGAAGAACGTGGGCTGTGCTACTCGATCTTTGCGCAGTCGGGCGCCTATGAAGATGCGGGCCAGATCACCCTTTACGCGGGCACCAGTGCCGAAGAAATCGGCGCGCTGACCCAGATCACCATGGATGAGATGAAACGCGCGGCGGATGATATGTCCGAGGCAGAGGTCGCCCGCGCCCGCATTCAGATCAAAGCCGGCATGCTGATGGGACTGGAAAGCCCGACCAGCCGCGCCGAACGCATCGCGCGGCTGCTGGCGATCTATGGCCGGGTGCCCGATGTCGACGAAGCTGTGGCCCGGATTGACGCCGTCACCACAGCCGACGTGCGCCGCTATGCGGGTGAGTTGACCGGGGCCGACACCGCGCTGGCACTTTATGGCCCTGTTGAGAAAGCCCCCTCACTCGAGGATATTCGCAAGCGCCTGGCAGCCTGATGCTGACCTTTCGCCGCCGTCCCAAGATTGAAACCGAGCGCATGACGCTGCGGCTGCCCAGCCACGCCGATTTTCGCGCTTGGGCGCATTTGCGCGAAACCTCTGCCGATCACCTGATGCCATGGGAGCCGGTCTGGGCGCATGACCACCTTTCGCGTCGCGGCTTCACCAACCGCGTTTATTGGGCTGGCCGGGCCGAGCAAACCGGCGTAGCGCTGCCGCTGCTGCTGATCCGGCGCGAAGATCAGCGACTGCTCGGTGCAGTCACGCTGGACAACATCCGCCGTGGCCCGGTGCAGGCCGGTACCCTTGGCTACTGGATCGGCGCGCCCTTTGCCCGGCGCGGCTATATGCGCGAGGCGGTGTTGGCGGTGGTGCATCACGCCTTCACCGCGCTGGACTTGTCGCGCCTCGAAAGTGCCTGTTTGCCCGAAAACGCCGCGTCGCGCGGGGTTCTGGAAAAATGCGGCTTCAAATATGAAGGAGTGGCGCAATCTTATCTGCAAATCAGCGGGCGCTGGCGGAACCATGTGCTATACGCCAACTTACGGAACGACCGACGTGGTCGCACGGACGCAGGATAACCCTGCGCCGGAGCGGGTGGCGGCACCCGTGGAGGCTCCCATGACCGAGATCAAAGTGCTGCTGCTGCGCGGCGTAAACGTGGCAGGTGCGAACCGTTTGCCGATGCCAGAGTTCCGCCAGATGCTGCTGGAACATGGGCTTACTCAGATACACACCCATATCCAAAGCGGCAATGCGGTATTTCTGGACCCAGGCGTTGCCGATGTGGAAGCCAAGATTACGGCAGCGATGAAAGACCGTTTCGGCTTTGCACCGACGATGTTCCTCATGGGGATTGCCGCCTATGACGCCATTCTGGCCGCCAACCCTTATCACCAACATGGGCTGGCCGACGGTGCCAAGGTGCATTTCTTCTTTCTGGGCCAACCCTTGCCAGCGGCGGAGCATGCTGCACTGATCGCCCTTGCCGGTCCCGGTGAATCCGTGAAAATCACCGACGCGGCGATCTATTTGAATGCGCCAAATGGCATTGGTCGCTCGGCTTTGGCCAACAAACTGGGGCAGTCGCTGAAAGTGCCGGTTACGGCGCGCAACCAAAGCTCGGCCATGGCGATTGCTGCTTTGGCCCGGACAATCACAGTGTGAGACCAGATGCTGCATCCCGCCAGCCCTGCTTTTGTTGATCATCTGGCGGCTTTGTTGCCGCCCGACACCCTGCGCACGCCAGAACCCCGTTATCTGGAAGAGCCGCGCGGGCGCTGGCATGGAGTGGCGGGGGCAGTGGCCCTGCCGCGCACGACGGCAGAGGCGGCACAAATTGTGCAGACTTGTGGTGCGGCAAGCGTGGGGATTGTGCCTTGGGGTGGTGGCACCGGACTGGTCGGCGGTCAGATCATGCCCGACGGCCCTGCGCCGGTCTTGCTGTCGCTGGAACGCATGTCAGCTTTGCGCGGGGCCTATGCGGATGAAAACGTGCTGGTGGTCGAAGCGGGCATGATCTTGGCCGATGTGCAGGCGCAGGCCAACCGGCTGGACCGGATTTTCCCGTTGGCTTTGGCATCAGAAGGCACCTGCCGCATCGGGGGCAATCTTGCGACCAACGCAGGCGGGCTGAATGTTCTGCGCTATGGCAACACCCGCGATCTTTGTCTCGGGATTGAGGCAGTCTTGCCGGACGGCAGCGTTTTCAACGGTTTGAAGCGTTTGCGCAAAGACAACACCGGCTATGATCTGCGCCATCTGCTGATCGGGGCCGAGGGTTCTCTGGGCGTGATCACCGCCGCCAGCCTGCGGCTGTTCCCCAAACCCGCCGCCATCGGCACCGCCCTTCTGGCTGTCGAAAGCCCGGCCGCCGCTCTGAAGCTGCTGGCCATGGCCGAACAGCGCCTGTCCGGCATGGTGTCGGCGTTCGAGCTGATCCACCGCATGGGCCTGCAATTCCTGGCCGAAACCATGCCAGAGGTGCGCAACCCGCTGCAAGGCGATGCCGAATGGCTGGTGCTGATCGAAATCGGCCTGCCCGCCGGATTTGGTGCGGCGCAAACCCATCTGGAGTCGCTGTTCGAGGCGGCGCTCACAGAAGGGCTGGTCGATGACGGGGTGATCGCCGCTTCCGAGGCGCAGCGCGCCAGCCTTTGGCGTATCCGCGAGTCAATCCCCGAAGCCAACCGCCGTATCGGTGCTGTGTCCAGCCACGACATCTCGGTGCCGCTCAGTCTGGTGCCAGAGTTCATCGCGCGTGCGGGCAAGGCGCTGGCCTTGATCGACAGCTTCCGCATCAACTGCTTTGGCCATCTGGGCGACGGCAATCTGCATTACAACGTCTTTCCGATGCCGGGCAAAAGCCGCAAAGATCACGATCATCAACGCCATGTTGTCAAGACCTGCGTGCATGATCTGGTCGATGCACTTGGTGGCTCGGTCAGCGCCGAACACGGGCTGGGGCGCCTGAAGGTCGACGATCTGTTGAAATACGGCGACCCCGGCAAAATCGCCGCCATGCGCGCGATCAAGGCGGCGCTGGACCCGAAGGGCATCATGAACCCAGGGGCTGTCCTGACTTGATCCCGAAAGTTTGTCTAAAATTTGCGTTCATCTTGGCACAAATATCCCACGGAGGGTGTGGGGGGTGTGAAATCCCCGCGAACCTGAATGCAGCACACTGCGCCCAAAAGTTACGCCCTGCCGGAGAACCGACAGGGCGCTGGGGTTGGGTGGTGTCACGTGTTGCAAGCAGCGACATGTCAGGGTGGGTAGCCCCGACATGCCCAGCTTTAAGATGATTCCCTGAATAAACCGTTAAAGTCCCTCAAATTCGCATAAAGAATGCACGGCTAGGCCCATAGCCTCAATCTTCTTGCGCCCGCCCAGTTCCGGCAGATCGACCACCACGGCCAGCCCCACCACCACTGCGCCCAACCGCTCGATCAGCTTGATTCCCGCCTCGGCGGTGCCGCCGGTGGCCAACAGGTCATCGACCAGCAACACCCGTTCACCGGGTTGCAGGGCATCGTCGTGCACCTCGACCACCGCCTCGCCATATTCCAGCGTGTAGGCCTGCGAAATCACTTGCCCCGGCAGCTTGCCTTTCTTGCGGATCGGCACGAACCCGGTCGACAACTGATGCGCCACCGCCCCGCCCAGAATGAACCCCCGCGCCTCCAGCCCCGCCACCTTGTCGATGCGCAGGCCCGCGTAGGGTTGCAACAACTGGTCAATCGCCATGCGAAACCCGCGCGGATCGGCGAACAGCGTGGTCACGTCGCGGAACAAAATCCCCTCATGCGGGAAGTCGACGATGGTGCGGATGTAGTCTTTGACGGTTTTTGCCATGATGTCCAAGTCATTCAGAAGGATAGTGCATCCGCAACATGACACGATCCTGCCCGGGGATGGAACTGGTTTCGTGGCTGTCCTGCGAGAGGATCGACACACCCTTCATGACAGGGGTTCTCGATGTCGAGCAGAAATCCCAACGAATGCGTCCACTCCTCCAGCACCACCGGCCGCGCCTGTTCCGCCTCAATCGCGGCGGTGATCGGGATGCTGGCGGTTTGAATATGCCTCGTGTCATCCGAGGACAGCCGCATCTGGCCCGTGCCAATCGTCAACCCATCGGGAAAGCCCGGGGTGTTTCGGGTAACATCGCCCTTTTTCAGATTCAGGGGATGCGGGGTCATATTGGTGGGATTGGCATCAGCCAGATTTGCCTTTCAGATCCGTCATAGAACCCGGCCCGCCACCGCGTCCAGTTTGGCCAGCACCTCGGGGTCGCGGCGGTCGGGGGCGGTCATGATGGCATGGGTCAGCGCGTGGTCGCAGCCTGCGGGGCAGGCCACGCGGTCCGCGCCCAAGAGCCCCGGCAGCGCCGCCACCAAGGTGCGCGCGTTGCTTGCGTTGGCGGTCAGGGTGGCGATCACTTGTGACACATCCACCGCGCCATGGCCTTCGTGCCAGCAATCGTAATCCGTCACCATCGCGATCGAGGCGTAGCAAAGTTCGGCCTCGCGGGCCAGCTTCGCCTCGGGCATCCCGGTCATGCCGATCACATCGGCGCCCCAGCTGCGGTACATCCGACTTTCGGCCAGAGTGGAAAACTGCGGCCCCTCCATCGCCAGATAGGTGGCACCTTGATGAACCCGCACCCCGGTCGCCTGCGCGGCGGTCAGGCAGGCGGCTGACAGGCGCGGGCAGGTGGGATGCGCGACCGAGACATGGGCGACGCAGCCCGGCCCGAAGAACGATTTCTCGCGCGCGAAGGTGCGGTCGATGTATTGGTCGACGATCACGAAATCGCCCGGCGCGTGGTCGACCCGCAGGGACCCCACCGCTGACACCGCCACCACATCGGTGCAGCCCAGCCGTTTGAGCGCGTCAATATTGGCGCGGTAGTTGATGCTGGACGGGGTCTGAACATGGCCCCTGCCATGGCGCGGCAGAAAGGCCATGGCGACGCCGTTCAAGCGGCCCACCAGCACCTCATCCGACGGCCTTCCCCAGGGGGATCTGACCTTGACCCAGCTTGCGCCCTCCAGCCCGTCGATCTGATAGACCCCCGAGCCTCCGATCACGCCGATCATGGTTTGCATGGTTGCCCCCTTTGGTTGTGGGCCACGATACGGCGGCTTGGCAGGCAGGGGAAGGGGGAGTTTTCGGTGGTCCCGACTCGGGACCATTTTTTAGATATGGAAAATCAATAACATAGATGTGTGAAAGTAAGGTTTTGTTAACACCTGCGGCGCTATTTGGCCCCCGACAGCGCCGCAATCAACCGGGGATCGGCCCCCTACAACTGTGACAGGGGGAGATAGGCCACCTCAATGCAGGCGGTTTCGACATACGCCAGATTGGTGGGAGCAAAGGCCAGCGCCTTTTGCCCACCCTCCAGCCAGAACTCGAAATTCAAAGGCCGGGCATAGGTATCATCGCAGTCGGGCTGCGGGTCTGGCAGAGCGGCCAGATAGGCGGCAGACAGTGCGGCAGAGCGGTGGGGATCGGTAGGTTCATAATCCCCCGCCGCCGGGTTCAGCAGCGCCTTGGGCAACAGTGTGGGCCAATCGGCCTCGTCCCCGCTCATCCGATCAAAAGTCATCGCCTCGGTGTCGTGAAAGGGATGCGCCGCCCCTTCGCAATAGCCGCCGCGTTCCACGGTCAGGCTGAGGAAATCGGCAGTCTCTGCGGTGACGGCGATGCCCCGACCGCCGTCACAGTCCACAAGCCATTCCATTTCATCCGCATCCATCGCCGCGAACTTGGCGTTGATCTTCTGGGCGGCGGCGTCAGCGGCGGTCAGGCGCGGGAAGGCGTCGATGCCTTCGGCCAAGGGCGGGCCTTGCGTCCATCCGGCTTCGGCATGGGCGGCACTGGCGAACAGGACGGCTGCAAGGCTTAGGGCTGTTTTCATCTGCCGATTTCAGCGGTTTGGGCGTTGAAACTCAAGCGCGAAACGTGGGACCACCCCGATTTCTTCAAAGAAATCGGTCCGGGGTTTTCGAAAATTCCGGGGGCGGCGCTAGAGCCTGATGCGCAGGGTTGTCGGATAGCGGAATTCCCAGCCCTCAAACCTAGGGGGATCGCCTGCCAGTTCCAGCATCGGAAACGCCGACAGAAGCACGCGCAGCGCAATCTCGATCTGCGCCTTGGCGAACCACTTGCCCGCACAGAAATGCGCGCCCGCGCCAAAGGACATATGCGCCTGCGGCCGGCGGTGCAGATCAAAGGCGTCGGGATTGTCAAAGCGGGCCTCGTCGCGGTTGGCGCTTGCCATGATCAGGCTGACGGCGGTTCCTGCAGGCACAGCAATGCCATTGACCACGGTATCGCGCAGCGCCGTCCGCATCATGGTGCCGATAGGCGCCACCCACCGCAAGCCTTCGTCGATTGCCTGTGGCAGCAAGCCATCCATATCGGCGCGCAGATCGGCCAGTTGGTCGGGGTTCAGCAAAAGCCCCGTCAGCGTTGATCCCGCCCCATGCCCCGGCTCCTGCATGCCGCCCAGCAGGGTAATTTTCACCGTGGGCAGAATGCGGTCATAGGGCCGGGTCTGCCCCGGCTCCATCCCCACATGCAGCAGATGTGACAAGGGGGAGCTATCGGGTGCGTCGCGCAAGCGGTCCAGCAGTGGCAGCAGAACCGCTTCGATCTGCTCAACCGCCTCATCACAGATTGCCTTGCGGGCGGGGTCGCGTTCAAAGTTGATAGCGCCCTGCGACAGGCCATGAAACCAATGCCGCAAGGTGGCCACATCGGGTTCGGACAGCCCGAAAGAGCGGGCCAGTGACAGGGCCGAAATCGGCTCAAAATATCCCGCCATTAGATCGTTGTCGCCGCTGGCCCGGAAGGCCGCCAGCTGCGCCATGGCAATCGGACGCACCAGTGCGTCAATATAGCCCGCTACCTTGCGCGGGCGGTAATGCGGTTCCACCGCCGCGCGCAACTCGGCATGGACCGGGCCTTCGGTGGTCAGCACATTGGGGCGGCCGAAGGCATCATTGACCGGAGCGTCGTCTGAGGCAGCGGTGAAATCGGGGCTGCGGTTTATCGCCTCGATCTCGGCCCAGCGGGTGGCAAACCAGCAGTTGGCAGCGGGCACATGGACCAAAGGCGATGTGTGCCGCAGTCGGGCGTAGATCGGGAAAGGATCGGTATCTAACGTCGCAATGGTGATGGTATTGGCAAAGCTCATGGGCAGCCTCCTTGACAAAGCTTAACATGTTCAACGATTCGGGCAAGCCGTGCCTTCCGTTGCCCGGTTGCGGGGGCCGTGCTAGGCTGCCTGCATTTGAGGAGGGCTGATTGTGCCATACAGCTTGTTTTGCGCTGGAAACAACGGGTTTCACTATTCTCGGGCCCGGATTTACACCGTCGGCGACCTTTATGACATCCGTGACAGCATGGCGCGGCTGACGACCGGGGCCACCGAAGGCGCTGCTGCGCTGGCGCAGGGCATGGTCGAGGATGAGGTGATGCCGGACACCGATTACGTCCGGCAAGCCACCGAAGCGCAGGTCGGCTTGCTGGATCAGCGCAATCTGGACATTCAACTGACGCGGGCGCTGACCGGGATGTATTCCTTGCGTGTGACCGTTGCTGCGCACAATCCGGGCTGGATCTGGTCTGACAGCGGCTTTGCCTCGGTGATGCTGTATGGCGGCGAGTCTGGGCAGATGCTGGTGCTGGCCCATGCCATCCACCCGGCACTGGCGGCGGCGGGGCTGAATGGTGTGGGCGTGTTGGGCCATATCGGCAACGGGATTCAGGCCTTTGCAGATTCGGATCCGGTGGCGTTTCCGGGCGGCCCTGATGAGGCGCATTTCATGCTGAACTTCTCGCTGGCGCAGGTTTGACCGACGCCGCAGATGCGGCGGGCAAGCCGTGGTTCTCGCTTGGGGTTTGAACCCGGCGGGGGGCCATGTTACCCGCGTTTCCAGATGATTCTGATGGGGCGCGCCAGTGTACAGGTTGGAAGAGGAAGCCGAAGACGACTGGTGGGAGGTGGAGGCGCTGTATGACCTGTGCTTTGCCCCCGGACGCACGGCTCTTTCGTCCTATCGCTTGCGCGACGGGGTGCCCACCGTGGCGGCGCTGTGCCTGATTTTGCGCGATGACGATGGCACTTTGGCCGCCGCGATCCGCTATTGGCCCGCCGAAGTGGATGGCGCGGATGTGCTGCTGCTGGGTCCGGTCGCGGTGCATCCGACCCGTCAGAGTGAAGGTTTGGGTGGGGTGCTGATCAACGAAAGTCTGGTCGAGGCGCGGCGTCTGGGCTGGGAGCGGGTGCTGCTGGTCGGCGACGCGCCCTATTACGGCCGTTTTGGCTTTGCCGTGCTGCTGGGGGTTCAGATGCCACCGCCCACCAATCCTGACCGGGTTCTGGGGCTGGAGTTGAAAAAGGGCGCATGGGCCGGGGTGAGCGGTCTGGTGACCAAGGCGACGGGGGCGACGCTGCCGCAGACCTGAGCTATTGCGCGCGCGGGTCATTGCCCCCACATTGCGGGCATGGACAACGCCCTGACCCTGCACAGCCCCGAACCTGACGCCGCAATTGCGGAACTGGCCCGCGCTTATGCCCGTGCCAACGGCCCGGTGATGAGCTTGGTCAACCGGATGGGTGGCGGGGTAGAGGCGCAGCTGGCGCTGTTGCCGCCGCGCGTGCGCCTTGAGATTGACCGGGCGACAGTGGCCGCGCTGACGGCGGCGCATGGGCTGGCGGGGCTTGGCGGGCGGCAGGATTTTGGCCGCACCGCGTCAACGCTGGCGGCGATGGCCACCGGGGCGGCTGGCGGGGCCGGGGGGCTGGCCACTTCGCTGGCCGAACTGCCGGTGACGATCACGGTGATCTTGCACGCGATCCGGCGTGAGGCGCAGTTGGCGGGCTATGACCCGACCGAACCCGGCATCCGCGCGGCGTGCCTTGAGGTGTTCGCGGCGGGCAGTCCGCTGCAGGGCGATGATGGGGTGAATTCGGCCTTTCTGTCGGCGCGGCTGACGGTGACGGGTCCGGCGTTGCAAAAGCTGATCGCCACGGTGGCCCCGCGTTTGGCGGCGGCGCTGGGGCAAAAGCTGGCGGCGCAGATGGTGCCTGTGTTGGGGGCGGTGACGGGGGCGGCGCTGAACGCGGCCTATCTGAACTATTTCCGCGAGATGGCGCGCATCCGGTTCGCTCTGATGCGGCTGGCCGAAGCGCGGGGGGGCGAGGTGGTGGTGGCGGCTTTTGCCCGCGCGGTTGCGGTGCCGCAGATCAGCAAGGCCAGTTCCAAGCCACCCCGGACGTGATCTGGGGCCTTTGACCGACGCCATGAGGCCCCGGATCAAACCCCGGACGGCGCGGAGTTTGGGGCAGGCGCGGTACTTACACCGCTTGCGTCGCCAGCCATTCCATCAACGCCGGGCGCACGGTTTCGGCGCCGTTGCTGCGGGCGGTGTCGATCACCGCGCGGGCGGCGCCCAGATCAACCGACCGCAGCAGCGCCTTGACCGGGCCAATGGAGGCCGGGCGCATCGACAGGTTCCGCAGGCCGATGGCGGCAAAGGCCAGCGCCTCTATCGGGCGACCTGCATCTTCACCACAGAACGACAGCTTGGTGCCAGAGGCCGCACAGCGCGCCACGATGAATTGCAAAAAGGTCAGGAACGAGGCGTTCAGCGTGTCATAGCGTTTGCGCACACGTTCATTCTCGCGGTCCGCCGCAAAGAAAAACTGTTTCAGATCATTGCCGCCGATCGAGATGAAATCGGCCAGTTCAAAAAACGCGTCCGGCGCGTAGGCAAGGCTTGGCGTTTCCAGCATCGCGCCGATTTCCACCTTTGACGGCACCTTGCGGCCCAAGCTGGTTTCACGGTGCACTTCGCGCAGCACATGGCTGCGGGCGTCCATGAATTCGCCGTGCTCGCTGATGAAGGGGAACATGATGGTCAGGGGGCGACCATCGGACGCGCGGATCAGCGCCTGCACCTGCATCCGCAGCACGCCGGGCTTGTCCAGCCCCACCCGGATCGCGCGCCAACCCATCGCCGGGTTGGGCTCATCCTGCGGCTTCATATAGGGCAGCACCTTGTCCGACCCGATGTCGAGCGTGCGGAAGGCGACCGGGCGACCCTTGGCGGCCTCTAGCACCCGAGCGTACAAAGTCGCCAGTTCCGCCCGTTGCGGCATCTTGTTGCGGACCAGAAATTGCAATTCGGTGCGGAAAAGACCGACGCCTTCGGCCCCTGATCCTTCCATGCTGGGCAGGTCGGCCATCAGGCCTGCGTTCATCTGCAGGCCAATCGTTACCCCGTCGCGGGTGGTGGCGGGCAGGTCGCGCAAAGACGCATAGCGCTGTTGCGCCGCGGCCTGCATCGCCATCTTGTCGCGGAACGACCGCGCGATGGCTTCCTCGGCGCGCAGATGCACCAGACCCTGATCGCCGTCGACAAGGATCGGGTCGCCGTTCAGCGCCTCTGTCGTGATGCGGTCGGCATTGATCACCATCGGGATCGCCAGCGCGCGGGCCACAATCGCGGCATGGCTGCCGACAGAGCCTTCTTCCAGCACCAAGCCTTTGAGTTTGCGGCCATATTCCAGCAGTTCCGCCGGGCCGATGTTGCGCGCCACCAACACCGGATTCTCTGGCATGGTCGCCCCCGTGTCCTTGCCTTGCCCGGTCAGGATGCGCAAAAGGCGGTTCGACAGATCGTCCAGATCGTGCAGGCGTTCGCGCAGATAGGCGTCCGGCACTTGCTCCAGACGGTTGCGAGCCGCCGATTGTTCCTTTTCCACTGCCGCCTCGGCGGACAGGCCCAGTTGAATATCCTCTTCCATCCGGCGCAGCCAGCCGCGCGAATGGGCGAACATCCGGTACGCCTCCAGCACCTGTTTTTGGTCGTTGTTCAGGCTTTCGGCGGCCAGCAAATCATCGACTGAGACCCGCAGCACCCCCACCGCCTCGCGGATGCGGTCAATCTCGGTCAGCGGATCTTCGGCCACCGGGTTCGTCACCACGACGCGGGGTTCGTGCAGCCAGACCCGGCCCTCGGCGGTGCCTTCCTGCCCGGTGCTGCCGCGGATCATCACCGGGCGCTTGTGCAAGGCACCCATCGCCGGGCCATCGCCGGCAAAAGCGCCCAATTCGGTCATCTCGGCCAAAACCATGGCCACCACTTCCAGCGCGTAAACTTCATCTTCCAGGAAACTGCGCGCGGCTTTGGATTGCACCACCAGCACGCCCAGCTTTTCACCAACCCGCTGTATAGGCACGCCAAGAAAGCTGCTGAACAATTCCTCGCCGGTTTCCGGCATATAGCGAAAACCTTTTTCAGAAGGTGCGTCGGCGGCATTCACCGGCTGCCCCAAACGGGCGACGCGCCCCACCAGCCCCTCACCCAGTTTCATCCGGGTCTTGTGAACGGCAGCCTTTTTCAAGCCTTCGGTCGCACAGAGTTCCAGCGTTTCGGCATCGCGGAACAGGTAGATCGAGCAGACTTCCGTGCCCATGCTGTCGGCAATCAGATGGGTGATGCGGTCCAGCCGCTCTTGACCCTTGGACTTGGTGCCCAGCACATCCCGCAGGCGGCGCAATAGCTTTCGGCTGTCACTTTCTGTGCGTTCGGGCATGGGTCCGTTCTCAAATGGTCTGAGACGTCTATAAGGCAGGATTGTGACGAAGGGGAGTGGGCAAACCGCCCTGCCCGCGCGGATTGTGCCACCAAAGTGCAAAAACTGGCCAAGCTGGGGCAAGTTGCGGCAGAAACGCGCGTGCGATGCACGATGATCACGCGGCGTCACGGGCCTGTGAAAACATCTGATCGCCCAAGGCAGGCAGGCGGCTGGACAGTCCGCCCCCTGCATGCAACGTTTTGTCCATGCAAAAGATCAACCTTCTGATTGTGACAGTTCTGCTGCTGGCGCTGCTGCCTTGGGGCAGTTTTGTGCCCAAGTTCGGCAGTGTCTTGCAGCGCAATGCGCAGGTACAGACGGATGTGGCCGCCCTGCCATTTGTGGCGGCCCCCAAGCTGTGCAAAGGCCCGTTTTTGCCGGGCACACCCTGCCATCCGGTTCTGGCAGTGATGGCTGCGGATGTCCGTCTGGATGTGGTGCGGCCTGTGGCCCCGCGCCACCGCACGACTTGGCAGGCCAAGCGCGGGCGGCAGCCGTCGGTTGTGCTGGAGCCGCCCAGACTGGGCTGAACGTGCAGCACCCGCAGGGTTGATCCTGCGATCCTGACCTTTCATCCCCAAAGGATACCCCATGTTGACCCGACGCGCCTTTCTGGCTGCGGCCTCTGCCGCAAGCCTGTCCGCCTGTGCTGCCCCCGCGCCCCCCGTGGCAGAGCCGCCACCCGCTTTGCCGATGCCCGCCCGCTATGGCGCGATTTTGACCGAACCGCACCCGGTTCCTGCAGTCCCGGAGGGCGTGGTCGATGCCCGTTTGTGGCGGCAAGAGGTGGCGAACCCCTTTCCCGCCGAGGCCACCGGCACCTTGATTGTCGATCCTGATGCAGCTTTTCTGCATCTGGTGACGGGTTTGGGCGTCGCGTTGCGCTACGGTGTCAGCGTCGGGGCGGATGGCTTTGCGTGGCAGGGCGCGGCGCGGCTGCAGTTTCGCAGGGCTTGGCCGGTGTGGAAGGCCCCCGACAGCATGGTCGCGCGCCGCCCGGACCTTGCACCTTATTCGGTGGCCAATGGCGGCATGCCGGGCGGTCCCGGCAATCCGTTGGGGGCACGGGCGCTTTATCTGTTCCAGAACGGCGCCGACACGTTGTACCGCATCCACGGCGCCTGCGAGCCGAAATATCTGGGCAAGGCGGTGTCGTCGGGCTGCATCCGCATGCTGGATCAGGATGTGATCGACCTGCATGACCGGGTGCAGGACGGCGCGAAAGTGGTGGTGCTGGCCTCATTCGGGCAATCGCAGTTTGAGGTGCCGTATTGACCGTCGGGCCGGGGCAAGGCTTGCAGATGCGCCCCGGCCTTCCCCGCGTTCAGCAGCCGCTCTTACGCCTTGTCCAACCCGAAGGCGTCATGCAGCGCCTGCACGGCCAGTTCCATGTATTTGCGGTCGATCAGCACCGAGATCTTGATCTCTGACGTCGAGATCACCTTGATGTTGACGTTTTCTTTTGACAGGGCGCTGAACATGGTGGCCGCAACGCCCGCATGGCTGCGCATGCCGATGCCGACCACGGAAATCTTGGCAACATCGCTGTCCACAACGATGCCGTCATAGCTGATCGTGCCAGCCGCCACCGCGTCTTCCATCGCCTTTTGGGCGCGGGCGACCTGACTGGTCGGGCAAGAGAAGGTCATGTCGGTGGTGGCACCCTTGGCGCTGCCGGCCTCAACCTCGGAGATATTCTGCACGATCATATCGACGTTGACGCCCGCGTCGGCCAAAGGTCCGAAGATCGCGGCGGCAATGCCGGGGCGGTCCTCTACGCGCACCAGCGTCACCTTGGCCTCATCGCGGCTGTAAGCCACGCCCGACACAACTTTCGATTCCATGATTTCATCCTCGTCGCAGACCAGTGTTCCTGAAGTCTCATCGGTATCCTCGAAGGAGGACAGCACCCTAAGGCGCACCTTGTAGCGCATCGCCAGCTCGACCGAGCGGGTTTGCAGAACCTTGGCCCCCAACGAGGCCAGTTCCAGCATTTCCTCAAACGCGATCTTGTCCAGCTTGCGCGCCTTTTTGGTGATGCGCGGGTCGGTCGTGTAGACGCCATCGACGTCGGTATAAATATCGCAACGCTCTGCCCCGAAGGCCGCGGCGAAGGCCACGGCGGTGGTGTCCGATCCGCCGCGTCCCAGCGTGGTGATGCGACCCTCGGCCGAGACGCCTTGAAAGCCTGCGACCACGGCGACCTTGAAACCTTCGGCAAATTTGGCGTCGATGTTTTCGCGCGGAATCGACATGAAACGGGCGCTGGAATGCGCCGAGGTGGTGTTGATCGGCACTTGCCAGCCCTGCCAGCTGCGCGCCGCAACGTTCATTTCCTGCAAGCGCAAGGCCAGCAGGCCTGCCGTCACATTCTCACCACTGGAAACGATGGCGTCATATTCGCGGGCATCGTAAAGCTTGGAAGTGCCTTCGACATAGCCCACCAGCTTGTTGGTTTCGCCTGACATCGCCGAGACGATGACGATCACGTCATAGCCGCGCGCCACTTCGGCTTGCACCTTTTTCGCGGCATTCTCGATGCGCGCAAGGTCGGCCACCGAGGTGCCACCGAATTTCATCACAAGAAGCGGCATGGGTCATCCTCTGCCAGGGGCAATTCTTCGCGATTTCTTTATGCGGGCGGGGCAGGGGGTGCAAGAGGGCGCTTGTCGCTGCCTGCGGGCGCTTTGCGCTTTCATCTGTCTTGAAATATCCCCGCCGGAGGCTTTGTGCCCGATGGAATGGGCCTCCAGCGGGAGTATTTGAAAAACAGCAATGCAAGCAACGGTCGCAGACCGGTGGCACCGCGGGGTCAGATCTTGCGCGCCAACAGATAGCGGCTTTCAATGTCGCGGGCCAGTTGTTCGATGCGTTGGTCGAACTTGCGGTCAGCGCGCCCCCGCGCGAGGCGCAGCGATTGCAGGAACAGCCGGGCGGCCAGCGATCTGGGCAGCACTTCGACCACCACATGCACCCTTGTGCGGCGCGCCGACATTTCCATCAGGTCCAGCTTGGCCGTGCCCTCAACCGCCTTTGACTGCGCGGCAAAGGCCAGCGCGGAAGGCTGTTCCAGCAGCACCAGCCGCAATTCGATCGCGCGTATCTTGCCACGATACGAAAACCGCGACGCCCAAGTCATTCCGGGTCCGGGACGGGTCAGTTTGTCGGTGCGCTCCACCTCAACGCCGCGCCGCATGGCTGACCGTTCCCAGGCTTCGAAATCCGACATCGTGCGGTAAACGAAGTCCAAAGGGGCCTCGATATCCTGCTTGGTGGTGAAACGCATCTTGCCCGCCCCTTGCGCCTTGCAGCCGGTTCACGGCGGTGGCGATCTTGTCCTGATTGCAATAAAAGTGCCTTTAATCCAGCCGATCTGCAAGCCAGTTGGTCATCAGGAAATGCGCAATCGCGCCTTTTCGGCCCGGTTTGATCACAGGATGTTGCCCGGCCAACACCGTCACCAGCTCTTCGCGCGTGACCCAGCATGCGTCTTCCAACTCCACAGGATCGATGGTGATCTGATCCGACGTCGCCTCGGCGATGCACCCGAACATCAGCGAGGCGGGAAATGGCCAAGGCTGGCTGGCCAGATAGCGCACAGCACCCACCGTCACCCCGGTTTCCTCAAACACCTCGCGGCGCACGGCGGCCTCCAGCGGCTCGCCGGGTTCGACGAAACCGGCGAGCAGCGAATACATGCCCTTGGGCCAAGGCGCAGACCGCCCCAACAACAGCCGGTTGCCGCGCACCACCAGCATGATCACCACCGGGTCTGTGCGCGGGAAATGCTGGGCGCGGCAGGCGGGGCAACTGCGCTGCCAGCCAGCATTGACCACTTCCGAGGCCACGCCACAGGCCGCGCAAAAGCCATGTGTGCTGTGCCATTGCAACAATGCCTTGGCCGTGGCCGCCAGTTCCGCCTCGCGCGGCACCAGTGCGGCCATCACCGCGCGCAGATCCTGAAACGTCTGGCTTTCGGGCAGGGCAGGGTGGGTCTGCAGGCTTTGGTCCACAAACCCCGCCTCCACCGCCTCATCAGGTTGCCAATGCGAGATATCGACCGCAAAGCGCGCAACGCCCGCATCCAGCCCCAGAAACAGCGCCGGTTGGCCGCCCGCCAACACCGGGCTGTCCACCGTGACCCATGCCAGCCCTTCGCCCGCAATCAGCGGCTTGCCACGCCACATCGGCAGCAGCGCGCCAGCCGCCAACAGGGCCGCCACCTGAGCGGGATCGCAGCGCAGTGCCGCCGCCCGATCAAGTCCCGATCCGCCGAATGTCACACACTCTGCCAGCTGCATTCTCGCCCCCAACATTTCCTTTACGCTTCTTGCCACGTTGCAACCGTCACCGCAAACCCCGGATCCGCTCCTGAAAATGCAACTAATAGGAGAAAAATTTATGTAACATTCGCCTTTTTCTTTTCAATCTGCTTGAAAAGTGAAAGCAAAACACTGGCGGGCTGATGGGTGCTGTTTCAGTTTTTGCCGCAGACGAAGGCTAGGCGATGACACACCCGATTGATGTCCCACTGCAGGTTGCGCCCATGGTCCCCCTTGCGGGCGCTCCGGTGGCTTTGCGGCTGCTGGCGACGTCAGATTTGCACGCCAATCTTCTGGCATGGGATTACCATGCCGATCACGAATGCCCGACCCGTGGTCTGGCCCGGCTGGCCACTTTGATCCGCCGGGCCCGGGCCGAGGTGGCCCAAACTCTTTTGCTGGACAATGGCGATTTTCTGCACGGCACCCCCTTGGGCGACCATCTGGCCGCGCATCCGGTGCAAGGCCGTCTGCACCCGATGATCGCCGCCATGAACCATCTGCGCTATGACGCCGCCACCCTTGGCAACCATGAATTCAGCCACGGCCTGCCCTTTTTGCGCCAAAGCCTGAAAGGCGCTGAGTTTCCCTTTGTCTGCAGCAACATGCGCGAAACCGGACCAGATGCGACGGCGATTGTGGCGCCTCATCTGCTGCTGACCCGCGATTTTGTGGACCGTGACGGCAAAAGCCACCGCTTGCGCATTGGGGTCTTGGGATTCTTGCCGCCGCAAACGCTGATCTGGGAATGGCGGCACATGCAGGGCTGCGCCGAGGCTGACGATATTCTGGCCACTGCAACGCAAGCCGTGCCTGCACTGCGTGCTGCAGGGGCCGATCTGGTGATCGCGCTGTCTCATTCCGGCATCGGCGGTGTGGGCGATGGGGATGAGAATGTATCTCTGGCCCTTGCCGCCTTGCCCGGCATTGATGCGGTGATTGCCGGGCACACACATTTGCAGTTTCCCACACCCGAACAAGCTGATCTGGCTGGAACGCCTGCGGTGATGCCGGGATTCTTTGGCTCGCATCTTGGGGTGATTGACCTGCAACTGACCCAAGCGCCGAACGGCTGGCGCGTGACCCGTCACTGCGCCGAACTGCGCCCGATTGCG
Source organism: Pseudorhodobacter antarcticus (assembly GCA_945860375.1). The sequence goes on from CAMAQR010000003.1 coordinate 153,650, forward strand.
CGGCGCGATCCGCTGGATGGCAGACTTGTGGCCCTGGTGGCGGATGATTCTGCCATCGTCGCCCTTGCCAAGCCGGACCACGAGGCGCTGCAAGCCCGCTCTGGTCAGGCCATCGGCCAAACCCCACGCCGACTGCACAGTTATTTTGCGCTGCTGACCCCCAGCCCGGCCCTGTCCCTGGTGGCCCAAGCCCAGTCCGCGCATCTGGCACAGGCGCTGGCCGGCACGCCGCATGCGGACCTGCCGTTGCCCCCTTCAAGGCAGGCGGGCGCGGTGGGGCTGAAAACTACATCGACATTCCAGCGGGCCCGCTGCGCCTGCGCCATGCGACTGAGCTTTACATCCATCCCAACAGCTTGATCGGGTTGCGTGTGACCGGCGCCGAACTGGCGTTGTGGCTGGAACGCTCAGCCAGCTTGTATCATCAAATTGCCCCCGGCGCGCAGGATGTCGACCTGATCAACCTCGATTTCCCCAGCTTCAATTTCGACGTGATCTTTGGACTGTCCTACCGCATCGATCTTGCCCAACCCGCGCGTTTTGACCCAACTGGTCGCGTCGCCAATCCATCGGCCTGCCGCATCACCGACCTGCGCCATCAAGGCGTTCCCGTCGCCGCGGATCAGGTGTTTGCGCTGGCCACCAACAGTTATCGCAACGGGCGTGGCCGTGGCTTTGCAGCCACCACCCCGGCGCAAGTGATCTGCGCCTCCCCCCAAGCCAACCGCGATATCGTTGAGGCCTTTATCCGCGCCGGCGGTCAGGCCGTTGTTCCGGCCGAGCCAGTTTGGGGCTTTGAGCCAATGCCGGGCACACGGGTCTCGTTCGACAGCAACCCCCGCGCGGTGGGCTGCCTGCCCGAAGTGCCGCATCTGAACCTGACGCCGCTGATGCAGATGCCCAATGGCTTTCAGCGCTTTCGCCTGCAGCTGTGATCGGCTACGCCGGGCGCATCCAACCGGGGGGCGCAGATGTTTGATGCCATACTCTTTGATCTTGACGGCACGCTGATCGACACCGAAAGCCTTGCTCTGGCCGCCGGAATTGCCGCCTTTGCTGATCTGGGCCATCCGGTAACGGTGGATTTCCTGCATGCGCTGGTCGGGATCGATCTGCCCAGCGCCGCACGGATCATCGAAGCGGCCTACCCGACGCTGGATCAGGCCGCGCTGCATCCGGTCTGGCAAAAGGGCTTTGCCGCCGCCATGGAACGTGACGGGCTGGCGATGAAATCCGGAGCCGTTGATCTGCTGTCGGCTCGGTTGCGCCCCATGGCGTTGGTCACATCGTCGGGGCGGTCCGAGGCGCATCGCAAACTGGCGCTGGTCGGCATAGCCGGGCATTTCGACGTGGTCATCACCCTTGATGACGTCAGCGCACCCAAGCCATCACCCGCCCCCTACCTGTTGGCGGCGCAGCGGCTGGGCGTGGCCCCCGCGCGTTGTCTGGTGTTTGAAGACAGCGAAACCGGGGCCGAGGCCGCCCACCGCGCCGGTTGTTTCGTGGTGCAAGTCCCCGATGTCGTCCCCAGCACAGGCCGCTGGGCGCATCATCTGGCCGATGACCTGCTGGCGGGCGCGCGGCTTGCGGGGCTGGTGATCTGACCGCGTGAATTTCCAGTCAGGCCCGCTTGCGCAGCCGCGCGGCTTTGCCTATATCGACGCTTGAGAGGTTGGCGCGGGTAAGCGCCTCGCCAACCCGGTCAGGTCCGGAAGGAAGCAGCCGTAACGAGCCCCGCTTGGGTCGTTGTCAGCCTCTCACCCCACTCCCTCAGTGTTGAAAAGACCGCCCCCCATTTTGGCGGGTCTCTCAAATTTGGCTAAAATTTCGTTCATCTGTCCCTAAATATCCCGGGGGTCCGGGGGCTGGCCCCCGGCCATATCCGCCTAAACCCCCGCGTGGTGGCAAGCCACCTGATGACTGTCTCCCAACAACTCCGGCACTTGCGCCGCACAAATCTCTGTCGCCCGAACACAGCGCGTGCGGAACACACAGCCCGAAGGCGGCGCCATCGGCGACGGCAGGTCGCCCGACAATTCCACGACCCGCTTGGCGCGTTCTTTCACCGGGTCCGGGATCGGCACCGCCGACAACAGCGCCTGCGTGTAGGGGTGCAGCGCGCCGGAAAACAGATCGGCGCTGTCGGCCACTTCCATCACCCGGCCCAGGTACAGCACCATCACCCGGTCCGAGATATGCTTCACCACCGACAGATCATGCGCGATGAAGATCATCGCCAGCCCCAATTCGCGCCGCAATTCGGCCAGCAGATTGATCACCTGCGCCTGAATTGACACGTCCAGAGCCGATACCGGCTCGTCACAGATCAGCAAACGCGGCTCGCAGATCAGCGCCCGCGCGATGCCGATGCGCTGACATTGGCCGCCCGAAAACTCGTGCGGATAGCGGTTGATCTGGTTGGGCAGCAGGCCCACCCGGTCCATCATCAATTGAACCCGCGCCTTGATTTCAGATGCGGCCAGCCCCGGATGATGGGTTTTCAACGGCTCGGCAATGATCTGGCCGATGGTCATGCGGGGGTTCAGACTGGCCAACGGGTCTTGAAACACCATCTGAATATCGGCGCGGTAGGGCAACATCTGATGCCGCGACAGCGCCAGCAAATCCTGCCCGCCCTCCCAGATCACCCGGCCCGTGGCGGGCACCATCTGGATCAGCGCGCGGGCCAGAGTGGACTTGCCGCAGCCGGATTCCCCGACAATCCCCAGCGTCTCCCCGGCTTTCAGTGCGAAATTCACCCCGTTCAGCGCCTTCAACGCGCGCGGTTTGGTCCAGGGCATGTCGCCTTCGTGGCTGATGTGAAACGTCACGCGCAGATCGCGCGCTTCCAGCAGCGCGGTCATGCCAATTCCTCCAGCGAACGGTTGCAGGCGCGTTTGCGGCCCGGCGCAAATTCGGTCAGCGGGTTCAAGTGGTCGCGGCAATCGCTGCCTGCGTAATCGCAGCGCGGTGCAAACGGGCAGCCCTGTTGCGCGCGTGTCATGTTGGGCGGAGAGCCCGGAATACTGTCCAGTTCGGCCCCATGCTGGTCCACCCGAGGGATCGCCCGCAACAGGCCCCGCGTATAGGGGTGGGATGGTTCATAAAACAACGGATCGACCGGCGATTGCTCCATCACCTGACCGCCATAAAGCACGATCACCTCGCGGCAAAAGCCCGCGATCACGCCCAGATCATGGGTGATCAAAATCGTCGCCATCCCGAAATCGCGCTGTAAATCGGCCAGCAGATGCATGATCTGCGCCTGCACCGTCACGTCCAGCGCGGTGGTCGGCTCATCGGCGATCAGCAGGTCAGGCTTGCAGAGCAGGCTCATGGCGATCATCACGCGCTGCCGCATGCCGCCGGAAAACTCATGCGGATACAAACGGATGCGCCCCCGCGCGTCAGGAATTTTCACCGCGTCCAGCATGCGGATACATTCCGCCACCGCCGCCGATTTGCTCATCCCCTTGTGATGGATCAGCGATTCCGTCATCTGGTCCGCCACCCGCATATAGGGATTGAGCGAGGTCATCGGGTCTTGAAACACCATTGCAATATGATTGGACCGAATGGCGTTGATTTCTGCCAAGGGGGCGTTCAAAATCTCAGCCCCGTCGAATTCCACCGATCCCCGCGCGGTGCCATTTTTCGCCAACAGCCCCATGATCGCAAAGGCCAACTGGCTTTTGCCCGAGCCGGATTCGCCCACGATCCCCAAGGTTTCCCCCCGGTTCAGCGTGAAACTGACCCCGTTCACCGCGTTCACCGTGCCGTCCCCGGTGGCAAAACTGACGCCCAGATTTTTGATGTCCAAAAGCATGTCAGCGGTCCTTCGGATCAAGCGCATCGCGCAGGCCATCGCCCACGAAGAAGAACGCAAACATGGTGACGACGAAGAAAAACAGCGGGAAAGCCAGTTGCCAAAGCGTGCCGTAATTGAGCGTCCCCGCCCCTTCGGAAATCAACCGGCCCAAAGATGTCAGCGGTTCCTGCACCCCCAGCCCCAGAAACGAAATGAAACTCTCGGTCAGGATCATCTCGGGGATCAGCAATGTTGCATAAACTGCCACAATCCCCAGCAGGTTCGGCACGATATGGCGCAGGATGATCAGCCACCCCGGCACCCCGGTGGCCTGCGCCGCCTCGATGAACTCGCGCCCTTTCAGGGTCAACGTCTGCCCCCGCACGATCCGCGCCATCGACAGCCATGACAAAAGGCCGATGCCCACAAACAGCATCGACAAGGACCGCCCGAACATCACCAACAGCAAGATGATGACAAACATGAACGGGATCGCCAGCAAAATATCGACGATCCGCATCATCACCTGATCGGTGCGCCCACCCACATAGCCCGCAACCGCGCCGTACAAAGTGCCGACCACCACCGAAATCACCGCTCCGATGATGCCAACGATCAGCGATATTCGCGTCCCCTGTGCCGTGCGCGCAAACAGATCGCGGCCCAGATCATCGACGCCGAAATAATGGCCGTTGGCAATCGACGGCTGCCCCTGCTGTGCCGCCATCCCCATGATCGCCCAATCAATCTCTTCGTAGGCCCAAGCCGCCACGCTTTCGCCAAGCAGCGCGTAAAGGGTGACAAAGCACAGCATCACCACCCCGGCCACTGCCGCCCTGTTGCGCATGAAACGCCGCCTTGCATCGGCCCAAAGCGAGCGGCCCTTCACCTCGTCCAGATTGGCCAGCCGTTGCGCCAGCGCCGCCATGTCGATTGTGCTTAGGGTCATTGGTCAATACCTGATCTTCGGGTCAATCCACGCGTAGAGGACATCGACCACCAGCGTGAACACCACGGTCAGGAACCCCACCAAAAGCGTCACCCCCATCATCACCGCATAATCGCGGTTCAAGGCAGCATCAACGAACGCCTTCCCGATCCCCCCGGTCGAGAAATACATATCCACCACCACCGACCCCGTGATCATCGCCACAAAGGCCGGTCCCAGATAGGATATCACCGGGATCAGCGCGGGTTTCAGGGCGTGTCGCACAATCACTTTCCACGTCGGCAGCCCCTTGGCCCGCGCGGTGCGGATGTGGTTTGACGTCATCACCTCCAGCATCGACGACCTTGTGATCCGCGCAATGGAGGCCATGTAAGATGTTGATAACGCGATCATCGGCATGATCACATAGGGCCATCGCCCGCCCTCCCAGCCGCCACCCGGCAACCATCCCAGCCACAGCGTGAACACCAGCACCAGTATCGGGGCCATCACGAAGTTGGGCAGAACCTGCGCGCCGATGGAAATGCCAACCGCCAGGTAGTCTGCCCAAGTGTTGTGAAAAATCGCCGCCATCACCCCCAGCGAAATCCCCGCCACCACGGCAAAGACGAAGGCCAGCGACCCATAGGTCAGCGTCACCGGGAACCCCTGCGCGATGATCTCATTCACCGTGCGATCCTTGTAGATGAAGGACGGGCCGAAATCGAAATGCGCCACCACGCCCCAGACGTAGGAAATCATCTGCCGCCACAACGGCTGATCCAGCCCGTATTTGGCGTTCAGATTGGCGATGATTTCGGGCGGTAGTTTTTTCTCAAAGGTGAACGGCCCGCCGGGGGCTGCGTGCATTAACAGAAACGACAGCACGATCAGGATCAGCAGCGTCGGTATCGCCACCATCACCCGTTTGAGAATGAAGTTGAACATCGGTAAGCCTTGCCAAAGCACAAAGGGCGGCCCCCATGACAGGGGCCGCCTTGATCAGCGGTTCAGAGCGTTACTTCTGAACGCGGTACAGGTCTTTGGCATACCAGGTCTGCTGCACGTTGTTTTGCGGCAAGCCTTTGATATCGGCCTTGATCATATCGACCTTGGCATAGTGATAGATCGGGATCATCGGCATGTCGGCGGCCAACAATTCCTCGGCGCGGGTGTAGTTTGGCGTTGGATCAGCCGCGGTTTTGGCGTCTTTCATCAGCTGGTCATATTCGGCGCTGGCGTATTTGCCGTCGTTGTGGCCCGAATAGCCGGTGAACAGATCAAGGAAGGTCGAAGCCTCGTTATAATCGCCGCACCAAGCGTAACGGGCCATCTCAAAGTCGCCGGCCTGCATCTTGTCGGTGTGCACTTTCCATTCATAGTTGTTCGGGGTCAGTTCCACGCCCAGCTTTTGCTTCCACAACTGCTGAACCGCGACGGCGATCTTCTGGTGATCTTCCGACGTGTTGTAGTTCAGCGTGATCTTCAACGGGTTGTCGGGGCCAAAGCCAGCCTCGGCCAGCAGCGCCACGGCTTTGGCGTCACGGTCGGCCTGCGTCCAAGACGCGTAGTCGATGGCGGGCATCACAAAGCCGTTCATCGCCCAATGGGTCCAGTTGTAAGCGGGCTTTTGGCCACCTTGCAGGATGTTGTTGACGATGATGTCACGGTCCAGCGCATAGGACAGCGCCTTGCGCACGCGCACATCCTTGAGCGCTTCGTTGCCCTTACCTTCGGCGATGTTCATGATGTAGGTGTAGGAACAGGAATAGGGCGTGGAAATCGCCTCATCCGGGAACTCGGTGGACAGGCGCGGGTACTGGCCTGCGGGCACCTGCGTGCGGTCCAACTCGCCCGCCTGATAGCGGGTCAGGGCGGCGTTCACGTCATTGATGGTGGCGGCAGTGACAGGCGACATGATCACGGCGGCGGCGTTCCAGTAGGTCGGGGATTTCTCCATCACCACCTTTTCGCCGGGCAGATGCTCTTTCAGCAGATAGGCGCCGTTGCCGATCAGGTTTTCCGGCTTGGTCCAGTCGGCACCGAATTTCTCAATCGTCGCCTTGTGGTTGGGGAAGGTGGACGAATGGGTCAGCATCTTGGGAAAATAGGGCAGGGGGGCCAGAATTTTGACCTCCAGCGTGGTGTCATCAATCGCGGTGACGCCCAGATCGGTGGCAGGTTTGGTGCCAGCAATGATCTCGGCGGCATTGGCCACCTGCATCAGCTCCATGTACCACGCATATTCCGACGCGGTTTTCGGATCGACCAGCCGCTGCCAGCCCGCAACGAAATCACCCGCTACAACCGGATCGCCGTTCGACCATTTGGCATCGGCGCGCAATTTGAAGGTGTAGGTGGTCAGGTCTTCGGAAACCGTGTGTTCCAGCGCGACGCCCGGAATCAGATTGCCCGAGCCATCCTCGTTGTAAAGCCCTTCGAACAAGGACCGGATCACATCCGAGTCTTCCACCGACGAGGCGATCTGCGGATCAAGCGATTTGACCGCGTCCAGCATCCAGTAGGTGTAGGCCTGATCGACGGCCAGTTCTTCGCCCGAAACCGGATGTTTTTCGGCGAATGCAGCGCCTGCAAGGGCAAAGCCCAAAATTGTCGTCAAGAGAAGGTGTTTTTTCATGGGGGTATCCTCCTTATGGTTGGTGCGTGGTCTTCGCCACGGTAATGCCCTGACACTAGGCTGTCACAAAATGGAAACAAGTCCATTCCGACAGGTCGGCGGCACGACGTTCGGTCGTTATGTATGCTGCGCCCGGCGAAGTGCATTGACGCAGGTCAAGTGCCCCTACGGCAAGCAAACTTTGGGCGGATCAGGCGCCGCGCCGCAAGGGCAGGGCGAAAACCGCCTCAAATCCGTCGGGTCGCCCGACGGCAGGCGACAACAGGTTCAGCCGCCCGGTAGACCCTTCGGCAATCGCGCGCGCAATCGACAAGCCAAGACCACTGCCATCGCCGGCCGTCGCCCCGCGCGCGAAGCGGGCGGTCAGGCCGTTCAGAACGTCGGGTGCAATCGTGGGGCCGCCATTCACCACCCGCAAAGCCCCCTCGGCCAAAGTCACTTGCACGGGGCTGCCTTCGGGGCTGTGTTTCAGCGCGTTCTCGATCAGGTTGCGGGCAAGGATGGCAAAGGCGTCGGCGTCGATGTCAGACAGCACCGGTCCATCCATCTGCAGCGTCAAGCGATCCCGCGCGCTTGCAAAATCATCCACCACCAGCCGCAAGACCATGCGCATATCCTGCGCCACCTCGGCGCGCATCCGCCCACCCTCGGCCCGTGCCAACTGCATCAGCTTTTCCGACATCCGGTTCAATCGACGCAAGGACGCCTCGATATCCGCCGCCCTAAGCGCCGCCGCTGTGCCTGTGGTTTCCACCATCAACCGCTGCGTTTGCGCCAAAGCGGCGGCGACCGGAGTGCGCAATTCATGGGCGGCGTTGGCGGTAAAGCTGCGCTCGGCCTCCAGCGTGCGCCGCAGCCGCGCCAACAACTGGTTCACCGCCTGCGCCATCGGCGACAGCTCATCCGGCAATGGCCCGGCCAGCACGGGGGACAGATCACCGCCGCCGCGCGTGGCCAGGGCCGCACTGAAATCGCGCACCGGGCGCAGGGTGCGGCGCACCAACAGGATGCTTCCGATCAGGCTTAGCGGGATCAGCACCAACAAGGGCAGCGCCAGCGCCATCAAGGTTTCGCGTTCGGTTTCATCACGATGCGCCAGCGGTTCGGCAATGGCGATGGTGATCTTCCCCTGTATCGCGGCGTCGTAATACAGTCGGTGGGTCGGGGTTTGGTCAAATCCCGTGGCCCGGAAAGGCGGAAAATCCGACACCTCCGCCGCATGCGATTGCAACAAGATCCGACCCTGATCGTCGCGCACCACATAGGTGAACAATTCCTCATGGCTTTGCAGCGCCGCGATGTGCTGGCTGACGCCTTCCTCTTCGCGCGACACAATGTCGACCACCGCCAACTGCAGCACGCGTTGCGCCGTTTCCTGCAAGGCGGCGTCGGACACCTCGTTCATCTCACCGCGCAGAATCTGCGCGGTGAGCAGTGCGGTGAAAATCCACACCGCCGTCAGCCCCAGCCCGATGGCCGCCGCCAACCGCCCCTGCAGCGACGCCAGCCTCATGGGCAGCCCAACCGATACCCAAGGCCCCGTGCGGTTTCCAACGTGTCATGGCCCAGCTTTTTGCGCAGACGGCTGATATGCACCTCTATCGTGTTGCTCTCGATTTCGGTGTCAAAGGAATACAGCCGCTCTTCCAACTGCGCCTTGGACAGCAACTGTCCGGGGCGCTGCACAAAGGCCTCAAACAAAACCCATTCCCGCGCGGTCAATTGCACGGGCTTGCCCGCGCGCCGCACCGACCGTGCGGCCAGATCAATCTCAAGATCACCATGCGTGACCAACGGGTTCGGATTGCCCGAATAGCGCCGCGCCACCGCGTTCAATCGCGCCGACAGTTCCGAAAGGTCAAACGGCTTGACCATGTAATCATCCGCCCCGGCATTCAGCCCGTCAATCCGGTCGCTGATCTGATCCATCGCGGTCAGAATGATCACCGGGGTCACGTTGCCCGTCCCGCGCAACCGTCGCAGAAAGGGGATGCCGCGCCCATCGGGCAGCATCAGGTCCAGCAGCACCAGATCATAGGCCGCTGCCGCCAGATGATCGCCCGCCGCGTCCAGCCGCGTCACCCAATCCACCGAATGCCCGTCAGCGGCGATCTGGTCACGCACCGCCGCGCCCAGCACCGTGTCATCTTCGATCAGAAGCACCCGCATCCGGCCCAGCCCTGTGTTATGTCTCACTGTTTTCGCGCGCGAACCTGACGGCTGGCTGAAGTTGGCCATCCTCCGGCTTCAGTTCAGCGTCAGCTTCGCCCTGTATGCCTCCTTATCACGATCCGCTGCGGAGGCTACCAAATGAAAACCATTCTTGTTCTGGCCGTATTGACAAGCGGGTGTTTGGCCACCGCCGCACTTGCCCGGCAAGATGATTGCAATGTGCCCATGATCGACTGGCAAAGCCGCGCCGCCGCGCAAGCCATGGCCGAAGCGCAGGGCTGGACGGTGCGCCGCATCAAAACCGACGACGGCTGTTACGAGGTTTATGGCCGCGACGAAAACGGCCGTTCGATCGAAGCCAAGATCAACCCCGGCACGCTGGCGATTGTCGAGATCGAATTCGAAGACGAACACGGCGATGACGATGATGGCAAAAACCATCAGAAGAAGCCTTTTGAAGACAATAACTATGACGGACATGACGACTGACCACCAAGGCAAAGCTGAAGCCACGCTGAAGCAATTTCCTCCGGGCCGTCAGCTTGCGATCATCCCACCCGGTTACGCCGCTCACATCGCTCATTCAGACGGAGACATCAGATGAAATCCACGCTTTCCTTGTTGGCCATAGCCGCCGTGTTCGGCGCGTTTCTGGTAGCGCCACTTGCCGCCCGCACGGGTGCAACCGGTGGCACCGAACTGACCACCACGACTGACCTGTTGTTCGCAGACAATGGCGGCGATGAAGGCGACGACGACGATGAAGGTGATGACGATGACAATCTTGGCGATGGCTGCGACGACGATGATGATGATCAGGGCGACGACGATCAGCCTTGCACCATCGACAAGAACAACGTCCCGCAAGGCCAGAAACTCCCACCGAAAAACGGGCTGTTCGGCAATGGTGCCGCGCCCAAAGCACAGGTGAACTGATCCAGACCGGTTCATCTTGGCCGCACCCTTGTTGTGTCCTCATGGCAAGGGTGCGGCACCCAAATCCTGTTCCCAAACCGAAGCCTCGTTCCCGGGTCTGTCAGTCAGGCATTGCGCCCTGCTGCCCAACCCGCGGACCCCAGACGGAGAAACCCTGATGAAACGCCTTTTGACAGCTCTTGCTTTGACCACCGCCCTGATCGCGCCCGGTGCGGCGTTGGCGCGGCCCGTGACCATGACAGTCAACATGAACTCTTACGGCGGCAACGGCGCTTATCTGGCGATCTACGTCACCGATGCCAACGGCGCCTATCAGGGCAGCCTGTGGATGGCGGGTGGAAAATCCAAGTATTACAAACACCTTGGCGACTGGTTTGCCGCCACGGGCGGCGATCGCGCCGAAGTGGACGGCATCACCGGGGCCAGCGTCGGCCAAGGCCGCAGCCTTGAAATCACACTGGATCTTGCCGACGTGATGATTGACGCCGGCTATCAGCTGCACATCGACGCTGCGGTTGAAGACATGCGCGACAGCCCATCGGAAATCGTGGTGCCTCTGACCTCGGCAGGCGCTGGCCAAGCCGTCAGCGGTGGTCGCTATATCGCCGATTTCACCTACGGCATGTGACCCAAACCACCGGCGGTGCGGCATCAGATCCGCATCGCCTTCCTTATCGAAAGTGTCGACATGTTGCGTTCCTTGCATAAATTCCCCGGCCTGATCGCCGCCGTGCTGATTGTGGTGCTGACCCTGACCGGGGCCGCCCTGTCGGTGATGCCCGCATGGGAGCGGCTGCAAGCGCCCGCACAGATCGAAAGCAACCTGACGGTGGCCACCCTTGCGGCGCGGGTGGTGGCAGAGTTTCCGTCGGTCGAACAACTGCACCGCGCGCCATCGGGTGCGATCACGGCGTTCTATTATGACAACGACCAACCGGCGACGGTGGTGATTGATCCGGCCACAGGCAAGGCCCTGTCGGTGGAAACGCAGTCCGGCGTGCTGCGCTGGCTGACCAACCTGCACCGCTCGCTTTTGCTTGATGACGTCGGCCGCCTGACGGCTGCTGCGGCGGCGGCCGCGATGCTGGCGCTGTCGGTGTCGGGCATGTTTCTGGTGGCGCGCCGAGTGGGCGGCTGGCGCAAGTTTTTCACCCGTCTGCATGGCCCGGTGGCTGGTCGGCTGCATGTCGAACTGGCGCGTCTGGCCGTTCCGGGTCTTTTGCTGTCGGCGCTGACCGCGCTTTTCATGGTCGCCACCACGTTCAGCCTAATTCCCGAAGCTGCGGCCTTGACCGGCATCCCTGACACCGTCAGCGGTCAGATGGGCATCTCGCCCGCCGACATTCCCACCCTGCAAACCACCGCCGTGACAGACCTGCGCGAACTGACCTTTCCCTACGCGGGTGATGAAACCGACGCCTACACTTTGACCAGCAGTGCGGGCGAAGCCTATCTGGATCAAGGCACCGGCGTGATACTGGACGCCCTTCCCCCCAGCCTGCTGCAACAGGTGACAGAAACGGTCTACATGCTGCACACCGGGCAGGGGTCTTGGGCCTGGGCACTGGGCCTGATCCTTGGGGCCAGCGCTTTGGCCGCGCCCATCATGGCCTACACCGGCGCCCTGATGTGGTGGCGCGCACGCCAAGCCCGCCCGCGTCTGGTGGGCAACCAACCGGCGGCCCGCGCCGACACCATCCTGCTGGTCGGGTCCGAAGGTGGCACCACATGGGGCTTTGCGGCGACCTTGCACGCCGCCCTGACCGCCGCGGGTCACAAGGTTCACGCCGCCCCCTTGGCGCGCTTTGCCCCCGAAACCTATGGCCAGGCCGCACAGGTCATCATCCTCGCCGCGACCTATGGCAACGGCGACGCCCCCCATTCCGCACGCGGTTTTCTGCACCGTCTGGCCGCACTGCCAAGCGTCCCCAAGGCGCAATTGGCGGTGCTGGGCTTTGGCGACCGCCAGTTCCCGGCCTTTTGCGCCTATGCGCAAGCGATCACCGATGCGGCCACTGCCAAGGGCTGGCACTCTCTGCTGCCGATGGACACCGTTGACCGCCAGTCGCCGCAGGATTTCGCGCGCTGGGGCCATGCGCTGGGCCAAGCGCTGGACCATGATCTGACGCTGGCGCATCAGCCGGTTCTGCCGCGCAGTCAGGCGCTGACCCTGATCTCCCGCCGCGATTATGGCGCGGATATGCAGGCCCCCACCGCGATCTTGCGCTTTGCCTTGCCCGTCACCGGCTGGCTGGACCGGCTGCGCGGACGCGGTCTTGCCCGCTTTGCCGCCGGCGATCTGCTCGGAGTGTTGCCGACAGGATCCACCGTGCCACGGCTGTATTCGCTGGCCTCCGCCACCACCGATGGCTTTGTCGAGATCTGCGTGCGCAAACATCCGGGCGGCCTGTGTTCGGCGCAGCTTTTGGCCCTGCAACCGGGTGACACGGTGCAAGCCTTCATCCGCGCCAACCCCGATTTCCGCCCGGCCCGTGGCACCGCTGCGGTGATCCTGATCGGCGCAGGCACCGGCATTGGGCCCTTGGCAGGCTTTGCCCGCGCCAACCGCCCCGGACGCGCCATGCATCTGTATTACGGCGCGCGGCACCCCAATTCCGACCTGCTGTTTGGCGAGGAATTGCAGCAATGGCAGGCCGAACACCGCCTGACCTCGGTCAACACCGCGTTTTCCCGCACCGCCACCCGCGCTTATGTGCAAGACGCTCTGCGCAAAGACGCCGCCCGCATCGCCAAACTGATCGAGGGCGGCGCGCAGGTGCTGGTCTGCGGTGGCCGTGACATGGCCGCAGGTGTTGCCGCCGCGTTGACCGAGGTGCTGGCCCCCCAAGGCCTGACCCCGGCGATGATGAAAGCCGAGGGACGCTATGCCGAAGACGTTTACTGATCTGGCACACGGCGCCCCGATCCGCCACGCCCTGAACGGGCAAGTCATGGGCACCCGCTGGACGGCGGTTGTCTACACGGGCGCACAGGATGTCACCGCTTTGCAAGCCGATCTTGCCGCCTGCGTGGCCAAGGTGGACCAGCAAATGTCGACATGGAAGCCTGACAGCGACCTTTCTCGTCTGAATGCCGCAGCCGTGGGCGAATGGCTGCCGCAGCCGCCCGAACTGCTGCAAGTGATCTCGGCCGGTCTGGCCGTGGGGGCAGCATCAGCCGGCGCGTTTGACATTGGGCTTGGCGATCTGGTCACGGCTTGGGGCTTTGGCGCGGCGCAGGCCGATGTGGCCGCCGTGCGCGATCTGATCCACAAACCCCGTCCCCGTGCGGACCAGATCATCGAGGTGAACAGGGCCGACGGCACCCTGCGCAAACGCGCAGCCATCCAGATCGACCTGAACGGCATCGCCAAAGGCTTTGCCGTGGATCAGATGATCGCGGTTCTGGCCACGCATGGTGTTGAAAACGCATTGGTCGGGTTGGACGGCGAGTTGCGCGCCACAGGCACCCCGCCGGGCAGCGCGCCTTGGACCATCGCGGTCGAACGCCCCGACTATGCCCAACGCGCGCCCGAAGCCGTCTTGTCACTGGAAAACGCCGCTGTCGCCACCTCGGGCGACTACCGCCACTGGATCGAAGTCGACAACCGCCGACTGTCGCACACCATGGACGTCACCCGCGGTGGTCCGCTGAATGACGGCCCGGCCTCTGTCACCGTGGTGGCCGAAACCTGCATGCTGGCCGATGCTTGGGCCACGGCACTGATGGTGATGGGCAGCGCCCGGGGGGCGGAACTGGCCCGCGCGCTCAATCTGAACGCGCTGTTTCTGGACCGCGCTGGCACCACTTTCCGGCAAACCGCGATTGGCCCCTTGTTTGCATCGGCACCGTGATCTGGCCAGATCCAAAGCCTTTCAGAGTGGCCGCAACCGCTCGGCCCGGTCTTTCCGTCAGGTCTGACCGCCCTGCGCAGGCTTTGCATCGCCGCCAAAACCAATGGCAACACATCAGATTGGCAGACAGGGGTAAGGATTGGCAGAGGGGACGGGACAGGGATCTGACCTTCCCTGAGGCTGAACACGCTACTTGGCATCATGATCGAAGAATTCGAGGGGCTTTGCTTTATTCCCGAAAAGGCAACGCACTTTGACTGGGGGCAACACATCGCGCTCATTTGGCGCGTGGGCCGCGTCGTCGGCAAGTGCCCTGTCGGTCAAGGGGCCAAAAGAACCGTCGATAAAGTCGAAATCCGATGCGCGGAAAGCAAATCTGTCAAGAACCTGCAGATACTGCGGTAGATCGCGGCGCCATGGGTACTCGACCGTCAAGAGGACGACCGAAGTGTCACATTAGTGCCGATACTGACCTGCCCCCGGTCGGCCCCGACGCATCAAGGTTCTATGTTCAACTTCGGCCGAATCCGCTGCTCTTGGTCGAAGTCTGCATAGAGCATCATGGCGGTAACCTTCTTCAGGCGCGTCGTCGGGCCATCGTTGCCGCTGCTCGCACTGGCGAGTATCCTGTTGCCGAGCGCGACGCGGGGCGCAAGGCCATCACGTTCAAGGAACTGGCGGAGCGGTTCGACAACCCCCGGTCGCGTCAAAGATCAGCGCGCGCGCGATCACGAGCGGCTCGCTCTTCGTCGTCATGGGCGTGACGATCTTGCCCGCCGCATGCGTCGGGTTTCTGAACGTCCCGGACGACGACTGAATAGCACAGCGCAACGCTTGGGGCCGCTCACCATGTTGATCCTCCGGGCTGCCAACGGGATTTTCAACGGTTTACCCGTGGACGTCTTCTTTTGCTTGACCTGTTCAGGCAGCGTCAGACCAGCTTCTGCGGCACCAGCGATTCAAGCCAGCGGAACAAGAGGACGATCACCCCGGCAATCAGCATGTAAACCACGGCCAGCAGCAGAAGTGGCTCATAGACGATGAAGGTGTCCTGCCGGACGCGCGACGAAACCGCGTATATGTCCACCACCGTGATCGTCGCGACCAGCGGGGTCGCCTTCAGGGTCAGGACTGTTTCGCCGCCCAAGGTCGGCAGGACACGGTGGAAGGCCTGCGGCAGCCATATCCGCAGGAAGATGGTGAAGCGGGGCATGCCCATCGCCTTTGCCGCCTCAAGCTGGCCATAGGGCACGCCCTTGAAGGCACCGCGCATCACCTCGCCCGAGTACCCCGCGACCGACAGGGTCAGCGCCAACACGGCGTAGGGCCAGGCCTGTCGCAGGATCGGCCAGAGGTCGGATTGACGAATCCAGGGAATCGACGGGAAGAGCGAGCCAAGCCCATAGTACAAGAGCCAGAGTTGCAGCAGCAGCGGCGTGCCCCGGATCAGCCCGCAAAAGCCGGCGGCAGGTTGCGACAGCCACCAAGGCCCGGCGGCCTGTGCAAAGCCAAGCGGAATGGCAAGCAACATGCCCAGCACCATGGTCACGACCAGAAGCCAGATTGTGGTCCAGATGCCCCGGACGATCAGCGCCTGGTACTTCGGGTCGGCAAGCCAGGTCCAGTTCAACGCCATCACGCACCACAAGACCAGCAGCGCCGCGATTGCGGCCATCACGATGCGGCGGGGTGCCAAGAGCCCTTCCATCAGCGCCCCTCCTGCCGGACCTGTCCGCGCCGCGCCCAGGCCTCGATCCTGCCGAAGACCAAGGTCGAGACGATGGAAATGGCCAGGTAAAGAACACCTGCCGCCATGAAGAAGGTGAAGAAGGCCTTGGTCGTGCTGGCCGCCTGACGGGTGACCAGCGTCAGTTCGGCATAGCCTACGACAGCAAGCAACGCCGTATCCTTGGTCGCGATAAGCCAAAGGTTCGCAAGGCCCGGGATCGCGGCGGCCAGCATTTGCGGAAAGGTAACGCGCCAGGCCAGTGTCAGGGGCGGCATGCCCATGGCGCGGGCGGCCTCGATCTGGCCGGGCGGCACCGACAGGATCGCGCCGCGCAGGATTTCCGTCGCATAGGCGCCCTGCACCACGCCGAGCACGGCAATCCCGGCCAGAAAGCCGGAAATCTGAACGCGTTCGAACCCCCAGGCAAGCAGCAGATTGTTCAGCGACGACGTGACCGCGAAATAGAGGATCAGGATCAGAACCAGTTCGGGCACCGCGCGCACGATGGTCGTGTAGATCCCCAGAAGGTCGCGCGTCACCGGCCCGCCGTAAAGCTTGCCGTAGGCGCCGGCGATCCCGATCAGAAGGCCAAGGCCGAAAGCCCCGATGGCAATCATGATCGACTTGCCCAGCCCCGCCGCCAGCGTCGCCCCCCAACCGGGCGGCATCCAGGCAAGAAGCCCAAGCGTCGAGGACAGCGCGTCGGCGGTGTTCATGCCTTGCCCCGCTTAAGTCCGTGGCGCACCTGCAAGGCACTGGCCGCTTTCCCGCCCCCTGATGCAAAGGGGACGGGGCGCGTCCGGTCAGACACAGTCCGCGCCTGACGGTGTGCAGGCCCGCTGCACTCCCCCGGCACGGGGGAGGCAGGCGCCAGCCGACCGACCGGGCTGCCCCGGAGGGTCACCCGCTCAGCCGCCGTAGATCGACGAAGCGAAGTATTTGGCGGTGATCGTGTCATAAGTCCCGTCGGCGATCACCTTGGCGATGGCAGCGTTGATCTTCGCCACCAGTTCGGTGTCCTCCTTGCGCACACCGGCACCCACCCCCAGCCCGAGGATCGCCGCGTCATCGGTCACCGCACCCTTCAGATCACAGCAGGTGGCACCGGCATCGGAGGCGAGGAACGCGTCCATCGCGATGCTGTCGGCCTGAATCGCGTCGATCCGCCCGGCGGCAAGGTCTTGGTTCGCTTCGTCCTGAGTCTGGTAGATCTTTACCTCAGCCGCAGTCGGCGCAAAGTACTTCTCAACATAATCAGCATGCACGGTCGAGGCCTGGACACCGATGATCTTGCCGGCAAGCCCCTCGGGGGTGGGTGCCATGTCGACACCCTTGGTGCCGATGATGACGGTGGGTGTGTTGTAGTACTTGTCCGAGAAGTTGATGGTTTTCAGACGCTCTTCGGTGATCGACATCGAGGCCATGATCGCGTCGATCTGCCCCGAAGTCAGCGACGGGATGATGCCGTCCCATGCCACCGGGGTGATGACGCACTGCATCTCTCCCGCCGCACACATGGCGTTGATGAACTCGACCTCCCAGCCGACCCAGTTGCCGCTGGCATCGGGCGAGGCGAAGGGCGGATAAGCCTCGGCGGCGATGCCGATCTTGACCTCTTGGGCCGCCACGGGCGCAGCGAAAAGCATCGCTGCGACGACGAGGGATTTGAACTTCATAGGTGTCTCCTTGCTGGTTGTTCCGTCTTTTCAGGCAACGGATTTGAGAAACTGCTTCAGCCGATCGGATCTGGGCGCGCCGAACAGCTGGTCGGGCGGGCCTTCTTCCTCGATCTGGCCGTTGTGAACGTAGATCACGTGGCTTGCGACCTCCCGGGCGAACTTCATCTCATGTGTGACCAGAATCATTGTCCGCCCCTCGTCGGCAAGGCCGCGGATGACCTGCAACACCTCGCCGACTAGCTCGGGGTCAAGGGCGCTGGTCGGCTCGTCGAACAGCATGGCCTTGGGTTCCATGCACAGCGCCCGCGCAATGGCCGCGCGCTGCTGTTGGCCCCCGGACATGAAGGCGGGATAGGCGCCTTCCTTTTCGGAAAGACCAACGCGGGCAAGCAGCTTTCGCGCCCGCTCCACCGCCACATCCCTTGGACATTTCAAGACATGGACCGGAACTTCGATCAGGTTTTCCAGCACCGTCCGGTGGGTCCAGAGGTTGAAGGACTGAAACACCATGCCCAGCGATTGGCGGATGCGTTCAAGCTGCCTGCGGTCCGATGGCACGCCATCCGGGCGCATCGTCACAGACTCGCCCGCGATATGGATGATGCCGGAGGTCGGGGTCTCAAGAAAATTAATGCAGCGCAGCATCGTCGATTTGCCAGACCCGGAGCCGCCGATGATTGCCACAACGTCGCCCTCGCGGGCGGTAAGGGAAACACCCGTGAGAACCTTGTGCGCGCCAAAGCTTTTGTGCAGATCCGTGACCTTGATCGCCTCGGGCCGTCGTTCGGCTTCGTTCTCCATGCGTCCCCCATTCGGGTTATCTAAGCGTGCAATCTTTTCCAGCGCAAGCCTTTCCTGCGGGAAAGCCGCCCGGCATCGCAGCTTGAAGGGGGCGGCGGCGCCCGTCGATGCAGAACGGGCAAAGCGAGAGCCTTCACGCGCACCTTGATCACCGACGACGACGGCGACACGCGCCCGATCTGGCCCCGAACCGATCGTTCGCACGATTTCGTCCCGAACCTCGTCGGCATGACTTGCGTCAGGCAGGGATGCGGCTATCAATGGAAGCCCATGATCCAAAGGTCCGTTATGCGCTCATTTCGCTTTACCCATGCCATCACGCGCAAGCCCGCCCGATCCATCCTGCATGGACTGCGGGCCGTCGACATCGGAAATCCCGACCTTGCGCTGATGCAACGCCATCATGCCGATTATGTCACGGCCCTGCGGGAAACCGGATCGACTGTGATCGAACTGGACCCGCTGGAGGCTTTTCCCGACTCCGTCTTTGTGGAAGATACGGCTCTTTGCCTGCCTGAGGGGGCCATCATCATGCGCCCCGGCGCGCCTTCCCGTTTGGGAGAGGCCGCGGAAATGGAGCAGCATTTGCGGGCGCTGTATGATGATGTCCGTCGGATCGATCAACCGGAGAGTTTCATCGAAGGCGGCGACATCCTCGTGACCGAGACAGAGATCCTCGTTGGACGCTCTGCCCGGACCAACGCAGGCGGTGTGGCAGAGTTGATCCGCAAAGTGGCCGACTGGCGCCTTGCTGTCCGTGAAGTGCACACACCGCCCGGGATTCTGCACTTCAAGACAGACTGTTCGCTGTTGGACGCCGAAACCATATTGTCAACGAAAAGGCTCGACGCCTCGGGTTGTTTCAAGGGTTACCGGGTGATTCACACCGCAGAGGGCGAAGAAGCCTCGGCCAACGCCATCAGGTTCAATGATCTGGTGCTGATGCCAGCAGGCTTTGCCCGCACAAGGGACACTTTGTTGAAAGCGGGATTTGATGTGCGCGAAATCGGGAATTCGGAATGTGCCAAGCTGGATGGCGGCATGTCCTGCCTGTCGCTGCGGTTCACCCCGAAGGCCGGGTAAACGATGACCGCAGATCGGCGTTGATGATGTGTCCGCCATCAACGGGATCAACCGCAACCTTCTGGCAAAGCTGGTGACAGGCACTTGATCGTGTGCGGGACGGGCTGAACACGGGCGGGATGCTGCGCGAGTCGGGGGGCACGGCGGCGATGCCGAGGGCGGTGTTTGTCAAAGAAGTTGTCCGCCGATTTCACGCAACGTCTCTGATTTCAGGGGCGCTCAATCCGGTTTTCGGGGTTGAGCCAGACGCGTCCGGCGGCTTGCCAGTTGCGGATTTTGCCTGACCTACGTTCCGGCTTTTGCACACCTGCATTTGCATAGACGATGGCCCGATTTGCCAGCGTGGCGCTGTCTTGTCCTGCGTGGCGCTCGTTGGGGGTCACGACGCGGATCGCGCTGTGTAGGTGCTCACCGGTATTCCAACTGGCAAAGGATTTCTTGCTTGGCGTTGGTGACAACTGATCGAACGCGGCGAAGTCACCACGCTCGCCGATCTGGCTGCCAAGGAATGCGCCTCCGACCGCTACGTCAGCCGCATCATCCGGTTGGCAGGGCTGTCGCCACTGGTGCTGGAACAACTTGTCCTGCAGCGTGAACCCACGGTGCTGACGCTCAAGGACCTATGCGGGGCGGCCGAATTGGCATGGGCCGATCAGCCCGGGCGGGTGTTCGACTGACTGCCTAGTTAAAGCTGGCCTGAAAGCTGGTCGCTGTCAGCGATACATGGGCGTTCAGCGGCGCGCAGTTCAAATGCCTTCGGTTCGCGCGAGAAATTCCACAGCCGCATCAGGCACCAGTCGGCGCGCCGTTCCTCGGCCACGGCCAGTTCGTTGCGGGAAATGTGGAAGGGCGTGCGCTCCCAGCCATTCGTTGTCTTCACCTCTATCAGGCGGAACCGACCGTCCGGCGCAAAGCTTTCGATGTCATAGCCCGCGCCGTCGCCATCTTCTTCCGACACCCAGCGCACCTTGCGGGCCAGATCGCCGCGTCCGGCATCGGCCAGAGCAGCCTTTTCATGGGCCAGCGCCCGTTCCTCCCCAGCCCGGCCAAGCGCGCGGTTGCGGGCATCCCGTTCGGCCACATCGAACTTGGCGGAAATGTGCAGCATCTGGTCCAGCTCGGCCGGCGGGGGCTGGTTCGAAAGCGTTGGTGGCGGTCCGATCCACAGCCGGGCCATGTCGGCCATACCCATCGCTTTGCGCGCGCCTGGCGCCCGGCCCAACCAGGCCGGATTGAGCGCGAGCCAGCGCGCCACAGCATCGACCAGAGCCATCTGCAAGTTGACGGCGGGCTTGTAGCCGGGGATCCATGTTTCACCGAGGCCCTGCAGTGCCGCACTGATGTTCTGGTGCTTGAACTCGATGGCACTGCGGTTGCGGTCGATGCGGGCCTGAAGATCGCGATTGTGCTCGGCCTTGTTGTAGGGCTGGCCCGCGACATCTGCAGCCAGCATCGCGAAGTAATCCGCAACGATCAGGTCGTTCTCCGCATCTGTCCATGACCCGTTCGACATCGCGCCAGGCTAGCCGCGCAAAAAGCGATTGTCATCAGCGACATCGGCCGAAATGCCATGGGAACTGTTCTCTCCGATCCGACCGTTTACGCGGGCATCCCACCCGACATGCCTACCGTGCGTCTTGGCTCTGACTCCAGCGGCGTCGTTTGGGACGCATCGCAGAGTTTTGGCGGTGCCGAATGTCATGCCATCGTAAATGAGGGGGAAAAACCGATGAACTTGAAAGGGCGAGGTTCGCTCGACCTGAGCCGGAGGCGTATTCAGAGCCCGAAACGGGACCCGCGCGCGGTCTCTGAGGTTCGGACTACTCCCGCAAACCCCTTTAAAACACGGAAAACTCCGCGCCCTGAACGGGTGTGTCAGTCGTTCGCAAGGGGGATTTTGGCGGTGCGGACGCGACTGCGGTCGAACCTTCTCTGAGCCCGATGGATCGTTACTTGGTTTCTTGCCGAAAGAATTCAAAGGGCTTTTCAACCTGACCGGTGAGGCAGCGCACCCATATCGGGGGCAGCATGCCGAGATCTGCCCGATCGTACGCCGTTTCTTCGGCTAACGCGATGTCAGTCAGCGTGCCGTAGGCCACGTCGATAAACGCAAAATCGGATTGGCTGAAAGCGAAAGTTGAAAGAACCCGCTGAAACTCGGGAAGATCGTGGCGCCATGGGTATTCCACGGTGAGCATGATTACCGATGTGTCGCAGTACCGGCCATGGGCGAGCAAGAAGGGCCTTGGATCATTCGCCCCTTCTCCCTCAAACTCATGGCCAACTCGCAGGCCCGCCACTTTGTCAGTTAGACCAATTACAAACCGGTCATCGCCAACGGGTCGGAGTTCGATTCGGAGTTCAGGCGTCTCCACTGTTGAACCGTCGTATGTCGTCTGACCTACCGACTGGGTGGCACTGCCCAGCAGAAGGATCAGCACTGAAATTCGCAGCCTGCGTTTCATTCGGCGTCCTCGAAGCGCGGCCTCGCAACCGAGAATCGACAGATACTGGCGAAAACCGCAGATGCATTCAGGTCTTGGACCTTTTCCCAGCGTTGATCGTACGAGTTCGTTCCCGGATTAATGATTGCAGTAATGCTGTCGGCGGCAGCTTGGGTAACTCCGGCGTCCGCGAGCGAGAAAAGGTTGTTCGCGCGCCAGAACCAGAGAGCAGATCGCGCCGCATAACGAGGAGTTCCAAGCAGTTCCGGCTCGGCTTCAAAGTCGATCAATTCCCCAAACAGTTCCGCATGATCTTCGGTGAAGGCCCGGTAGTTCGCCCGACCGGTGACCTGTTTCAGCCCGCGACCACGGAACCTCCACCCGTCGCCGCTCTCGATATCTCCATTGCCATTTCGATCAGCATAGGCGCGGTTTGCAATCGCTTCCTGATCCGCAGGATGCTCGTCAGTTCTTCCAAAACGCAGGGCTTCGTCGGGATGACGACGGAAGTAGCGAAAAGTTACACCAAGTTTGTCGGGAGGGTAGTCAAGGCTCTCTATAAGGCGCAGGCGCGGTCCGACCTCCTGTTGCACCTGGCCGAAGAAGTGTGCGAGGCGATCCGGGCTGTCCAGGCGAGCGGTTACAAGTTGAAAGTCGATTTCTCTTGCTATCCGCGCCAGACGGTCCGTATCAGCATCAGGGAAAACGGACGCCAGTCGATCACCCGTCAGGATGTCGCACACAGAGCCTTCGGGAATGCTGGTCGGGTCAATGATCGGTTCCGCAGTGCATCGACAATTCCACCCTTGACCCGGATGCCCGCCTTCAGGGGGGGCAGACCACGAGAAGACACGGTCGTCGTATTCGGCATGGGCAGCGCGAACCCGGGAATCGTCGCTGCTTCGCCAAATGTATCTCTCGACTTGAAGGGCATCCGTCTGGAACAGACCGTTCAGTATCTCGGCATATCGGGCAATGATCGAGGTGATGACCGGGTCGTTCGGGTTTACGGCCACCCCGATTTCGGTCAGCCGGTCTGCAACCTCGCTCCGAAGTTGATCACGGATAGGAGTCAGATCGATCGCGCTGATGTCGATAGAGACACCGTCTGGTAGGTGTTGGTTCAGGCGACCGACGGCAGCTGCAAGCGCATCATCAATGATGCTGTCGAGGAGTCGGTCGGGCACAACCGAGAACTTCGTTTCCAAACCAACAAGGCCATTCAACGCCAAGACGAAGGTGCTTTGCCCGCCTGACCTGATCCAAGTTGAGAATTTGCTCTCGTGCCGCATTCTACCGTCGCCCCCAAAATATGGGGCTCATTGAACACGCTCGTAGTCAAGAAGTTGTTAACGTTCCGGCCGCAAGCCTTCGGTGCCAGAGAAGGTTAGATCGGAGTCGCGTTGGCGGTGCGGACGCGACTGCGGTCGAACCTTCTCTGATCGCTGGAGCCAGTCAATTGGGCCCAGGCGCGAAAAATTCGAAGGGCTTTTCAACTTGCCCATTGAGGCATCGCACCCTGATCGGGGGTAACATTTCCACGTCGGAAAGCTCGTAGGCGACGTCGTCGGCCAATGCGATGTCAGTCAGGGGGCCGTAGGCGACATCGATGAAAGCGAAATCGGAACTGCGAAAAGCATATGTGTCGAGGATACGAGAGTACTGCGGAAGATCTTGACGCCAGGGAAATTGAATGGTCAGCAAGATCGTAGTGGTGTCGCAGTAGCGCACCCTCGAGGCCATCGGGTGGCAGGCTGACCTGCGCTCGAAGCCGGGTTTCAGTTCCAACGTGCCGATCTTCGATCTGGACGATCAGGTGTTCGAGACGCGCGACCACGGCCCGGTTGATCTCGCCGAGCTGGAGGATTGGACCTGCACCGGTTTCGTTCCGGTCTTTTGAGAGCAATATCCATCATGAATATGGGTGGAGAGAGCAAGGCCGCCTGGGGCCAGTTCCTCGCCGATCTCGATGCGCGCGGGCTGAAGCACCCCGAGTTCGTCATCATCGACGGCGCCCCTGGTCTTGAGGCCGCACTTGTCGCGCTCTGGGGCGGAGACTTGGCCATCCAGCGCTGCACGGTCCACAAGCATCGCCACCTTCTCGGCCATGCCCCGAAGACAATGCACGACGAGCTAACCGAGGATTAGCGCGACATGATCTACGCCGACATCTACGCCGACACCGCAGCCGAGGTCGAGAAACGCCGCAAAGCATTCCTGCGCAAATGGCGGCTGAAATGCAAGGCCGTCGCCGCCAGCCTCGAGGAGGCAGGCGACCGGCTGTTCACCTTCACGCGGCTCGACCCGTTACAATGGAAATCGGTGCGGACAACGAACGCGATCTAGCGGCCGAACGAGGAGTTCCGCCGCCGCGTCAAGACCCAGACCGTGCTGCCCTGCGCAGAAACCGTGCCGATGCTGCTCTGGGCCCTGATGGCCTCCGGCCAGATCCAGATGCGCAAGGTCGATGGCTGGGAAACCCTAGGCTCAGAACTCATTAATCCACTTGTTTCCGGCCCGTTTCACTGATTCATTTGCGGCATCGGGGAGGTGTCGCATGGGTGATCTATTCTGGCTGACGGACGCGCAGATGGAGCGGTTGAAGCCGTTCTTTCCTTTGTCGCATGGG